>NZ_BAABLD010000012.1:0-1070 GCF_039544165.1 Viridibacterium curvum
GCTTTGCTCGTCGCAATCATCTCGGCCACTGAAGCAGCCCGTGCCGCCACAGTGTTGTGTGCCTTTGCTCGCGGCGTGAGCCGCCTGGACTATAGAGCGCTCCTGCCCCGCGAAGCTGACCGATGAAGCCAGTGAATTTTTGATTGTTTGCTTGCACGATTGAAACTGCGCCAGAGCGATGAACGACCAACTGTTTCTCGTGCGCGGACAAGCCATCCTTGTCGTGCCAGATCGTCCGTGACTCAAACTCATCCCGAACGTTCGAACCCTCAAACCCCGCGTGCGATTGCGCCAAAGAAAGTGCGGAAGAGGGCCTTGAAAAATGGTGCNATCAGGGGATGCCAGCTTGCTGGCAGTCCCCTGGATTGAATGGTTAGCCGACGACTTCACAGCCCATCTGCCCTTGCGGAGAGCCATTTTGCAAAGCGGCTGCGCGCCACGGGAACGTCTTGGGCGGAAGGGAAGAATAAATCAGCGCCTCCATCGTATGGAGCGTAGATGCTTCGAGTTGCAGTATTTGCAAACAAGATAGACCCGGTTTGATCGTTGGCGCAGGCAACAATCAGATCGTTGAACTTTTCTTTTTTCCAGATGATGCGAAGGGCAAAGAATTGATACTCATCTTCGCCATCTTCATCGTAGAAAGACATCACGTGCTCGGGAACGCCTCGCAGAGGTGGAAGGCCCGCAGAGGTAAATGCTTTCTCTTCACCATATCGTGTGAAGAATAAAACGCATTCAGATTCTTTGCCCAAGGTGTATTCGGCAACAGCGTTTTGGCGAGCGAGCATTTCAGAATATTCTTGTTCAGACTCAGGATATCGCTTGGACTCCGGAAGACTATGAATGCGCACCCAGCATTCAGATAACACTCTGCGGCATAGGTAACCCGCCGGGAGGGCTGAGCCAAATCCCAATCGCCATTCTTCACTGATCGTAGGTGTAGGCATTCGACGGCTAACGTGGAAGTGAGGGGCAGCCGGAGCGCGTAGCGCGGAGGGAACCAACAAGCGCAGCTTGTTGGCTGTCCCGCTCGACTGCAGGGTTAGGCATCTGGCCAAACGTGGACA
>NZ_BAABLD010000013.1:0-763 GCF_039544165.1 Viridibacterium curvum
CGTGGTGGGGACAGTGACAGTGAAGCTCGTGACCCCTGCCGGCACGGTGATCGTGCCGCCCGAGATCGTCACGCCATTCGAGAACGAGGCGTTGGTCAGGGCGGACGTGTAGTCGGTACCGCCGCCGGTTGCCGTGACATCGGCGAGCGACAGGGTGTAGGTCGTTGCGACGCTGGAGGCATTCGACAGCGTCACCGTATGGACGATGTTGCTGGCTTCTGTCGCGCTATTGCTCGTGACGGAGGCAATCGTCGGTGCGGCGTCGTCGTCGAGGATGGTGCCAGTGCCGGTGACGCCACCGACAGTCAGTGGCACGGTTTCGTCCAGCTCATCCGTCGTGTCGCTGACAGTCGGCACGGTCACGGTGAAGCTCGTGACACCGGCCGGGATGGTCAGCACGCCACCTGCGAGGGTGACCCCGTTGCTGAAGGTCGGCGAACCGAAGTCGCCCGCTGCAGCGGTGCCGCCACCGAGGGTGAAGGGGAAGGTGATGCTCGACGAGGAGGCGTTGGTGAGCGCAACGTTATAGACGAGGTTGTTACCCTCGTTGACGCTCGGCGACGAGACGCTCTGCACGGTCGGTGCGGCGTCGTCGTCGTTGATCGTGCCGGTGGCGGCCACGCCGCCCACGGTCAGGGTGTAGGTCTCGTTGGCTTCATCGATGGTGTCAGCCGTGGTCGGCACGGAGACGGTGAAGCTGGTGACCCCTGCCGGCACGGTGATCGTGCCGCCAGAGATCGTCACGCCATTGCTGAAGGCGGCG
>NZ_BAABLD010000014.1:0-1788 GCF_039544165.1 Viridibacterium curvum
CTTGCAGGCTGTCCCGTTGACCGATTGGTTAGCCGCGACTGACTGTGACACCGGCATTGCCCTTGGGTTGGAAACTGCGCCCAGCATAGCGATTGGCTTTAATCGCCGCAATCATCTCGGACACTGAAGCAGCCCGTGCCGCCACAGTGTTGCGTGCCTTTGCTCGCGGCGCTAGCCGCCTGGACTATAGAGCGCTCCTGCCCCGCGAAGCTGACCGATGAAGCCAGTGAATTTTTGATTGTTTGCTTGCACGATTGAAACTGCGCCCGAGCGATGAACGACCAACTGTTTCTCGTGCGCGGACAAGCCATCCTTGTCGTGCCAGATCGTCCGTGACTCACCCTCATCCCGAACGTCCGAGCCCTCAAACCCCGCGAGCGATTGCGCCAAAGAAAGCACGAAAAACAGATGCCTGAAGAGCCGCACCAGTATTGGCTCTCCGGGCAGGCCCTGGAGAGAGGCCCGCAACGAAACGAGCGGCTAACGTGGAAGTAAGCGGACGCCGGAGCGCGATAGCGCGGAGGGAACCTGCAAGCGCAGCTTGCAGGCGGTCCGCTTGACTGCAGGGTTAGGCCGCGCCATCGGGATCGCCCGGGTAAGGGATGCCCAAATCACGCGCGATGATCTCAAAGCCATTTGCGTTCTTATATCTTTCCATATCTTGACCCTTGGTAAGAACCTTCTCCCACCCAGAAGCCATGGTCACATGGTGTTGTCGGATGAAGTCCCCTGGGAGTGTGTAGAACTCAGGTTCGGCCACCCCTTCACGAATCGGCTTCTTTCGATAGTAGTAGCCGTTGTTCAAGAAGACGATGATTAGATAGTCAAAGGCATCAAAGCTTTTTGCTTTGACTGGGAATGCTCTGTCACAGTCAGTCTGATAACGACTCTTGACCTGCACCCGGATTTGCTCAGCCGATTTTTTCGGATCGGGGTGAATGCAAATTAGGTCATAGCCTTCATTGTTTGGCGGGGCCTTGTACGCAAGGATATTTCTACGCATCAAATGTCCCATTGCCAAGTATTCGGCTGCGAGTGAAACAACGGGATAGCGCCTCGCGTCTTTGAGGTTCATGGCCTAACGTGGAAGTGAGGGGCAGCCGGAGCGCGAAGCGCGGAAGGAACCAACAAGCGCAGCTTGTTGGCTGTCCCTCTCGACTGCAGGGTTAGATTTCATTTGCACGACTAAGCACCGGCGATGGCGGTTGGTGTTCAATGACATCAATGCCCCCTAAAGAGAATGGGTCAATCGTGTACTGGTCTTCGCCCAAGTAGCGACTATGGTAGTTCGGCTCTGCAATCACTGAGCTCGGGGCGCAAACAGTGTGCAACACAACACCACCGGAAGGAACTGAATTTAAGCCGCCGGCAAACATTTGAGCGGTTTCAATTCTCGGCGTCCATGCCAAACCAATTTTTCCGTCCTTCCATCTTTCGACGTTTTCGCCTCGATACAATGAAACTTGGCTTCCCGCGTAGGGCTTGAGCATGTGACGAAGAAGCGCGACAAGCTTTCTATCATCTGATATTTGCTCGCGCATTCGTGCCCCACCTTCAATCCAGTAGGTTTCAAAAACCCCCGAGGCTTCGTGGCTTGGTTTCGGCTGCGTCAGCAGAGTATCTGCCAATGCTTTCCATCCATTGCACTTAGTCACTTCTCGCAGAGCGTCGAGATTCATTGAAATCTAACGTTTGAGGTAAGGGGCAGCCGGAGCGCGAAGCGCGGAGGGTACCTGCAAGCGCAGCTTGCAGGCTGTCCCGTTGACCGATTGGTTAGCCGCGACTGAC
>NZ_BAABLD010000015.1:0-202002 GCF_039544165.1 Viridibacterium curvum
AACGGTCGTAATCGCCGCCGTCAGCGTCGTCTTGCCATGGTCAACGTGACCAATCGTGCCTACGTTCACGTGCGGTTTCGTACGTTCGAATTTTTCCTTGGCCATGTCTTACCCCGTTATCCCAAACTAGAGAATATCGATCAAAAACAACAATTTATGGTGCCCATGGCGTGGATTGAACACGCGACCTCTCCCTTACCAAGGGAGTGCTCTGCCACTGAGCTACATGGGCGAATCCGTACTGCAAAACCTGGAGCGGGTGAAGGGAATCGAACCCTCGTCTTAAGCTTGGAAGGCTTCAGCTCTACCATTGAGCTACACCCGCAAAAACAAGCTCCATCAGCACAAAGCCCGGGCGAATCCTTTTCAGCTACTGCCGCTTTTCGGCTTGGTGGTGGGGGAAGGATTCGAACCTTCGAAGGCAGAGCCGTCAGATTTACAGTCTGATCCCTTTGACCGCTCGGGAACCCCACCCAGCGCGAAGACCCGAAACTATAGTGACCGTAATTCCGTGCGTCAAGGTCTTTTTTGATGAGGCAAAGAGCGGGAGCATGCCCCTGCTCATCGCGAGAAGGAGTTTGGCGGGAACACCATAGGATACGGAGGCACTCCCCCTTTTCGGACGCCAATGCCTTTACTGAAAGCTCTCCTCGCCCAGCTGGGCAGCCTTGCCCTGCTGTGGGCGATCGGCCGCTCCGGCATTCTTGCCGGACTCTCGCCCTTGGCCCTGTCCATATCACAGGGTTTTATTGCTGCCACCCTGTCAGCCGGACTCGGCGCACCGCGCTGGTGGTCCGGCATCCACCTGGCGTTCTTGCCGGGAATCGTGCTGGCCATGCAGAGCAAGCTTCCACCATGGGTATACCTGACCGCCTTTGTTCTACTGGCCGCAACCTACTGGACCAGCTTCCGGACCCAGGTTCCGCTGTTCCTGTCCAACCGCATCACCGTGCACCGCCTGGCGGCTTTTTTGCCTGATACGCCCACGCGCTTTCTGGATGTCGGCAGCGGAACGGGCTCAATGGTCCGGCGCCTGGCACGACTGCGCCCGGACTGGCAGATCGACGGCATCGAAAACGCTCCGGCACCATTCTTTCTATCGAAACTTCTGGCGCGCGCGCAAGTTAACGCTGCACTGCTTCGCGGTGACTTCTGGAGATACAGCCTCGAACCTTACGACGTCGTCTATGCCTTTCTTTCCCCAGTGCCTATGCCCGCACTCTGGGCCAAGGCAGCGCGGGAAATGGCGCCGGGCAGCCTGCTCATCAGTAACAGCTTCGAAATCCCGGGAATGGAACCCGAACGAGTTATCCATATAGACGACCCGCGCCGTACGCAGCTGTATTGCTACCGCATCGGGTCTGGGCAGGCAAAACAGCGGAAAGCAGCCGGTTCCGGCGGCAAATCGCGGCTAGGTTGACACAGTGCGTCGCGCACACTGCTCGTCTGTAAAGGAGCAAGAGCATGGCTGAAATCATCTGCGTAATCGGCATCAAGGGCGGAACGGGCAAAACAACGCTCTCCCACATGATCTGTCACGGCCTGACCTTGTTGGGGCGACGCGCAGCCTGTGTGATGACCGACGAATTTCGCGAGCCCTTGAGGCCCGAAGGCCGAAACTACGTCGTCGCGGATGCGCGATCAGCCAAGGCTCGCGAGAAAATGATGGAGACACTGCGCGGCCTGCCTGGCTGGGTCGGAGTGCTGGATGGCGGGGCCAACCGGACGGATACGGATATGACGCTGTACAAGCTATCCAGCCTCGTCTTGCTGCCTTTCCGAGACTCGGCTGAGGATCTGCGCGCCGTTGCCCAGGACCTGGAGCGCTACCCGCGCGCGTGGGCATTGCCATCGCAGTGGCCGACGAACCACTGGCAACAGGACGCTTCGCGCAAGCTGCTCGACACCCTGCCCACCCACCTGCGGCAGCGTGTGCTGGCCCCGACTTTCGCTGTATCTTCGTCCAAGCTGCTGTTGCAGGCACGCCTGCCGGAGAGCCTGCCGACAGTACTGAACAATGCCGCACGCTCGGTTGCCGACATGACGCTGACCCTTATCAACCACAAGGATCGCTCCCTCATCGATACGCTCGACAGCTTCGAGCGCCGGCAGGTCCTCGGCAGCCAGGCCCAGCCACAGCAAATGACCCGGCACTGAGCTTCGGGAAGGCGCGAAGGTCAACCGCGCAAGCCGTGACGTGCCAGCACGACAAGTGCCTGGGCGCGATTCGAGACGTCAAGGGCACGCAGGATCGCCGAGCAATGCACCTTTACAGTGCCCTCGGCAAGCCCCAACAGATCGGCAATCTCACGATTGGTCCGCCCCTCGACCATCAGTTCCATGACACGTGTTTGCGCCGCAGTCAGACCGAACTGCTCCGAAATCGAATCCACACTGCGTTTACGCGGCGGGCGGCTACTGGTCAGCTCCGAACTCTCGGGCGTTACGACACCGCCATCCAGCACCTTGCGCACCGCGTCGACCAACTGCTCGGTAGACAAGGATTTGGACAGGAAACCCGAGGCGCCCGCCTTCAGGGCGCGCTTGACAGAAGCCTCGTCAGCCAGTGCCGACACCACCACCACAGGTATCGAAGGAAAGCGATGCGCCAGTACGGAGAGCAGCGAGAAGCCACTCATGTCGGGCAGCATCAGGTCGACCAGGACAAGATCAAAGTCTTGCCGCGCCTCAATGATGCCAAGCGCTTCCTGCCCGCAAGAAGCCTGCGCGAATACACAGGACAAACCCAGGCGCTCCAGCGCCAGCACCATGGCCTCACGCACCAGGGCGTGATCTTCAATGACCAGTATGCGGCACTCGCTCATCAACGCGTTATCCGGGCTGAATTTCATGACAAGGCACTAAGCCTAACACACCGGCAATTACCCATCCTCTGAATATGGGTACGAGGCGGCCCCCGTTTCCACCACATTGCGCTGTCTGACCACAGCGAACACACTGCAGACAGGCGCTGCGAGACAGAGGTCCTTTCCAGTCATCGACAGCCGACACCAACAACTTGATGTAGGCATCCTTCGTTCTGAGCGGGTCCCCTTCCCTTTCAGGCACAATCACTCACGGCGCCCAATGCGTCCGATACCATGCAGGGCCGGTCAAGGAGGGTGCAGCCTGCCCACCCCGGGTCGGCGTGCAACGCCAGCCCGCAGAACAGAGTCAGACAAGCAACCCCAGCCCCGACTACCTATTAGCTCCATGCGCTGTTTGCGCCGCCTTTTCTTCGCAGCATGCCTCGCATTCGCCGGTCTCTCGCCGGCGCATGCGGCGTCCGTGCTCGTCGTGGTCAGCGAACCACGGGGCGTCTACATGGAGTTCGCAGACGCCATCAAGGCGGAGTTGCAGCGCGGCAACCAGCATGAAGTCAGCGTCATCGACAGCGACCTGCTGGCAACACGTGGGGGCTTCGACCCCCAACTGGTGCTGGCGGTCGGCGGCAAGGCGGTGGACACGGTGCTGGGGCGCGAAATCCGCACCCCGGTTCTGCTGACTCTCATCCCGCGCAGCTCCTACGACAAACTACCCGCCGCGCGCCGCGATGACCGCCGCATCAGTGCCGTGTTCGTGGACCAACCCCCCAACCGCTACCTTGATCTAGTCAAGGCAGCCCTGCCCAACATCGACCGCATCGGCCTGCTCGCTGGCCGCGACAGCCGCGAACATGTGGCACGTCTGAGCGCCGTGGCGCGCGAACGCAAGCTGCGGCCGATGACGGAGCCCATCAACTCCGACGCCGACATCTACCCGGCACTGCAGCGCATGTTCTCTGAAGGGGGCGCCCTTCTGGCCACCCCCGACACATCGGTCTTCAACAGCCAGACCATTCCCAACATCATCCTCAGCACCTATCGCTTCCGCGTGCCCGTCGTCGGCTTTTCGCCGGCATACGTCCGCTCCGGCGCACTGGTAGCCATTTATTCGACCCCTGCCCAGCTGGCAACCCAGTCGAGCGAGATCGCACGCAGCATCCTCAATGGCGGTCAGGTACCGCCCGTGCAGTACCCGCGCATCTATTCCATCGGCATCAACAACGTAGCGGCTCGTTCGCTGGGTTTTGATCTGGATCCGGAAGCCGTCATCCACGAACGGATGGAGCGGCTCGAACGGAGCACGCCATGATCCACATGCGCTGGGACATCCGCACGCGGGTCTTGCTTGTGGCGCTGGTGCCCACCGCCGTGCTGGGCATCCTGCTGACAGCCATCCTGACCGTCTCCCGCCTTGGCGATCTTGAAGACGCGCTGGCAGCCCGTGGTCAGGCGCTCGCGCGCCAGCTGGCCTCCGCATCGGAATTCGGTTTGTTCTCCGGCAACCGCGACGAACTGGCCCGTCTTGCACAATCGACGCTGTCCAATGCGGATCTGCAGGGCGTCGCCATCTTCGGCCGCGATCACGAATTGCTCGCCTCCGCCGGCCTGCAAGCCAACCAGACCGCCATCCGCCGCAACGCATCCGGCGTCGAGTGGGTGGGCAACAGCATCATCCGCATCAGTGCCGCCGTCGGTAACACAGCCGTCAGCGAAGAAGACCCCTATACCCTCACCGCCGGCACCGCCAATGCCGCTACCAGCCGCAAGCTTGGCGAGGTGGTCGTGCTGGTATCGCTGGAGCAGTTGGAAAGCCGCAAGAACCTGCACATGCTGAAAGCCCTGCTGACGCTGCTGATCGTGCTGGCAGGCAGCGGCGCGCTTGCCATGTGGCTCAGCCGCTCGGTCAGCCAGCCGATCCGCAACATCGCCCGCACGGTGACGGACATCGGCCGTGGGCGCCTGGACGTGCAGGTGCCGGTCGAAGGCGGCGGCTCCCTGCAGCAGCTGGCCGAAGGCCTCAACGAGATGGCACGCCGCCTGAAGCTGTCGCGCGACAGTCTTGAAATGCAAGTCTCGCAAGCCACAGCCGAGCTGCGCCAGCGCAAGGAAGAGGCCGAGCGCGCCAACCTTGCCAAATCACGCTTTCTTGCGGCAGCCAGCCACGACTTGCGCCAGCCCATGCACGCCCTCGGACTGTTCATCGAAGACCTCGCCAACAAGGAGCACAGCGGCGATACACAGCAGCTGATCGGCCGCATCGCCGCCTCGGCCGAGGCCATGGAGAACCTGCTCGACAGCCTGCTCGACATCTCCAAGCTCGACGCCGGTGTGGTCACCGCCAACCCGCGCCCCTTCCCGCTTGGCCCCCTGTTCGAGCGCATCGAGAGCGAGTACCGCGCGAGCGCCGAAGAGAAGGGCCTGGCGCTGCGCGTGGTGCCGACCGATCTGTGGGTCGAGAGCGACCCCATGCTGTTCGAGCGCATCCTGCTCAATCTGGTCACCAATGCCCTGCGCTACACCCCTCGCGGCGCCGTGATGGTGACGGCGCGACGCCGCGGCGTGCGTGTCCTCATCGAAGTGCGCGACAGCGGCATCGGCATTCCCGAGGACGCACAGGAGAGCGTCTTCCAGGAATTCATCCAGCTCGACAACGCAGCACGCGACCGCAGCAAGGGCCTTGGCCTCGGCCTCGCCATCGTGCGCCGCCTGTGCGTGCTGCTCGACCACCGCCTCAGCCTGCGCAGCCGCCCAGGTCGTGGCTCGGTGTTCGGCATCGAAGCCAAGATCGCTCGCCCCGTCACCCAGCTCAATGAAGCAGTCGGTACCGAATCCAACCTCGTCGGTCTGGTTATCGGCATTGTTGATGACGACTCCCTGGCCATGGAAAGCCTCGCTGGGCTGCTGCGCGCATGGGGATGCTACGTCGTCTCCGGCGAAAGCCTCGACGCCCTGCTGCACGCCCTCGCCGACAACGAAATCACGCCCCAGGTCCTCATCAGCGACTTCCGCCTACCCGGCCCGCGCAACGGCCTGGAAGTTATCGCCACCCTGCGGGCGCAGTTCGGCCCGCAACTGCCGGGGCTGCTGCTATCCGGCGATACCGGCCCGGACGTACTGCGCCAAGCCACCGACCTCGGCATCCCCTTGCTGCACAAACCTGTACGCCCTGCCAAGCTCCGTGCAGCCATTGCACATGTCGCTCATCTCGTTCCAGCACCGGGGACGCAAGCACGCTGACAAATCCTCGCGTTACCATTGGGGTCCCCGCTCGGGGACGCCAAACGGCGCCGGACGCATTTCGTGCAGCAGGAGCATCACATGAGCAGCAACGCAGACAATAGTTTCGATTTCATGCGCCAACTATGGAGCAGCATGGGTTTTGGCCTGCCAGGCATGGCCACACCGACGCTGGACGTCGATGAGATCGAGAAACGCATCACCGACCTGCGCGCTGTCGAAGGCTGGCTCAAGATGAACCTCTCGATGCTGCAGATGACCATTCAGGGGCTGGAAGTCCAGCGCGCCGCACTCTCCGCCGTGCGCGCCATGAGCCAACCCGGCGAACATGGCGAGATGCCCGCCAATCCCTTCACCAATCCGGCCCTGTGGGCCTGGCCTTTCCCTGCGGCCGGTGCTGCGACCTCGGAACCCCAAATGCCGCCCGAAGCAAGCGAACCGCCGGCAGCCCCACCACCTCCGAAGTCTGGCGGCCGCAAGAAATGAGCGCCTGTCTCGCCAGCAGCGCCTACGCACTGTCGGTCGACTGGCGACTCGCTCTCGAACACGCCATCAATCGCCTGCAGCGCATCGATGGCGCCAACCTGGGCCTGCTATACATCTCTGACCGCTTCAGCCCGCATGCGGCGCAGATGATCGAACGCCTGCGCGCTGCCACCGGCATCGAGCACTGGGTCGGCGCAACCGGGATCGGTGTGCTGGGCACGGGAGAGGCCGAGATCGATGCACCAGCCGTATCCCTGCTGACCTGCCGCCTGCCCACTGACAGCTTCCGCGTCTTTTCCGGGCGCAAACCCTTGCCGCGCGACTTCGCCAGCTTTGGCGCACTCGTGCACGGCGACCCGGCCACGCCGGACATGAGCGAACTGGTGCAGGACATGTCCTCCAAGGTACGTGGCAACTGCCTGTGTGGTGGCCTCGCCAGTGCTCGCCACATGCCCCTGCACTTTGCCGACGCAGCCTTGCAAGGCGGGCTATCTGGCGTCGCCTTCGATGAACGCATCCGCCTCGTCACCGCCGTCAGCCAGGGCTGTATCGCCCTGCCCGGCAGTTGGCGCGTCACCGCCAGCGACGAGAACGCCATCGTCGAGCTCGACGGTCGACCCGCGCTCAAGGTCTTTCGCGAAGCCATCGGCCCCGCACTCGGCGCCGATCTGCAACGCGCCGCACGCAACCTGCGCGTAGGGCTGCGCAACGAAGAAAGCGGCCCCACCGGTTTCGCCGTGCGTCCCATTACCGACTTCGACCTGCGCGCTGGCGCCCTCTCGATCAACGAGCAAGTTGCCGAAGGCCAGGAGCTTGTCTTCGTGCGCCAGGACGCCAACAGCGCCGCAGAGGACTTCCGCCGCACGCTGGCCCGCCTGCGCCAGGCCTGCCCCGAGCCCCCCGTAGCCGGCATCTACATCAGCTGCGCTGGGCGCGGCGGCGCCCTGTTCGACAGCGACGACAGCGAAGTCGCGATGATTGCCGAAGTCTTCGATCAACTCCCGCTCGCCGGCTTCTTCTCGGCGGGCGAAATCGCCAGCAACCGCCTTTACGGCCTGACCGGCGTCCTCACCCTGCTTTTCTGAAACCTCCCTCCTACACCATGAGCCAACCTGCAGCAGAAATCTTCAAGGCCTACGACATCCGCGGCATTGTCGACAAGAGCCTCACCAACGACACCGTGCGCGGTATCGGCCAGGCCCTCGGTACCGAAGCGCTCAAGCGCGGCCAGAAGACCATTGTCATTGGCTACGACGGCCGCTTATCCGGCCCGCGCTTTGCCGAAGCGCTCGCCGCCGGCATCACCTCGACCGGCATTGACGTCATCGACATCGGTTGCGTCGCCACCCCGATCACCTACTTCGCCGCCTACCACCTCGGCGCCAACAGCTGCGTGTCGATCACCGGCAGCCACAATCCGCCCGAGTACAACGGCCTCAAGATGGTGCTCGGCGGCCAGACGCTGTACGGCGCCATGATCCAGGATCTGCGTCGCCGCATCATCGAGGACGACTTCGCCCGTGGCGCCGGCAGTGTCTCGAAGACCGATGTGCGTCCCGCCTACATCGAGAAAATCATCAGCGACGTCAAGCTCGCCCGCCCCATGAAGATCGTGCTGGACAGCGGTAATGGCGTCGCCGGCAACACCGCTCCCGACCTGTTCCGCAAGCTCGGCTGCGAGCTCACCGAGCTGTTCAGCGAAGTCGACGGCAACTTTCCCAATCACCACCCCGACCCCTCCAAGCCCGAGAACCTGGAAGACGTCATTCACGCACTCAAGAACAGTGACGCTGAACTGGGGCTTGCCTTTGACGGCGACGGCGACCGCCTGGGTGTCGTGACAAAAGATGGCGAGATCATCTACCCGGACCGCCAGATCATGCTCTTCGCTGCCGACGTACTGTCGCGCGTACCCGGCGGCCAGATCATTTACGACGTCAAATGCACGCGCAACCTCGCGCCGTGGATTCGCAAGCATGGCGGCGTGCCCGTCATGTGGAACACCGGCCATGCGCTGGTGAAGGCCAAGCTCAAGGAAACCGGCGCTCCGCTGGCCGGCGAAATGAGCGGCCACATGTTCTTCAAGGAACGCTGGTACGGCTTCGACGACGGCCTCTACACCGGCGCGCGCCTGCTGGAGATCCTGTCGAAGTCGCCGGATGCCAACGCCATCCTCAAGGCGCTGCCGGATGCCGTCAGCACGCCCGAACTCAATATCAAGATGCAGGAAGGCGAGCCCGCGCAACTTGTCGAGAAGCTGAAGGCTGTGAAGTTTGATGGTGAAGTCGAGCGCATCACCATCGACGGCCTGCGCGTCGAGTTCGCCGACGGCTTTGGCCTCGCCCGTTCGTCCAACACCACGCCGGTCGTAGTGCTGCGCTTCGAGGCAGACAATGCGGCAGCGCTGGAGCGTATCCAGGACGTTTTCCGTAACGCCATCACAGCAGCCTGGCCGGGCATCTCGCTGCCTTTCTGAGGTGCACGCCCCCCAGAAAAAAGGCCGCCTGAAGGCGGCCTTTCTGTTTCTGTGCAACAGGCTTACTTCTGGTAAGCGCTGCAGTCAGAAATGCTGCACTCGCCAGGGTTGGTACGGCTCGGCCCCAACAGCGTCACGTCTTCCGGGCGCACATTGCACTGCGCGGTGTTCCAGAACACGCCCAGCGTCTCCGAGCTGCCTTCGCCCTTGACCTTGCCGATGTAACCCTGGCAAAGCTTGGTGCGCGCATCCCCGGTGTTATCGAGGATCACGCTGCGGATCGTCGTATTGTCACCGTAGTTGAGGTTGATGCCGACATAGGTCTTCACATCGCGCGTTGCCACGTTGGTGATCGTCGACTTGCGCGGACCGCCATTGGCAGTGCAGTCACCGCAGGAGCGATACACCTTGCCGGATGTCTGGATGTAGAAATTGGAGAGACGAAATTCGCCACGACCGTTGTGCTGGAAAGTCTTGTCCGACCCGTTATAGGCGCCGCCGCAGTTGATGCTCATGACTGAGCCGACCGGGCCCAGCGCGGTTGCGGCGTCTTCACCGATGTCTTCCCACCACACGTTCTGCAAGGTGCAGCTGCCCAGGCAGTGAATGCCGTCTGCGGCGAGCGAGCCGATGATGACGTTCTTCACCGTACCGCCATCCTGCACGTCGATCACGGCAGGCTGACCTTCGGCCTGTGAGCCCCCCGAGAGGTTGTAGCGCTTGTTGCCCCCATCGAACACGGTATTGGCGGGCACCACGTGGGTGGCGGTGAGCTGCACCGTCTCGGTCGGCGTCGGCATCTTGCAGCCGGGGTAGTAGCCCTGCCCACTGACGTATGCGCCGGACTGCGACTGCTGCGACGAGCTGGCCACGGAGGACTTGCTGGACGAGCTGCTGGCCACGCTGGACGAAGCCAGGCTCGAAGAGCTGCTGGCAACGCTGGAAGCGACCGACGAGGAAGACTTGCTCGACGAGACCGACGAGACCGACGACGAACTGCTGGTGCCGGACGGCACCGAACACTCGTTGGTACCACCGGCAACCTTGCCGCCGAAAGTGGCTTCGTTACAGACAAAGCTACCACTCAGTACCTTGTAGAAAAACTTGTCGGCGCGGCCAAAGGCCACGTTGGTATTGGCCGCGACCGAGCAGGTCTTGCCTTCAGTACAGATGGTGACGTAACCAGCAGGGCGATTGGCTGCCGAGGCGGTACCGGCGAGCAGCAGCAATGCGCCAGCGAGGGCGATTCTGGATTTCATGCGACTTGTCTCCTGGAAATTTATGCTCCGTCGCACGAGCGGCGACGTGAGCTATTGATAGCACTTCCGCCCCGAAAGGCCAACCTGCGGCGCGACAGGCCGCCAGCCGGCATGACGGACAGGAGTAAAATCTCTCCACCGCGCATCACGGCACGTCGTGTCGATCCGTAACAAACCTGAAAGGAAGCAGGAAATGCCTGAACTGAAGAAACCGGACTGGGAAGACCTGGGTGGCGGCATCAAGCGCCGCATCGTCGCCGATGGTGAAAAGCTGATGCAGGTGGAAGTGCACTTCCAGCCGGGCGCCGAGGGCTATGAGCACAGCCACCCGCACGAGCAGACCACGCTGGTGGTCTACGGCGGCGGCACATACTCCATCGAAGGACAGAGCTACGAGATGCGCACGGGTGACGTGATCCTTGTGCCTGGCGGCAAGAAGCACGGCTTCCTGGCCATGCAGGGTGAAGAAACCCTGCTGTATGACACCTTCAGCCCTCCGCGCGAAGACTTCCGCAAAGCCTGAGCCACAGCAGGAAAAGACAAAGCCCGGCCACCGCAAGGTGGCCGGGCTTTTTTACTGCATGCAGATATCGCTCAAGCGGCCCGGGCGTGCTCGAAGAACTGCTCGTTCTCCGTCGAACCGTGCAGCGCCGTGGTCGAAGAACGGCCGCCCTCGATGACCTGGGTCACCACATCGAAGTAACCCGTACCCACCTCACGCTGATGCTTCACCGCCGTGAACCCACGCTCGGCCGCTGCGAACTCGGCTTGCTGCAGCTCCACAAAGGCCGACATGTTGTGCCGCGCGTAACCATACGCGAGGTTGAACATGCTGTAGTTGAGGCTATGGAAGCCAGCCAGCGTGATGAACTGGAACTTGTAGCCCATGGCGCCCAGTTCGCGCTGGAACTTGGCGATCGTGGCGTCATCAAGGTTCTTCTTCCAGTTGAACGACGGCGAACAGTTGTAGGCCAGCATCTTGCCCGGGTACTCGGCGTGGATCGCCTCGGCAAAGCGCTTCGCGTAAGCGAGATCCGGCTTGCCGGTTTCGCACCACACAAGGTCGGCGTAAGGCGCATAGGCCAGACCACGCGAGATGGCCTGCTCGATGCCGGGACGCGTACGGAAGAAGCCTTCCACGGTGCGCTCGCCGGTGCAGAAATCGCGATCGTTGTCGTCGACGTCCGCGGTCAGCAAGTCGGCCGCATCCGCATCGGTACGCGCAACCAGCACCGTTGGCACGCCCATCACGTCAGCGGCCAGTCGCGCCGCGACCAGCTTGCTCACCGCTTCACGCGTCGGCACCAGCACCTTGCCACCCATGTGACCACACTTCTTGACCGAGGCCAGCTGGTCTTCGAAATGCACGCCGGCTGCGCCTGCGTCGATCATTGCCTTCATGAGCTCGAAAGCATTGAGCACACCGCCAAAACCTGCCTCGGCATCCGCCACGATGGGCGCGAAATAGTCGACGTAGTCCTTGTCGCCCGGCCCCTTGCCCTCCGACCACTGGATCTGGTCGGCCCGTGCGAAAGTGTTGTTGATCCGTCGCACGACGCTGGGCACCGAATTGGCCGGGTAGAGCGACTGGTCGGGATACATCTCGCCTGCCAGATTGGCATCACCCGCAACCTGCCAGCCAGACAGGTAGATGGCCTTGAGGCCCGCCTTTACCTGCTGCATCGCCTGATTGCCGGTCAAGGCCCCCAGGGCGTTGACGAAATCCTGCTCCTGCATGAGCTGCCAGAGTCGCGTCGCACCGCGCCGCGCCACGGTGTGCTCAACCGACAAGGAGCCCCGCAAACGCACTACGTCTTCAGCCAGATAACCCCGCTTGACCCCTTGCCAGCGCGGATCTTCGCGCCACTCCTCCTTCAAGGCTTCGGCCTGCTGCACTCTGTCCATGTCACCCTCCTTCGCTGCTGCGTTTGATGCGTCTCGCACTGCCCTGCCCGGGCTGGGCCGCCTTTCGATAGGCCGATCTGCTGATCGGGGACTTGCTTGAACACGAGCGGAGTATAGGAAGCGATGTGGCTATGCAGCAAACGCTCTTCTATAAGACACAACAAAAATAATATTCTTAAAAATCAATTCATTGTAATTGTTATTTCACAATGCAAAAAGCAAAATCGATCACCAAGACAAAAAGTTTGCGGCAACGCACCAACCTTCGGGTTGATCCTTAAGGAGTTTCAGGTACGCCACCAAACAAAGCAGGGGGCTTTGGCGCGATGCGGCTCCCACACCTTCTGAGCGAAAAAATGGCCCGGTAGAAACCGGGCCATTTTGTATCGAGCGCGCGGAAGGATCAGGCGTGCGCCTCTTCCAGCTCGTCGAACAGCAACGCCACCTTGCCCTCGCCATCCACGTCGATGCTGACCTTGCCGCCGCTGGCCAGGCGGCCGAACAGCAACTCGTCGGCGAGTGCTGAGCGGATCGTGTCCTGGATCAGGCGCGACATCGGGCGAGCGCCCATGAGCGGATCGAAGCCCTTCTCGCCCAGCCAGGCACGCAGCTTGTCGCTGAAGCTGACTTCGACCTTCTTCTCCTGCAATTGCGCCTCCAGTTGCAACAGGAACTTGTCGACGACGCGCATGATGATGTCGCGATCCAGCGGCTTGAACGAAATGATGGCATCCAGACGGTTACGGAACTCAGGCGTGAAGAGACGCTTGATGTCACCCATCTCGTCACCCGCCGCCTTGCTGGACATGAAGCCCATGGTCGACTTGGTCAGCGCCTCCTGACCTGCGTTGGTCGTCATGATGATGATGACGTTGCGGAAGTCAGCCTGACGGCCGTTGTTGTCGGTCAGCTTGCCGTGGTCCATCACCTGCAACAGGATGTTGTAGATGTCCGGATGCGCCTTCTCGATTTCATCGAGCAGCAGCACGCAATGCGGCTTCTTGTTCACTGCCTCGGTCAGCAGGCCGCCCTGGTCGAAACCGACGTAACCCGGAGGCGCGCCGATGAGGCGGCTCACCGCGTGACGCTCCATGTACTCGGACATATCGAAGCGCACCAGCTCGATACCCAGCGTATAGGCCAGCTGACGGGCGACTTCGGTCTTGCCGACACCCGTCGGGCCGCTGAACAGGAAGGCGCCGATGGGCTTGAGCGGATTACCCAGGCCTGAGCGCGACATCTTGATGGCCTTGGCAAGCGCCTCGATGGCCGGATCCTGGCCGAAGACCATGTTCTTGAGGTCGCGGTCGAGGTTGGCCAGCGCGGCACGGTCGTCGTTCGACACCGAGCGCGGCGGAATGCGTGCGATCTTGGCAACGATCTCTTCGATCTCGCCCTTGCCGATGGTCTTCTTCTGCTTCGACTTGGGCAGGATGCGTTGGGCAGCACCCGCTTCATCGATCACATCGATGGCCTTGTCCGGCAAGTGACGATCATTGATGAAACGTGCCGACAGCTCGGCCGCGCTGGTGATCGCCGCGGACGAATACTTGATGCCGTGGTGCTCTTCAAAGCGGCTCTTGAGCCCCTTGAGGATCTCGATGGTCTCGTTGACCGTCGGCTCCTGCACGTCGACCTTCTGGAAGCGGCGTGACAAAGCGTGATCCTTCTCGAAGATCGTGCGGAACTCGTTGTAGGTCGTCGCGCCGATGCACTTCATCTGGCCGGACGACAGTGCCGGCTTGAGCAGATTGGACGCGTCCAGCGTGCCGCCCGATGCCGCGCCCGCACCGATCAGGGTGTGGATCTCGTCGATGAAAAGGATCGCGTTCTGGTTCTCGACCAGTTGCTTGAGCACGGCCTTGAGGCGCTGCTCGAAGTCACCGCGATACTTGGTGCCTGCCAGCAACGCGCCCATGTCCAGCGCGTAGACCTGGGCGTTCTCCAGCACCTCGGGCACGCGCCCCTCTACGATGCGGCGGGCAAGGCCCTCGGCGATGGCCGTCTTGCCCACACCCGCTTCACCTACCAACAGCGGGTTGTTCTTGCGGCGACGGCACAGCGTCTGGATGACGCGCTCCAGCTCTTTGTCGCGACCGATCAGGGGATCGATCTTGCCGACAAGGGCTTGCTGATTGAGATTCTGCGTGTAGCTCTCCAGCGCACCGCCGGCCCCCTGGGCTTCGGACTCGGCAGCCTCGGACTGCTCTTCGCTGTTCTTGGGCGACGAGGCAGGGCTTTGCGACGGCGTCTTGGCGATACCGTGCGAGATGAAATTAACCACATCCAGGCGGGTGACGCCCTGACGCTGCAGGAAGTACACCGCGTGCGAATCCTTCTCGCCAAAGATCGCGACCAACACGTTGGCGCCGGTCACTTCCTTTTTGCCGGAAGACTGTACGTGCAGGATGGCGCGCTGGATGACGCGCTGGAAACCCAGTGTCGGCTGCGTGTCGATCTCTTCAGTGCCGGACACGGTGGGAGTGTGGTCAGCAATGAACTTGGTGAGTTCGCGACGCAGCTCGTCGATATTGACGGCACACGCTCGCAATACCTCGGCAGCGGAGGGGTTATCGAGCAATGCCAACAGCAGGTGCTCGACAGTGATGAACTCGTGGCGCTTCTGCCGCGCCTCAACGAAGGCCATGTGGAGACTGACTTCCAGCTCTTGCGCAATCATTTACTCTTCCTCCATCACACAGGCCAAGGGATGTTGGTGCTCCCGGGCGAAGCTGCTGACTTGCTCCACCTTCGTTGCGGCCACATCCCGCGAAAAAACGCCGCAGACTCCCTGCCCATTGCGGTGCACTTCCAGCATGACACGGGTCGCCTGCTCCCGATCCATGGAAAAGAAACGCTGCAAGACAGTTACAACAAAATCCATCGGTGTGAAGTCGTCGTTCAACAACATCACTTTGTATAGACGGGGCGGTTGAACTTTGGTTCGTTCCGCCTCAAGTATCGATTCAGAGTGTTTCCGGGTGGCCATGCGAGCCATTCTAATCACTAACAATCAGACTTTGACGCTCGGCTGCGTTTCGCGCAGACCAGCGCAGCCCGCAAGCCATCCAACCTCACCACGCTTCGACGCCGACACAACTGACAATTCGCGACACCACGCGACAGACATTCACGACAAAAAGTTGCCAGAAATTTGCGCTGCAACGCAACAAGCAAAAATGCAGCACTGTTGAATGCTTCCCGAACTCTTCAAATGTGGCCTCATTCAATCAGTTCAAGCCTTCGCGGCTATCTGACTCACACTTCATCCTAGCAACACACATGCCGATATCGATGACTCATTTTTGATTTTGCCAAATCCTTCCGCAGCGCCACATTGCAAGCCACCTGTACCTGTCTTGACGCCTTTCAGCGCATGGCGTAAAAGCCCGCTGTGCCCGAACGGCAGCCAGTATTCGCATCACGGCACGCATTTGGGGCGCACCGGGGAGGGAGGGTTCTCACCCGGGCCTCGCGAGGCGGTTCGGACAAGAAGCCGCAGTTTGTAAGACATCAAAAGAGTTAGAGGAAGACAAAATGGCAACCGGTACAGTCAAGTGGTTTAACGACGCAAAAGGTTTCGGCTTTATTACGCCGGACGATGGTAGCGAGGATCTGTTCGCACACTTCTCCGCAATCACCATGAACGGCTTCAAGTCCCTGAAAGAAGGCGAAAAGGTGAACTTTGACGTGCTGCAGGGCCCGAAGGGCAAGCAGGCTTCGAACATCACACGCGCCTCGTGATGGCCGGCGGCGCAAGCCGCGTGGCAAACTGAAAGGCCCGCATCACTGCGGGCCTTTTTGCTTTTTGTCAGTACGGTGTAATTTCCACCCGTTCTGCTTCCCGTCTGCGGTCTTTTAAGCAATGGCACGCATCATCCTGCTCAACAAGCCTTACGGCGTCCTCAGCCAGTTCACCAGCGAGGCCGGTCACACGACGCTGGCGGACTTCGTCAAGGTGTCACATGTCTATGCCGCTGGCCGGCTGGACGCCGACAGCGAAGGGCTGTTGCTGCTGACGGACGATGGCGGCCTGCAGAACCGTCTGGCTGACCCGCGCCACAAACAGCCCAAGACCTACCTCGTGCAGGTCGAAGGCACGCCGGAGGATGCCGCGCTGGCGCAGTTGCGCCGCGGCGTGGAACTGGACGGCCGCATGACCCGCCCCTGCGATGCCAGGCAGATCGAGGAGCCTGCCTGGCTATGGCCCCGAAATCCACCGGTACGCTTCCGCAAGACCATACCGACTGCATGGCTGGAAATCGTGCTGACCGAAGGGCGCAACCGGCAAGTGCGGCGCATGACGGCCTCGGTCGGCCTGCCGACGCTGCGGCTGGTGCGTGTCGCTATCGGGGAATGGTCGCTGGGGGAGCTCGCCCCGGGCGAATGGAAAGACGCCCTGCCCGCGCCACAGGTCAGCCGGGCCTGGCGGCAGCGCGACTGAGCCCGCTGCGCCGATCCGCGCCCTTCCGCCGGGGAAAGGGCGCAGCAAGCTACGCAATCAACCCTGTTCAGCCACGCGCCTGGCAATGTGCGCCAAGGCCTCATCCACCTGGTCGATGAGGATCAGGCTCAGGTCACCCGGCTGCAGCGCATCCATGGCCGTATCAATGGCAACGAACTCGCCATGGATCTCCTGCGTCGTGCGCGTCCGTTTGGCGCCCTCCAGGCCCTGACGCAGCAGGGCCAGCACCTCGCCGTCGGCGCGGCCACGCTGGCAGGCATCCTGGTACAGGATCACCTCGTCGAAAGCCTCGCCGAGGATTTCGGTCTGCTGGCGGATGTCCTCGTCGCGGCGATCACCCGCCCCGCTGATGACCACGCTGCGACGCTTGGCAGGGATCGCTTCGACCGCACGCACCAGCGCCTGGATGGCATCCGGATTGTGACCATAGTCGGCAATGACGGTCGCCCCACGGAAGTCGAAGACGTTGAAGCGGCCCGGTGCGTTGTCGGTGTCGCTGACAAAGCTCGCCAATCCCTCCGCAATCGCCTTCCACTCAATGCCGGCGCCCCAGGCTGCCGCCACTGAGGCCATCACGTTCTCGACCTGGAAGCCAATCGTGCCATTCCGCGTCAACGGCACCTGACTGAGCGGAATGCGCACGCTGGCGCTGCCCTCGCTGGCAACGATCTGGCGATCCTCGACATAGACCACGCGACGACCCTGTGCGCGGTGCGCCACGATGACGGGGTTGTGCGGGTCCAGCGCAAAGTAGATGACCGAGCCCGGGCAGTTGGCCGACATGGCCGCCACGATGGGATCCGCCGCGTTGAGCACCGCGTAGCCATTGGCGGACACGTTCTGCACGATCACGCGCTTGAGCACGGCGAGGTCTTCCACCGTGGTGATGTAGTTGAGACCCAGGTGATCACCCATCCCGACGTTGGTGACGACCGCCACCTTGCAGCGGTCGAAGCCCAGGCCTTCGCGCAACATGCCACCACGCGCTGTCTCGAACACGGCCGCATCGACGTCAGGGTGAGCCAACACGTTGCGCGCACTGCGCGGGCCGCTGCAGTCACCGGTGTCGATGCGTTTGCCCTGCACGTAGATACCATCGGTATTGGTCATGCCGACACGCAGCCCCGCCGCGGCCAGCAGGTGCGCCGTAAGGCGCACCGTGGTGGTCTTGCCGTTGGTGCCCGTCACGGCCACCACCGGGATACGCCCATCGTCGCCCGGCGCGTAGAGCTCACTGACAATGGCTCCGCCCACGTCGCGACCCTTGCCGAACGAGGGCGAGAGGTGCATGCGCAGGCCCGGCGCAGCATTCACTTCGACGATGCCGCCGTGCTGCTCTTCGAGCGGGCGCAACACCGACTCACAGACCACGTCGACGCCGCACACATCCAGCCCGACCATCTGCGCCGCAGCGACAGCGCGTGCAGCCAGGTCAGGATGCACGTCATCGGTGACGTCAGTCGCCGTGCCGCCCGTCGACAGGTTGGCGTTGTTGCGCAAGATCACGCGCAGGCCCTTGGCCGGCACCGAGTCCGGCTTCAAGCCCTGCATTTCGAGGCGTGCGACTGCAATGTCGTCGAAGCGGATCTTGGTCAGCGAGGTCGCATGACCTTCGCCACGGCGCGGATCCTTGTTCACTTCATCGACCAGCTGACGCACGGTATGCACACCGTCACCGACCACGAGCGGCGGATCGCGACGCGCTGCCGCCACGAGGCGGGAGCCGACGACCAGCATGCGGAAATCATGACCCGGCAGGTAGCGTTCGACGAGCACGTCGTCGCTGATCTCATGCGCAGTCTGATAGGCCGCAATGAGCCCTTCACGCGTCGTGATGTTGACCGTGACACCCTTGCCCTGGTTGCCGTCTTGCGGCTTCACGACGACCGGCAGGCCGATCTCCTGCGCAGCCGCCCAGGCGTCGTCAGCATCGCGAGCCGGACGCCCCTTGGGCACCGGCACACCCGCCGCTTCAAGCAGCTTCTTGGTGAGTTCCTTGTCCTGTGCAATCGACTCGGCAATGGCGCTGGTGCGGTCGATCTCGGCCGCCTGGATACGGCGCTGTTTGCTACCCCAGCCGAACTGCACCATGCTGCCGCTGGTCAAGCGGCGATAAGGAATACCACGCGCCACGGCCGCGTGCACGATGGAGCCGGTGGACGGCCCCAGGCGTACGTCCTCATCAAGATCCTGCAGGCTCTTCAGCGCACCCGGCAGATCGAAGCTCCCACCCGCCACAGCCGCTGCAATCAATTGCTCGGCCAGCGTCATCGCCAGACGTCCGACCTCCTCTTCGCTGTACTCGACCACCACCTGCCAGACGCCGTCGTCCGGGGTCGCCGTCGTGCGGCTGAAAGTCACCGGGCAACCTGCCTGCGCCTGCAGACTCAGCGCGGCCGTCTCCAGCACGTGGGCCAGCGAACGCCGCTCGCCGAAAGCCACAACCTTGATTTCGCCCAGCAACGGGAAAAGCTCGCGCAATCGCTGGTCGAAAGCGGAGCCCTCTTCCAGCTCGCACTCTGCCGCGTCACATTTGACGATGGCTTCGATCGAGGGGTGGCGACTCCAGAGGTTAGGGCCGCGCAGCGCGCGGATGCGGGAAACTTCCATCAGCTATGTCCTGTCGTTCTTGTCACGGTCGTGAATCGCTTCGTCATTCGCAGCGGCATCAGCGCGCTCTGCGTTTGGTACTGGCCGGTTGGCCAAAAGCCGATTCGAAATTGTCAACGCCGGAGCCGATGGCCTCGGGCGTCAGACCCAGCGCCCAGGCGGCCGCCACGGCAGCCAGCGTGGCGCCCATGGGTTGCGGCACTCGTGCTGCCAGTGGCGTCTCCTGGTCCTTGCGGCACAGCACGATGGCGCCATCGCGCCCCAGCACAACGCGGCCACCGGATTCGCGGTGCTCCAGCACACGCGGATTCTCCGGGTGCTGGCTATAGAAGATCACCTCACCGTCGCAGTATTCGGCCAACGAAGCCACGGCTTCATCATCGGCGTTCAGTACGGCAGCGCCGTCCTCGAGCACGACGTCTACCTGGGTGCGCAGCACGCCAGCAAGCTGGTCGGTGGTGAGCACATCGAAAGGCACCAGCGCATCACCCAGTTGCAGTGTCGTCACGACCCCCACGTTACAGCGGTCATACGGCAAGCCTTCGGCGAGGATGCTCTCGGGTGGTGTTTCGAACACGGCTGCCTGCACGTTGCGATTGATCAGCAAACGCTGACCCGCCTGCCAGTTGGCGCTGTCAGCCGATTCCACCTTGCGCCGGTCGAGGAACAAGCCTTCGCGACAGGCCACGCCAGCCTGCATGCCGCCCACGTGCAACAACCAAGCGACGAGGCGCGAGACACGCGTGGTGTGCTCGGCACCGGTGACGCCCACCAGCGGGATGCGGCCGTTGTCACCATCGGGAAACAGGTGGTCAACGATGGGCACGCCGACCTGACGCGGTGTGCCGTGCGCAGGCTGCAGGTGCATCAGCAGGCCGGGGCCCGCATTCACTTCGACGATGGCACCGCGCTGTTCAGCCAGCGGACGCGAAATGTCTTCGGCAACGAGGTCGACGCCCGCAATGTCGAGACCCACGATGCGCGCCGCCAGCGACACCACGGCGGCGACGTCCGGGTGCACCTTGTCGGTCACGTCGAAAGCCATATTGCCATTGGGCTGGATCAGCACACGCTGACCGTCGGCCGGCACGTCCTCGGGCTTGAGGCCCTGGCGCTGCAGTATCAGTACGATGCCGGGGAATTCCTGCAACGTGATCTTGCTGAGCGGAAACTCCTCTGCCTCACCGCGACGCGGGTCGGAATTGAGCTGCGACTCGATGAGGGCCAGCACGTCCTGCTTGCCATCACCGGTCACCCATGCGGCTTCGCCGCGCGCAGCCGCAACGACCTTGCCACCCACCACCAGAAGGCGGTGCTCGTCGCCACGCACGAAGCGCTCGACGATGACTTCGCTGCCCTCCTTCTCGGCCAGCGCAAAGGCGGCTTCGATGTCGGCCTTTTCGGTCAGGTTGAGTGCTACGCCACGACCATGGTTGGCGTCGCTGGGCTTGACCACCACCGGCAGGCCGATGGATTCGGCAGCTTCCCAAGCCTCCTCGGGACTGGCGACAATCTCGCCCTCGGGCACCGGCACGCCGCAAGAGGCGAGCAGGTTCTTGGTCAGATCCTTGTCGCTGGCAATGCTCTCTGCAATCGCACTGGTGCGGTCGGTTTCGGCCGTCCACACACGACGCTGACGAGCGCCGTAGCCCAGCTGCACGAGGTTGCCACTGGTCAGGCGAATCGAGGGAATGCGCCGCTCCGTCGCCGCCTCGACGATGCAGTTGGTACTGGGGCCCAGGCACAGCGAATCAGCCAGCTCCTCGACCCGCGCCACGGCGGCCGTCACGTCGTAAGGCTTGTTGTCGATGGCGGCCATCACGAGGTCGCGGGCGGCCAGCAGGCCGGCGCGCGTCACTTCATCCTGCCGCGAACGCACCACGACCTTGTAGACGCCACGCTTCGAGGTGCTGCGCGCCTTGCCGAACCCCACCTTCTGGCCCGCAAGGTTGAGCAGCTCGATGGTGACGTGCTCAAGGATATGGCCGGGCCAGGTGCCTTCCTCGAGCCGGCGCAGGAAGCCACCGCGCTCGCCGTAGCTGCAACGGTGCTCGACCAGACCGGGCAACCAGCTGGAAAGGCGTTCGTAGAATCCAGGGAGGGTGTTGGACGGCGCGTCTTCGAGTTCGCCGATGTCGATCAGCGCTTCCAGCGCCGGGCGGTAGGTCCAGATGTTGGGGCCGCGCAGCGCGCGGATTTCCAGAATGTCGATGTCTCGTTTGCTCATTCGTTACTCTGTTCAGCGACGGCAGCCCTGCGGGCCACCCTGTCGCGGCAACGGTGTCAACGCAGCAGGCGCCACGCGGGTTTACCGGAGGACGAATTATCCGCCAGAGCCCCCATTCCGGGGGAGGACGGTGGCAAACTGTGCGACCTTTTGTGCGACACCGCGGGGATTGCCAGCTTGCCAGCCCCCCGCAGAAGTCCGGCGGACAGAACGCCGGCCGGGGACCCCGAATCACATGAGCGCCATCCAGACCACCGATGTTTCTGCCCGCGCGGACGGCTGCCTTGCCGAACTGACGCTCGACCTCGACCCGCAACTGCGCTTCGCAAACGGCGAGCTGCAACTCACTGCGCAAGCCCTGCGCGTGCGCTTCAACAGCGCAGACGCCTGGCAGGAATGGCCCATCACCGCCGACCAGCGCCTGCAACTGGGCGACCATGCCGGCGTAGCCACACTGGAGCTGCTCGACAGCCACCGACGCCTCGCCGTCTGGCGCTTCACGCTGGCCCAGAACATCGCCGCGCAGCGGCTCTGCGACGAGTTCGAAGCGCTTGTCGACACGCTCAACCACAGGCCCGCCCCACCGCCCGATGACACCGAGCGCTGCCCCTCGTGCAAGGCCCCCCTGACGCCCGAAGATGACGAGTGCCCGGTGTGCAGCAAGGCCCTGCACACGCCCCCTTCCACCTGGACCCTGCTGCGCCTGTGGCGCTTCGCCAAGCCCTACAACGGCCAGCTGCTGGCGGGCTTCCTGCTGATGCTGGCGAGCACGGCAGCCACCCTGGTGCCGCCCTACCTCACCATGCCGCTGATGGATGACATCCTCATCCCCTTCCAGAACGGCCAGAGCATCGATCGCGGCCTTGTTACGCTCTATCTCGCCGGCCTCGCGGGTGCCGCGCTGCTGGCCTGGGCCCTGGGCTGGGCCAAGACCTACATCCTCGCGCTGGTGTCGGAACGCATCAGCGCCGACCTGCGCACCACGACCTACGAACACCTCATGCAGCTGTCGCTCGAATACTTCGGCGGCAAACGCACAGGTGACCTCATCTCGCGCGTCGGCACCGAGTCCGACCGCATCAGCGTGTTCCTGTCGCTGCATGCGCTGGACTTCATCACCGATGTGCTGATGATCGTCATGACGGCGACCATCCTGTTCAGCATCAACCCCTGGCTGGCGCTGGTGACCCTGCTGCCCCTGCCCTTCATTGCCTGGATGATCCACCTCGTGCGCGACCGCCTGCGCACCGGCTTCGAGAAGATTGACCGCGTGTGGGGCGAAGTCACCAACGTGCTCGCCGACACCATTCCCGGCATTCGCGTCGTCAAGGCTTTCGCGCAAGAGGCACGCGAGACCAAGCGCTTCCGAGACGCCAACGCCCACAACCTCGCCATCAACGACCGTCTCAACAAGACCTGGTCGCTGTTCTCGCCCACCGTCTCGCTGCTTACCGAACTGGGCCTGCTGGTGGTGTGGGCCTTCGGCATCTGGCAGGTGTCGCATCACGACATCACGGTCGGCACGCTGAGCGCCTTTCTCGCCTACATCGGCCGCTTCTACGGCCGTCTCGACTCGATGAGTCGCATTGTCTCGGTCACGCAGAAAGCCGCCGCCGGCGCCAAGCGCATCTTCGACATTCTCGACCACGTCTCCAGCGTGCCGGAACCCACCAGGCCCGTGCATCTGGCGCAGATCAGCGGACAGATCAGCGCACATGACATCGGCTTCCGCTATGGCAACCGCTCGGTGCTGCGGGGCGTGAGTCTCGACATCCAGCCCGGCGAAATGATCGGCCTCGTCGGCCACAGCGGCTCGGGCAAGAGCACGCTGGTGAACCTGATCTGCCGTTTCTACGACGTCAGCGAAGGCAGCCTGCGCGTCGATGGTGTCGACATCCGCTCGCTGCCGATTGCCGAATTCCGCCAGCACATCGGTCTGGTGCTGCAGGAACCCTTCCTGTTCTTCGGCACCATCGCCGAGAACATCGCCTACGGCAAGCCCCACGCCACGCGGCAGGAGATCATCGCTGCCGCGCGCGCGGCCCACGCCCATGAATTCATTTTGCGTCTGCCGCAAGGCTACGACTCGCTGGTCGGCGAGCGCGGTCAGGGCCTCTCCGGTGGCGAACGGCAGCGCATCTCGATTGCGCGTGCGCTGCTCATCAACCCGCGCATCCTCATCCTCGACGAAGCCACCTCCGCCGTCGACACCGAGACCGAAAAGGAAATCCAGCGCGCACTCGACAACCTCGTCAAGGGTCGCACCACCATCGCCATTGCTCACCGTCTGTCCACGCTGCAGAAGGCGGACCGCCTGGTCGTCATGGACCGCGGCCAGATCGTCGAGATCGGCCCGCACGACGCGCTGATGGAGCGCCGCGGGCACTACTGGCGCCTCTACCAGGCACAGGCGCGTCACGAGGCGCAAGCCGCCGAACACGCTCTTGCAGGAGGCCAATGATGACGACCACCGTCACGCTCAGCCGCAACCCCTTCGGCCATCTCGTCGCCACGCTCGCCGATGGCAGCGTGCATGAGTCCGTCACGCCCGTGCGCGCTTTCCCGATTGCTGCGCCAGATGAAGGCTTCTCGCTGACCGGCCACGATGGTCACGAAGTCGCGTGGCTGGATCGTCTCGACCAGCTCGATGCTGCGAGCCGCGCGTTGATCGAAGAAGAACTCGCCAGCCGCGAGTTCATGCCCGAGATCCGCCACATCCGCAGCGTCAGTACCTTCGCCACACCCAGCCAGTGGACGGTTGACACCGATCGCGGCGAGTTCAGCTTCACGTTGAAGGGCGAAGAAGACATCCGCCGCGTGGGCGGCGACACCCTGCTGATCGCCGACAGCCACGGCGTGCAGTTCCTGATCCGCCATCGGCTGCAGATGGACCGGCACAGCCGTCGCATCCTGGATCGCTTCCTGTGATTCGCAGCCTTCTCCTCATCGCGCTGGCAGCAAGCCTGCATGGCAATGCGCAAGCCGCCAGCAAGGTCGTCTGCCACGTGACCTACGGTGGCGCCGCGCAGCGCATCGAAGCCCAGCCCGTTGCCTCGCCCTACAAGGTGCCGGTCGTCGAGATCGGCTCCTATTTCCTGTTCCGCATTGTCCTGCAGACCGCGCCGCGCGAGCTCGCCGCAGCCAAGATCTACACCTACGCCGACCAGGAAGACTCGCCCGTCATCATCCACCAGGCCAGCCACCCCTGGCCCGCCGCAAACCGTCGCCAATACGGCTTCACCGGCCTGCAGCGCGTCTATGAGCCGATGCGCGACGGCGAACTCGAATACTGGTGCGAGGCCCGCTGATGCTGCGTCTCCTTGTGCTATTGCTCAGCCTTGGCATCACCACCGCGCACGCTGCCGGGCCGCGCACACTGAGTCTGGCCTTCGGCGGCGACATCATGCTCGACGACGGCCCCGGACGCGTCATCGCCAACGGCGGCGACCCACTGCGCCACATCGCACCCTGGCTCGCCGGGGCGGACTACCGCATCGCCAATCTCGAAGTGCCCGTGGCGACCGTCGGCAAACCCCTGGCGAGCAAAATCTTTACCTTCCGCGCCCGGCCCGAGACGCTCAAACTCGTGCGCGGCCGCTTCGACGCCGTGTCGGTCGCCAACAACCACGCGGGTGACTATGGCAAGGCGGCCTTCCTCGAGACGCTGCAACACCTCGACGCGTACGGCATCGCGCGCTTCGGCGGCGGCCGCAATCTCGAGGAAGCCCATGCACCGCTGTGGATTGAACGCAATGGCCTGCGCATCGCCGTGCTCGGCTACAACGAGTTCAAGCCCCGCAGCTTCGAAGCCGGCCCCAGCTGGCCCGGCGTCGCCTGGAGCGAAGACAGCCACGTCGTGGCCGACATCCGCGCGGCGCGCAAGGCCGGCGCCGACCTCGTCATCCCCTTCATGCACTGGGGCTGGGAACGCGAACCCGACCCGACCGAGCGCCAGCGCCGCCTCGCCCGCCTGATGATCGACGCCGGCGCAGACGCCGTGGTCGGCACCCATCCCCACATCACCCAGGGCGCCGAGATCCATCGCGGCAAGCCCATCATCTACAGCCTTGGCAACCTCGTCTTCGACAGCTTCCAGAGCGACGCGCTGCGCACCGGCTGGCTGCTGCGGCTTGAACTCGACGCACACGGCGTCACGAGCTGGCGCACGCAAACCGTGTTCATGGACGCAGACGGCGTACCCGAGCTGCGCGACTCCCCCAGCCCCTGCGGCCGACGCGGCCAAATCGAAGTGCAGCAATGCACGCCCTGATCAAGGACATCCCATGCGCATTCTCGCCAGCCTGCTCCTGAGTCTCGCCGCACTGAGCGCGCAAGCCGAAGTCAGCTTCACGCGCACGGCGTTACAGATTGGCATGTACCGCATCGACGCCGAAGTCGCCGACACCGACGCCGAGCGTCAGCAAGGCCTCATGTTCCGCAAAAGCATGGCGCCCAACGCCGGCATGCTCTTCGTCTTCCCCATTGCGAGCCAGCACTGCTTCTGGATGAAGAACACCGACCTGCCGTTATCGATTGCCTTCATCGACAGCGACGGGCGCATCATCAACATCGAAGACATGAAGCCGCAGACCGAGACCTCGCACTGCGCGCTCAAGCCCGCTCAATACGCGCTGGAAATGAACAAGGGCTGGTTCAAGGACAAAGGCCTGAAGGCCGGCAGCAAGGTCAGCGGCCTGCCGCGCTGAGGTCATGGCAAGCGCCTCCCCGGAGCGCGCCCCCAAAGTACAGCGACAGCGACAGCGGACCAGCTCCGACCTTCCGGCCAAACCCAAAACAGAAAGGCTGACAGAGCGCCTGTGCACTCTGTCAGCCTTCGGCCAAGTTCGGCTGTTTCAGCTTTGCAGGCGACGACGTGCCGTCAGACCAATGATGCCCAGACCTGCAAAAAGCATCGCGTAGGTTGACGGCTCAGGCACCGCAGCGATATTCCAGCCCATATCCTTCAGCATACCGACCGTCAGGCCATCAATCGGTCGGCTCACGCCGGCATAGGCCGGAAAGCTCATCAGAGAGTTCAATGAACCATCCAGCGTCGTCAGCGTGTTGGAAGCGATGGAACCATCGGCGTTCGGAGCAAGGACGGAGAGCTTGACAAGCGCCCCACCATTGGCCGCAACGGCGTTTGCCCCGGTCCAGTAGAGGCTGCCTGATGTCAGCGCGGTCGCGCGCTGGGCATCCGTCATGGCCAACAGGGACGTACCGTTGCCGTCCACGACGAAGGTGTCGTAAATGCCCGCATAGCGGGGATAGGAATTGGTCGCCGGGTCGTAGGCCCGGTAAAACCCACCTTTCACGGCGCCATCGGCATGCGTGGTCGCCCCGCGGTAGATCCGCGAGTTGCCGGCGTATCCCAACACTTGCGCAATACCACGCTGTGCATAGGTTTCAAAATCAAACTGCCCAGCGCCGGGCTGGCCATCCAGCCCCAGATAGGTTGGGACATTCGGGCTGAAAGTCAGCGTGTAATCTGCACTGCTGCCATTCAGGTTGCGCCCGGCCAGATGCTCAGCCAACGGTGCTGTATAGACGGTGTTGATGTTGCCTTTGTTGTCCAGACCGGCATTTGCATACACAGAGCCGACAGTACTCGCCCCCGCCACGGGACTCGAGCTCGTGCTCGCAGTATTGAAGCTCACCGCGATATTGATCGTCTCACCAGCATAGCTCGCGACGAGCATGTCGCCCCAAGTCTGGCCCGCCAGCTGCAGAGCCGCCTTGCGCTGCGCGCCGAGCGTCGCATCGTTGAACCCGACGCCAGCGGCATCCTGATAAATGAAATTGAAAGTCACAGGCGCCGCGTGGGCGGCTGCTGCAAAGCTCACTGCACATGCCAGCGCGATTTTCTTGATCATCAACTACTCCCGGAAACATCTGATTTGAAGGCCAATAGATTGTCTTCGAGATGCATGACAAACCGATTGCCCAATGGTCGGCGGAGGGGAATTCTCTGTGAGAAATCTCACATCATTGCGGTACTGGTTGCTGCACCACACCAAAGCTCTGGACGACACCATCGCCTTGTAATGAAAAAGGCCGCTTGCGCGGCCTTTTGTTCCGGTAGTCCGGCGGCTTACTTGCCCTTGCCACCCAGCAGGAAAGCGACAGTCTTGCGCGGTTTGCCCGGCGCGGGTTTCTTGCTGGTCGTGACAGCGGTCACAGCACCGTCGTCGGTCTTGGCGTCGTAAGGGCGCGAGAAATCGAAACCATCGGGCGCCACGGTCGGCATGGCGTTGCGCGGTGGCAGGCGCGGGCGTTCGCTGCGCTCGGCGCGCTCGGTGCGCGGCGGACGCTCGCCACGCTCTTCGCGATCACCACGACCGCGACGTGACTGGCGACGCAGCTCTTCAGGCGACACATCTTCGGTGAAGCCGGGCACCACGGTCTGCGTGATCTTGATCTTGATCATCTTCTCGATGGCGGCGAGGCGTTGTTGCTCTTCGCCAGCGACCAGCGAAATGGCCTTGCCCAGCTTGCCCGCACGACCCGTGCGGCCGATGCGGTGCACGTAGTCTTCGGGGTTGGGCGGCAGTTCGAAATTCACCACACAAGGCAGGTCGTCGATGTCGAGGCCGCGCGCGGCAACATCGGTCGCGACGAGCACGCGGATCTCGCCGTTCTTGAACTTCTCCAGCGCTTCGGTGCGCTGCTGCTGGTTCTTGTCGCCGTGGATGGCGTCGGCACTGATGCCTTCGCGCACGAGGTGCGTCGCAAGGCGGCTGCAACCGAACTTGGTACTGGTGAAGACCAGCACCTGGTGCAGGTCTGCATCGAGCAGCAGGTGCGCCAGCAGCTCACGCTTGATGGCCGTCGGCACGGGGTGCACTTCGTGCGTGATGGTCTCGTTCACCGCGTTGCGGCGCGCGACTTCGATGAGCTGCGGCTGCTTGAGCATGCTGTCGGCGAGCTTCTTGATTTCGTCCGAGAAGGTGGCCGAGAACAGCAGGCTCTGACGCGTCTTGGGCAGCATGCCGAGGATGCGGCGGATGTCGGGGATGAAGCCCATGTCCAGCATGCGGTCGGCTTCGTCGAGGACGAGGAACTCGACCTGGTGGAACAGGATGGATTTCTGCTCGACGTGATCGAGCAGTCGGCCCGGCGTGCAAACGACGATCTCGACGCCACGGCGCAGTTCGGCGAGCTGGGGTTTGATATCGACGCCGCCATAGATGCAGACGCTGCGCAGCGGCAGGTGCTTGCTGTAGGTCTGCACCGACTCATGCACCTGCATGGCCAGTTCGCGCGTCGGCGCAATGATCAGGGCGCGCACCGGGTGGCGCGCCGGCGAGGTGCTGGTGCTGGCGTGGCGGGCAAGGCGATGCAGCAGGGGCAAGGTGAAGCTGGCGGTCTTGCCTGTGCCGGTCTGCGCGCCCCCCATGACGTCGCCGCCGGCGAGCACGACGGGGATGGCCTGACGCTGGATTGGCGTCGGCTCGGTGTAGCCGGCGTCTTCCACCGCACGCAGCACTTCGGGGCACAAGCCCAGTTCAGCAAAACTCATCGCAAATCCGGCCAAAATCCGGCAAATATCTTGAATATGTAGCGCGCGAGTATACCCGCAGCGGCTTGCGGCCGTGAAATTGCTTCACGCACAGCCGCCCGGACTCAGCCAAGCGCCAGATAGGCCGTGATCTCTTCGCGGTCGTGGTAGAGGTGCTTCATGCGCAAGGTGTAGCTCAGACCTTGCTCGGTGAGCGCCTTGTCGATGATTTCGCGGCAACGATTGATCTCGTCGAAACGCTTCTTCATGGGCAGTTTGAGGTTGAAGATCGTGCGCCGGCAGCTGCGGCTGGCCACCCAGTCGGCCATCAGGCGCGCCACGCGGGCGGGCTGCTCGACCATGTCGCAGACCATCCAGTCCACGGGCTTCTTCGGCCGCCAGGTGAAACCGTCAGCGCGCACATGCTCGACCATGCCGGTTTCCAGCACCGCCTCGGCCATCGGCCCGTTGTCGACCGACTGCACGTGGATGCCGCGCTGGGCGAACTGCAGCGTCCAGCCGCCGGGGCAGGCTCCCAGATCGACCGCACGCAGGCCGGCGCGCAGGCCTTTTTCGCGCTCAGCCTCGCTCATCAGGGCATAGAAAGCTTCGGCCAGCTTGAGTGTGGAGCGGCTCGGCGCGCCGCGTGGCATGCGCAGGCGGGGCACGCCCATGGGCCAGGGCGACGAGTCGCCGGCCGCAGAGAGGCCGATGTCGCAAGCTTCAGAGCTCTCGAAAAACAGGTGCAAGGTCGGGAGCGTGGCCTGCGCGCGCAGCACGCCGACCTTCTGCAGCGCTTTTTCGAGGTGCGGTGTGAAGCGCCGCAGGAAGCCCGACATCTCCTTGGCCTCGTTGGTGTCGGCAAACTCGCAACTGACGCGCCCTGCCGCCAGCCCCATGGCGGCGAGCTGCGTAGCAATGACGCCGGCACGGTCCTGCTGCGGCAGGTTCTCGATGCGGTCTATCCAGGCGTAGCGCTCGCGCGCAAACACCCAGTCAGGAAAAGGCCGCGCAGCCAGCAGCTCGCGCCAGTCCTGCGGCGCATACAGCTCGAAGCGCAGAAAAGCCGTGTCCGCTTTAGCACGCGCAAACCCGCTATTACCCGCCTCGGCAACAGCCTGTGCCGCCTCGCTGGCGACCTCGCCTTCGAAGCCGCCACGGCAATGCAAAAGGAGGCCTTTGGCCTGCAGATTCATGAATGGCGCCCGGTTTCTGGAAGGCGCCGAGTATAGCTGCGAAGCAATGCAGCCTCCGGGCTGACGGTCAGCGGTCACCTTCCTGTGTCCGCCCCCTGAGCACCCGCCCCTCAGTGCCCACTCTTCTCCTTGTCGGCCGGCTTGGCCGCATCGTCCGCAGCCTCGCGCTTGCGTCGCTCGGCCAAACGCGCGCGACGACGCTCTGACGCACTGCCGCTGGCTTCGGCTGCCGGTTCCGAGGCGCCATCGGCGTGCTCATCCCCTTGCTCCGTCTCCTTGTTGCGCTTGGAGACCAGCAGGCCCGGCACGGGGAATTCCGGTTTCACGACCTCGATCTTGTTCTGCATCATGTAGTCGTTCATCTCGCGCCAACCGTTGAAAACTGCCGCCTTGGAGGCCTTCTGGTTGAGCGTATAGCAGTCCTCCAGCGCTCGCCCCGATTGCCGGCAGGCGCTGCCGATGGCGCGCCCCTCCGCCTCGCGCTCGGCCGCCTCCTTGGCCGGATCAGGTATGCCCAGCCGCTCACAGGCGGCCAGCAATGGCAGCAGGAGGCTGAGGCAAACGAGACGCAACGTGGCTTGGCGCATGATGTGAGGGAAAGCGGTGACAGAGATGGCTCCTGTAGCCTTAACGTCCCCCGCCCGGCCAAACTTGAGTCACGGCCCGCCCTGCCGCCGTTCCGCACCCCCTGCCGCCGGGCAGGTCAGGCGTTCGGCAGCATGCCGACGCTGCTAGATTCGCTTCGTCTGCAGACCGCAACCGACCATCATGCCCCGTCCCGCCCCCCTGCCCGACTGGCCCTGGCCCGCTGTCATGGCGCACCGCTGTGGCGGCGCTCTGGCCCCCGAGAACACCCTCGCTGGCCTGCGCGTCTGCCGCAATCTGGGCTGCGGCGGGGTCGAGTTCGACGTCATGCTCACGCGCGACGGCACGCCCATCCTCATGCACGACGAGACCCTGCCGCGCACCACCAATGGCGAGGGCCGCGTGCTGGACCACGGCGACGCCTGGCTGTGGACGCTGGACGCCGGCATCCGCCACCACGTCTCGTTCGCGGGCGAGCCCATCCCACGCTTCGTGCAGGCCATTGAGCGTTGCCGCGCGCTGGACCTAGCTGCCAACGTCGAAATCAAGCCCTGTGGCGGCCACGAACGGCGAACCGGCGAAGTCGTCGCCCGCCTCGCCCGCCAGGGCTGGGAAGGCGCCGTCGTACCGCCCCTGTTGTCTTCGTTTTCCGTCGACGCCCTGCGCGCTGCCGCTGACGCAGCACCCGGCCTGCCGCGCGGTTGGCTGACCGACCGCGTCCCGGCCGACTGGCAAGGCATCGCACAGGATCTTGGTGTCATCGCCATCCACACCAACAGCCTGCACCTCACCGAAACGCAGGCCGCCGGCATCAAGGCCGCCGGCTTGCGACTGGCCGTCTATACCGAAAACGACCCCCAGCACGCGCGGCTGCTGCGCAACTGGGGCGTCGATACCATCATCACCGACCGGCCGGACCTGATCCGCGCCTGATCCACGCCTGCGCGCGCCCTGCACCCCGTCTGACTACGACTAAAGTTCACTGTCGCTACTCCGATAACCCTCATGGGCGGCAGAACCGCCGCCTCCCTCCTGCCCAGCCCCCGCAGGGGAGTGATCAGACAGCCCTGACGGACTCGATCATCGCCTCGCTTCAGCGGTGGGCCCTTCACGATCCAGCAACCGTCATGCGCGTCTGCACCCGCCACCACGTGGAAAAGGAGAGACGACATGCAGTCCTGGCGCACGCGCTCAAAGCTACTTGGCCTGAGCGGATTCCTGCTCGCAGCAACCCTGATCGTTGCCCTGTCTGGCCTCAGTGGCATGCGGATGGCCGTTCAGGCACTGGAGCATTCCTATGAAGCCGGTGCCGTGCATCTGACCGAGCTCAAGGTCATCGCCGACATGTATGCGGTGAACATCGTCGATACCGCCCACAAGGCGCGTAATCACAACATCTCGCATCAGTCCGCACTCCAGAACATCGCTGAAGCCGAGACAAAGATCGCCGAGCAGTGGCAGCGCTTCAAGGCCAGCAACCCGATTGACGAAGAGCTGGCCCTGGTGCGCGAAATCGAGCCACTGATGGCAAAAGCCACTCCAGGCATTGCCAGCCTCAAAGAGGCCCTGCAGCGCAGCGATGAGAGCCGAATTGCGGACTTCACCGTCAAAGAGCTCTACGCACTCATCGACCCGCTCTCGGAGAAATTTTCAGCCCTGGTCGACATCCAGCTTGCCGAGGCCAAGGATGCCCACGAAGCCGGCGATCGCGAGTACCGCAACAACCTCCCCACCTCGCTGACTATTCTGGCCGCTGCGCTCGGCATCGGTATCTGGCTGACCTTCAGCATCACGCGACAGATCACCCTCGCACTGGGCGGCGAGCCGGCAGAAGTCAAGGTCATTGCCGAGTCCGTTGCCGCTGGCGAGCTGGGCTCCACTGGCGAAACGGCCGCCACCACGGGCGTACTGGCCAGCATGCGGATGATGCAGAACAAGCTGCGCGCCATGGTCGGCGGCATCGCGGACATTTCGAACAGCCTGGGCGCCCACTCGGGTCAGTTGGCCAGCAACTACGTACAAGTGATGGCGGCCTCGCGGCAACAGGGTGAGGCTTCCGCGCGCATGTCCGAAGCAGTTCAGCAACTGACTGTGAGCATTGCTGAAATCGCAAGCAAGGCGGCGATAGCGCAGCAGATTGCCCAACAGGCCAGCCAGGTCTCAGAAGAAGGCCAGGAGAACGTGAAAGCTTCCGTGCACAGCATGTCTGCGATTGCCGACATCGCCAGCATCAATGCAGAAGAAGTCAGCCGCCTCTCCGCCGACTCGCGCAGCATCAGCACAATCGTCACGGTCATACAAGGCATCGCCGAACAAACCAACATGCTGGCGCTGAATGCCGCCATCGAGGCCGCGCGCGCTGGCGAGCAAGGACGCGGCTTCGCGGTTGTCGCCGACGAAGTGCGCAAGCTCGCCGAGAGAACCTCCAACTCCACGGGCGAAATTGTCACCCTCGTAGCCGCCATCCAGCGCGGCACGGACGCCGTCAGCGAACGCACCAGAGTGATGTGCGCACAGATTGAAAGTGGCACGCAACTGGCCTCGCGTGCCGGTGAAGCCATGGACGATCTGCGTGAAACCATCCGCAACAGCAGCGACACCATCAGCAGCATCTCGCATGCTCTGGCGGACCAGCGCAAAGTGTCTGAGAACGTCGCCCGACACGTCGAGAGCGTAGCCAGCACAATGGAAGAGAACACCGCCGCGCAAGCCAACGTGGCCAGCTCAGCGCAGGACCTCGAACGACAGGCGGAGTTGCTGCAAGGCATGGTGCGGAAGTTCCGCCTGCGCTGAGCGCGTCATGCCATGAAAATTGCCGTCTTGATTGCCTTCAGCTCCCGGCTTCAGGAGGATTCTGTCTTGCGATACGATCTGAGCGCTGCCTGACTGAGCCGCAGAGCCATTAGTTGCACGCGTCCCCCAATGAACGGTGCGTGCAGCATGGAGTCCCGCACAAAAAGTCTTGAAGTCATTGCCCCCCGTTGTGCCGACAAAAAACAGATCTGAATCTGGCGCGCAATCAAAGATGACCTCCTCGCCACGCCCGCACGCCCCCCTGGCATCCGCCTTGCCAATACGAAGTCTGGCAACGATCTTTCTGTGCAGCTTTGCGCTTTCACTGATAGGCATCACGCTCTCTCGCATGCCCGGCACGGTTGCCACACTGTGGTACGCCAACGCCGCCGGCACCATGTTCATGCTTGCGCACCCCACCCGCATCTGGCCAGCCGTGCTGGGTGTCGCACTGGGCGGCAATCTGGCTGCCAACCTGGCGGTGGGAGACTCTTTGCTGGTGTCGCTCAGCTTCCTGCCTGGCAACGGCATCGAAATCCTGCTCGCGGCAACGCTGCTGAATCGTCTTGGCGGTTGCTGTGAGGCCTACAAGAACCCAGCCGCACTGCTGCGCCTCTTCTGCATCGGCGGCCTCATCCCCACCCTCGTAGGGGCTACCCTCGGCGCCGCGACGCTGGCCTGGCACGGCTACGCCACGTTCCAGCATGCATGGCCCAAATGGTTCGAAGGCGCGCTGATCGGCACGGTATCCATCCTGCCGCTCGGCTTCTTCATCCTGCGACAAGGCAGCAGCGCCGTGATCACAACGGTGACGGACCCCACCGCATTCGCCATGATGCTGGGTGCCGCCGGCATCGCACTCGTCGGCTCATCGGCATTGCCCTACCCATTCATATCGATTGCCATCCCGCTGGCCTTTCTGGCTGTGCGCAGCGGCTTCCTCATCACGGCGCTCGCAACATTTCTTGCCTCCCTGTGCATAGGGACACTGATCGCCCAGGGGTGGCTCTCGCCACTCGGCATGGATGCCAGCTGGACCCACGTCCATTTCTACCTGGGCCTGCTGCTCTCGCTGGTGCCGGCACTGCTGCTTGCCGCATCAATTGAGGGGGGCCGTGATCTGGTGAGAGATCTGGATAGCGCCCGCCAACGTGCAGAACTGGCCTTCGAGACCAAAAGCCGCTTCCTCGCGAACATGAGTCACGAAATCCGCACACCACTGTCCGCCACCATGGGCATCCTTGACCTGCTGAACGCCAATCCACCCGAAACTCGCCGGCAACAGCTCGTCACCCAGTTGCGGACAGCCACCCAGAACCTGCGCACCGTGGTCGACGACATTCTCGACTACTCACGCGCCGAGGCAGGCCAGCTGCAACTTGAAAACACCCCATTCAGCCCGCATGCCCTGTGCAACGACTTGCGTGATGTCCAGCTTGCCCGCATGTCTGCCGAGAATGGGCCGAGCCTGGCGGTAAAGCTCGACAACGCCATTCCCCCTCTTCTGCTTGGTGATGCCTTCCGGCTGCGCCAGGTGCTGATGAATCTGCTCGACAACGCCGTGAAGTTCACACCGACCGGCCACATCGAACTGGCGCTCAGGCTAAAGCGGCGCAATGGCGATCATGTTGACCTCGAGTTCTCCGTTACCGACACGGGAATCGGCATTCCGACTGCGCAACAACAACAGATTTTCGAAGCGTTCACTCAAGCAGACCCTTCGATCAGACGGCGCTTTGGTGGAACAGGGCTGGGTCTCTCGATCTGCCAGCGCATCGTCAGCCAGATGGGCGGAAAAATCGAACTCGACAGCCAGGAAGGTCAGGGCAGTCGCTTCGACTTCACGTTGCGACTGCCGATTGCTACACAGAGCGACCCACAGTCCGATGGCGCGGCGGCACCCCGCAGGCGCCTTGGAGGCATACGCACCCTGCTGGTTGAAGACAACGATCTCGGCGGCTCCGTGCTCACTGCCCTGCTCCAGCAGGAGGGCGCCGCAGTGCGTCTGGCCGAGAACGGGCTGCATGCGATAAGTTTGCTGGAAGACCCCGAGAACACCTTTGACCTGGTCCTCATGGACTTGCACATGCCCATTCTGGATGGGCTGGAGGCCACGCGGCGCATCCGCAGCATCGGCCGGCTGGCCACGATCCCCATCGTGGCCATGACAGCAGACGTCCTGCCAGAGAGCAGGGAAAAGTGCCTGAGCGCAGGCATGAATGGGCATCTGGGCAAGCCGCTGGACATGGATCAGCTTTGCCAGACCATCGCAGCGCTGCAAGCGTCCGGCAGCCTGGCACTTGCACGGCCCCCGGCAGAAGCCGCGCGCGCTACGGACCTTGACCTGCCCGATACCTTGCGACGCCTGGGAAACAATGCGGCGCTGTTCCTGCGCACGGCAAAGCGATTCAGTAACGAATACGCCTCGCTCACGAGCCAGCTCGCAGCCTGGCGCGAGAGCAACCAGATCGCGTTGATTGAGAACGCCCTGCACAACCTCAGAGGCAATGCCGCCACACTGGGCATGGCACAGCTGGCAGCCCATGCCCAATCGCTGCGACAGCGAAGCCACAGCTTGAAGAGCACGGACATCGAATCGCTCACCACCACGCTGAGCGACGCACTGCGCCAGCTCACAGCCGCTGTGCAGCAGCTCGAAACCGTTCCTTGCGGAGCATCCAACACATGAGCGGCTGCATCGCCATTGCAGAGGACGACCCGATCCAGCAGGACGTGCTGAGCACCACGCTGGAATCGGCGGGCTACACGACCTTGACGTTCAGCAACGCCGAGAGCCTTATAGCCCGCCTGGACTCCGCCACACAGCAACCCGATCTCGCACTGCTCGACATCGGGCTGCCCGGCATGTCCGGACTGGCTGCTGCAGACTGGATCCAGAACAATACTGCCGTACCGTGCATCGTCATCACTGGCGACGACCAGGCGGCCAGCGTCGAGCAAGCCATTTCGGCAGGCGCCTTTGCATACATCGTCAAACCGCTCGATGCCGATCACCTGATGCCGCAAATACGCACCGTCATGGCACGCCATGCCGAACAGCGGCAATTGCAATCCCGTCGCACGCAGCTTGAACTGGCACTCCAGACCGACCGGGGCGTCAGCGTGGCCATCGGCATCCTCATGCATGCCCTGCAGATCGATGAGGCCGCCGCCTTCGAACGCCTGCGTGCCAAGGCCCGCGCCAGTCGCACGCCGATAGCCACACTGGCACAGGCCATCGTCGAGCGGCGTACCCCCTGACGCGCCGCGCAGGCAGAGACTGGGGGTCGGGCCGTGGCGGCTGATCCCGCCCGCCGCGCCCACCTCATCAGGTAAAATCGCGGTCTTTCAGTCACTTGCTGGCCACGTCCCGGCCCGTCACAACGCCCATGAAAGCCGCAGAAATCCGTTCCGCCTTCCTCAAATTCTTTGAGTCCAAAGGCCACCAGATCGTCGCCTCCAGCCCCGTGGTGCCCGGTGACGACCCCACCCTGCTGTTCACCAACGCGGGGATGAACCAGTTCAAGGACGTCTTCCTCGGCTTCGACAAGCGCCCCTACACGCGTGCTGCGACGGCGCAGAAATGCATCCGCGCCGGCGGCAAGCACAACGACCTCGAGAACGTCGGCTACACCGCGCGCCACCACACCTTCTTCGAGATGCTGGGCAACTTCAGCTTCGGCGACTACTTCAAGGAAGACGCCATCAAGTACGCCTGGGAGCTGCTGACCGAAGTCTTCAAGCTGCCCAAGGAAAAACTGCTCGCCACGGTCTACGCCGAGGACGACGAGGCCTACAACATCTGGACGCAGCAGATCGGCCTGCCGCCGGAGCGCGTCATCCGCATCGGCGACAACAAGGGCGCGCGCTATGCCTCCGACAACTTCTGGATGATGGGCGATACGGGTCCGTGCGGCCCCTGCAGCGAAATCTTCTACGACTTCGGCCCCAGTGTCGCCGGCGGCCCTCCGGGCAGCCCTGACGAAGACGGCGACCGCTACACCGAGGTGTGGAACAACGTGTTCATGCAGTTCAACCGTCGTGTCGACGAGAACGGCAACTACGTCATGGACCTGCTGCCCAAGCCCAGCGTCGACACCGGCATGGGTCTGGAACGCCTCACCCGCGTGCTGCAGAACGTGCAGACCAACTACGACATCGACCTCTTCATCACGCTGATGGCTTCGGCCCAGACCGTGCTGAAGCAGGCTGGTGCACTCGAGATTGATCCCGCATCACCCTCGCTCAAGGTCATCGCAGACCACATCCGCGCCTGTGCCTTCACGGTCGCCGACGGCGTCATCCCCAGCAACGAAGGCCGCGGCTACGTGCTGCGCCGTATCGCCCGCCGCGCCATCCGCCACGGCTACAAGCTGGGTGCCCGCGCCCCCTTCTTCCACAAGCTCGTTGATGCGCTCGCTACCGAGATGGGCAGTGCCTACCCCGAGCTCAAGCAGCAACAGGCGCGCGTCACCGAAGTGCTGAAGATCGAGGAAGAGCGCTTCTTCCAGACCATTGCCAACGGCATGGAGATCCTCGACACCGCGCTGGCCTCGCTGCCTGCCGGTACGCCGCTGGGCGGCGACATTGCCTTCAAGCTGCACGATACCTACGGCTTCCCGCTCGACCTGACGGCCGACGTGCTGCGCGAGCGCGGCCTTACCGTGGACGAAGCCGGCTTCAACGCCGCCATGAAAGAACAACGAGAGCGTGCTCGCGAAAAGGGCAAGTTCAAGCTCGCGCAAGGCCTCGAATACAGCGGCACGCCAACCACCTTCCACGGCTACGACAAGCTCTTCATCGAAGGCGCCAAGGTCACCGGCATCTATGTCGATGGTTCGCGCGTTGATGTCGCACGCTCGGGTGACGATGCCGTCATCGTGCTCGACAACACGCCTTTCTACGCCGAGTCCGGCGGCCAGGTCGGCGATGCCGGCGCGATGCAGAACGGCACGGCGCGCTTCGTCGTCGAAGACACGCAGAAGATCCAGGCCGATGTGTTTGGCCACCACGGCCGTGTGGTCGAAGGCGAGATCAAGCTGGGCGACACGCTCAACGCCCGCGTCGACGGCAACCGCCGCACTGCCACGCAGCGTCACCACTCGGTCACCCACATCATGCACAAGGCCTTGCGCGAAGTGCTGGGTGAGCACGTACAGCAGAAAGGCTCGCTGGTCGACGCCGAGAAGACACGCTTCGACTTTGCCCACAACGCACCGATGACGGATGAACAGATCCGCAAGGTTGAGCAGATCGTCAATCGCGAGATCCTCGCCAATGCCGCCACGCAGGCGCGTGTGATGGGTATCGAAGACGCACAGAAGACCGGCGCCATGATGCTGTTCGGCGAGAAGTATGGCGACAGTGTGCGCGTGCTCGACATTGGTTCTTCCCGCGAACTCTGTGGCGGCACACACGTAGCGCGCACGGGCGACATCGGCCTCTTCAAGATCGTTGCTGAAGGCGGCGTCGCGGCCGGCGTGCGCCGTGTCGAAGCGGTGGCAGGTGAAGTCGCGCTGAACCTCGTGCTCGAACGCGACAGCCAGCTCGAACAGGTCAGCGGCGCCCTCAAGGTGCCAGCCGCCGAGGTCGGCAGTAAGCTCGCCCAGGTGCTCGACGGCGTGCGCGCACTGGAGAAGGAGCTCGCCGCACTCAAGGGCAAGCTCGCCAGCAACCAGGGCGACGCGCTGGTGGGTCAGGCCGTCGAAGTGGGCGGCATCAAGGTGCTGGCGGCCACGCTGGAAGGCGCCGACGTGCCGGCCCTGCGTGAAGCGGTCGACAAGCTGCGCGACAAGCTGGGCAGCGCCGCCGTGGTGCTGGCTGCAGTGGCCGACGGCAAGGTCTCGCTGATCGCGGGCGTCACCGCCGACCTGACCGGCAAGGTCAAGGCAGGTGAGCTGGTGAACTTCGTCGCCCAGCAGGTCGGCGGCAAGGGTGGTGGTCGTCCCGACATGGCACAGGCTGGCGGCACCAACCCGGCAGCCCTCCCGGCTGCGCTGGCAGCGGTGAAGGACTGGGTGGCGGGCAAGCTCTGAGCCCGGCCTCACCCAGCCCGCATGAAGGCCCCGCAAGGGGCCTTCGTCTTTTCGGGCCGTCAGAACTGACGCGCCGGAGGGCTCAAGAGCCCCCCGGGAATGGCCGATAAACAGGGCTGACGCCCCGTTCCGGCCCGCGACCTTCGTGACGACCGCCCAGACTCCACCGCAGCTTGCCGACGACCTCCAGTCCCGGCTGACCCGCCCGGTCGCACACCACGTGCTGGCCGCGTTCGTGCTGGTTCTGGCTTTCGCATTGGCTGGTTTCCTGTGGTTCTCGCAGACCGGCCACGAGACACGCATGCAGCAGACGCAGGTTCGGGAGTACGCCCGGACGGCTGCCGCAACCATGCAGGCCGACCTGCAGACCATCGAGCTGCTGCTGCGCAGCCTTGCCGATGCGCCGCAACCTGCTGCGCAAGCCGAGCTGTTGCAGCCGGCGCTGTTGCGCTGGCCCGTTGCTGCCATCTTCGTGCGCAGGGGCACAAGTGGTGCGCCCATCATCCTCCCCGCCCCGGCAATCGCTACGGCGAGCACCGAGGAGCTGAGTTCCGGCTTCACCGAGGCCGCCCACATCGCCGGCCAGGCCGGGTTGCCGGGCTACGTCACCGAGGGCAGCGTCGGCCATGAAGGCCAGTACCTTGTCATCGCCGTCGTGACTCGATCCGGCAATGCTGCGGGCCTGGCCCTGCGCGCCGAGGACTGGGTCCGGCTCCGCACCGGTAACTTCCAGGGCTGGTTCAAGGCCGGCCTGCTCACCAACGCCAGTACGCCATCCAATGACAACGTGCGCGTCTGGTCACACGACTTCCGTGACATTGCCCCGGCCCTACGCCTGCAAGGCATTTCAGCCACGCCGGACAGAGAACATGACGCCCTGCTGCTGCAATGCCTGCTGGTCGTGGCACTGGGTTTCGCCATGGCCTTCGTGTTGCAAAGATCAGGTATGCAGCGCCTGCAGGCCGAAGCTGCGGTCGACGTGGCAGGCAGCGCACGTGAAGCCTCCGAACGGCGCCTGCGTCGCGCCCTGGAGTTGAGCCGGGATGGCGTCTGGGAGCTCGACCCTGTGCGCGGCACAATCTACCTGTCACCACAGGCCCGCAAGCTGCTCGACATCCCTGCAGAGATTGCACTGACCCCGAGGGCGGCGCTGCTCTACCTGCCACGCCACTGGCGTCGCGAGCTGATTGCGCGCTTGCGCACCACGGGCGTCACAGGCGAGACACAGGAGCTGCGTCTGCACCTTGGCGACAGCCTCAATGCACGCTGGCTGCGGTTGCGCGTGCGGGCCCTCGAAGACCAGGGTGTGCGCCTGCTCACGGGCAGCCTTGCCGATATCAGCGAAGAAATGCAGCAGGCCGGCATACACGAGCGCTACCGCGCGATGCTGATGCGAGTCATCGACGCACTGCCAGTGCCAATTGCCCTGCACGGAGCCGATCAGACCCTGCTGATGATGAATGAGCGCTACGCCACGCGAATGCTGTTGCCTCTCCAGGAGATTGCCCATCAGCCCGAGTACGACAGGCTGAGGCAGCACATTGAAGAGCTGGGTCTGCAAGCGATCACGACTGGCGAGCCGCAAAGCCTGGAAGCCTGGCTGCCGATGCTGGATGGCGAGATGCGCTACCTGCGCATAAGCCGTGCGCTATGCGACGGCCTGGAGGGCGAGCCCAATGTCGTGGCGAGTTTCGAAGACATCACCGAACCGACGATGGCGGCACAGCAGATCCGCGCTGAGCGTCGCTTCTTCCAGCGCCTCATCGACAACCTGCCCAACCCCACCTTCGTCAAGGATGCGCAGCACCGCTACACGCTGACGAACCAGGCGCACGCGCTCGACAATGGCACGACGACGCAGGACATCATCGGCAAGCGTTCGAGCGACTTCACCCCTGAAGCGGCTGCCGACATCGAGATGGCTGAAGATGCCCTGCTGGCTGCGCCGGCCGGCACCATTGTCGAGCAGGAAATGTCGTTCAATCGGCACGGCGATATGCAATACGTGATCCTTCGCAAAGTGCACGTCGACGATGGGGAGGGCAATCACGTCCTGCTCTGTACCAGCACCGACATCACCCGCATGCGCGAGACGGAAGAGAGTCTGCGCCGGCAATCCGGGAAGCAGGCGCATCTGCACAGCTTCCTGCAATCGGTGCTTAACGCCGTACCGCACCCCTTGTTCGTCAAGGACCGGCAGCACCGTTACCTCATCAGCAATCGCGCACATGCCGAGACGGTCGGCGCCGCCAGTGTCGATGAGGTCATCGGCAAGCGCTCGTCTGACTTTGTCGATGCCGAGGTGGCAGCCGCCATCGAGGCGGCGGAAGACGCGCTGTTCGCTGACGGCGGCACGACCCTGCTGAACAAGGAATATGTGCTACCGCACCGGAATGGCGACACGCGCTACGTGATCCTCTGCAAGGCACTGTGCATCGACGCCGATGGTCAGCGCGTGCTGGTAGGCGTGAATACCGACATCACCCACCTGCGCGAGGTCGAAGAAGGTCTGCGCCAGCATCGCGACCAGCTCGCCCAGCTGGTGCGCTCGCAAACCATGGAGATCGTGCGCGCCAACGAGATCGTGGAACAGGCGCGCGAAACACGGGCCAGCTTCCTCGGCCACGCCTCAGCGGCCTTGCGGGGCCCGCTCAACGACATCCTGCAGGCCTCACGAGAACTCGATGCCTCGCTGCATCCCGAGACCCTGCAGCACATCCACAACCGCTGTGCGGCCTTGGTCGATCAGATCGCCGCCCTGTCGCGCTCCGCCATGGCCAACAAACTCGAAGGGCCGCTGGCACTGCGCCCCGCCTCGCTCACGCACCTGCTGCACGATGTGGCGGGTGAGTTCCAGGTGTGGTTGCAATCCAGGCAGATGCAGCTCGTCATCGAAGAGGCTGACGAAACGCCTCCTGTGCTGGCCGACAAGGCCCTGCTATGCCGCGCACTGCGCCTGCTGATCCAGCAGGCCGCCAGCACGGCCACAGAAGGCAGCAGCCTCCGCTTCCAGCTGCGCACAACAGGCGGCCACCAATCCGCCGAGGTCGAGCTTTGCATGCACTGCGTCCTGGCCGACGCTGCAACACCGACGAGCATCTGGCAGGAAGCCGAGCCATTCCTGCGCGCGCAACATGGCAAGATCTCGGTGTCGCGCGGCGCTGCCCCCCAAAACAACGAAGTGTCTATTACTGCAAGCCTGCCGGCCTGTGTCGGCGACACCATTCCGGACCCCGTTACGCATTGATACTGGAGCTGTAAATGAGCGCGTCACTCCTCGTCGTCGACGACGAACCCCTGAACCTTGAAATCATCCAGGAGTACCTGGACGGCGAACCGTTCGACCTGACGCTGGCGGAGAGCGGAGACGAGGCCTGGAAGATTCTCGACGCAAGCCCGGAGTCCTTCAGCGCCGTACTACTCGACCGCATGATGCCCGGCATGAGTGGCATCGACCTGCTGCGCAAGATCAAGGCAGACCCGCGCCTCGAACACCTGCCGGTCATCATGCAGACTGCCGCGGCTGCGCCCGAGCAGGTCGCTGAAGGCCTGAATGCCGGCGCCTACTACTACCTCATCAAGCCCTTCGAGCGCGCGACGCTGCTGTCCATCATCCTTGCCGCGCTCGATGACGTGTCCCGCTGGAGCGACCTGCGCCAGCGCGTCACCAGCAACGTGCTGGCCCTGCAGCGCATCGATACAGCTGAATTCAGCTTCCGCACCCTGCACGAGGCCGAAGCGCTGGCCGGTCTGATCTCACAACTGGCTGCCGAGCCCGACTCCGCGCTGATGGGCCTGGCGGAAATCCTCGTCAATGGCGTCGAACACGGCAACCTGGGCATCGATTTCGCTGAAAAATCGCGCCTCAAGATGGAGGACGGCTGGGCTGCCGAAGTCGAGCGCCGCCTGGGTCTGCCCGAAAACAGCGAGAAACGTGTGCGCATCAGCATCAGCCGTGAGGCGGATCACTGGTGCATCGTGGTCCGGGACGAAGGCCCCGGTTTCGACTGGCAGTCCTTCATCGAGCTGGCGCCAGAGCGGGCATTCGCCCCCAATGGCCGTGGCATCGTCATGGCGCGCAAACTGGCATTCCTCTCCGTGGAGTACAAAGGTTGCGGCAATACGGTGGAGCTCCGCATGTCGGCCAGCACGCGTGACTAACGCGCGAGAGATACGACTTTAGTACTATCCGCGCAGTATCCCCGCGCACCGCTGAAAGACTCGCGTGGAGTCTCCACCAAAAACGACAAATATGAGCGTTTCACAAAAACCACTGAGAGTGCTCGTTGCTGATGACGTGCAGGCCAATCGCACCCTGCTGCGCGCCTATCTTGGCCGCCTGGGCTTCGAAGCCATCACGGCAGAGAATGGCGAGGAAGCCGTGCAGATGTTCCAGTCGAACCGACCAGACATCGTGCTGATGGACCTCATGATGCCGGTGATGGATGGCTTTGATGCGATACGCCATATCCGCAACCTGGACAGCCGTCGCTGGGTTCCGATCTTCGTGGTGTCGGCAATGGACACGGATGCCGACATCATTCGTGCGCTGGAGGGCGGCGCCGACGACTACCTCGTCAAGCCATTGTCATACCAGGTGTTCGCCGCCAAAATGCGCAACATGTCGCGCGCGCTGAGCTTCCAGCGTGCGCAGGATGAGGCCCACCGTCGCGAGAGCGCGATTTCGGACGCTGTCATCGACGGCATCATCACCTTCGACGGCACGGGTGCGGTGATCACACTTAACCGCGCAGCCGCGCAAATTTTCGGCGTTCATGACGATGCACTGGTGGGCCGTCACCTGGCCACACTGGTGACCGAGCGTGAACGCCCGGCATTTGCGCTGGAGCTGGCGCGCAACCTCGAACACGGTACGGGTCAGCTGATCGGTCGAGTCGCCGAGATCTCGGCCTGCACGCTGGGCGGACGCAACTTTCCGATGGAGCTGACGATCAGCGCCCTGCCGTCTGATCGCAAGCTGTTCATCGGCGTGGTACGTGACATCAGCGAACGCAAGCGCGCGGAACAACAGATTGCCGATGACGCAGCCCGCCTGCGCCAGTACCACGAAGAGGTTGAGGCCGAAGCCGAGCTCGCCAAGGACATCCTCGATCGGCACATCCACCAGCAGCACACCGACAAGCGCGGCGCACAGCTGATGGTGCTGCCGACTGAACGCTTCTCCGGTGACATCGTACTGGCGGGGCGCTCACCTTCAGGCCTGCTCTACGGCCTGCTGGCCGATGCGACAGGCCATGGCCTGGCAGCAGCGATGAGCGGCCTGTCCGTCGTCAGCCAGTTCCATCAATCGGTGCGTGCCAATGCATCGGTAAGCCAGATCGTTGCAGAGACCAACAAGGGACTGCGTGCCCTGTTGCCGCCGGGGCGCTTCGTGGCAGCGGCGATCATCTGCATCGACGAAACCCAGCGTCGTGCCAGCTACTGGATTGGCGGCGTCCCGAGCGTGCTGCACTTCGGACCAGACGGCCAGTTGCAAGGGCGCCTGCCTTCAGCCCATCTGGCACTGGGCATCACCGATCTGGACGAAAGTGATTGCGAGCCCGCCTATCTCAGCTGGGATGAACCGGGTGGCTGCGTCCTGCTGTGTTCGGATGGCGTTTTCGAAGCCGCACTGGAAGGCGGTAACGAGTTCGGCGAAGAAGGCGCCATCGAAGTGATGCGCCGCAATGGCGGCTCGGCCGGCGCGTTAAGTGCGCTCAATGCAGCGCTCGCCCATCACATGGCCGGACACAACCCGCACGACGACGCATCAGCCCTGCTGCTGCAACTGGACTAGGTCCGCCCCCCCCGGAAAGCTAGTGGCTGAGCTCCAGCTTGCCGGGCTCGCCCAACCACTCCTGCGCCATCTCGATCTCATCGAAGACCTGGATTTCCGCCTCGACGAAAACCTGTGACAGCAAGGCAGCCCAAGCCACCAGGCCGCTCCCGGACACCACGGCGATGCGACTGAAATCACGCGAATGCATGCGGCCATAGCGGATCTGCTCGACCAGGGCGTCGAGGGAGCAGGACTCCAGCTCGCGTAGATCCAGCAGGAGATCCAGCGGCCCATTGAAATGCAGGCGGTAGTTGGAGAGCTCTTCGAACTCCTTGCACTCTGCCAGGCTCAGCCGGCCAAAGGCATGCAACTCAAGCCGGTCTGCAAACACTTCGGTGGTGATCATCACGGGTCCTCCTCGGCGGAGATGCCCGCGAGGCAGCTCCGCGATACAGGTTGGCTCGACGCACGTGGCGATCACCCCGGAGGAGGCATCGCACACGAGGCCTTTCGTGAATTCACTATAGACCATCCAGAATCAGGCGCCCCGCCAGCTATCAGCGCGATCCGTCCAGCGCAACCTGCGCCATCGCGGCAATCACCGCATCGCTCTCGCCCAACGCGGCCGCGAGACGCAAGCTCACAGCGGGATGCGCTGCACGCAGGCGCTCCAGCATCTCGGGCACATCACGGCGCACGTGCCCGCCCTGTGCGAGGAAGACAGGCACCACGGTCACCTGCTTCGCGCCACCTGCGATGAGCTGCTCCACCGCCTCCGGCAACGTGGGCGACATGAATTCGAGAAAGGCCAGCGATACGGCTTGTGCTGGCGATTGCGCGCGGATGGCATCGGCCAGCCGCCGTATCGGGCCGGCCCACTCAGGATCCCGAGCACCGTGACCGAAAAGAACGATTGCACTCGTCGCGTAGTTGCTCATGACTCCTCCTTGATGCGTTTGAGCCCCGCGAGAACCCGCGCACTCGCCAGCAAGCCCACACTGGCCGTGACGCAGACATCGGAACCATAGCCTGCGCAGGATAAACCTTGCGGTCCAACAGGATCGCACATCGCAGGCATCTGCACAGGCTCGCTCGAATAGATGGCCTCAACACCAAATTTGCGACGCGGGTCTCGCGTGAAACCATGCTCCTTGCGCAACCGCGCACGCACCTTGGCGAGCAGGGGATCCTGTTCCGTTCGCGACAGATCGTCGACGCGGATGCGCGAAGGGTCCTGCTTGCCACCGGCTCCACCACATACGACCAGCAGCTGTCCGACACGACTGCAATGAACCACCATCGCCGTCTTCACGCGCACGTTGTCGATAGCATCGAGGACTGCATCATGTCCGGCAAGCAAGCTTGCAAGATTCTCTTCGGTGACGAAGTCCTCGACGACGCGCACTCGACAAGCCGGATTGATGGCGATGATGCGCTCGGCCATTGCATCGACCTTGGCACGCCCCCAGGCGTCGCCCAATGCGTGAATCTGCCGGTTGGTATTCGACTCCGCGATCATGTCCAGGTCGATCAGCGTCAAAGCGCCCACCGCACTGCGCGCCAGCGCCTCGGCCGCCCACGAGCCAACACCACCTATACCCACAACGCAAACGCTGGCCGCGGCAAATGCCTGCAGACCAGCAGCGCCGTGCAGACGCGCAACGCCACCGAAGCGACGCTCGTAATCGGCCGCCGTCGCGACCTCGGTCATGGGATCAGACATCCGAAAAAATCCTGATATACGCGAGCGGGGGGCAAACCGCTTGGAATCCGGGAGCGCGCTGCCACCCCACACATTCTCGCTGCTGACGACAGGGTGCCCGAAATGGCCGCCAGCCAGAAAGAAGTGCCGCGCCTTGCACGCCCTTTGAAGATGCAGTGCCCGTCACGCAACCCCTCGTCAAACCAGGTGATTTCGTGAAATTTTGCACAAAACCACAAAATTACCAGCATTGCAATAAGACAATCCGATGACTTGCCTGCGTCATGAAGCGGCAACTATGGTTACGGAAGTCGCAGAGAAATGAGCTCCTTGAAGGGCCGAAACACACGTGTGTAGCGCTTTTCTCACCGTGCCCCCTTCAGCATGCAACCCGGTTTTCCGGTGCGGGTCAGGCCCAGCCGGATCAAGCGTTAGCGGTGCAGAGGCGGGGGAACATTCCGGCAACTGTTCGGCTGGCACTGCAAGTGCAGCATTGTCTGTCTCTCCGATGTCCTCTTCGGGCCGTTACACACGTGACGGCCCTTTTTATTTGCTATCGGCCTCGGCGTGATAAGCCACGACACGCTCAACCTCGTTGCGCGACCCCAGCACCACTGGCACACGCTGGTGCAGCCCCGAGGGCTGAACGTCCAGGATGGCCTGACGGCCTGTCGAAGCCGCACCGCCTGCCTGTTCGACGATGAATGCCATCGGATTGGCTTCGTACATGAGACGAAGGTGGCCGCCGTTCCTGCGGTTCTTGTCGTCGAGCGGATAGAGGAAGATGCCACCGCGCGCGAGAATGCGATGCACATCAGCCACCATCGAGGCCACCCAGCGCATATTGAAGTCCTGCTCACGCGGCCCTTCCACACCCTGCTGCAGTTCGCCGATATAACGCTGCACCGGCGGCTCCCAGAAGCGGGCACGTGACGCGTTGATGGCAAATTCCTTGGTGCTCTCGGGGATTCGGATGTCCGGATGGGTCAGCACCCAGGCGCCGAACTCGCGATCCAGCGTGAAGCCGTGCGTTCCCGCTCCCACGGTCAGCACGAGCATGGTAGACGGGCCATAAACGGCATAACCTGCGGCTACTTGCTGACGTCCCGGTTGCAGAAAGGCCGTGTCATCCACGTCGCGAGTCCCCTCGGGACAACGCAACACAGAAAAAATGGTGCCCACCGAGATGTTCACGTCGATGTTCGACGAGCCATCCAGCGGATCGAACACCAGTAGGTATTCGCCCTTGGGGTAACGGTTGGGAATCAGGGAGGGGCCTTCGAGCTCCTCCGAGGCCATGGCCGCCAGGTGGCCACCCCACTCGTTGGCCTGCAGCAGCAACTCGTTGGCGATGACATCGAGTTTCTTCTGTGCCTCGCCTTGCACGTTATCGGTCCCAGCATTGCCCAGCAGGCCCGCAATGTTGCCCTTGCCGACGTGCACGCTGATGGTCTTGACGGCTCGCGCCACCACCTCGATGAGCAGACGCAGATTGGACGCAATGGGCTGGTCGCTGCGCTGTTGTTCGATGAGGAATTGCGTGAGGGTGACACGGGCCATGGGGACTCCGGATTGCGGTGGAACGAGCCGCCAATTATCTCGCGCTTTGATTTCAGATCGAACCAGGGACCACAGAATTTGTCAGAATCGGTCAGATCGGGGACACTGCTGCGCTACCCCGCCCACTCACGCCCCTCAGGATCACGCGTCACGATGCATATTGTCGTCATAGGAGCCGGAGTCACCGGAGTCACAACCGCCTGGTACCTGCGCAAAGCGGGCCATGAGGTTACCGTTGTCGAGAGGCGTGAAGGCCCCGCCCTCGAAACCAGCTTCGCCAACGGTGGCCAGGTTTCCCTCAGCCATCCCGAGCCTTGGGCCAATCCAGGCGCGCCATTGACCATTCTGCGTTGGCTGGGCCGGCGCGACGCCCCCATGCTGTTCCGCCTGCCGGCCGAGCCCGCGCGCTGGCGCTGGGGAATGGAGTTCCTCCGTGAATGCCTGCCGGGGCGCAGTCACCGGAACACGCTTGCCATCGGCCACCTGGCCGCCTGGAGCGGCCGCCTGCTGTACGACCTCAACATGGAGCTCAATCTTTCCTATGAGCAACGTGATCGCGGGGTCCTGCACCTCTATTTCAACAACAGCGACCTGCAGCACGGCATCAAGCAGGCCAACTTGATACAGAACATCGGTATTGGCGCCAAAGTCCTCACAGCAGAGCAATGCGTGGAATATGACCCTGCGCTGGCCAGCTGCATGTCAAGACTCACTGGCGGCATGCTGGGAGACGATGACGAGAGCGGCAACTGCTACCTCTTCACGCGTCAATTGGCTGACGCCGCAGCGAAGGCTGGCGTCACATTCCGCTATGGCGCGGACATTGAGCGCCTGATGCCTGAGAACGGCCGCATCACTTCGCTGCACCTGGTGGATGAATCCGGCCGGCGTGGCGCCGTGACGGGTGATGCCTACGTCGTCTGCGCAGGCAGTTTCAGCAAGACGCTCGCACGCCGTGCCAGCGAACGGCTGCCAATCTATCCGGTGAAAGGTTACTCAGCGACCGTTCCCGTGCGCGACGCCTCGCGCGCACCGACCGTCAGCATCACGGACGAATCCCACCGCATCGTGCTGTCACGCCTTGGCGATGCCTTGCGCATCGCAGGCACCGCCGAGCTGAATGGCTTCAATCTCGATCTGGATGCCAACCGCTGCAATGCCCTCACGCAATGGGTCGAAGACCTCTTTCCCGGCGCGGCCGATCTACGCGCCCCGGCCTTCTGGGCCGGCCTGCGCCCGACAACCCCCAGCAACCTACCCATCATCGGCCGCTCGCGCCTGCCCAATCTGTTCTACAACACCGGGCACGGCACACTGGGCTACACACTGGCTTGCGGCTCGGCACAATTGCTGGCCAACTTCATCGACGGTCAACCGCCGCAAATCCGCTACCCGATGTGGAAGGGACGCCGCTGACCCGCCACGAGCCTCTTGCGCAGGCAGCACACAAAAAGAAAAAGCCGGATCGCAATGATCCGGCTTTTTCATGTCCTGGTCGGGGTGAGAGGATTCGAACCTCCGGCCTCTACGTCCCGAACGTAGCGCTCTACCAGGCTAAGCTACACCCCGTTATTTTTCTGCTGCGCAGCGGTCCGGATCAATGATCCCTTGCCACCGCAAAGTCGCACAATTTTATCAGCGCGTCAGCGAAAGCGGAAGATTGTAACATGGAAAGCGCCGCTCTGGCTGCCTCGGCTTCGCGCTTTGCGTACTCACGCGTCACCGTCAGCGCGTCCGTTGCACGGATAGCTTCCATCACTTCGGCAAACGAATCGCGTCCGGTTTCTTCGATTGCTCGACGTACCACTGCCGCCTGCTCGGGTGTGCCGTGCTGCATGGCGTGAATGAGCGGCAGAGTCGGCTTGCCCTCGGCAAGATCGTCCCCCAGATGCTTGCCCGTTGCAGTCTCGTCACCTGAGTAATCAAGCACGTCGTCGATGAGCTGAAAAGCCGTGCCGATGTGGCGCCCAAACGTCGCCATTCGCTCCTGTCCCGCCTCGTCCTGGCCACCCAGAATGGCACCCAGACGCGCAGCCGCCTCAAACAACATCGCGGTCTTGAAGTGAATCACACGCAGATACGACTCAACCGTTGCGTCGGCATTGCGCACGTTCAGCAGCTGCAACACCTCACCTTCAGCGATCACATTAGTCGCATCCGACAGCACCCTCATGACACGCATGTCATCGACGCTGACCATCATCTGAAAGGCTCGCGAATACAGAAAGTCGCCGACCAGCACCGATGCCGCGTTGCCAAACATGGCATTTGCCGTAGAACGTCCACGACGCAGATCGGATTCGTCCACCACATCGTCATGCAACAGGGTGGCGGTATGGATGAACTCGACGACGGCAGCAAGTTCATGGTGAGCCCGCCCTTCGTAACCCAGCGCACGCGCCACCAACAGGACCAAGGCCGGCCGCAGGCGCTTGCCCCCGGCTCCAATGATGTATTCGGCGACCTGGCGGATCAGCACCACATCGGAGTGCAGGCGGGCGCGAATGACGTGGTTAACCGCGTCCAGATCGGCCGAAATGGGCGCGTACAGCTGTTCGAGCGAGGCTGCGGGGGTCAAAATGGAGGGACGGCGTGAGGGGAAAGACGCGGGATGTTATGTGTCAGGCCCGAAGGGCGTCAAGCCCGCCCCGCGTCCGGATCGTTGACTTGTGTATCCGCACATACCATAATCGCCGGCTCTGCAGTTTTCTGCAGTCATTTCCTATTGGAGTTCCAACATGTATGCGGTCATAAAAACCGGTGGCAAGCAGTATCGCGTTGCCGCTGGCGAAAAAATCAAAGTAGAACAGATACCGGCAGACGTTGGCGCAGAAGTGACCCTCGACCAGGTTCTCATGGTCGGCGAAGGCGCGGCCGTCAAGGTTGGCGCGCCTCTGGTTGCTGGTGCCTCTGTGAAAGCCGTCGTCCTGTCCCAGGGTCGTCACGATAAGGTCACGATCTTCAAGATGCGTCGTCGCAAGCACTACCAGAAGCATCAGGGTCACCGTCAAAACTACACCGAGCTTCGCATCGAAGCGATCTCGGCCTAACCGGAGGATAGCTAGCCATGGCACACAAAAAAGCAGGCGGCAGTTCCCGTAACGGCCGCGAATCGCATGCAAAACGACTCGGCGTGAAGCGCTACGGCGGTGAGCTGGTTCTGGCCGGCAACATCATCGTTCGCCAGCGCGGTACCGAATATCACCCCGGCGACAACGTCGGTATCGGCAAGGATCACACCCTGTTTGCGCTGATCGATGGTCGCGTGCAGTTCGTGATCAAGGGCGCACAGCGCCGCCGTACCGTGGTGATCGTTCCCGAAGCTCAGGCCTGAGTTTCGCTGCGACCCACAAGGCCCTGTCGTTCGCGACGGGGCTTTTTCATTTGAAGCCCCTGAAAGACGACCATGAAGTTCTACGACGAAGCGCGCATTGAAGTCATTGCCGGCGACGGCGGCAATGGCATGGCCTCGTTTCGCCGTGAGAAGTATATTCCCATGGGCGGACCGGACGGTGGCGACGGCGGCCGGGGCGGCAGCGTCTGGCTGGTCGCCGACCGCAACATCAACACCCTCGTCGATTGCCGCTACACGCGCGTGTTCCGCGCCGAGCGCGGCGAGAACGGAGGTAGCAGCGACTGCTACGGCAAGGGCGGCAAGGATGTGATCATCCGCCTGCCTGTCGGCACTGTCGTCAAGAACAACGAGACCGGCGAGCTGATGGCCGACATGAACGAGGATGGCAAGCGCGTCCTCATTGCCCAGGGCGGCATAGGTGGCCTTGGCAACCTGCATTTCAAGTCGAGCACCAATCGCGCACCGCGCCAGAAGACCATGGGTACACCGGGCGAGCGTTTCGAGCTCGCTCTGGAGCTCAAGGTGTTGGCCGACGTTGGCCTGCTGGGCATGCCCAACGCCGGCAAGTCGACCTTCATCCGCGCCGTCTCGGCAGCGAAGCCGAAGGTCGCTGACTACCCATTCACGACGCTGGCGCCCAACCTTGGCGTCGTGCGCACGGACGAGGGCCGGAGCTTCGTGATCGCCGACATCCCCGGTCTCATCGAAGGCGCGTCCGAAGGCGCCGGCCTCGGCCACCGCTTCCTGCGCCACTTGCAGCGTACACATTTGCTGTTGCATCTCGTCGACCTGGCTCCCTTTGATCCGGACACAGATCCGGTGCATGAAGCACGCGCCATCGTCGAAGAACTGCGCAAGTACGACGAGAGCCTGTACCTCAAGCCGCGCTGGTTGATTCTCAACAAGCTCGATCTGATCCCTGAAGCAGAGCGCAAGGAACGCGTCAGCGCCTTCATCAAGGCTTACCTCGGCGACGATACGGACTCGCGCTGGTTCCAGATTGCCGGTATCAGCGGTTTGGGTTGCAAGGAACTGACCTTCTCCATCCAGGACTACCTTGACGCGCAGCCGCGCCGCAGCACTGAAGAGCAGCTCGCTGATATCCTCGGCGGCCCGGCAGAGCGCGATGAAGTGCCGGAAGACGATGAAGATGAGGACGACGAAGACGATGATTTCGATGGCGAAATCATCTATGTCCGCGACTGAAGCCACGACCTCACTGGGGCGGGGCGCAAACGAAAGACAGCTTGATGCGTGAAAGCATTCGCAAGGCACGCCGACTGGTCGTCAAGGTCGGCAGCGCACTGGTCACGAACAACGGCGCGGGGCTGGACCTAGAAGCCATCGCCAGTTGGGCGCGTCAGATTGCCCGTCTGCGTGAAGAGGGGCGCGAGATCGTCCTGGTTTCCAGTGGAGCCATCGCGGCGGGCATGCAACGCCTGGGCTGGCACAGCCGCCCGCACGAAACCGACGCCCTGCAAGCCGCCGCTGCTGTCGGGCAGATGGGTCTGGCGCAAGCCTATGAAGGCGCCTTCGCCGAGCACGGTCTGGTTACAGCGCAGATTCTGCTGACGCACGCCGATCTTGCCGATCGCCTGCGCTACCTCAACGCGCGCAGCACGCTGGCCACCTTGCTCGAACTCGGCGTCGTGCCGATCATCAACGAGAATGACACCGTCGTGACCGACGAAATCAAGTTCGGTGACAACGACACGCTGGGGGCACTCGTCGCCAATCTCATCGAAGCCGAGGCGCTGATCATACTCACGGACCAGAAAGGCCTCTACACCGCTGACCCACGCAAGGATCCGGCGGCGACGCTGATCAGTGAGGGCCGCGCCGAAGACACGCAGTACGAAGCCATGGCCGGCGGCGCTGGAACAGGTATCTCGCGCGGCGGCATGATTACCAAGATCCGCGCGGCGCAACGTGCCGCGCGCAGCGGCGCACACACGCTGATCGCCTCGGGGCGCGAAACCGACCCGCTGTTGCGCTTGGCTGCCGGGGAATCCCTGGGTACCCTGCTTTACGCCAGCAGCACGCCACTGGCCGCGCGCAAGCAATGGATGGCCGATCATCTGCAACTCGCCGGCAGTTTCACACTTGATGCTGGCGCCGCGAAAGCCTTGGGCCAGGGCGCCAGCCTGCTGCCCATCGGCGTCACCAGCGTAGATGGAGAATTCGAGCGCGGCGCGGTCATCGCCTGTCGTAACACTGCAGGCATTGAAATCGCACGCGGGCTCAGCAACTACAGCAGCTCCGAAGCGCGCCGCATTGCTCGCCACGCTTCCAGCGACATCGAGAGCCTGCTCGGCTACATGGAAGAGCCCGAGCTGATTCACCGCGACAACCTGATCCTGCGCTGAGAGGCCCGCGCGCATGGAAGAGGCCCGCCAGCTGTTCCTCAACGCATGCGATCACCTGGCGGCAAAGCGTCCGGCAGATGCGGAAGTCCTGTTGCGCAAGGCCCTGCTCCTGGTACCCGGGCGCCCGTCTCTGCTCCTCAACCTCGCTGCCGCGCTGATTGCTCAGCAACGCCACCAGGAAGCCCTGTCACTGTGTGTGGATGTCTGCGAGCAACAACCCGACAACGCTGTTGCCTGGATGAATCGCGGCCTCTGCGAACTGGCGCTCGATGACGAACCCGCTGCCCTGCGCAGCTTGCAGACAGCCTGCCAACTCGATCCGGATAATCATGAGGCACACAGCAATCTCGCCGTGGTTTTGTCGCAACTGGGCCAGGACTTTGCCGCGCTTGAGGCCAACACACGCGCCACGACCCTGTGCCCGAACGACGCAGAGCTGCTGACCAGTCAGGGCACCCTGCTGCGTGCCGTCAATCGACTCGATGAAGCGAAAGCTGCGCATGAACACGCCATCGCGCTAGATCCCATGTGTGTCAATGCGCACTGGAACCTCTCTCTTGTCGAACTCACTCGCGGCAACCATGCCAGAGGTTTTGCACTGGCCGAATGGCGCTGGCGCGACCCCGCCTTCATCGCCCGTACGCCCATGCCCTCGTCGCCACGCTGGGATGGGCGCAGCTCGCTAAAAGGTCAGCGCCTGCTGCTCGTTGCAGAACAAGGGCTGGGCGATACGCTGCAGTTCTGCCGGTTTGTCAGCCACCTGCAAGCGCAGGGTGCAGATGTCGCCATCCAGGTGCAGTCCGCGCTATGCGAATTGCTGACCAGTCTGCTGTGCCCCGTACACGATCTGGCAAAGACGCCTCCTGCGCATGACTTGCATTGCCCTTTGATGAGTCTTCCCGGACTGTTGAACGTCACCACGGAAAACACCCCCGCGCACGTTCCCTACCTGACGCCTCCCGCGGAGCGCGCAGCCGTCTGGCAAGCTCGCCTGGGGCCCAAGCACCAACGCCGCATCGGCCTGGTCTGGCGCGGCAACCAGGCCCTGCGCAGCGGCCGCAGCCGCTCACTGCCAGTCACCCTGCTGGCCCCCCTGCTGCGCGACGACATCGAGTTCTTCTCGCTACAGAAGGAATTGGGCAGCGCTGACATCCAATGGCTTGCGCAACACCCACAAGTACGGAGCTTTCACGACAGCCTCCGGGATTTCGCAGACACCGCAGCGCTCATGGCCTGCTGCGATCATGTCATCAGCATCGATACGTCTGTTGCACATCTTGCTGGCGCCATGGGCAAGCCCGCGTCAATCATGCTGATCCACGCCGCAGACTGGCGCTGGGGACAGCAATCGATACAGGGCAATCGCTGCCCCTGGTATCCGACATTGCAGCTGTTTCGTCAGGCCAAGCCTGGCGACTGGCATGGCGTGATACAGGCCGTCGCGCAGACACTTTCATGATGCTGATAACCGATCCCTTCTTCTACCTCGCCGCGATTCCGGCCGTCCTGCTCACGGGCATATCGAAAGGGGGCTTTGCGGGCGGGTTGGGCGTTCTGGCCGTTCCACTCATGGCGCTGGCCATTCCAGCGCCACAAGCGGCCAGCATCATGCTACCCATCCTGTGTCTGATGGATCTGGTCGGCAGCTGGAGTTACCACAAGCACTGGGATTACAGCCTGCTGCGCCGTCTGATGCCCGGTGCGGTGCTGGGTATCGCGACCGGCTGGCTGTTATTTCGCCGCATGGATGGCGCACTGCTCGCACTGATGATTGGCGTGCTTGCAATCCTGTTCGCCCTGCAACGCCTCGCCGGTTACCAGCCCAAGGGCGCCAAATGGTTGCCAGATGGATTCAGCGGCACGCTCTGGTCCGCCCTGTCAGGCTTCACAAGCTGCCTCGCGCACGCCGGTGGTCCGCCCATCATGGTCTATCTATTGCCCAAGCAGCTCGACAAAACGACGCTGGTCGCCAACCTCACGCTGTTCTTCGCTCTGGTCAATTACATCAAGCTGGTGCCGTATGCCGAACTGGGTCTGCTTGACGCACGCAATCTGGGCACCTCGCTGGCACTCGCGCCTCTCGCACCCATCGGTGTCTACCTCGGCATCTGGCTGCACAAGCGCATCGACGAGAAGCTCTTCTACACCCTCAGCTACCTGTTCCTGTTGGTCACGGGCGCACGCCTCATCTGGCAGGCCCTGACGTAACAGATCAGTGGTGCGACAACAGCAACCAGCCACCCACAGCGGCCAGGCAAGCTGCACCACCCACCAGCATGGGCGTTGCGCGCAGACGGCGTTCGCGCTTCTTCGGTTGAGGAGTCTGCTGACGCATCTCGCGCATCAGCGTGGCATCGTCTTCATTGATGCGGAAACCCTTCATCTCGTCACGCATTGAACGGGTCATTTCCGCAGTGAATGCCGGTGAAGCCACCGGCTCCCGGCGCGGCAACTGGCAACCACACGCCGCACAATGCGCACCGGTGCTCTGGCGGTGTCCGCATTGGGGGCAGCGCGTTTCCGGCCTGGCGGGCGCGGCGACGGTCTCCTGCCCCAGCTCAGCCGCGTACGCAGCCTCGATGTCCGATGCCAGTCGCTCGGAGCGCTCAGGCGCCTTCGACACCGGCTTCGCCGATTGCGTCGGAGCAAAGGTCTTGGGGGGAATCGGCGGGGGCACAAGATCAGCCTCGCGCTGAGCAGCCGCCCCCATGATGTCGGTGGCCAGCGGATTGCCGACCTGCTGCAGATCGATCTGCGTCTGCATGAAGCTGCTGTAGCTCTGGTCTTCGGCAAGAACCTGACTGGCCGTCATGCTGCGCATGGCCTGGTTCAGCGAGTCCTGCTCGATCTCCAGCTCAACCTGCATGCCGATGCGCGCCAGTTCTGCAATGTAGCGCGCACCCACTTCAGCAGTCACAGCGCGCTTCAGCACCGCTTTGCCGCCCGCAAACAAACGTACGACTTGCGTGGCATCCAGTGGCAAGCGGCGGGGTACGGAGCGCATGACCTGATCACGCGAGAAGCCCGCGAGCGTCTTGCCCCAGAAAACGACCTTGAAACGAATATCGGGGTTGCCATCCACGGCAAGCGCATGCAAAGGCTCCATGCGCCCTTGCATGCCCATGCGAGCCAGCTCGGTGATGTAAGGCTGAGCCGCCTCCGGACCAACGGCTTTCTTGAGAACAGCACGCTCACCCGAGAACATGCGCTCAATCTGCGCATCAGTCAGTTTGAAACGCATCTGCGCAGCCTTGCGCACGTCCTGCGCCTGGAAGCCATCCATCAGCTCCCCGCAGAAAACGATGCGGAACATATCCATCCTCACGACCTCCTGAAATCCCGCGTCCCGTGATCGCTGCACGGCACAGATCTATTGCTTTGGTTTAGCCAAAGCTTAGCTGCGGAGGCTCGCATACTGTTACTGCGCTGCGCAAGCCTGAGCGTCAGAACGATAAGTGGCCGGGCTCGCGGGATTGACGGAGTACAAAATGGGGCGCCCGTCGAATATCGCGCAGCATTCGACAGCTTTTCAGGCGTGTATGCCCGACGCGTGTGCGTCGGCGCCAGCGAGCGCAGGTAGCAGGCAATCCGTTTGCTCGGTACCGGGCAAGGATCAGCCCTGCAGGCTCGCTGCGATCAGGCGCAGCACCTGCGGGTCTTCGATGGTCGTGAGATCCCCCGGATCGCGCCCCTCGCAGAGCGCCTGTATGGCACGCCGCAGCACCTTGCCGGATCGCGTCTTGGGCAGCGCGCCCACGATATGTACGCGCGCCGGGCGGGCCACCGCGCCAAGCTGCTTGTCGACCAGAGCGAGGATGTCTTTCTCCAGTGCCTCGCGCTGGGCCTTGCTCTCGCCTCTGGAAGCATCGCGCAGCACAGCAAACGCGACTGCCACCTGTCCCTTGAGCTGATCGGCCATGCCGACGACGGCGCATTCGGCGACCGCCGCGTGGCTGCTCACTGACTCTTCGATCTCGCGCGTGCCGAGTCGATGCCCCGCCACATTGATGACGTCATCCGTGCGACCGAGGATGAAGGTGTAACCATCGTCGTCGCGGATGCCCCAGTCAAAAGTCGAGTACACCTGCTTGCCGGGCACGGCCGTGAAGTATGTGCTGACGAAGCGCTTGTCGTCTCCCCACACGGTCTGCAGGCAGCCGGGCGGCAGCGGCGGCACGATGGCCACGACGCCTTTCTGGTTGGTGCCGACCTCCTCGCCCGTCTCGATATCGAGCAGGCGTACGTCATAGCCGTACATGGGCATGCCGGGGCTGCCGAACTTGCGGGGCGTTTTCTCGATGCCGTGCGCAACGGTGAGGATGGGCCAGCCGGTTTCGGTCTGCCAGTAGTTGTCGATGATGGGTCGGCCAAGTCCTTCGCTGATCCACCTGGCTGTCGGCTCGTCGAGCGGCTCGCCGGCGAGGAACAGGGCGCGCAGGCTGGACGTGTCGTACTTCGTGAGCCAGGCCGGATCCTGCTTCTTGAGCACACGGATCGCCGTCGGCGCCGAGAACATCACGGTCACCTTGAAGCGCTCGACAAGCTGCCAGAGGATGCCCGCATCAGGGCAGATCGGCAGGCCTTCGTACATCAAGGTCGCCATGCCAGCGAGCAAGGGGCCATAGATGATGTAGCTGTGCCCCACCACCCAGCCGATGTCGCTGCTGGAGAAATAGGTCTCGCCCGGCTTGCCGCAGTAGATGTATTTCATCGACGCGGCGAGCGCCACGGCATAACCACCCACATCGCGCTGCACGCCTTTCGGCTTGCCCGTGGTGCCCGAGGTGTAGAGCGTATAGCTCACTTCATTGGATTCCAGCCAGGTGACCGGCACTTCGGCGTTGATGTGCTGCAGACGCAGTGCGGCGTAATCGACATCACGCCCCTCGACGCGCGCGAACGGAGTGAGCTTGCGGTCGACCATCAACACATGCGCGGGCTTGTGTTCGCTGCGCTCGATGGCTTCGTCCAGCGCCGGCTTGTAGGGCACGACCTTGCCACCGCGTGAGCCAGCATCGGCGGAAATGATCAGCTTGGGTGCCGCGTCTTCAATGCGGCTGGCAAGGCTCAGCGCAGCGAAGCCACCGAACACTACCGAGTGGATCGCACCGATGCGCGCGCAGGCATACATGGCAATCGCCGCTTCGGGAATCATCGGCATGTAGAGCAACACCCGGTCACCGCGCGACACGCCAAGCTGCTGCATAATCGCTGCCATGCGCATCACCTCCTTGTGCAACTCGCGGAAGCTCAGGATGCGTTCGGAGTTCGTCTCGGTCGACACATGGATCAACGCGGGCTTGTCTGCCTGCGTGGCGAGATGTCGGTCGATGCAGTTGTAGCAGAGGTTGGTTTCACCGCCGACGAACCAGCGCGCGAAGGGTGGCCTGCTGTAGTCGAGCACCTTGGTGAAGGGCTTGTTCCAGTAGATCAGGCTGGCCTGCTCGCCCCAGAAACCTTCGCGGTCGTTGATCGACCACTGGTGGAATTCACTCAAGCTATGGATGGCTTTCATGCTTGTCTCCTTCTGTGGGCCTTGCCAGGGGCATCCCTTTTTCTTGGGTCTCCGACCGCTGCTGTTCCCTCCCCCTCGGGGGAGGGTGCCGCTGTGCGGCGGGAGAGGGGCTAGCTGTGCATCCCACCTCTCCCGCCCCTGACGGGGCACCCTCTCCCCGGGGAGAGGGAACGGCAACGAGCGGGCCGAAATCAAATCACATACAGATCCACATACTCATTCACCGCCATCGCCTCCAGCTTTGCCTGATCCAGCGACACCGCCAGAATCGCGTCCTGTTGCTTCTTCGGAAACTGGCGTGCGAGGTTGGTGCGGAACTTGGCCTCCAGCAACGGAATGCCATCCTTGCGACGACGCTTGTGGCCGATGGGATACTCGACGTCGATCTCGTCGAGCTTGCTGCCATCGTTGAACTCCACCGTCAGCGCATTGGCGATGCTGCGCTTCTCGGGGTCGTGGTAATCCTTCGTGAATTGCGGGTCTTCGACGCAGACCATCTTCTCGCGCAACTCATCGATGCGCGGGTCGTGCGCAATGCTGTCCTCGTAGTCACCCGCCGTGAGGCGACCGAACAGGATGGGCACAGCCACCATGTACTGCACGCAGTGATCGCGGTCGGCCGGGTTGTTGAGCGGGCCCTTCTTGTCGATGATGCGGATGCAGGCCTCGTGCGTGCGGATCGTGATGCGGCGGATGTCCGCAGCCGTCTTGCCACGCTGCCTGAGCGCACCGTGAATCGTCATCGCCGCCTCCACCGCTGTCTGGCTGTGGAACTCGGCCGGGAAGCTGATCTTGAACAGCACGTTCTCCATCACGTAGCTGCCATACGGGCGCTGGAACTTGAACGGCTGGCCGCGGAACAATACGTCGTAGAAGCCCCAGGTCTTCGCACTCAGCACCGAGGGGTAGCCCATCTCGCCGGTCTTCGCGATGAGCGCCAGGCGCACGGCGCGGCTGGTGGCATCGCCCGCCGCCCAGCTCTTGCGCGAACCGGTGTTCGGCGCATGGCGATAGGTGCGCAAGCTTTGTCCATCGACCCAGGCGAGCGAAACGGCGTTGATGATTTCGTCGCGCGTCAGCCCCAGCATCTGTGCAACCACCGCAGTGGAAGCAACCTTGACCAGCACCACGTGGTCAAGCCCCACCTTGTTGAAGCTGTTTTCCAGCGCAATGCAGCCCTGGATCTCATGCGCCTTGATCATACCGGTCAGCACGTCGCGCATGGTCAGCGGCTTCTTGCCCGCAGCGATGGCATTGCGGCTGAGCCAGTCGGCCGTGGCGAGAATGCCACCGAGGTTGTCGGACGGATGCCCCCACTCTGCTGCGAGCCAGGTGTCGTTGAAATCGAGCCAGCGGATCATGGTGCCGATGTTGAACGCGGCCTGGATCGGGTCGAGCTGGAACTGCGTACCCGGCACCTTCGCGCCGTTCGGCACCACCGTCCCCGGCACCACGGGCCCGAGCAGCTTGGTACAGGCCGGATACTCCAGCGCTTCGAGACCGCACCCCAGCGTGTCGATGAGACAGTTACGTGCCGTCTCGTAGGCGAGCGAACTCTGGACCTGATAGTTCATCACGTAATCGACGATGTCGACGAGCACCTGATCGGGTTCGGGGCGGATGTTCGAGATGTGTGCGGACATGGTTTTTTCCTGCGTAGGGTGCGCACCGCGCACCATGGAGATGGACAATTCGTGACAACAGTGCGCAGTGCGCACCCTGCGATCAACGCCGCTCTTCGATGGGCACGAACTTGAGGTTTTCAGGCCCGATGTAGTTCGCGCCGGGACGGATGATCTTGTTGTCGAGGCGCTGCTCGATCACGTGCGCGGCCCAACCCGTGGTGCGCGCGATCACGAAGAGCGGCGTGAACATGGCGGTAGGCACGCCCATCATGTGGTAGCTCACCGCGCTGAACCAGTCGAGGTTGGGGAACATCTTCTTGGCGTCCCACATCGTCGACTCGATACGCTCGGCAATGTTGAACATCTTCATGTCATGCGAGGCAATGGACAGACGGCGCGCAACTTCCTTGATGACCTTGTTGCGCGGATCGGACACGGTATAGACCGGATGACCGAAGCCGATCACCACTTCCTTGTTCTCGATGCGGCGACGGATCTCGGCCTCGGCCTCGTCGGGCGTATCGAAGCGCTTCTGGATCTCGAAAGCCACCTCGTTGGCACCGCCGTGCTTCGGGCCACGCAGCGCGCCGATAGCGCCGGCCACGCAGGAATACAGATCGGAGCCCGTGCCCGCAATCACGCGTGCGGTGAAAGTCGAGGCGTTGAACTCATGCTCGGCATAGAGGTTCAGCGAGGTGTGCATCGAGCGCTTCCACAAGCCGCTGGGCGTGCGCCCATGCAGAAGGTGCAGGAAGTGACCGGCAATGGTGTCTTCGTCGTTCTCTGTCTCAACGCGACGGCCGGAGTGACTGAAGTGATACCAGTAGAGCAGCATCGAACCGAGGCTGGCGAGCAGGCGATCGGCGATGTCGCGCGCGCCCGAGGCATGGTGATCGTCTTTCTCAGGCAACAGGCATCCCAGCGTCGACACGCCTGTGCGCATCACATCCATCGGGTGGGTGGAGGCCGGCAGCTGTTCGAGCACCGTGCGCACTGACGAAGGCAGGCCACGCAGCATCATGAGCTTGTTCTTGTAGGCCGCGAGCTCTGCCGTGGTCGGCAGCTTGCCGTGGATGAGCAGGAAGGCGAGCTCTTCGAACTCGGTCGCCTCCGCCACATCGAGAATGTCGTAGCCACGATAGTGCAGATCATTGCCCGTTCGGCCGACCGTGCACAAGGCCGTATTGCCGGCCACCACGCCGGACAGCGCGACGGACTTCTTCACCTTGGGCGCGCTCGATGTGGCGGCTTCTGCAAGAGGGTTGGCGTTCATCGAAAGTCTCCTGGGTTTGCGGGGTGCTGCGTGCTGGTTGAAGTACAGGTGTCGGGGCTGAGGCTGGGGCTGCGCGATGCCATCTTCATCATGGTTCGCGATTCATGACGTGACGCTGACAATCCGCATCAGGACTTTCCCTTGGCAAAGAGCGCATCAAGCTTCGCCTCGTAGTCCCAATAGCCAATCGCGTCGTAGAGCTCCTTGCGCGTCTGCATCAACGGCACGACCGGCTGCTGCGTGCCTTCGCGACGCAACACGTCGTAAACGGTCTGTGCTGCCTTGTTCATGGCGCGGAAGGCCGACAACGGGTAGAGCGCGATGGCCACACCTGCAGATGCCAGCTCGTCGCGTGTGAACAACGGCGTGGCACCGAACTCGGTAATGTTGGCGAGCACCGGCACGCGCACGGCATCGACAAAGCGCGCGTACTGCGGCAGCTCGATCATGGCCTCCGGAAAGATGCCGTCGGCGCCGGCTTCGACACAGGCGACGGCGCGCTCGATCGCGGCCTCCATGCCTTCGACAGCCAGCGCATCGGTGCGCGCCATGATGAAAAAGCTGTCGTCGGTTCGCGCATCGACGGCTGCCTTGATGCGGTCGACCATCTCCTGCTTGCTGACGATCTCCTTGTTCGGGCGATGGCCACAACGCTTCGCACCCACCTGATCTTCGATGTGCATCGCGGCGGCGCCGGCCTTGATGAGGCTCTTCGTCGTGCGTGCCACGTTGAAAGCCGAGGCGCCGAAGCCGGTATCCACATCCACCAGCAACGGCAGGTCACACACATCGGTGATGCGGCGCACATCAATGAGCACATCCTCCAGACCACTGATACCCAGATCGGGTAGCCCCAGCGACCCCGCCGCGACACCGCCACCCGAAAGATAGAGCGCGCGATAACCGGCGTGCTGTGCGAGCAAGGCGTGATTGGCGTTGATCGCGCCAGGAATCTGCAAGGGGCGCTCCACGGCGAGCGCGGCGCGGAATTGCTGTCCGGGGGTGAGGCGTGTCTGGCTCATGGCGCTTCCTTGTGAGGGTTGCTTTGCAAGCGCAACCGCCATGCCACACGCCCGCCGCATGCGGGAATGTCCGTAGGCAACGCGCACAGCCCTGCGCAAGGCCGCGCCATGCAAGGGTTTGTGCGCTGCCGCGCGTTGCGTCAGCGGTCGGCTGTGTCAGCGCATGCCAGCGATTTAAGTTTCACGTAAGCAACAACTGTTTCTAATATGAAACATGGCCTCCAACCGACCCCGCCTCTGCGTCCTCGCCTTCCCGCGCCTGGCCCAGCTCGTCGCCGAAGCGGCACAAGCACTCGACGACCAGGTCGAACTCGTCATCGAGAACCGCCGCTTCAGCGACGCCCTCGCGCAAGCGCAAGCGCTCATCGAACGCGGCGCGGTCGATGGATTCATCAGCGCCGGCGCCAACGGCGCACTGTTGCGCCGTCAGCTCGACTACCCGGTAGCCCTCGTGCAGGTCAGCGGCTTCGACATCATGGCCGCCCTTGTGCAGGCCGCGCGCCTGTCGAAATGCTCGCCACCCAGGATCGGCCTCATCACCTTCGAAACCGTCAGCAGCGAACTCGGCGAACTGAGTCAATGGCTGCGCGTCGACCTGCAACTCGCGCGCTACGACGACGCAGGCCATGCGCGCAGCCTCGTGCAGCGCATGCAGGCCGAGGGCGTCGACGTGTTCATCGGCCCCAGCCTCGTCAGCGAAGCGGCCGAGGCGCTGGGCCTGCCCTGCGTCTTTCTCTACACACCCGAGGCGGCGCGGCGCGCGCTCGACGAAGCACTGGCTGCCGCACGCGTGCGTGCCGTCGAGCAGGCGCGCCGCCAGCAGCTTGCCGACATCATCAGCCAGTTGCACGACGGCGTGCTCGCTTTCGACAGCACGCAACGCATCTGGCTCGCCAACCGCGCCATGAGCGAACTGCTGGCCCTGCCTGAAAGCGAGCTGCTGCAACGCCCCGTCGCGCCGCTGCTGCCCGATCTCGACATCGCCAGCGTGCTCAAGCCCGGCGCCCCTGCCGCCCGGCGCCGCGTGTTCACGCTCGGCACACAGCGCATGATCGGCAACCTCATCCCGCTCGACGAAGGCGGTGTGCGTACGGGCGCCGTACTGACCGTGCAGGCAGCTAGCAGTGTCGAGCGCGCCGGGCGCGACCTGCAACGCCATGCACGCAACCAGGCCGCACGCGCGCGGCACAGCCTTGCCGACCTGGTCGGCAACTCACACCCCATGCAGTCGCTGCGCGCTCTCGCCGCGCGCTTCGCCACACTCGACCTGTCAGTGCTGATCGAAGGCGAGTCCGGCACCGGCAAGGAGCTCATTGCACAAGGCATCCACCAGCTCAGTCCGCGCAGCAAAGAGGCCTTTGTCGCCATCAACTGCGCAGCCATGCCCGAGACCCTGCTCGAATCCGAACTCTTCGGCTACGAAGAAGGTGCCTTCACCGGTGCCCTGCGTGGTGGCAAGGCCGGCCTCTTCGAGACAGCACATCGCGGCACGGTCTTCCTCGACGAGATCGGCGACATGTCCGCCGCCCTGCAGGTGCGCCTGCTGCGCGTGCTGCAAGAGCGTGAAGTGCTGCGCGTCGGCGGCCGCGAACCCATCCCCATCGATGTGCGCATCATCGCCGCCACACACCGCAAACTGCCCGAGCAGATCCGCGCCGGGCACTTCAGGCAGGACCTCTTCTACCGCATCAACGGCCTCGCCCTGCAGGTGCCACCCTTGCGCAGCCGCCGCGAAGACCTGCCGCAGCTCATCACCCACCTCGCACAACGCCGCACGGGCACGCCCCTGCCCACCGCGCTGCGACAACAGTTTCTGACCGCCTGCGCGACCTACGCCTGGCCCGGCAACGTGCGCGAACTGGAGAACATGGTCGAACGCCTGCAAGCCGTCGCAAGCGACCTGTCCGACGAGGCCAGCGACGAAGTGCTGCGACTGCTGCTGCCCGAACTGTTCGCGCGCTCTGAGGAACCACTCCCCAGTCACGACCTCGCCAGCACCCGCGCACGCAACGAACGCGCCCACCTCAACGCCGTGCTGCAGGCCTGCGGCGGCAACCTGCAGGCGGCCGCGAAGCAGCTGGGCATCAGCCGCACGACCTTGTGGCGCAAGCTGCGCATGCCAGGCGAGGAACCGCTATGCCAGATCACGCCACAGGTTTGAGAACTGCTGGCTGAACGCCGACAGCAGCCGGGCATCCGTGCTCAGCACAAGATTCTCCTCATTGAGGCGCGCCGCGCTGCGTGTCCAGTTGTAACTGCCGTTGAGCAGAACCCGTTGATCGATGATGGCGAACTTGTGGTGCATGTGGGCGGGCGTACGATCCACCCGCACCGCGATGCCCGACTCCCTGAGCCGCGCGACATCGCTGCCCTCATCTGATGCCTTGTCGTCATCCGTAATGATCCGCAACGACACGCCCCGTTGATAAGCTGCCAGCAGGGCATCGGAGATGCGGTCGTCCGAAATGGTGAAGACACAGACATCAATACTCTGCCTGGCCAGACGAAGCTGGCTGAGGATGGTCTGCAGGCAAGCCTCCCCGGGACTGAAGAACGCTTCGCTGCGCACTGCGGCCGCAGGCTCTCGCGCAGCATCGATTGCGCGCATCACACCCTCCAGCCAGCGCAGCAAGGTACTCGCGTCGTCCCCGGCACCAAGACGTGCCTGCACGATATCGAAGGCGCGATTGCGCGCCCGGCGCAGGCACTCTTCCAGCGGCAGTGCCTCGCTCAGCAGCGCCGTCAGGGAGCGACGCTCTTCGTCACTGAGTCTGTCGTCTGCGATGCTCGCTTCGAGCAGGGCCAGCTCGGGAGATTGTGCCGCCTGCCTCATGCCTTGCGCCTCATTTGCCTTCCGCCGACGGTTTGCTGCGTGCCACGTTGCGCGCAACACCAGACTCCAGCGACTTCTCAAGCTTCTCGACGTAACCGGACATGCGCTTCATCTCATCCCACAGAGTGTGGTCCAGCTTCATCTTGTGGTACGTGGCTGTCACAAGCGGCAACAACACGCGGTCATAGGCCTCGGTCATGCCCTTGATCGCTGCCTCGATACCCGCCACATCGGGCGCACTGTTGCTGATACGGATTTCCGGCTTCACTCCGTTGAGCGTCTCAGCCAGAGTGGCCAGCCCCTGACGCAAACTCTCGTCCAGCCGCGTGTCGCGCCTCAAACCATCGACTGCTCGCGCCAGATCCAGCACCGTGTTGGCGATGCGCTCACTGCCATCATCGCTGCCGCCGAGCTTCTTGAGCCGTGAGAACTCGTCGCAGATTGCCTGCCAGCGCGCACGCTCGGCCTCATCCGGCGAACCCAGCAGATGAGCGAGCTTGAGGAGGTTCTCCTCGGCACCCGTGGTCAGCGTCTGCGCCTCGCCGCGATAGTGGTCGCGCAACAGGGCATCGAGCTCTTCGTCGTGCATCAGCGCAGTGATGCGAACCGCCAGCTTGCTCATGTTGCGGTAACTGCCCTGGAGTTTGAATGGCGGCTCCGTACGGTATTCCTCCTGCTGCGCCGCCGAGGCGATGTAGCTGGCATTCACTTTCAGCAACACGTCACGCGCGCGAAACAGACGTTTCATCAGACCCGTCAGCTCTTCCAGCTCCTGCGCGCTGTAGGCATGCGAGAACTCGCTGCTCGGGATTTCCTCGCCCTCAGCCAGTCGAACGAGACGATGGATGTCTTTGGGATCCCGAGAAGCCATGGGCTGCAGCACCGGGTTCGCCGTGATCGCATTCTCGATGTAGGACAGCGCGAACACCGCCTCGCGGCCGGACAGCATGTCACCCAGGTTGTAGATATCGGCGCGGTTGGCAAGCATGTCCGGAATGCGGAACACATCACCCGACTCCGTGTAGGGATTACCAGCCATCACCACAGCAAAACGCTTGCCGCGCATGTCGTAGGTACGTGGCTCACCATTCCACACACCTTCGATGCGGCGCGTACCGTCAGCGAGGGCGATGAACTTCTGCAGGAACTCAGGACTGGTGTGCTGAATGTCATCCAGATACAGCATCACATTGCTGCCCATGGCCAGACCAAGGTTGAGCTTCTCGAGCTCCTGCCGCGCCGCTGCATGTGCCGCGCTGGCCGGGTCAAGGCCGGTCACGTCGTGCCCCAGTACCGGGCAGTTGATGCGCACGAACACCAGACCCAGACGGTCGGCGACGTATTCCATCAATGTCGTCTTGCCATAACCCGGCGGCGATATAAGCAGCAACATGCCCATGCGGTCCGTTCGGCTGCCCTCGCCCGCCGTGCCCAGCTGCTTGGCAAGGTTGTCACCGACAATCGGCAGGTACACCTCGTCGATGAGCCGATTGCGCACAAAGGTCGCCAGTGGCCTGGCCTGGAACTGCGCCAGGCGCAGACGCGACTTCTCGGCCGCAATCAGATCCTGGCGCAGGGCCTGCAGCTGGTTGAATGCGGGCACGATACCGCGCTCGTGTGCGACATGGCGCTGCCAGAAATCATTGAGATTCAGTGCCAACGTGCCATCAACAATACGCGGGTGTTCACCCAGCAGAGCGCTAACGCTGCGGTCCAGGCTGGCGTTCACCCGCACACGCTGCGCTGGCAGCGCCAGCTTCAGCGCGGCATCAGCAATCCAGGCAGCTGCTGATTTCGGCTGTGCGGCGTCAAAAGCGCGCAGCCACTCGCAGGCCAATGCCCATCGCTCTGCTGGTTGTGCATTGGCAAGATCGTGTTGCCAGGCAGCCAGCTTGCCAGCGCGATCGAGCTGACGCGACAACTCCGCCGCCAGGTCTTCACCGGCGCCCGAGATCACCCAACCCTCGGCGCCGCGCTCACTGGCCAGTTGCGTGACGAGGTACTCCGCTGCGCGCGTACGCAAGGCTTCCTCTGCTGCAACCTCAAGTCCGCCTTGCAAGCCGAAGTGCTGTACAAACGCCGCCATCGTCGTTGCAATGCTGGCAACCAGACGCTCGAAGCTGTGACGCGCACCGAACAGACTGCGCATCTGCTCAGCGGCACGTGCGCCACGCAGATAAGTGTCACGGTCCGCGTCGAGGCAGCCGTGGTACCAGAAGAGCTGCGCCCAGGCGCGCTCTGTCGCGCCAAAGGCCAGCAGACCCGCCTCGGCCTGCATGCCGACAAGCTGCTGCAGGATGCGCAGCGCGTCGCTATCGTGCACGCCCTTCTGATAGCCTTCCTGGTAACGTGCTGCGGCGAAACTCCGCACCAGCTCGGCCAGACGGGATGTCGCATCACCTTCCGTACAAAGCAGCAACAACTCATCCCAGGCCAAAGGACCATTACCTTCCAGCACCGAAGCAAGCAGGCACCCCGCCAGATACTCCGCGCGGTAAAGCATGTCGGTTTCGGAAACCAGACTCAGGTTCCAGTAAGGCTTGAGCGCCGTGAGGCGTTCGTCCTGCACCGGGGAAAAATAGTCGGTACCGGTAAGGTGATAGAAAAGCGCCCCTTCGCGCGGCGCGAGGGTGACGTCCAGCGCCTGACGGCTGACCGTGAAGGCATGCTTGCCCAGCCGCAGCGTATTACCGCCATCACTGACCAGATCGGAGCGATCGCGCACTGCGCGCAAAGCCTGATCACGCGCGGTCTTGAGTCGCGTATCCAGTTCATCTGCCGCGACTGAAGCATCAATGCCACGCAGATCCTCGATCAGCTTGCGCAACTTGCCCAGCAACGGATCGCCGGCGAAATAGCTCTGCACAGACGGCATGTCCGCCAGCTGCGCGACGCGACGCTGCACACCTTCCAGTATGCGTTCGGCTGCATCGACCAGCGCCTGACTGCGACGTTGCCGCGCTTCAAGCAAACTCTGCTTGCGCGCGGTCATGGCTTCGTAGACCGCCTCGCGTTTGGCTGCAATATCGGCGACGAAACCATCCTGCTCGATGAAGCGCCCCTCGAGCTCTTCCAGCTGCGCGAGCAAACGGGTCAGCGCGTCGTCGCACTTTTCTGGCGAGTCAGAGAAATCCAGCGCATTCTCGACGGCTTGTCCGAAGAGCTTGAACTGTGCGCCGAACTCTGCCGCAGACTCGCTGGCACCAAGCCCCTTGCGCGCCCTGCGCGCCTCGGCACGCAAGCGGTTGGCATCGGCATAGACTGACCCGATCTGGTCAAGAATGCGTGTGCGCACCACGGCATCACCACCGGGCAGGCTACCTAGCTGCTCGGTCAGCAGGTCGAGGGCTGCTGCAGTGTCATCCAGTGTTGTCAGGGCACGATCGATGTCGCTCGTGGTGGCAGCTGAAGGCAACTGACTGGCGAGCTTCGCCAGTGTGTCGCGGTAGCCGTTGAAGGCCGAGTCTCCGGCGAGAAACTGAACAGCGCGCTCGCCAACGCGCCCCTGTTCAGTCGCCAGCTCCACGTCCAATCCGTCAATGACATTCAGATCGACATATCGCAATTCACGCAGGCCAAGCAGTTTGCCGCGCTGTTCGCGCAAACGGCCCAGGGCACGCACAAAGTCATCCGGCTTCTGCCACAGCATGCTGGCCACATCGGTCATCAGCACGCGCTGCTCGCCCTGTGCCTGTGTGAGTGCGCGCACAGTATCGCGGCGGATGCTGTCGACCTTTTCGAACTCATCGAGCGTCTGACGTGCCCCGTCTGCAATGCGTTTGAGGCCCGCAAGCAAACCGCCCGCCTCTTCGGCATCCAGCCAGAAATAGGCGTCCTGCACCCGCACGCATTGCCGGATCAGGTCTTCGTAAGCCGTGCGTGTCGGCGTCTGCTCGCGCAAGGCACGGGCAATCGCCATCAACTCCGATATGCCACGCACCAGCTCTGCATTCCCCACGCGACCGAAAAAGCCCTGCGCCCTCGGCGCGGCTGCGGCATGCTCCTCGGTAGCAAAAGGGGTCTGCCAGAGTTGCATGGGATGCATGCGCGCAGGCTCTCCACTCTCGGCCATGAAAACCAGCACACGACCATCCGGGAAACGCGCATAACCATTCGCCACGATGGGCGTAGCAAGCGTCTTGTTGATGAGGTTGTAGGTAAACAGGCCGTAGTGCCCTGGCCCCGGGGCGTAGAAGACGTACAGGACGTCTTCGCCATTCGGAGACCGGATGACGCGCTTGAAGCGCAGACTGTCAACCACGTCGCCCGGCATGTCAAAGCGCTTTGATTCGCCCGACTGCAGGTAGTAACCACCGGGGAAAATGATGCCGTGATCCTCGGGCAGCTGCACACATGCCTTGCCGATGGCATCAATGCGCAGCACCTTCTGGGTGCGCACGTTGTAGACGAGAAAGCGTTCGACCTGCTCGCGGTAGGGCCTGACGCGCAGCAAGATCAGTGACCCAAGCCTTGCGTAAGCAATCTCGGCGTCGGCCAGCGACTGGTTGCGATCCTCGACCGGCTCGGAGTAGATACCCAGACCGGTTTCACTGTTGTTCTCGATCTTGACCGTCAGGTCGCCGTTGACCGTCTCGACGAACACCGTGTCAAGAATGTTCACGTGCGGGTGCTTGCCGCCAACGTGATCTTCACGCTTCGTGAGCGTCCACTCGAAATCATGTGTGGGCGGTAGCGCCATGTCGCGCTCGCCACGATTGTCGACATAGCTGACCAGCCCGTCCGGAGCGATGCTCCAGCGGAAGACGCGCACATCGCTGACCTGCGCGCCGATACGGAATGCTGCGAGCAACTTCTCCTGCGTGACACGCAGCTGGATCAGCTGAGCCTGCTTGTAATAGGCATACAGCTCGCGAAAGTCCGACACGAAGCGCGTGTCTTCCAGAAAACTGCCGGCAAACGACACGCTCTCCAGCTCATCGACACCATCACCTGCTCCCAGTCGATAGAGCGCAAACACGTCACTGACCGTGGTTTCCCGTCGCAGCCCCAGTGTGACGTTGTAACCGAACAGCAACTGATCTCCGATACGCACGATGTCACGTGCCACACAGTTGTTCTCTGTGCGTGCGCGGGTACGCAATATCAACGCCTGATCGGACTTGCCGAATGCCGCCACACGGGCATCGTTGAGTGCATTGGCCTGTGCCAGCAGGGCATCGCCCTGATCCGCCAGTCGTTTCCTGAGCAGCTCGTAGCTGCCACTGTCGGCCACCATGGCCTCGGTCTGGCTAGCGGCAATCTGCGTTTGTGAAGTGTCGTCCATCGTCGCCATCATGAGTATCCGGCGCCTTCATCAGATGAAGGCGATTACCAGCCCGCGCGCAACAGCGCGATCAGTTCTTCACGTTTTGGCTGGGCGTCCAGCCATTCGCGTACGCGTTTGAGCTCGTCAATGCATGCATCGCCATGCTTGCTGCGCAAACCGGCTTCACGCCGCGCACGCAACTCATCGCTCTGCACGCGCCGCTGCCAGGCGACGCTGACAACCTCGCTCAGCCGCGTCGCCAAACCAGCTTGCGCCAGCCCTTGCCACTCGCCCTTGTCCAGCCAGACGAGTTGGCAGGAAGGGCAATGATCGACACGGAAGTCCGGCGTCACACCAACGCGATATCGCTGCATCAGACGCGTGCAGCCTGGGCAGGCTCGCGCCGCTGCGCTATCGCTGACTTCGAAGGCGTCCTGTCCAGCCACGTCCGTGGAGACCGCACGCTCTCGCCACAGACGATAGTCGGGCATGCCCAGCAACACGCCACCGCAGGCCTCGCATTGCTGGACCGGCAAACCCGGCGCCAGTTCTGCGCGGCTAAGCTCGGCCTGGGCCTGACAGTTACAGAAAGTACGGGTACCCATCAGATGCCCGTCGCTGCGCGAACGGCCTCGATCCGGGCAAGCATCTCCGGTGTCAGCTCATCGGTCTTGAGGCGACGCATGATGTTACGCAGCACGCGCTTTTCGTTGGCATCCACCCCGCCATCGCGCAGCGCCACATCGACCAGCTTCTGCAATTCGTCGATGCGTAACTTTCCGTCGTTGCTGAAACACTCGATGGAGCGAAATGCGATCTCAAGGTAATCACGGCTCTCGGTCACGTCCTGCTCTCCTGCTTACTTGCGGAAACCATCAATCAGGGTCTGCAGTGCAGCCTTCTGGCTTTCATTGCCGTCCCGTGCCACTTTGGTCAGCAGAGCTGCAACGCTGAGGTTCTGCAACTCCCCCGCCGAACTTCCCAGTGCGCCGATCAGGTCACGCACGTCTCCCACCATGTCTCGCTCGCCAGTCAGGTGATCCTTGAGGCCAATCTTGAGCGTGTCGCTTTTCGCAATTGCTCCGTCGATACCCTTGCCGATAGAAAGCGCACGCACAAAGCTGTCGAAGTAGTCGCCCTGTCCGCCCACGATGTCGATCTTGGCGTGAGACAGCGCAGCGCCCAGCACTTCGGCCTGTTCCTTGGCGATGCCCGTCTGCGCTTCGATACCGGCCATGGTCTCGGTGTGGGCACGCTCAAGCTGCATGCGGAACTCCTCGTGTTCGCGCGTATCCTGGCTCATGGCCTTCATTGCATCGAACTTCTCACGCAGGCCCTTGGCCTCAGCCTGGAAGCGCGCCTCAATTACCTGTGCGTCTGCCTGACCGGACTTGACCGTGGCGTCGGCATCTGCACTGCGGACATGCACTTCGGCCAGACCCAGTTTTTCCTTGCCCTCTGCTTCGGCGTCCATGCGCGCACGCAAGGCATCGGCTTCTGCAAGGCCGTACTTGCTGACCGCTTCTGCTTCGGCGATCTTCACCTTGGCGTCGACCATCCCTTGCTTCTCCTTGGCATCTGCCGTGACCAGCATGACCTTGGCGGTCGCGAGGCCCGGTGCAGCCGTCATGGCTTCGACGCCCTCGGCCTCGCGCTTCTTCGATTCAGCTTCTTTCTCGGCGACTTTCAACTTGGCGTCGGCCAGCGTGATCTCCTCGGTTGCCTTGTAGCGCGCACGGCGCTCTTCGGCCTCCGCCTCCTTGACCTCCAGCACGAGCTTTTCTTCCGCCTTGCCCTCGGCGGTAATCACAACGGCCTTCTTGTTACGGTCGGCCTCAGCGACAACACGCAGCTCCTTGATCGCCTCTTCCTGCTCGGCCACGGTGCGCTCGACCACGATGCGCTCGCGCACCACGTCGGCAATCGCCTTTTTCTGGATCTCGACGGCCTTGTCCTTCTCGATTTCCTGCAGTGTCACTTCTTTCTGGCGATCGACGATTTCCAGCTCACGGGCGCGTGTGACCTTTTCTTCCTCGATGGCGACGGCACGCTTGCGGTTGTTCTCGGCGACTTCCTTTTCTCTCAGTACGTTCTCCTGCTGCACCGACAACAACTGCTCGGACTGCAGGCGCGCCAGTTCGGCCTTGGTGTGTTCTTCTGCAGCTACCTTGTCTGCCTCGGCTTTTTCGCGCGCACGTACGTTGGCAATCTCACGCGCCTGCTTTGCTTCGGCGTCGGCTTGCTGGCGCTCCAGCTCAAGCATGGCTTCACGGGTTTCTACGTCCTTCTTCTTGATCTGCATCTCTTCGTTACGGCGCAGTTCGTTAGTCCGCACGCTCTCGGTTGCAGTCAGCTCGGTGATCTTCTTGATGCCCTGTGCGTCAAGAATGTTGTGCGGATCAAGCTTGGACAGCGGTGTTTGCTCGAGGTAATCAATTGCGGCGTCTTCCAGCACGTAGCCCGACAGGTCATCGCCAATCTGGCGGATGATCTCGTCGCGGAACTTGTCGCGCGCCTGGTACAGCTCGACAAAGTCCATCGCTTTGCCAACCGTCTTGAGCGCCTCGGAGAACTTGGACGAAAAGAGTTCTTCCAGCGTCTCCTGACTCGACGCACGCTGGCAGCCGATCCCCTGTGCGACCTTCAGCACGTCTTCGGAGGTCTTGTTGACCCGCACGAAGAACTTCACCTTGATGTCGGCCCGGATGTTGTCCTGGCAGATCAGGCCCTCATTGCCGGAGCGATCAATCTCGATGGTCTTGATGGCGATATCCATCATCTCGGACTTGTGGATGATGGGATAGACCATACGCCCGGTGAAGGTAACGTCAGGCTCGGCACGAAGCGTGTTCACGATCATGGCGTAGCCCTGTTCCACCTTGTGATAGAACTTTGCGAACATCGCAAAGACACCCAGGATGAAGAAGGCAAGCAGGCCAGCGGCGATATAGATCGGCTCCATGGATATTCCTCTGAAGAAATGAAAGTTTGTTTGTGATGCTGGATGCTGATTTGTCCGCCGCTACTCGGCGACGATCAGGTAGCGGCTGGCTTGGGGGTCATACTCAAGGATGCGTGCCACGGCACCCTTGCCCAGCGTGTTCGGCGTCGTGGCCCACACGCGAATGTTGATGGATGCGCCATTCGTGCTGACCTCGGCGCGACCAAAACGCTCGTCAACAGTCTGCGTCAGCACCAGGCAGGTCTGCCCGACAATCGAGGCATTGCTTGTCGCACTGTGCGTGACGAAGAGCTTGCGCATGGGTTTGACGATGCGTGCCGTCATGACAATGGCGACACCCACCGCAGCGATCATGGCGGCCGTGCCAACCAGTGCCTTGAACAGCATGGTCGGCACCCACGGAAGAATCCACTCGGAGAAAAGTGCCGTCACCGTCCATGAGATCAGGATCAGCAGACTGACAACGATGGAAAACGGCACTCCGTTCAGCCCCATGGCCACGACGTAGCTGGCCAGCACGCTGATATCGCCAGCGTCGCCATCGAGGTGTGCGTCGGTGTCGACATCGATATCCAGGCTGCTGGACTCGAAGTCAACGAGACCAATCAGCGCAAGCAGCCAGTAGAAAATCACTACCAGTAGCAATGCACTCAGTATCGCGGTGGGATAGCTGAAGGCGACTTCCAGAAAACTGCTCATGACTCCCCCGAAACATTTGCATTACTTCAATCCGGCACGTCTTTCCTCAGGCGCGATGCCTGGATGACGTTCTCGCCGGATTCTCCCATCGGCTGATTGCGTTTCTGCTGATCAGCCCTTTTGTCCTGCAGCTTTCCTGAATGCATTACCGGCAAATGCAATCAGCTCGCGCGTGACACGCTCCTTGATCGCCAACCTGTCGTCCGGTGGCAGACCATAGCGCTCGCCCAACAACTCGTAATCTCCCTGGGCCAGCGACACCGTCAGTCGCGGTCGCTTCGGGCGACTGGACACCGACAGCCCCAGAATCTCGCGAATCTGATCCGAGGTAGACAGGTTGCTGTCGAAGGCCGCACGTCGAATTGCCGACAGCACGGCCTCCTCCACGTCGAACGCTACCTGCACAGCACGGATGGCCTCATCCGAACTTTGCCAGCGTGCCGGCTTGCGCGTGACGCTCATGCGCTACCCGGCTCGCCTTGTGCTGCCGGCGGCACATCCGCCCCCGCCGTTGAGCCCGCCTGACGTGAGCGGATCCTGGCCATGATGGCAGCACGCCGATCCGCTCCTTCGCCGATACCCGCCGCAGCCAGCTTGGCTTCCAGCGCCTTGCTGCCCACTTCATTCTCCAGCTGCTCTGCCGCCGTCATGCGGTCAGCAAGGTCTTCGTGACGTTGCCGGATGCGCTCCAGCGACTCTTTGGCACTGACCAGCTTCGAGCCCGTGCCATCGATGCTGTCGGCAATCGAACGCGTAGCGCGATATACGCTCTCGGTCGTCTTGGCCATGACGATCTGACGCTCGTGCTCGCGGATCTTGGCCTCTGCACCCTTGATCAACTCCTTGAGACGCACCACCTGAACTGCATAGGTCGCATGCGATCTGGTCTGTTCATCAAGCTCTTTTTCAAGCTCGGCCACGCGGCCGGCAACTTCCTCTGCCAAGCCTTCCTGTTGCTTGTTGAGCGCTTCCAGTGCGAGGCCCTCATAACGCGCAACTTCGCCACGCAAGCGCTCGATCTCGCGTGCGCTCTGCATTTCCTTGGCCATCACGCCCGTCAGATCACCGCGCGCCTGCGCCACGTTGTGCTTGGCGTCGACAATTTCCTGCTCGTAGATGCGCGTGGCGTTGGCATCCACCACGCTCTCGCCGATCTCGCGAACGCTGCCGCGCATCAGGGTCACCAGTTTCTTGAGTACAGACATGTTTGCCTCCGCCTATTGCAGGAATTCGGACATGGCGTCCAGCGCATCCAGCGCGTTGTCGCTCAGTGTTGCCACGTCATGCGCAACATCTTCGGCGCGTGCGTTACGCGCCAGTGCTCCAAGCAATACGTAGTGATTACCAACCCGCCCGAACGACGACAGCGGGACAGACGGGTTCAGATCCAGCAAGGTCTCCAGCAGCTCGGTGCGCCGCTCGGGCAACAGGTCAGATTCCTCCCACAGGTAACACATGCAGAGAATCTGACTGTCCGAGCAAGTGACGTAGATGGGCAGGGCATCACGCTGCTCAATGCTCACCTGGATCACCTCCACCTCGCCCGGAATGGGTTGCAAATGCACCCCGAGCCCACCCAGCGCATCGCTTGTCATCAACTCCAGGCCACGCAGTTGCTCTTGCAAAGTTTTCATGGCGCGACTGATTACCTCTTTCCTGATGTGCAGCGGCTATCGCCGCGCTGCTCTGGCACGTCGCGTCGATGCGACGTGAGTCCAGATTAGGAACCCCGACATAAAATGTCAAGACATAAAATGTCAGACCTTCGGGCATAGGCGCTCGGGTAAGATCCCCCCACAACAAGATTTGCGGAGGTGAGCGTGGGGGGAGACCTGTTCGTCATCGGCGCATTGCTGGCTGTGGGCTACCTTGTGGTGCTGCCCCTCCTGCTGATCGTCACCTGGCAGCGCAGCCGCCGCGTCGAGCGCGAATTCGCGGTGCTCGAAGAGGGCATGCAGTTCCTGCTCAAACGCATCCAGAAGCTGGAAGGCATTGGCGAGCCCTCAGCCCCACCTCCCGCGGTCAGTACGCCACCGATCTCCGCGCCTGCGCCAATCGAGCAATCGGCGCCCCCCTTCAGCGAAGCGGTCAGCACAGCTGCACCGCCTGCGTCGCTCGAAGCCTCCGTGTCCATCGACGAGCCGCCTCCCGCAGACGAAGTGCCGCCGCCAGCACAGCCCATCGACACTGTCGCCACGCCGCGCCCACCCGCCGAACCACCCGCCCCCAACCCGCTGTCCGGCCTGGTGTCATGGTTCCTGCGCGGCAACCCCATTGCCAAGCTCGGTGTGCTGTTGCTCTTCTTCGGCCTGGCCTTTCTTTTCAAGTACGCTGCCGAACGCGACATGCTGCCCATCGAGCTGCGACTCGCGGGCGCGGCGGGGCTCGCCATCGGCCTGCTGTCGCTGGGCTGGCGTTTGCGCGACAAAGCGCCGCTGTATGGACTTGTGCTGCAAGGGGGCGCCGTCGGCGCGCTGTACCTGACGAGCTTTGCGGCCTTCCGCCTGTATGACCTGCTGCCGCATGGCCTGAGCCTCGCATTGCTGATCGTCATCTGCGCCGCCAGCGTGGCGCTGGCCGTTTTGCAACGCGCGCAGAGCCTCGCGGTGCTCGCCAGTACGGGTGGCTATCTGGCGCCGGTGCTGCTGTCGACAGGGGGTGGCAGTCACATTGCGCTGTTCTCTTACTACGCGCTGCTGTCACTGGGCATTCTCGCCGTGAGCCTGTGGCAGCAATGGCGGCCGCTCAACCTCGTCGGTTTCTTCTTCAGCTTCGGCGTTGCGCTGCTGTGGGGCGCGGATCACTACTCGCCCGAGCACTACGCAAGCAGCCAGTTCTTCCTGCTGCTCAACCTCGTCATTTTCGGACTGCTGGCGATGCGCTTCGCCTTGCGGCACCCGGAGTCGAAAACACGTGGCGCAGGCCTCATCGACGGCACGCTCGTCTTCGGCACGCCGCTCGTAGGTTTCGGCATCCAGTACGCGATCACGAAGCAGTGGCAGTATGGCCCGGCCTTCTCTGCACTGGGCTTTGCCGCGCTCTACCTGCCGCTGGCGGCGTGGCTGGTGCGCCGCTGGCCCGAGACGGGTCGCCGCATGGCGATGAGCCTGCTGGCCGTGGGTGCGGGCTTCGTGACGCTGGCGATTCCGCTCGCCCTCTCTGCGCGCTGGACCGCGCTGGCCTGGGCGCTGGAAGGCCTCGGCGTGCTGTGGGCCGGCCGCTTGCAGCAGCAACCCCGCATCAGCTGGAGCGGCACCGCGTTGCTGGTGCTGGCTGCCATCTCGGGCGGCATTGCATTCGATGGTCTGCTGGACGCGACCAGCTTCCTGCTCATCGCCTTCACACTCGCGCTGTGCTGGATCGCAGGCGGCCACCTCTGGCGTGCCACCGCCGACGCAGCAGCACGCAGCGATGAGCGTCTGCTCTCCCCCGCCCTGCTCATCGGCGGTGTGGCGTTCTGGTTGCTGGGCATTGCAGATGGCGCAGACCGCCTGCTCGATGGGCCCGAAGCGCGCATGGCCGCACTTGCCTGCACGGCGGTCAGCGCATGGTTGTGGCAGCGCGCGGGCGAACGCAGCCAGTGGCCGTTGCTGCGGCATGCGAGCTGGGTACTGTGGCCCGTGTCCGCATTAATCCTCGTACTGCAGACCCTGCACGACGAACACGCGCTGGCCGTGCACGGGTGGGCGCTCGCCTGGCCCCTGGCGCTGGGCTTGGGCTGGTATCTGCTGCGTCGCGCCGAACAGCCCGCCACCCTGCTCCACCCGCGCGCGAGCGTTGCGCTGCACGCCGGCCTCACCTGGGGCCTGCTGGGTCTGTGTTTCGTCGAGCTCGGTTGGCAAATGGAACAGTTGCCCTGGGGCATGACCGAGTGGCGCTTTGCGTGCTTCCTGGTCTTCAGTGGCATCGCCATCCTGCTGCTGCGCGCACTCACCCGTCGCGGCATCTGGCCCTTGAGCACTCATGCAATGAGCTACTGGCTCGGTGGCCTGCTGCCCGTCTTGCCCATCGCACTGTTCCTGCTGCTCATCGGCAACCTGCTCGATGCACAGATGCCAGAGACGCCCTACATTCCACTGCTCAACCCGCTGGAAGAAGCCGCACTGTTCGCCCTGCTGATGCTCGAAGTGTGGCGCCAGCAATGCAGCCAGCTGCTCGGTCGTTCTTTGCCCGCGCTGCGCCTCGTGCTCTACGCGATCGGCATCTGGTGGGCCAATGGCCTGCTGTTGCGCACACTCGCGGAGATTGGTGACCTGCGCTGGCAGTGGCAAGCGCTGTGGGACTCGCGCCTCGTGCAGACCAGTTTTGCCCTGATCTGGACGCTTGCCGCACTCGCCACCATGCTGCTTGCCGTGAGGCGTCACAGCCGCGCCGTGTGGATGGCGGGTGCCGCCCTGCTCGGCATCGTCATCGTCAAACTCTTCCTCGTCGATAGCGCCCACGGTGGCGGCCTGGCACGCGCGATCGCCTTCATCGGCGTCGCGCTGCTGATCCTCGCCATCGGCTATTTCGCCCCGCTGCCGCCCAGGCGCACAACTGACGACGCGCCCCCGCAAGGAGACTCCGCATGACCCGCGCCGCACGCCACGCCGCTGCACTGCTCGCTCTCAGCCTGCTGCCTGTACTGACGCACGCCGCCACCGCACTTCAGCCGGCAGATTTCGCCACTGGCCGCGTGCTGCGCGTCGAAGGCAATGCGCCTTTCTATCGCATCACGCTGCCGCCCGATCTTTACACCAGCACGGCCTACCCCGATCTGCGCGACCTGCGCGTCTTCAACGGACAAGCCGAAGCACTGCCTTTCGCGCTTGTGCAGCCGCCGGGCAGAGAGAGCGCTGCGCGCAGCATCAGCCTGCGAAGTTTCAAGCTCGTCAGCCAGCCGGCACAGAGCGACACGCCGCGCGTCGAATTGGTCACCCCCGGTGTCAGGCTGCAAGTCGCGCAAGCGGGCAGCAAGACGACCGCCGCCGAATACCTGCTCACCGCGCACATCACGAAAGACGGCCCGCCCCCTTCCCTCACCAGCCTGCATCTGGAGTGGGAAGCCAGCGGCAACTGGCAACAGCGCGTCAGCGTCGAAGGCAGTCACGACCTCAAATACTGGACACCTGTCGCACAGGATCAACCGGTGATGGATCTGCAGAACGGCTCTCAGCGCTTTGTGCAAGCCGACATTCCATTCGGGTACGCGGCGGACTTCCCGTACTGGCGCTTGCGCTTCGATCAGGGCGAAGCCCCGGGCTTGCGCGAAGTGACAGCGCAACTCGCTACCGAACGCACCCCTGCGCCGCCCGTGAGCATCGCTGCGTCGCCGCTGCGTGGCGGCCAGAACGGCGACGGCAGCGCGCTCTATCAGCTGCCCGCCGCCGTGCAGTTCAGCGCGCTGCGCATCCTGCCCATGGAGCCCAACAGCGTGCTGCCATTGCGCATCGAAACGCGTGCCGACGAAAAATCAGCATGGCTTCCCTGGGCCAGCAGCGTGGCCTACCGCCTCGCCGGCCCGCAAGGTGAGCGCCGGTCCGCCGCCATCCAGGGCCCCACCGTGGTGGCGCGTGAACTGCGCCTCGTCCCCGTCGGCCCCGGCTGGGGCAGCCTTGCCCCCGCGGTGCAGGCAGAGCGCAGCGCACTGGAACTTGTCTTCAATGCACGCGGCAGTGGCCCCTGGCTGCTTGCCTGGGGCAGCCGCGCGGCAACCGACGCCAGCCTGCCGCTCGACACCCTGCAGACCGGCAAGAAGGCCGACGACATCGACACCTTGCCGCACGCCATCATCGGCGCGACAGAAACCCTTGGCGGTGCAGAGCGCCTCACCGCGCCCGCCCCCGCCGAGAAGCAGCAACGCTGGCGCACAGCACTTGTCTGGGTGGCGCTGATTGCGGGCGCAGCGGCGCTGGCGCGGCTTGCGTTCAGTGTGTGGAAACAAACCAGGGCTGCCTGATCCTTCGCTCACATCAAAACAAAACGGCCGCCTCAAGGGCGGCCGTTTTGCTGATAAGCGCTCGGGATCAGACGTTGAACAGGAAGTTCAACACGTCGCCATCCTTGACCACGTACTCCTTGCCTTCGGAGCGCATCTTGCCGGCTTCCTTGGCGCCGGTTTCACCCTTGAACTGGATGAAGTCCTCGAAGGCAATCGTCTGTGCGCGGATGAAGCCGCGTTCGAAGTCGGTGTGGATCACGCCAGCCGCCTGCGGTGCGGTGTCGCCCTTGTGGATGGTCCAGGCGCGCACTTCCTTCACGCCAGCCGTGAAGTAGGTCTGCAGACCGAGCAGATCGTAGCCGGCGCGGATCAGGCGGTTGAGGCCGGGTTCTTCAAGGCCGAGGTCGGCGAGGAAGGCGAGCTTGTCTTCATCGTCGAGGTCAGCGAGCTCCTGCTCGATCTTGGCGCAGACGGCCACGACGGGCGCGCCTTCTTTTGCCGCGTGTTCGCGCAAGCGATCGAGGTAGGCGTTGTTCTCGAAGCCGTCTTCGAGCACGTTGCCGACGTACATGGCGGGCTTGATGGTCATCAGGCACAGCGGCTTGATGAGGAGCTTCTCGTCGTCTGACAGCCCCATGGTGCGTGCGGGCTGGCCTTCGTTGAGGTGCGGCAGCAGCTTTTCCAGCACAGCGACCAGCTTCTGAGCATCCTTGTCACCGGACTTGGCCTTCTTGCCATCGCGCACAATGGCTTTTTCGACGGCAGACATGTCAGCCAGCGCGAGTTCGGTGACGATGGTTTCGATGTCGGCGATGGGGTCGACGCGGCCCGAAACGTGCACGACGTTTTCGTCGTCAAAGCAGCGCACGACGTTGACGATGGCATCCGTCTCGCGGATGTTGGCGAGGAACTGGTTGCCCAGACCTTCGCCCTTGGAAGCGCCCGCGACGAGACCCGCGATGTCGACGAACTCGACGATGGCGGGCTGGATCTTCTGCGGTTTGACGATCTCTGAGAGCTGCGCAAGTCGCGGGTCAGGCACTTCGACGATGCCAACGTTGGGCTCGATGGTGCAGAACGGGTAGTTCTCGGCCGCAATGCCGGCCTTGGTGAGCGCGTTGAAGAGGGTGGACTTGCCGACGTTGGGCAGGCCGACGATGCCGCACTTGAGACTCATGTTGAGGATTCCTTGGGCGCGGGGGGACGCGCATTGATGACCCGGGTTGCCGCTTCCCATTCGCCGGCGGCCATCTTTGGCCAGGCCTCAAGCGCGCGATCGATGGATGCGTCGATGAGTTCCTGCTCGGCGCGCTGGGCGCGATTGAGGACGAAGTTTGCCACTTGCGACTTGTCACCGGGATGACCGATGCCAACGCGCAAACGCCAATAGTCTTGCGTGGAGAGTCGGGACGAAATGTCTTTCAGCCCGTTGTGACCGCCCAGCCCACCGCCGTACTTGAGGCGCAACTGGCCGGGGGGGATATCCAGCTCATCGTGCACGACGAGGATCTCGTTGGGCAGGATGCGGAAAAAGTGCGCCAGGGCCAGCACTGACTGGCCAGATCGGTTCATGAAAGTCTGCGGTAGCAGGATCCAGACGTTGCCCACCTTGCCGACGTAGCCGTGATACTTCGATTCGAGATTGAGGCGCGCACCCAGCTTGTCCGCGAGGCGCTCACAAAACCAAAACCCGGCGTTGTGCCGGGTTTCGGAGTATTCGGGCCCGGGATTACCGAGCCCGACGATCAGCCTGGGTGCTACCTGCGTCATCAGGCAGCAGGGGCTGCAGCCTCGGCTTCGCCGCCACCACGCACTTGCAGGATGGTGGCCACGACCGGATCGCCTTCGCCGTGATGCACGACTTCAACGCCCTTGGGCAGCTTGAGTTGCGACACATGCACCGAGTGACCCAGCGCCAGATCCTTCAGGTCCACTTCGATGAACTCGGGCAGATCAGCCGGCAGGCAGGATACGTCGATTTCAGTTGCCACGTGCGACACGATACCGCCGCTGAGCTTGACGCCCGGGGCAATGTCGGCGTTCACGAAGTGCAGGGGCACCTTGGTGTGCAGCTTCTGGTTGGCATCCACGCGCTGGAAGTCCAGGTGCAGCACTTGCTGACGGAACGGGTGCCATTGGGTCGAACGCAGGATCACGGCTTCCTTGCTGCCTTCCACGTCGGCCGTCACGACGGACGAGTGGAACTTCTCGTTGCGCAGCAGGTGGAAGATCTGGTTGTGATCCAGAGTGACGTTGATAGCAGGCTTGCCACTACCGTAGATGATGCCGGGGACGCTGCCAGCGCGACGGAGGCGGCGGCTCGCACCCGTACCTTGTGCCTCGCGCTTGGTAGCTGCAAAAGTAAAGTTCATAACAATCTCCAAAATTCGGTAACGCCCGCGACCAGACGCCACCACTCAAAAAGGATCACGCCAGAAGCACGATCCCGAAACCTGCCAGAGGGCCCACGGATTATCCGCCGGGCCGTCCCAAGGAAAATCCGTCACCCCCTCGGGGGGTGGTGCGCCTACCGAAGTGTGGCGCACCGGGGTACAACAATTACTCATCCATGAAGAGCGAGGAAACAGACTCTTCGTTGCTGATGCGCAACATTGTGTCGGCCATCAGCGCGCCAATCGACACCTGCTTGATCTTGCCCGTTGCCTTGGCATCGTCACGCAGCGGGATGGTGTCCGTCACGACCAGCTGGTCAAGATCGGAATCCGCAATGCGACTGACCGCAGCACCCGACAGCACGGCGTGCGTGATATACGCCACCACGCGGCTCGCACCATGTTCCTTCAGTGCCTGCGCAGCCTTGCACAGGGTACCGGCAGTATCGACGATGTCATCGACGATCACGCAGGTACGGCCCGACACGTCGCCGATGATGTTCATTACTTCCGACACGTTGGCCTTGGGGCGGCGCTTGTCGATGATGGCCAGATCGGTCTCCAGATGCTTGGCGACAGCACGTGCTCGCACCACACCACCGACGTCCGGCGACACCACCAGAAGGTTGTCCGCCACTTCATTCTTGCGCAGCGCATCCAGCAACAGCGGCGTGGCGTAGATGTTGTCGACCGGGATGTCGAAAAAGCCCTGGATCTGGTCAGCGTGCAGGTCAACCGTCAGCACGCGCTGCACACCCACAGCCTGCAGCATGTTCGCCACGACCTTGGCCGTAATCGGCACACGCGCCGAACGAGGACGACGGTCCTGGCGCGCGTAACCAAAATACGGGATGGCTGCCGTGATCCGCCCGGCCGAAGCGCGCTTGAGCGCGTCAACCATGATCATCAGCTCCATCACATTGTCATTGGTCGGCTGGCACGTCGGCTGCAGGATGAAGACATCCTTGCCACGCACGTTTTCGAGAATCTCGACGACGACCTCACCATCGGAGAAACGACCCACGGTCGCCGATCCGATGGAGATGCCCAGACGCTTGACCACGTCAGCCGCCAGTTTCGGATTGGCGTTGCCGGTAAAGACCATCAAGCTGCCGTAAGCCATGCGCACCCCATGACAGAAATGACAAACAAATAACCCGCTATTTTCGGCACAACGCAGCTGACGCGGCGCCGAAAAGCACACGGGCAGGTCGCTTTGAGCGACCTGCCCGATCATCTGGCTGGGGAAGAAGGACTCGAACCTTCGAATGCCGGAATCAAAATCCGGTGCCTTGCCAACTTGGCGACTCCCCAAAACTCTTTACTGCTTCCTTCGTATCAACCGGCCCAGTTGTACAAAGGATGCACATCCAGCGAGTGCGCGCTCCAGACGCGCCAATCCTCACCCAATGTGACAGTCAATTCTTCCGCAAGCTGCCTTGCCCGGCCCGCACCTTCCACCGGAAGGAAAACACACGCGCCAGAACCACTCATGCGCGCTGCGCCATGGGCTGCAAGAACATCCACCGCACGCTGCACGGCCGGATACAACCTGCATGCCACCGGCTGCATGTCGTTGCGCGCCTCCTGCTCAATGCGCCGCAACACTTCAGCCGCTGGAAAGCCCGTAATTATGGTGGCTTTGGAGTCTCTCGTCAAATGCTTGTCGCGAAAAATTTCCACGGTCGGTACTGAAACCGGTGGCTCGACCACGATATACGCGGACGGAGGCAGATCCAGCGGCTGCAGATCCTCGCCCACCCCCTCTGCCAGCGCCGTGCGACCGAAGACAAAAAACGGCACATCAGCCCCCAGCTCCAGCGCCCATTCCTGCAGCTGGGCACGCGGCACACCAAGCTGCCAGAGGTGATTGAGCGCCAACAGCGTGGTCGCCGCATCAGAACTGCCGCCTCCCAAGCCTCCCCCCATGGGCAAGCGCTTGTCGATGCCGATATCTACCCCCAAGCGGCACTCCGTGCGCAGCTGCAACAGGCGGGCTGCGCGCACGATGAGATCCTGCTCGGCCGGCACCCCGGACACATCGGTCAGGCGTCGGATCTCACCATCGTGCCGCGCACGGAAATGCAACTGGTCGCCGTGATCCAGCATGCGGAACGCCGTTTGCAGCGTGTGGTATCCGTCAGCACGGCGCCCGGTAATGTGCAGAAACAGATTGATCTTCGCTGGCGCGAGACAACTGACAAAGCCTGAGTCCATAACCTCGCTCAGAGCAGCCAGGAATCGATGACCAGGCGTATACGCAGGCCCGGCACCTCGGCCTCGACAATGCGCGGCAAGGCGTCGGGGCGGTCGGCCTCGTATTCCTGCACGCGAATGGTCCAGCCGCTGTCCAGTCCTTCGAGCAGGCGCCCCTTGTCATCGAATTTTGCAATGCCGTTCTGCCCGAGGCGGCCGACAACCCACAACGAAAGGGACTGGATGGGCACGGGGCGATCCGTCAGCCGCGCCATGAGTTCATCTGCACTGCGAGATTCGTACTTCTCGCCAGCCGAAGTGAGCCAGCGCGCGCCCTGCGCATCACGCTGCAACTCGGCGACGATCATGCCTAACGAGTTCTCGAAGCCCATCGCGTCCTGCGCCGGCGTGTGCTCCCAAGCCATACGGATGGTTTCGGCACGCCGCGCCTGAGTGATGGCGACGCGTGCCGTCAGCGCGAAGTTCTGGATCTCACTGCGCGGCGGGCGTGGCGGCACATCAGTCGGACGGGAGGGCTGGCCGGCGCAAGCCGCCAGCAGAATGGCGCACAGGCCAAGCAGAAGCGTGCGCGCTGCGGAAAGTACATTCATGCAGGGAGTCCTCATTGCAGCAGGCGCTGCCTCACGTCCTTGAGCGTGGGGCTCTCAGGGTCGAGGCTTTCGGCCTCGCTGAGCACCTTGCGAGCCTCGTCCTTCTGGCCGTTTTTCCACAAGGCTTCGCCCAGGTGTGCAGAGATCTCGGCATCGGCCATCATCTCTTTGGCCTGCCGCAGCAAACGAATCGCTTCATCCAGCTTGCCCTGCCGGAAACGCAACCAGCCCAGGCTGTCGACGATGGCAGCACTTTCCGGCGACAAGCGGACAGCGCGCACGAGCAGGCGCTCGGCCTCGGGCAAACGCAGGTTGCGGTCTGCAAGCGAATAACCGAGGGCGTTGTAGGCCAGCGGCTCATCGGGCTGAACCGCAATGGCACGCTTCAGATAGCGCTCCATGTCCTCATGACGCCCCAGTTTCTCGGCAACCATGCCTGCCTCGAACAACACGTCATGCTCATCCGGGCGCTCGCTCAGGAAGTTCTCCAGCATCTGCAGCGCCTCGTTGGAACGACCGCCGGCCGACATCGCGTTGGCTTGCCAGACCACCAGCAGATAGGCCTTCTGCGGCTGGCGGCGCACGGCCTCACTGACAACGGTTCGCGCTTCGTCGCCCTTGCCTTGCATGGCGAGCAACTGTACACGGCGCACGGCGGCATTCATGTAGGCCGAACCGGACTCGATAGCACCAAGCTCGGCCATGGCTTCGTCAAACTTGCCCTGGCGCTCCAGGATGCTCGACATGAACAGGCGCAAGGTGTCGGCATTGCCGGCCTTCTCCGCCTTCAAACGGCGCACCAGCGCCTCGGGGTCACCGGTCTTGTCCAGCTTCATCCACTGGCCAAGTGCGCGATTGGCAAGTTGCTCGTCATCCGGCGAATCGTTGAACAAGGCGCGATAGATGGCCAGCGCTTCTGCGTCACGCCTGACCGAAACCAGCCAGCGCGCGTACTGCTCGCGTGCTTGCCTTGCTTGCGGATAGCGCTTGCCGAAGCGCCCCAGCTCCTCTATGGCCGCGGTCCAGCGTGTGGCCGGCGCGGCCAGTGCGCGCAGTCGTGCGGCGGCCTCAAAGTCGGGACGCACATCCAGCGCGCGCTGTGCAGCCGCCTCGGCCTTGACTGAGTCCCCCGCATCGAGCGCAGCCCGGGCCACGGCATAGTGGGTTTCGGCATAGCGGCCATAGGGGCGCGTCAGGCGCTCGATCATGGAGAGCACGGCGGCCTTGTCCGGATAACGCGACAAGAGGCCGGGCAGCATGTCGATGTAGGCCTCGACCGGCATGGTTTCGGATTCCAGGAGTTTGCGCAGCTGGACCTCAACATCCTCCAGCTTGGCCGTCTGCCCTGAGACGGCACGCACGAAGGCCTGGGTCGCACCCGGCGCATTCGGCTCCAGCTCCAGCCACAATTTGCCGGCCTGCGCACTCAGTTCCAGTTGGCCTGCACCCAGCGCCAGTTCGTGAGCACGCTTGGCCAACGCCGCGTTACGCGTCACCTGCGCCATCGACAAGTAGATCGACGCCCCCAGCCCGGGCTGGCCACGCTGAGCCGCCGTCTCGGCGAGCAGGATATTGGCCACCAGTTCGCCATTGACGCCCGACGGCGCCTGCAACACCGAACGGGTGGGGGCGGGCGCTTCCTGCGCGCAGACAATGTGGCTGAAGGCCGAGCAACTGAAGACCAGCGCGGCGAGGCGAACACCGACGGGAACTGCCATGGGGACTCCGGGCGTAATGCGGTCGGCCAGCCGACCCTGTCTGCAGATGGTATCAGCTATGTCCGCGACGCAAGACGACGCTGGCGCCTGACGCACGGTAGGATGCTGCTTCCCTCAAGCACCTCCACTGCCCGATGCCTGAACTGCCCGAAGTCGAAACCACCCGCCGGGGCATCGCCGAACACATCGTGGCGCAGACGGTCAGTGGGGTTGCCGTCCGCCAGCCACAACTTCGATACCCGGTGCCCGCAGATCTCGGCGAGCAACTGACCGGCCAGCCCTTGCGGGCCGTGCGACGACGAGCCAAGTACCTGTTGCTCGACTTCGCAGGCGGCAGCCTGCTGATCCACTTGGGCATGTCGGGCAGCCTGCGTGTATTGCCGACGACGACCACGCCCGATAAACACGACCACGTCGACATCGTCTTCGGCGAATGCCTGCTGCGCCTGCACGACCCGCGCCGCTTTGGCGCCGTGCTGTGGGTGGCCGAACCGGTCGCTGACCACCCACTGCTGGCCAAGCTGGGGCGGGAGCCGCTCGAAGACGGGTTCGATGGAGGCTGGCTGCACGCCGCTACGCGCAACGCCAGAACGCCCATCAAGCTGTGGCTGATGGACGCCAGTCACGTAGTCGGCGTCGGCAACATCTACGCCTCGGAAAGCCTGTTCCGTGCCCGCATCGACCCGCGTACGCCGGCCGGCAAGCTGTCACGCGAACGCTGCATCAGACTTGCCGATGAGGTGCGCCAGACCCTGCAGGAAGCCCTCGCTGCGGGTGGCAGCACCCTGCGCGATTTTGTCGCCGTCAATGGCCGCTCCGGCTACTTCCAGCAAAACTACTTCGTCTATGCACGGGACGGGGAGCCTTGCCGCGTCTGCGGCCATGCCATTCGCAAACTGGTGATGGGTCAGCGCAGCACTTTCCACTGCGCTCGCTGCCAGCGGCGCTGAGGCCGGCTCGACGACGACCAGCGGCTTTGTGCGGCGCGGAACGGGCCTGCGGGGATATTGCGCCCTTGCCGAATCCGGCTATGCTTGTGAATTATTTGATTTTCCGACTTTTCCGGAGCCCGTTTCATGACCTTGATCGATCAGTTTTCCGAGTACTCGCGCTGGCGCAGCGAAGTCGCCGGTGTCGTGCAAGGCCTGCGCAACTGGATGGACAACAACGACCTGTCCGACGCCCAGGCCGACATGCGCCTCGCTCATGTGCTCGAACGACTCAAGGAGGACAAGCTGGTCGTGGCCTTCGTGGCCGAGTTCTCGCGCGGCAAGTCAGAGTTGATCAACGCCATCTTCTTCGCCCAGTACGGCAACCGCGTGCTGCCCTCCAGCGCTGGCCGCACCACAATGTGCCCGACCGAACTCGCCTGGGACAACGGCGCCACTCCCGGCATCCGTCTGCTGCCCATCGAGACGCGTGCGCGTCAGGAAAGCGTCGCCGAGTTGCGCCGCGTGGCCTCCGAGTGGACGCTGGAACCCTTCGACGTGCAGAGCGCCGAAAGCCTGCAAACTGCCTTCAAGCGCGTTTCGGAAACCAAACTGGTGACCCGCGACGAAGCCGAGCGCCTCGGCTTTCCGGTCGACGACACTGGCCGCGAGGGCACCCGCCCCGACGCTAACGGCATGATCGAAGTCGCCTGCTGGCGCCATGCCATCATCCAGTTCCCTCACCCGCTGCTTGAACAGGGGCTGGTCATCGTGGACACCCCGGGTCTCAACGCCATCGGCTCGGAGCCCGAGCTGACCCTGTCAATGATCCCCAACGCCCACGCAGTGCTCTACCTCCTGGCCGCCGACACTGGCGTCACGCAGAGCGACCTGCAGGTGTGGGAGAAGCACGTCAACATCGGCCGCAAGCAAAAGGGCGGTCGCATGGTTGTGCTCAACAAGATCGACGGCTTGTGGGATGGCCTGCGCAGCGAAGAGCAGATCGAAAGCGAAATCCGCAAACAGGTGCAGACAGTGGCGGACACGCTGGGCATCACGACCGATCAGGTCTACCCGGTCTCAGCGCAGAAAGCGCTATACGCCAAGGTGCATCAGGACTCGGCCCTGCTGGAACGCTCCCGCATCAACCAGCTGGAATCCGCACTGAGCAGCCAGATGCTGCCCACTCGCCAGGAAATCACGCGCGACAACGCCTTGCTCGAAACCGGCGAAATCGTCCGCCGCCTCTCGGAGCTGCTCAACGCCCGTGGCCGCAGCCTGCAGGAACAGCTCAAGGAAATGTCAGACCTGCGTGGCAAGAACCAGGGCGTCATCGAATACATGATGCGCAAGGTGCGCGCCGAACGCGACGAGTTCGAAACCGGCCTGCAGAAGTACCATGCCGTGCGCAGCGTGTTCACCAGCCTGTCGAACAAGCTGTTCTCGCACATCGGCGTGGACACCGTGCGCACCGAAACCCGCCGCACGCGCGCCAAGATGGTCGATGCCAACTTCTCCAAGGGTCTGCGTGAGGCCATGCTGCAGTTCTTCGGCAACCTGCGCAGCAACTTGCGCAAGTCGTCCGACGAGATCAACGAAATCACCGAGATGCTTGAGGCGATGTACAAACGCTTCGCCGTCGAACACGGCCTCAAGCTTGCCCCGCCTTCGAGCTTTTCGACGGTTCGTTACGAGCGCGAAATTGCGCGTCTCGAAAAAGCCTTCGACGACCAGCTCAACACCATGAGCGCAATGATCACTCAGTGGAAAGGCACGGTCACCCAGCGCTTCTTCGACACCATCGCCATCGAAGCGCGCCGCACCTTCGAAGTCGCCAACCGCGACATCGAGCAATGGCTACGCGCGGTGATGTCGCCGCTGGAAACACAGGTGCGTGAATACCAGTTACAGCTCAAACGCCGCCTCGAAAGCGTCAAACGCGTGCATGAAGCCACCGGCACACTGGAAGACCGTATTGGTGAGCTCAAGCAAGCTGACGAAGCGCTGGCTCGCCAGCACCATGAGTTGGAGCGACTCCGCCATTCCATCGAGACCGCGCTGGGCGGCAGCCTCGACGCCATCCCCGAGGACGACGCGGTCGCAGCCTGAATCCGGACCGCCAGGCATCCAGGCAACAAAAAAGGCACCTCGCGGTGCCTTTTTTGTTGCCTCCCACCTGCGTCAAGCCTTGGCTTCGACCAGTTTGTAGTACTTCTGCATCAGCTGATCCTTGCTCTCGACGATCTCCGGGTTGAGCGGGATGCAATCGACCGGGCAGACCTGCTGGCACTGCGGCTCATCGTAGTGCCCCACGCACTCGGTGCATTTGTTAGGGTCGATTTCGTAAATTTCGGCGCCCTGCGAAATCGCTTCGTTGGGGCATTCCGGCTCGCAGACGTCGCAGTTGATGCATTCGTCCGTAATCATCAGGGCCATGTCTTCAACAACCTTTCAAAACAAGATTCAACGACTCGCCAGAACCTTCTGGCGTATCCGTTCGGCGACCTGTGGATGCACAAAGGTGCTCACGTCGCCGCCCAGCAATCCGATCTCGCGCACCATCGTAGCGGAGACGAACATGTATTCCTCGCCGGGCGTCAGGAACAATGTTTCGACATCGGGATACAGCTTGCGGTTCATCCCCGCCATCTGGAACTCGTACTCGAAATCCGACACCGCGCGCAGACCCCGCACGATCACGCGCGCGCCCTGGCTGCGGATGAAATCCATCAGCAAACCTGAAAACCCTAGCACAGTCACGTTACTGCAATCTGCCAGCACGCTCGTAGCCAGTTCGACACGTTCGTCGAGCGAGAACAAGGGCCGCTTGCCCGAGCTTTGTGCCACCCCGACGATCACCCGATCGAAAAGGCTGGCGGCCCGCCGCACAAGGTCTTCATGACCACGCGTGAGCGGGTCAAAAGTCCCGGGATACACCGCGATATGAGTCTTCACGCCTGCTCCACGGCAAACAATTGATAGTGCACCTGCCCTGCCTTGCCGGCCTTGATCCTTTGCAAACCGGCAAACGACTCGACAGCAAATTCGGCCTCGACATACACCCTCGCACCGGGTGCCAGCAGACGTGGCAGCAGGGGCTCGATACGTTTCAGCCAATCCATCCGGTAAGGCGGATCAAGCATGACGAGGTCGAAAGCTGCACCCCCAGTTCCAATCGCCTGATCCTGAAGGAATTTTAGCGCATCGCCTCGCTGTAGCCGAACGTTCTTTACGCCCAGGCCCTGCAGCGCCTTGGCAAGGTGGGCGTGTACCTTGGGAGCAAACTCCAGCATCACGACTTCGGCAGCCCCGCGCGAAGCGGCTTCGAAGCCCAGCGCACCGCTGCCGGCGAACAGGTCCAGGCAACGCCAGCCCTCCAGATCCTGCCCCAGCCAGTTGAACAGGGTCTCGCGGACGCGGTCCGGCGTCGGTCGCAAACCCATAGCGTCCGGCACCTCAATCAGTCGCGAACGAAGACTGCCGCCCACAATGCGTACACGGCTCATACCCGAGCCCCACTCAGGGAGCCAGGGCCCATCTGATAGACTTTCCCGTCAGACAGCGAGGCGCCAGGCAGTATCCACATGTTCAGTTTTTTCAAGAAATCCGGTGGCGACGAAGCCGCTCAGAAAAATGCCCAGCAGAACGCGCAGGCGCCCGAACCGGCCAGCGAAGCGCCTGCCTCCAGCTGGTTCGGCCGACTCAAGGCCGGCCTGTCGCGCACCCGCCAGCAGCTCGGAGCGCTGGGCGACCCCATCAGTGGCTTGTTCTCGCGTCGCAAGATCGACGAGGAACTGCTCGAAGAGCTGGAAACCACTCTGCTGATGGCCGATTGCGGCGTGGAGGCTACCACGGCCCTGCTTACCGAGCTGCGCCGCCGCTGGAAAACCGACAAGCTGGAAAGCGGCGAGCAGCTGCAAGAGGCGCTGGCCGAAGCGCTGCACAACCTGCTCGCGCCACTGCAGGCGCCCCTGGTCGTCAGCGGCCACAAACCTTTCATCATCATGCTGGCGGGCGTCAATGGCGCTGGCAAGACCACCTCAATCGGCAAGCTCGCTCGGCACTTTCAATCGCAAGGCAAGAGCGTGCTGCTGGCAGCCGGTGATACGTTCCGCGCGGCGGCGCGCGAACAGCTCATGGAATGGGGCCGCCGCAATGACGTGACCGTCATTGCGCAAGAGAGTGGGGATCCGGCCGCCGTGGCTTTCGACGCCATTGCGGCGGCCAAGGCGCGCAGCATCGATATCGTGCTCATCGATACCGCGGGCCGCCTGCCGACCCAGCTCAACCTGATGGAAGAGATTGCCAAGGTGCGTCGCGTCATCCAGAAGGCCGAACCCAGCGGCCCGCACGAAGTGCTGCTGGTGCTGGATGCCAACATCGGCCAGAACGCCCTCGCGCAGCTCAAGGCTTTTGATGCGGCCATCGGCGTGACAGGCCTCGTCATCACCAAGCTCGATGGGACGGCCAAGGGGGGCGTGATCGCCGCGATTGCCCGTACCCACCCCAAGCCCCTGCGCTATATCGGCGTCGGCGAAGGCATTGAGGATCTGCAGGCTTTTGAAGCCCGTGAATTCGTCCACGCGCTGTTCGGACAAGCCAACTGATGTCGAGGTATGGTAAAAGCATGCGACCGGTAACAACGATAACGGAGACGCGTCCATGCCCAAACTGTTCCAAGCCTTGCTCGGTGGCCTGCTTGCCATGAGCCTTGTCCCATCGGCCCCGGCTGCCGACACCGACTTCCAGACCACCGGCATCCAGCACAACATGCCGGCTTTCTACGAATCGCTGAAGTCGCGACTCGACTTCCGCATGGCCTGGAACCCCAAGATCAAGGATCTGAGCGCCTGGCGCAAGGCCGGTCGCGACAAGATGTGGGAACTGACCCTGCAGTTGCCTGACAGGACGCCTTTCAATGCCGTCGTGCTCGACGAGCAGGATCGCGGCAGCTATGTCGCCCGCAAAGTCGTCTTCAACCTCACGGCCGACAGCCGCGTCCAGGCCCTGATGCTGGTGCCCAAGGGCAAAGGCCCCTTCCCCGCCGCGCTGATGCTGCACGACCACGGCTCGAAGTTCGACATCGGCAAGGAAAAGCTGATCGAGACCTGGGGCAACGACGCCCGGCTCGAATCGTCGAAGGCCTGGGCAAAGCGCTTCTTCAGCGAGAAATTCCCCGGCGACGAGCTCGCCAAGCGCGGCTACGTCGTACTGGCGCATGACGCGCTGGGCTGGGGCGACCGCGCTGCACTGACCTTCGACATTCAGCAAGCCGTCGCCGCCAACAGCCTTAATCTGGGCACTTCGCTGGCCGGCATCATGGCGCTCGAAGATGCGCGCGCAGCCGAATTCCTCGCCGCGCAGACCGAAGTCGACAAGAAGCGCGTCGCGGCCATCGGTTTCTCGATGGGCGCTTTCCGCGCCTGGCAGGTTGCTGCCCTGTCGGACGCCGTAACCGCGGGTATCGTGGTGAACTGGATGGCCACCACGCAAGGCCTGATGGTGCCGGGCAACAACCAGCTCAAGGGGGCGTCTGCCTGGAACATGCTGCACCCTGGCGTGCTGCGTTACCTCGACTTCCCCGATGTGGCGAGCCTCGCCGCCCCCAAGCCGATGCTGTTCTTCGCGGGTGAGAAGGACGCGCTGTTCCCGGTCGACGCGGTCAACGCGTCGTACGACAAGATGCGCAAGGTGTGGGGGGCCTGGAAGGCCGACAACAAGTTCGACGCACGCATGCTGCCTGGTGCCCACGAATTCGTTGCCGACACCCAAAGCGCTGCTTACGACTGGCTGGACAAGCAGTTCAAGTAAGAAAGCCATCCGCCACGCGACAAGGGCCTGCCGTGCAGGCCCTTTGTCTTGGCGGGCACATTACAATGCGCGCTCGCCTTGAGCCCGGCTTGTCGCCAGCCTTTCTTTCATGATCCAGTTCGACCACGTCAGTAAGACCTACCCCGGTGGCCACACGGCACTGGACGAGCTCACGCTGGATATCCGCCACGGTGAGCTGCTGGTGCTCGCTGGCCACTCGGGCGCCGGCAAGAGCACCCTGCTAAAGCTCGTCGCCGCACTCGAATCACCGAGCAGTGGCCGCGTGATGGTCAATGGCCTCGACGTAGGCCGCATGCGCCAATCACAGATCCCCTACCTGCGCCGCAGCCTGGGCCTGGTGATGCAGGAACATCGCCTGCTGATGGATCGCAGCGTGCTCGACAATGTCATGCTGCCGCTGCAGGTCTCGGGTGAGATCGCGCGTACCTCGAAGCGCGAGGCAATCACACGCGCCAGCGTGGCGCTCGAAAAGGTGGGCCTGTCGGGCTTCGAGAAGGCCCTGCCGGTGACGCTCTCCGGTGGCGAGCAACAACGCGTTGCCATCGCGCGCGCCATCGTCAACCGGCCCAGCATCCTCATTGCCGACGAGCCGACCGCTCACCTCGACCCGGCGTATGCACGTGACATCGCAGCACTGTTTCGCAGCTTCCATGCCGCAGGCGTCACGCTGATCCTTGCCACCCACGACGACACGCTCTACTCGCCCTATGGCGCACGACGCATCGAGCTCGCCCACGGAAAGCTGATGCAATGAGCGAACATCTGGACGCTCTTCAGCAAGCCATCCGCCGGCTCGTCAGCAAGCCGCTGACGGCCTTGCTGTCGGCGCTCGTGGTAGCCATTGCACTGACCCTGCCGGCACTGGGCTGGGCTCTCGTCGAGAACCTCGCTGGCCTGGCACATGGCATGACCGGTGAGCCCGAGATCAGCCTGTTCCTGAAGCACGAAATCACGGGCGACGCGACGCGCGCCGTCGAACAGAAGCTGCGCAACAACCCGCAGATCGCTCGCGTACGCTTCGTACCGCGCGATCAAGCCTTGCAGCAGCTGGCCGCACGCGGGGGCTTCGGTGACGTAACGGGTGCCCTGCTCGACAACCCCCTGCCCGATGCATTCGTGCTCGAACCGCGCGATGACAGCCCTGCCAGCTTCAAAGCCCTGCAGGCAGAGCTTTCGGCCATGCCTGAAACCGCGCTGGTTCAGCTCGATGCCGAATGGGTCGAACGTCTCGCTGCCATCGTACAGCTGGGACGCAGCGCAAGCCTGACGCTGGCACTGCTGCTGGGCACGGCGCTGGTAATCGTCACCTTCAACACTTTGCGCCTGCAGATCCTCACGTTGCGGCACGAGATCTCGGTAAAGTTGCTGCTCGGCGCCACGCGCCCGGCGGTGCGCCGGCCCTTCCTCTACTTCGGCCTGCTGCAGGGCCTGCTGGGTGGTCTGCTGGCCTGGGGGCTGGTGACGCTGCTGCTGCGGTTGCTGGCACCCGCCATCGAAGCGCTGGCCCGCACCTACAGCGTCACGCTCAGCCTGCAAGGGCCGGACGCACTGCAGACCGGCTGCCTGTTGGCCTTCACGGCCTTGCTGGGCTGGCTGGGTGCGGCCATCTCGGTGCGCCGCCACGTGCAGGATGGCCTGGTCGACTGAGCCCGCCAGCGCTGGGCACAAACCCATAGGGGCGCTTTTCTTGCAGCGCAACAGAGTCGCGCCATAATGGCTGGCGTAACGCGCAAGCACGTACATTGCACCCGCCCCGGGAGACTCCATGGAACCACTCAAACTCGCCATTGCCTGTCAGGGCGGCGGTAGCCACTGCGCCTTCGGAGCCGGCGTACTGATCGAGTTGCTGTCACGCATCGACGCTGAAGGCCTGTTGCCTTACAACGGCCAGCGCTACCGCATCGTCTCGCTGGCCGGCACCTCGGGCGGCGCCATCAATGCACTGATTGCCTGGCTGGGCCTGACGCATCCCGTCGGCCCCGAGATCGGTCGCCGCGCACTGACCGACTTCTGGCACGACATGTCGGCCCACTCGGTCGGCGACATGTTCAACAACTTCTTCACCGTGCAGTCACAACGCCTGCGCGAGGTGCTGCCACATGTCGAAAGTGCTCCCAACGTGCTGTCGCGCTGGGCTCAGGAACGCATTCTGGAGCTCCTGCAGAAGTACGTACCCTTCGAGACCCTGCCCTCAATGCTGGGCCCGCACACCCCGAAGCTTCTGATCGGCGCCGCCAATGTTCTGACGGGTCAGGCACACGTCTTCCGTGCCGGGCCGCAGCGCGCGCCGCGTGCCATCGAAGTCCTGGCCTCGACGGCCGTCCCGAACCTCTACAACGCCGTGGATGTCGACGGACAGCCCTACTGGGATGGTCTTTTGTCGCAAAACCCGCCGGTGCGCAACCTGCTGTCGGGCTGCGACCTCGATGAAAAGCCGGACGCGATCTGGCTGTTGCGCATCAACCCGCGCGAGCATTCGGGCATTCCGCAGCGTCTGGCCGACATCACGGACCGCCAGAACGAGATGGCTGGCAATCTGGCGCTGGAGCAGGAAATGTTCTTCATCCGGCAGGTCAACAAGTGGCTGGAGCAAGGCGTGCTCGACAGCAGCGGCTTCAAACCCGTGGTGTGGCAGGAGATCGTGCTGGACGCCAAAGGCGACAACGGCGATTCACTGGACTACGCTTCCAAACTCGATCGCGACCCGGTTTTCATCGAGGGCCTTATCGCCTTGGGGCGCGAAGAGGCACGTGCTTTTCTGGGCCCCTGAAGCAGCCGGCCCGGCCTCGGGGTACTCAAGCCCGCTGCGATGATGCCGATAGACCTGCGCTATGGATTGCGAGATCCATTTGAAATCAGCGCCTTGCGTGCACACTTGACCCATGACGCGCGTGTCGGGAACTTAGACCCTTTGTTAGCACTCAATACATGCGAGTGCTAAAATCGTCTCACAGTGATGTTGCAGTCAACGGTTGCAGAGGGCTTCACACCATGACCACAAACGCTTTGTCCTTCCCGATGCCGAATGCGCTGGGCAGTATCGACCAGTACATTTCAGCCGCCAATCGCTTCCCCATGCTCACTGAAGAGCAGGAGCTGTCGCTGGCGCGTCGCCTGAAGCAGAACAACGATCTAGAAGCCGCACGCGCGCTGGTTCTGTCGCACCTCCGTCTGGTGGTGTCGATTGCCCGTAACTATCTCGGCTACGGCCTGCCTCACGCTGACCTGATCCAGGAAGGCAACGTCGGCCTCATGAAGGCCGTCAAGCGCTTCGACCCGGATCGTGGCGTGCGTCTCGTTTCCTTTGCCATGCACTGGATCAAGGCCGAAATCCACGAATACATTCTGCGCAACTGGCGTCTGGTAAAGATCGCCACGACCAAGGCACAGCGCAAGCTGTTCTTCAACCTGCGCAGCATGCGCAGCCAGAACGGCGAGGCACCGCACAACCTGACCCAGGATGAGGCCAGCGACATCGCGCAGAAGCTGGGCGTGAAGACCGAAGAGGTCTTCGAGATGGAATCGCGTTTCGCCGGTGGCGACGTGTCGCTGGAAGGCTCCGGCGACGACGAGGACGAACACCGCATCGCCCCGCTCGCCTGGCTGGCCGACTCGGCACCAGAACCTTCTGAAGAACTGGCAACGGCTCAACACGAGCGCCTGCAGGACGAAGGTTTGCGCAACGCACTGGCCAGCCTCGACGAGCGTAGCCGCGCCATCGTGCAACGCCGCTGGCTGATTGAAGATGGCGAGCTTGCGGCCACCCTGCACGAACTGGCCGCCGAGTATGGCGTGTCGGCCGAGCGCATCCGCCAGATCGAAGTGAAGGCGATGCAGAAGATGCGTGGTTTGCTATCGGCCAACTGAGCCCGATTCAGAAATGAACCACACAAGGCCGACACCCTGTCGGCCTTTTTTATCGCCCCAACCAGGCCGTTTGTCTCTGGCAAAAACAATAAAAACGCCGATTGACGCCTGACGACCACTCGAAAAACCAGACAAGCGACGCCAAGCCAATCGTTCTTGGTGGCGAAATAGTTCGGAGGGCAAACTCCAGAACACAAAGAACCCCGTAACCTGCCGCAGCGACACGAGCAATTGCGGCTGGTGGGATCTGCGCAACAACAACATCCTGTCACCGGCTGACTTCAAGACCTACAACATCACCTGGGGCTCGGTCGGCAGCGGCGAAAAGAATGCTGACGCGTGGACAACCACCGCTACATTCCCGAAAACGCTGACCTACACGTATGAGCCCGTCAGCGCACAGTGCGTCAAGGACAAGCTGCCGCTGTATGCAGGCGTTGGCAAAGGTGGCGCTCAACTGACAGCAGCGGCATGCGCGGGTAGTGCTTCTTCATCGAGCACCGCCTCGTCTGTAGCGTCGTCGCAATCGAGCAGCAAGGCATCATCCAGCGCAACATCGTCGCAGGCCAGCAGCGCAGCATCATCGAGTGTTGCAAGCTCATCAAGTAGCAGCGCATCCGCAGGTAGCGCCCCCGTCCTGTCCGGCACGGGTGATTACCCGACAGGGTTCAAGAAGTGCTCCGATGAAGGTGCAAGCTGCAAGCCCGCGAGCGGCACAGGCTGGGTCGCATTTGGCCGCAAGGGCAAGTGGGTGACCCAGTATGTCGGTGTCGGCAAGAGTATCGCCTGCACCGTTGCCGCATTCGGCTCGGATCCGGCCGGCAATCCGAACAAGTGCTCGTATCAGAACTGAGTTAGTGCCGCCGCAAGAAAATAGGCCAACCGCGCGGTTGGCCTATTTTTCCGAGCGCTCAGCGCCCTTGGAGCAACAGGGAGAGGTCTGCTGTCAGGCGTTCAGGTGTCTCTCCGTAGCGTACGAACAAACGCGCGCGACCCTTGGTGTCGAAGACGTAGAGTGCTGCGGTGTGATCGACGGTGTAACGCCCACTGGCAATGTCGCCGCGCTTCTCGAAGAAAACATTGAAAGCCTTGGTCACGGCGCGCGTCTGCGCTTCATCACCGCGCAGCGCCACAAAAGCGGGATTGAATGCCGCCGCGTACTTGCCCACCAGCTCGGACGTATCACGCTCCGGATCCACGGTGACGAACACGGTCTGCACACGCTTGCCGTCCTCGCCGAGGCGCTGGGTCACGTCAGCCATCAACGCCATACTGGTCGGGCAGGCGTCCGGGCATTGCGTGTAACCGAAGAACACGACAACGACCTTGCCCGCGAAATCGGCCATGCTGCGCGGCTTGCCACTGGCGTCGGGCAGATTGAGCGCCTTGCCGTAGTCCTGCCCGGTTATGTCGGTACTGTTGAACTGCAGCGGCTTGTTGTCGCACGCACTTAGCACAAGCGTCACACCGACGAGCAAGGCGGCAAGGCTGGCTCTCATTTCAGGTAGTGATCGACCAGCAGGGCCGCGAAAATCAGCGAGAGATACAGGATGGAGAAACGGAACGTGCGCTTCGCCAGTTCGTCGCTGTATTCGCGCAGCAGGCGCCAGGCATAGGCGATGAACACGGCGTTCAGCAGGATGGCGCTGGCGAGGTAGATCCAGCCCGACATCTGCGTTACGAAAGGCAACAACGTGACCGCAGTGAGGATGAAGGTATAGAGCAGCACCTGGAGGCGCGTGAACTCGGCACCGTGCGTAACGGGCAGCATGGGCAGGCCAGCGGCGGCATATTCCTTGGTGCGATAAAGCGCCAGCGCCCAGAAATGCGGCGGGGTCCAGGCGAAGATGATCAGGAACAGCAAACAGGCATCCGCCGACACATCGCCAGTGATGGCCGCCCAACCCAGCACGGGCGGCATGGCGCCCGATGCGCCACCAATGACAATGTTCTGTGGCGTGTAGGGCTTGAGCAGCAGGGTATAGATGACGGCGTAACCGACAAAGGTCGCCAGGGTCAGCCACATGGTGAGCGGGTTGACTGCGTGGTACAGCACCGACAACCCCGCCCCGCCCAGCACGGCAGAGAACAGCAGGGTCTCGGCTGTCGACAGCTCGCCGCGCGGCAGGGGGCGTGCGCGCGTGCGCGCCATTTTGGCGTCGATCTGCTGTTCAATGAGACAGTTGATCGCGGCCGCAGCGCCAGCGACGAAAGCGATACCCAACGTAGCCGCCAGCACAAGACCCGCAGGCGGCAGCCCCGTCGGCACAGCGAGGAACATGCCGATGATCGCGCAGAAAACGATCAGCGTATTGACGCGCAGCTTGGTCAGCGCGAGATAGGCGCGCAGACGCTGCACAGGTTGCTCAAGCAGCGAGCCGTTCATTCCAGATCCTTTCCATGTGCGCTCCGGCACGCACCCCGCGCAAGCGGAAATTGATCCCCACCAGCAGCATGACCAGCAGTGCGGCAACCGCGTTGTGGGCCACCGCTATCGCCAGCGGCAGGCTGAACACCACATTGGAGATACCCAGCGAAATCTGCAGGAGCACCGCGAATGCCAGCCCGAGCGCCAGACCACGCAGCTCTTCATAGCGCATCAGCCGCCATGCGAACATCAGCAGATAGGCACCAACGATGATGGCGCCCACACGATGCGCCCAGTGGATGGCGGTCATCGCCGCCGCCGGCAGGATTTCTCCCTCGGCCGTGCGGCCCAGCTCGCGGAACACGTGGAACGCATTCTCGAAATCCATGCCAGGTAGCCAGCTGTTCTGACAGGTCGGGAAGTCCGGGCACGCCAGCGCAGCATAGTTCGTCGAGACCCAGCCACCCAGCGCGATCTGCAACACCAGCAGCAACAAGGCACCACGCGCAAGGAGTGACAGGCTGAAACCGGCCGCGTGGCGTGCCACGCCCGACTCACGCATCCAGATCCAGGTCAGCGTGCCCAGCACAGCGAGCCCCCCCAGCAAGTGCAGGGTCACGATGGCAGGCTTGAGCAGCAAAGTCACGGTCCACATGCCCAGCATGCCCTGAAAGATCACAATGCCAACCAGCAGCAGCGGGGCCGCCGCCGTCACACCTTCGCGACGCCAGCGACGCAGCGACAACCAGGCCACGATGAGGATCAGCAGACCGAGGAAACTCGCCAGATAGCGATGGACCATCTCCTTCCAGGCCTTGGGCATGGACACCGGGCCATCCGTATCTGCCGCGTGCGCAGCCAGGATCTTCTCCTTGGCGTGATGCGGCGACAGGTGACCATAGCAACCGGGCCAGTCGGGACAGCCGAGCCCGGCGTCGCTGAGGCGGACGTAAGCGCCAAGGACGACGACAAACAAGGCCAGCAATAGAGAGAAGAATGCGAGTTTGCGAATCATGTGTTGGGTTCAACCCGGTCAGACGGCCCAGCCGGGGAGCGGCTCAGCGCGTGTATTTCAGCAGTTTCTGCAGGTCCTTCACGATGCCCTTGGCTTCCGGCGCTGCGGCGTAACGCATCATCAGGAAACCACGCGGATCGACCAGCACGATGCGATCCGCCGGCCCGAGGGCAGCGGCGAGTGTGGCATCCCGTACCACCAGCAGATCCGGGTGGTCGGCCAGCAACGCGGCCTCAGGCGTGGCATCACCCTCTGCCACCCACAACCTCTGCACGCGGTCCATTTCCTTGGCTTGCAACGTACGCACCTGGCGCATGTAGTAGAGCATCTGCCGGCAAGGTTCGGCACAGCGCGCCTCGGCACGCAGAGCCATCACCCATTTACCGCGCAGCTTGTCTGCCAGCACGCCCGATCCGGGCAATTTTACCGTGTCCAGCGCAAGAGCCTGTGGCGGATTGATCAGTTCACCACTGACCGCCACTTTGTCGGAGCGCACGAAATAGAACATCACGAGGGCAGCAACCACGGGCGCGGCGCTGACGGCCAGCAAAAGCAGCAAGGTTCGGCGTCCCTTCGCGCGCTGAGCAAGATCGATCGTGCTGGCGGCGGCAGTGGCCGCATCGGAAGACTGCCGGGAAGGCTGATTCATCGGTTTGATCTCGGACGTCGCCAGGCAAACCAGCCTGACAGACCTGCAGACAGGCAGGCAAAGGCGAACCACTGCAAGGCATAGGCCTGGTGCTTGTAGGCTTCGTTTTCGTGGCGCGGCCAGTCACGCACAAGACCGTCGGCCGCATCGCTTTCTTGCTGGATCACGTAGGGCGCCACAGGCTTGCCCAGTCGCCCGGCAAACAGACCCGGATCGGCGCGCTGCCAGATCTTGCCGGGATCGCGCCCGTCATCGAGGCGAAAGCTCGTCAGGTCCGGTTCGCGTACCCGCCCGATCAGGGTTACAAGACCATCCGGTTGCGCCACATCGGGTAGCTGCGTGCGCTGCGCGCCCGCCTTGACCCAACCACGATTGACCATCACCAACCCACCGGCATTGTCGAGCTGCAGCAAGGAAAGCACCTCGTAACCGGGCTGATGCTGGTAGCTGCGGTTGTCGAGGAACACGGTCTGGCCACTGACCCAGCTGCCACGCAATTGCACTCGCTGCCAGGTCGCCAGGGAAGCAGCATTCTCGGCCGCACGGACTGCCTCGTTGGCCGTTATGCGCGCATGCAGTTCGCGCTTGAAGGCCGCGCGATCAAGCTGCCACATGCCCAACCGCACACAGACCAATGCCAGCAATACACCGGCCACCAAAGGCATCCAGCGCCGCACGTTCACAGCGGAGCCCATGTCGCCTCAGCGTAGAATGCGCTGCATTTCACCATCGGGAGTCGTCAATGCGCTGGGTAGTCATCGCCATGCTGATCGCCATCGCCGTCACGCTGGGCACCGGCATGGTCGCCCTTGTGAAAGACAAGAGCAACAGTGACCGCACCGTGCGCGCCTTGACCTGGCGCATCGGGCTGTCCCTGTTGCTCTTTTGCCTGATCCTGTTGATCTACAGGATGGGTTGGGTATCAGGACACCTGTTTCACTGATCCATCTGTTACAGCACGTAGACGACGATGAACAGCAGCAGCCAGACATAGTCGACAAAGTGCCAGTACCATGCCGCAGCCTCGAAGGCGAAGTGGCGCTCAGTGCTGAAGTGGCCAGCCAGCGAGCGGAACAGCACCACAGTCAGCATGATCGCGCCGATCGTGACATGCAGGCCGTGGAAGCCGGTCATCATGAAGAAGGTCGAGCCGTAGATACCGGTCGAGAGCTTCAGGCCCTCGTGGTAAGCATGCATGTACTCCTGCACCTGGCATCCCAGAAAGACCACGCCCAGCGCAATGGTGAGGAACAGGAACAGGTTGAACTGCTTGCGATCACCATTGCGGATCGCCCAGTGTGCCCAGGTAAGGGTAGCGGCCGACGCCAGCAGCAGCGCCGTGTTGATGGCAGGCAACCAGTCGATGCTCATCGCACCGAGGAACAAGCCAACAAGTGCCACGGTCAGCACGAGCACCAGTTGCAGCTGCCCGCGCTTGCCATGCTCCAGCGGCCTGTGGGCATAGGTTACTGCCGCACCTGCGGCGATCATCAGCGCGAGGCCCAGTGCGGCCTTGCCGGTCCAGGTCATGTGGAAAGGCAGTTCGATCAGCGGGCCAGCCGTCGGCCACGCCGGCTTGAAGTTCGGCCAGAACACCTGACCCATTTCGCTGCCCAGATCCGGAACGATGACGCCACGCACGAAGAACAGCGCGCCGAAGAAAGCCGCGAAGAACATCACCTCGGAGAAGATGAACCAGCCCATGCTCCAGCGGAAGGCCTTGTCGACCTGCGCGCCGTACTTGCCCGTCTCGGACTCCCGGGCAACCGCGCCGAACCAGCCGAACAGCATGTAGATCAGCACGGCAAAGCCGGCGGCCACAAGGTACGGCCCCGATTCGAGATGGTTCACCCAGAACGCCGCGCCCGATCCCAGCAGCAACAGCGCCAGCGAACCGATCAGCGGGTAAAGGGAGGGTTCCGGAACGAAGTACTTCTCCAGGGTATGGCTGCTCATGCTGGCCTTCTCCAATTTATTGCCTGTCTCTTCAGTCCCCGGGCGACTCAACCCGCCTGGGACACCACAAATCTGGCGAACATCACCATCGACACGACGAAAATCACGCCGCCAATGATGCCCGCAACAATCAGGTGGGCCGGCTTGAACTGCGCCGCATCCCGTTCGTAATCACGCCGCTTGCGGATGCCGATGAAGGCACCGAACACCGCACTCACAGTCGCCAGAAAACCCGGACTCCGCTGCTCATCCACCATGCCACACCTCAGCCCTGCGTCCCGGGCACCTCGAAGAAGGTGTAGGACAGCGTCACAACGGTGACATCGGCCGGGAGTCCCGCATCCAGCGTGAACACGACCGGCATTACCCGCTTCTCACGCGGCCCCAGCGTCTGCTTCGAAAAACAGAAGCACTCCAGCTTCTTCACGAAAGTCCCTGCCAATGCCGGTGTATAGCTCGGTACAGCCTGCCCGGTCACGGCACGATCCAGCGTGTTTTCCACTTCGTAGTCCACCCGCACCATCTGGCCCGGATGCACCGTAATACTTGTCTGCAAGGGTTTGAATCGCCACGCCAGCGCCTGAACGTTCGAATCGAACTGCAACATCACCGAGCGCGAGGTATCCACCTGCGTATTGACGACATCACGATCCGGCTTGAGCAGATTGTTCAGCCCCGTGACTTCACAGATCTGTTCATAGAACGGCACCAGCGCAAAACCAAACCCGAACATCACGCACGCGGCAATCGCCAGCTTGATTGCCAGCCTGCGGTTATCGCTGATCATCGTCCGAACAACCAGGTCTTGACGATGAAACCAGCAAAAAAGGCCGCAGCGATGGACGCCAGGATCAACAGCATCCGCAGGTTGCGGCCCTTTTGTGAATTACTCATGTGCTGCGTTCAACCACTGATCAGTGACCGTGACCTGCCGGGGCCTCGAACTTGGGCGGCACTTCAAAGGTGTGGAAGGGTGCTGGCGACGGCACGGTCCACTCCAGGCCTTCTGCGCCATCCCAAGGCTTGTCTGCGGCCTTCGGGCCGCCACGGTAGGTCTTCAGCACGATGTACAGGAAGAAGACTTGCGACAGACCAAAGCCGAATGCACCGATCGTGGCGATCTGGTTGAAGTCAGTGAAGAACTGGTTGTAGTCCGGGATACGACGCGGCATGCCGGCCAGGCCCAGGAAGTGCATCGGGAAGAAAGTGATGTTGAACGAGATCATCGAGAACCAGAAGTGACGCTTGCCAAGCTTCTCGTCGTACATGTGACCCGTCCACTTCGGCAGCCAGTAGTAGGTGCCGGCGAACAGTGCGAACAAGGAGCCCGCCACCAGCACGTAGTGGAAGTGCGCCACCACGAAGTAGGTGTCCTGGTACTGGATATCCACTGGCGCGATGGCAAGCATCAGGCCCGTGAAGCCGCCCATGGTGAACACGAAGACGAAGCCCACCGCGAACAGCATCGGGGTTTCGAAGGTCATCGAGCCCTTCCACATCGTGGCGATCCAGTTGAACACCTTCACACCTGTCGGCACGGCGATCAGCATGGTCATGTACATGAAGCTCAGCTGCGCCACCGCCGGCATGCCGGTCGTGAACATGTGGTGCGCCCACACGACGAAGGACAGGATGGCGATCGACGCCGTGGCGTACACCATCGATGCATAGCCGAACAGCGGCTTGCGCGCGAAGGCCGGGATGATCTGCGACACGATACCGAATGCCGGCAGGATCATGATGTAGACCTCAGGGTGACCGAAGAACCAGAACACGTGCTGGTACAGCACGGGATCACCACCACCGGCGGCGTTGAAGAAAGTCGTGCCGAAGTGACGGTCGGTCAGAAGCATCGTCACGGCGCCGGCCAGCACGGGCATCACGGCGATCAGCAGGTAGGCTGTGATCAGCCAGGTCCAGGCGAACATCGGCATTTTCATCAACGTCATGCCGGGGGCGCGCATGTTGAGGATGGTCACAACGATGTTGATCGCACCCATGATCGATGAGGCGCCCATGATGTGCACCGCGAAGATCGCCATGTCCATGCCCATGCCCATCTGCAGCGACAGGGGCGCGTACAGCGTCCAGCCTGCAGCCGAAGCGCCACCGGGGACGAAGAACGAGCCCACCAGCAGGATGGCTGCCGGCGGCAACAACCAGAAAGACCAGTTGTTCATGCGGGCGAAGGCCATGTCCGGCGCACCGATCATCAGCGGCAACATCCAGTTCGCGAAACCCACGAAGGCCGGCATGATCGCGCCGAACACCATCACGAGGCCGTGCATGGTGGTGAGTTGGTTGAAGAACTCGGGGTGAACGATCTGCAGACCGGGCTGGAAGAGCTCGGCGCGGATCGTCAGCGCCATCACACCCCCCGACAGGAACATGATGAAGCTGAAAATGAGGTACAGCGTCCCGATGTCCTTATGGTTGGTCGCTGTCATCCAGCGGCGCCAGCCCGTGGGCATGTGGTGATCGTGGTCGTGATCGTGGTGATCGTGTCCGTGGGCGTCAGAAGTGACTGCACTCATGTACGGCTCCTGTGAATCCTGTGTGTTGATGTCTGTTCGTGATGTCCGGAATCAGCTCGCGGCCGCAACGGCTGGCGCTGCGGCGGGCTTCATCTTTCCGGCCACCCAGGCGGCGTAGGCTTCCGGCGAGACGACGTGCACAACGATGGGCATGAAGCCGTGATCCTTGCCGCAAAGCTCGACGCAGTTGCCACGATAGACGCCTTCCTTTTCGGCACGGAACCAGGTGTCGCGCACGACGCCAGGGATGGCATCCTGCTTGACGCCAAAGGCCGGGACCCACCAGGCGTGAATCACGTCCTGCGCGGTCAGGAGAACGCGCACCTTCTTGCCAACCGGGACATAGACCGGGTTATCAACTTCCAGCAGGTAGTTGTCACCCTTCCATTCGCCACGGTCGATCTGGGCACGCGGCGTGGACAGCGTCGAATAGAAGCTGATGCCCTGACCTTCGCCCTGCACGTAGTCGTAGCTCCACTTCCACTGATAGCCGGTGGCCTTGATCGTGATATCAGGCGCCGAAGTATCCTTCTGGGCCAGCACCAGCTTGGTGGCCGGCCAGGCCATGACCACCAGGATAATGACCGGAATGATCGTCCAGGCAATTTCGACAGCGGTGCTTTCATGGAAAGTCGCGGCCACGGCCCCCTTGGATTTGCGGTGAGCCCAGATGGAATAGAACATCACGCCGAACACCGCGACAAAGATCGCCACACAGATCCAGAACATGGACATGTGGAGACCCAGGATGTCATCCGCCACCTTCGTGACAGGGGTCTGGAAGTTGTACTGGCTGTCGAGGGCGAGGGCTGGGGCCACCGCCAGAAGCCCTGCCAATACGGCGGGAACTGCGCGCACTGCTGCTTTTTTCATGTCTTGAACACCCTGGTCGCGCCCCCGTCGGAGCTGCGAGATGAACAGTCCTGTAATTTCTCTCGCCACGCTTGGCACTATCGCCAGCGTGGTTTTGACGAGGGCGGATTTTCGCACAGCAGCGAAAAATGCGGCAAAAAAATTGACGCACATCAACAATATCCACTGTTGGCGTCAATCGAGGCGAGGCTTGCCGATAGCTTGTGCAGGGAGGCCGGCCGCAACCGGACGGGCCGATACGTCAGAGGTTGCAGAACGTCAGTTCGAACTCGATGTCGGAATCCACGACCTGCGGACGCGCAGTGAACTCCGGGAGAACGAAGCGGATATTGAACGCGTATTTGTTGGCGCTGATTTCCGGCACGCAGGATTTGTCCCGTGGCAGCCGGACGCGGACCATCTGTGCGACGCGATTTCCCATCATCAGCTGATAGCCGCCTCGGCGCGCGACTTGCATCTCGGGGCGCCCGCTCTCACGCAACAGACGCAGCACGATGCTCAGTCCATCGCGGATGGGGAACATCGGCGAAAGCCAGTTGCGGATATCAGTGCGGCGACGATCCGAATCGCGGTTCAGCCAGTGGTGATAGGACGGCAGGTCGAACTCGCAGACCCCCCCGGGAATCGCCGCACGCGAGCGCACCGCCATCAACCATTCGCTCTCGCGCACGTAGTGCCCGATCTTGCCGGTCATCGCAAGCAAGGACATGCTGGCTTGTTCGATCTCGTAGAGTGCGCCCGACAGCGCCTCTTCGGAGATCTGGGGGTTGTCGCGGAACGCATGCAGGGTCTGGCGCTGGCGCTCGAGTTCCTGCACGAGGTCGACCTTCAGGTCGGCACGCCCGGCCACTTCGAGTATCTCGAACAGCGCCATCAAGGCAGCGTGATGCTCGTAGCCTGTATCCGCCGTGGCGAAGTGCAGCGCCTTGTCGAACAGAGCTTCCAGACGCAGCAAAGTCCGGATACGCTCGTTCAGCGGATATTCGTAAGTAATCACTGCATGCCGGCGTGGAAGCGTGTTTTAGTGTCAGGGCCGGTTCGTTCAGACCCTGTCTGGCAGGAAACGCTGGTGCAGCGCATCTACCTGTGCCCGCAAACTATCAAAATCCCCAGCGTTGTCAATGATTTCGTGTGCTGCGGCGCGGCGCTGAGCACGGCTTGCCTGACTATCCATGATGGCGCGCACTTGCGCCTCACTTAGACCGCTGCGCTGCATGACACGTGCGCGCTGCAGATCCTCCGGGCAATCCACGACCACGATGCGCTCACAGCGCCCGATCCAGCCGCCCGTTTCGACCAGCAAAGGCACGACCAGCAAGACATAAGGGCCTGTTGCCGCAGCGATTTCGCGCTCGCATTGCTGGCGGATGAGGGGGTGGAGAATGCCTTCAAGCTGCTGCCGGACTGTCGCATCGGCGAACGCACGCTCACGCATGGCGGCGCGGTCCAGCGCACCTTCCGACGTGATCGCCCAGTCTCCAAAAGCCGCCCGCAGGGGCTCGATTGCAGCACCGCCCGGCGCAGTCAGCGCACGAGCGATGACATCTGCATCCACCAGCGTTGCCCCCAGCTCGGCGAAGCAATCCGCTGCAGCACTCTTGCCACTGCCGATGCCGCCAGTCAGGCCGATGACCCTGGGCCCTGGGTGTGCCGATGTATCAGCGCCCACAACTCAGCCCGCGCAGGCCTCGCGCTGTGCCGCCTTGACCTCGGCAGCCGCCTCGCCCGTTGCGCGCTCGACCAGCTCGCCGCTGCCCGAGATTTCGACCCGCGCACCGTTGGGATTAATGCGTGCGGACACCTTGGCGCCCTTCACGCCACGCTTCTGCAGGGTCTCCAGCTGGCGCTCGGCCAGCGACTCGGCCTTGAACAGCCCCAGCGAAATGGCGAAGCGGTTCTCACCCACTTCCTGGACGATGAAAAAGTCTTCAAGCCCGATTTCCTTGAGCTCGGCCGCGCGGCGCTCAGCGCCATCCTTGCCCCCCTGCGGCGGAATATTCACCCAGAACGAAGAAGGCTTGGGCGCCTCCTCGCGGACGCTCAGCCCGCTACCGACCTTGCGTACACGCTGGGCGAACGTCTGCGCCTGCGCCACCGTCATGTGCCCGAACGCCACACAAGCGACACCGCCGGGCGCACTGGCTGCCAAGGGAGCTGCAGCAGGCTGCGGTGCCGATGCAGCCACCGACGCAGCAGGCGCCGAAACTTCGACGGCGGGTGTGGAGGCTTCCGGCTGACTCGCGCTACTGGCTTCGGCAGAGGCAACGGCAACAGGGGGCGGCGCATCAGGCAGCGGGTCGGACTGTGCGTGCAACACCTTGAGACGCTCCGGTGCGAGTTGGTTGAGCATGCGCTCTGGCTCGGTCGTTCCCATGAACAGCGGGTCACGGCCCAGCAAAGGCAGGGCCGCAATGGCCAGACAGGCCAGGTTGAACGCCAGCAGGACGCCAAGCAGTAAGCGAAATCCGATCATGGGGCGGGATTATCCTTTGCGGCGCGCAGAGTTCCAAGCCCGCAGCGGCTCCGGAAAGGGCGTTCCGCCGAGCGGAGGCTCTGCCATGAAGGGCTTTTGCTGCGAGAATGCGACCTCCGCTCCTTTTCACGAAAGCCGCCCATGCTGAAGCGCCTTGCCCTCGCCTACCTTCCTGTCGTCGCTGCCGGAGCCGTGCAGGCCCAGACAGCGCCTCAAGGAGAAACGAACGGCGTGCGTACGGTACCCAAGTGGGAGCTCGGTCTCGGTGGCTTCTTCTATACCCTGCCCGATTATCGCGGCGCCGATCACCAGAGCAGCGGCATCCTGCCCTTCCCCTACTTCTATTACCGTGGCGACATCATCAAGGCCGACCGTGGTGGGGTGCGTGGGGAGCTCTACGCCAGCGACCGCCTCGATCTCGAGCTCAGCTTCAGCGGCAATGTCCCGGTTAACAGCGACAAGAACGAGGCCCGTCGAGGCATGCCCGACCTCGATCCGGCACTGGAAGTCGGTCCGCAAGGCATCGTGCGTATTTTCGGTCGCCCCACCGACACCAACCGCCTCGATATCCGCCTGCCTGTGCGACAGGTCATCGGCATGGAATTCGGTGGTGTGAATAGCAACTTCCGCAGTCGCGGTCAGGTCTTTACCTCCGCCCTCAACTTCTCGCACACGCCACGTAAAGGCTGGAACTTCGGCGCTCAGGCCGGCCTGTACTTCGCGACCAAGACATATCATCAGTACCTGTATGGCGTCGACCAGCAGTACGCCACGGCCAATCGCCCTGCCTATGAAGCCAGAGGCGGCTACGGAGGCTGGCAGCTCACGACGGCCATCTCACGTCGCTTCGACAAGCTATGGGTGGGTGCTTACGTGCGCGGCAGCTCGGTCAACGGCGCCACCTTTGACGACAGCCCTCTGGTCCGCCGCAAATACAACTACTCGGCCGGCTTCGGCATTGCGTGGGTATTCAAGGAATCTGCAGAGCGCGTCGTAGCCCGCGACGAAGAGCAGTAAGCACTCAGCCCACTGCGCGCAGCAGCCCTTCCAGCACCAGATCCGGCGTCTCGATCACAGGCGCCGAGATCTGCGGCCGCAGCAAAGGCGCCGCGCCTCCCGCGAGCAGGACGGCCGATCCAGCCGGCAACTGGCTACGCATGCGTTCGATGGCGCCCAGCTGCGCATTCAGGCAGCCACTGTAGATTGCGTCCTGCGTGCGGTCCGGCTTGGGCTGCCAGCTCCCCTCAGCCAACGGCAGACGCGCCGTGCCCTCGGCCAGCGCGCGACGCATCATGTCGAAGCCGGGCAAGATGCAACCACCCGCAAAACATCCACCGCCTTGTGCATCCGCTTCGATGAGGTCGATGGTCGTCGCCGTCCCGGCGCTCACCACCAGGCAAGGCCCCTGCACCCTGCTCCAGGCCGCCAATGCCGCCGCCCAGCGATCCACGCCCAGCTGTGAAGGATCAGCATAAGCATTGCGCACGCCGCATGCCGCTGACGAAGAGCGAAACCAGTCCAGCGACACGCCGTGCTGGCTGCATTGCTCATCCAGTGCTGCATTCACAGCGGGTGACGCGACGCTGGCCGCAAGCGCGCCGCGCAAGCTCACGCCAGTCGGCAAATCCAGCGCCAATGCATCGCCAGTCGTAACGCGGTGGAACAACCAACGCTGTCCGTCATGGGCAGCGTACTTGATACGCGTATTGCCAGCGTCGATAAACAGATGCATGAGTCTTGACTCAGGTCGCGCGCAGGCTGACCTCGCCTCCGAAGACATGCATCTCGCCTTCCGGTGTGTCCACCGTCAGGCGCCCCAGCGCGTCGACAGCGCCGCAGCGCCCATAGCGCTTCAAGCCATGCTGCTCGACTGAGACATCCGCTCCCAGCAAGGCGTGGTACGACATCCAGCCATCGACAAATGCCACAAAGCCGTGGCTGCTGAACTGCGTCAGCACCTCCAACAGGGCTTCCAGGATGGCCGCCAGCACTGCTTCACGATCTGGCGCCTGCTGCGACAACTCGTCCAGCGCTGCAAAGGGTTGCGCAATCTGCTCGACCCACTCAGGTTGTGCGCGCAGGTTGAGACCGATACCGATAACGGTGGCCCACTCACCGCGCGCGCCCTGCGCCACTTCGACCAGAACACCGCCCAGCTTGCGACCGTTCAACCAGATGTCATTCGGCCACTTGAGCGCCAAGCCAGTCGCACCGAGCTTGCCGAGACCGCGCACGATTGCGAGGCCAACAGCCAGACTCAAGCCTTCAAGACGCTGCGCTGCCGGAAAACGCCAGAGCAGCGAGAAACTCAGGCTGCTGCCCGGCGCCGACACCCAGGTGCGCCCACGTCGACCACGACCCGCCGTCTGCGCATCGGCAACAAGCACGGTGCCGCTGCCCGAGCCACGCTGGGCACGTTCGAGCAGACGGGTATTGGTGGAGTCGCAAACAGCAACATGATCGACGTCGAAGCGCCCCGCACTGGCGCCGAGGAGATCGCGCAAGCGAACAAAGTCGAGAGAGGAATCAGCCACGGTGGTCATGGCGTGACTATAGCCGCTGCGCACCGCCTGCAAAGCCCCGCTGGGCGGAGCTTGCAGAAAATCACCTTTGTGCGGGCACGGCGGGGGGCGCGTTATTCAGCCTCGTCCTTGCCGCCGTCGATGCCCAGTTCCTGGATCTTGCGGGTAATGGTGTTGCGCCCGATACCCAGCAGCTGTGCAGCCTCAACGCGTCGCCCGCCAGTGGAAGCCAGCGCACGCAGGATCAGCGCACGCTCGAAATCGCGGTTGAGCAAGTCATACACATCGCCCGGCGACTGCGCGAGCAAGCGATCCGCTTCGGCGTTGAGCGCCGCCAGCCAGTCACCCGACAAGGCCACCGGCGTGCTGGCCGGCGTCGAGTCGCGCACTTCGGACGGCAGGTCGGCCACATCCACCATCTGCCCCGGCGCCATCACGGTCAGCCAGTGGCAAAGGTTTTCAAGCTGGCGCACGTTGCCCGGAAAGTCCAGCGTCTGGATATGGCGCACGGCCGCTTCGGTGAGACGCTTGGCCTCCACCCCCAGTTGCTGCGAACTCTGCACCAGGAAGTGACGCGTCAGGATGGGGATGTCTTCGCGACGCTCCCGCAGCGGTGGCAAGCGCAGGCGAATGACGTTGAGGCGGTGGAACAGATCCTCCCGGAACTGGCCTTCGCGCACGCGCTGGTCAAGGTTCTGGTGGGTCGCAGCAATCACGCGCACATTGGCCTTGACCGGCGTGTGGCCGCCCACGCGATAGAAGTGACCATCAGACAGCACGCGCAGCAGACGCGTCTGCAATTCCGCCGGCATATCGCCAATTTCGTCGAGGAACAGCGTACCGCCCTCCGCCTGCTCGAAGCGGCCGCGACGCTGGCCCGTGGCGCCGGTAAACGACCCGCGCTCGTGACCGAACAGTTCGGACTCCAGGAGGTCGCGCGGAATGGCGGCCGTGTTGATCGCAACGAAGGGGCCTTCCTTGCGCGGACTGTGGCGATGCAACGCGCGGGCAACGAGTTCCTTACCGGTACCGGACTCACCGTTGATAAGCACTGTCGCGTGCGATTGCGACAGGCGGCCGATGGCGCGGAACACCTCCTGCATCGACGGTGCCTGACCAAGGATCTCCGGCACAGCCGTCACAGCCTCGACGGCTTCCGGGTGATGCTGACTCTCTTCCAGCGCACGGCGCAGCAGGTCGATGGCCTGGTCGACGTCAAAAGGCTTGGGCAGATATTCGAATGCACCGCCCTGGAAAGCCGCCACTGCGCTATCGAGGTCGGTGTAGGCAGTCATGATGATGACCGGCAGCTGCGGAAAGCGCTCCTTGATCTTCTGCAGCAGCACCAGCCCCGATTCGCCGGGCATGTGGATATCGGACATCAACACCTGCGGCGGCGTGGCATTCGACTCCAGTTGCGCAAGCGCCTCGGTTGCCGCAGAGAAGCTGCGGAACGGGATCTCCTCGCGTGCGAGCGCCTTTTCGAGCACCCAGCGGATGGAGCGGTCATCGTCAACGATCCAGACAGGATTCATCAGGTTTCCGTAAATGTTTCAGCAATTATTCGGTTGGCCGCGCATGTTACGCGAATTGCATTGCAGTACTTCAATGCCCCGCCGGTTGCGACAGCGGCAGCATGATGGTGAAGCAGGTTCTTCCCGGCACACTCTCCAAGTCAATCGTGCCCTGGTGCTGCTCGACAAAACTTTGCGCAATCGACAAGCCCAGCCCGGACCCTCCTTCGCGACCTGAGACCAGTGGATAAAAAATCTTGTCGCGGATTTCGTCCGGAATGCCGGGGCCGTTGTCCACCACTCGCAATTCCAGTGCCAGCTTGTGACGACGCTTGGCCAAGGTCACCTGACGCGCCGCGCGCGTGCGCAACACCACCTCGCCCTTGCCGTTCATGGCCTGCGCCGCATTGCGAGCGATGTTGAGTACGGATTGAATGAGTTGTTCTCGATCGGCGGTCAGCTGCGGCAGGCTGACGTCATAATCGCGGCGCACCTGCACCTCGGGGAATTCGGCTTGCACGAGGCGCAACACGCGCTCCAGCACATCGTGAATGTTCAGCACGATGGGATGCATCATCCGGTGCGAGTTCAGCAGGCGATTCATCAGATCCTGCAGACGGTCCGCTTCGGCGATGATTACCTGGGTGTACTCGCGCCAGTGCGGATCGTCGAGCTCGCGCTCCAGCAGCTGCGCCGAGCCACGAATGCCGCCCAGAGGATTCTTGATTTCGTGTGCGAGATTGCGCACCAGCTCGCGGTTGGCCTGCTGCTGTTCGATGAGGCGCTCTTCGCGCGCCACACGCAATTGCGCATCGATGGGTCTGAACTCCAGGAGCAAACGCGCTGGCGACAGCTCAACGGGAGTCACCGTGCAATCGAGATGAATGGCCGCCTGGGTCGGGCGCCGGATCATCACGTTCTGGCCGGTATAGCTCCAGTTGTGCGCCAGCGCGCTGTCGAGCGCAGCCTTCAGGCCGGTCGTCTCGCCCAGCAGAGGCAAGAGTGCGCGCCCCATGGCCTGGCGGCTGCCCACAGCGAACAGGTTCTCTGCCGCTGAATTGAAATAGCAGACCGTCAACGAGTTATCGACCATGACGATGGCCGAAGACAACAGCTCCAGGCCCCGGGTCTTCTCCGCGAACGGCGAAGGCTGGGATGAAGGTTTTTCGGGCGTTGTGCTCATATGAAGACTCCATGAGCAAGAAGCGCGCCGGGCAAGTTCGCCCGCTCGCACTTAGCGTTTGGCAAGCTCGGCCTTCAGCTTGTCGATGTTCGACTGATGTTGCTTGACCGTATCGCGCAGCGCGGAGACGCGCTCAAGGTACTTTGCATAGTTGCGCTCGTCACCGCGACGCTCGGCCTCCCCTTCGGCCAAGGCTTTTTCCGCTTCAGCCAGTAGTTTCTGCTCGGAAGCCAGCTCCTGCTCCAGAATCTTGCGGCGGTCGTTGTCGCGCTCGCGTTGCGTGTTGCCATCCACCTTCGGAAAGTTGCCCGGCGGCGAAGACGCAGCTCCGGCGCGCTTCTGCGCCGGCACGGTATTCACAGGCACATCCCGCGTCATGATCGAACAACCCTTCTCGCCCGGTGCCGGTTTCTCGTTCTTGTAAGTCACCCGTTGGTGATCGTCGACACACTTGTAGATGTCCGCCAGCGCCATCGGCGCAACGGAGAGGGATGCCAACAGGACGAGGAGCTTGCTCGATTTCATTCACCACCCGCAAAGGATTGAAGCAACAGGGATTGCGCCGGGGCAGTGTAGGCGTTACCACGCCGTTTCACCAAACCCGCCCGACCAGTGAGGGTAGACAAAAAAAGGACGGGAAGAATCCCGTCCTTTTCTGAACCGACTGCGGAAAACCGCAGATCAGATCGAGTAGTACATGTCGAACTCGACCGGGTGGGTCGTCATGCGGAAGCGTTGCACTTCTTCCATCTTCAGTTCGATGTAAGCAGCGATCATCTCTTCCGAGAACACACCGCCGCGGGTCAGGAACTCGTGATCCTTTTCGAGGTACTCGAGCGCCATTTCCAGGCTGTGACAGACGGTCGGGATCTTTGCATCCTCTTCCGGCGGCAGGTCGTACAGGTTCTTGTCTGCAGGATCGCCGGGGTGGATCTTGTTCTGCACGCCATCCAGACCGGCCATCATCAGTGCCGAGAAGCACAGGTAGGGGTTTGCACCCGGATCCGGGAAACGGGTCTCGATACGACGAGCCTTTTCACCGTGCACGAACGGAATGCGGATCGAAGCCGAACGGTTCTTGGCCGAGTAAGCCAGCTTCACCGGAGCTTCGTAGCCCGGGACCAGACGCTTGTACGAGTTGGTCAGCGGGTTGGTGATGGCGTTCAGCGCACGAGCGTGCTTGATGATGCCGCCGATGTAGTACAGGGCGAAATCGGACATGCCGGCGTAGCCGTTACCTGCGAACAGGTTCTTGCCATCCTTCCAGATCGACTGGTGAACGTGCATACCGGAACCGTTGTCGCCAACGATGGGCTTGGGCATGAACGTAGCCGTCTTGCCGTACTGGTGAGCCACGTTGTGCACAACGTACTTCAGGACCTGGGTCCAATCAGCGCGGCGAACCAGCGTGTTGAACTTGGTGCCGATTTCGTTCTGGCCGGCGGTTGCCACTTCGTGGTGGTGCACTTCGACGGGGATACCGATGGCTTCCAGAGCCAGCACCATGGCGGCACGGATGTCGTTCGACGAATCGACCGGAGGAACGGGGAAGTATCCGCCCTTGACGCCCGGACGGTGGCCCGTGTTGCCACCTTCAAACTTCTCGCCCGACGACCAGGCTGCCTCTTCGGCGAAAATCTTGTGGTATGCGCCCGACATATCCACCTTCCACTCGACGGAGTCGAAGATGAAGAATTCGGGTTCCGGGCCGAAGTAGGCGGTGTCGCCCAAGCCGGAGGACTTCAGATAGGCTTCAGCGCGGTTGGCGATGGAGCGCGGATCGCGGTCGTAACCCTTGCCATCCGACGGTTCGACGACGTCACAGGTCAGAACCAGGGTCGTTTCGTCGAAGAACGGGTCGATGAAGGCCGTGTTCGGGTCCGGCATCAGCTGCATGTCGGAAGCCTGGATGCCCTTCCAGCCGGCGATCGACGAACCGTCGAAAGCGTGACCTTCGGTGAACTTGTCTTCAGAGAACGCACTGATGGGGACGCCGACGTGCTGTTCCTTGCCGCGGGTATCGGTGAAACGGAAATCGACGAACTTGACGTCGTTTTCCTTGACCATCTTGATTACGTCTTGAGGGGTTGCCATGTAAGCACTCCAGAATGAGTAGTTGAGCCGGATGAACGAAAACCTGTTTGATCGCCCTTGCCGCATCAGCAGAAGAACGCGCCAGCTGACCGGAAGCCCTCTGGCGGCGGGTTGTCCGAAGGCTGGAAGCAGTTAACATGCCAACAAGCCGGACAGAACCGGCTTGCACCGTCCCGCAGATCGCCGCGCATTGTGCCACAAGGCCAGCCCCTTCCGGAGGCACGCGCCGGAGCCTCGCGATCCATTCTGGTGCATCAATTTCGTGCAGTGCGCCGATTTTGTGCATTAAATTGGTGCATGCCTGAAAGTGGCGGCCAGCGCGCCTGCGGCGCATACTTCAACCCCCCGGTGCAGCGCTCCGGACCTCGTTCTGCTGCGCAGCGCCGCCTCAGCCTCTCACTCACGAATCTGCAAATGGGACAACTGACCGACCTCCTGAATCTGGCCCACGACCGTGCGGCCCAGCTCAAGCTTCCCTATGAAGGCGCCCTCACCCCGGCCGAGGCGCACGCCGTGCTGCAGCTCGCCCCGGGCTCGCGCATCGTTGACGTCCGCACCCGCGCCGAACTGGACTGGGTAGGCCGCATTCCCGGCGCCATTGAAATCGAATGGAACAGCTGGCCCGGCAGCCAACCCAACCAGCACTTCCTCGCCCAGCTCAAGCAACAGGCCGACCCGGAAGCCCTGCTCATGTTCATCTGCCGCAGTGGCGCGCGCTCCCACGCCGCCGCCAGCGCCGCTGCCGCCGCAGGCCACACCGCCAGCTACAACGTGCTCGAAGGCTTCGAAGGCGACAAGGACGTCAACGGCCATCGCGGCAAGATCGGCGGCTGGCGTCATGCAGGTCTCCCCTGGGCGCAATCGTAGGCGGCGCACAGCTGGCCGGTGCGCAGTGCGCACCCTACAATTCTCCCCACGCATCACTCATCACCGCTTCGACCATGCAAACCGCCGTCATCAACTTCGACCACTTCAACGCCCTCAAGGACGAGGAGGCTCACGAGCGCATCCGCGCAGCCAAAGCCAAACTCGGCAAACGCGTCGTACTGCTCGTGCATCACTACCAGCGCGCCGACGTCTACCAGCATCGCGACCTGACCGGCGACTCGCTCAAGCTCTCGCGCCTGGCGGGTGAAACGGACGCCGAGTTCATCGTCTTCTGCGGCGTGCACTTCATGGCCGAAGTGGCAGACATCCTCAGCAAGCCCGAGCAGATCGCCATCCTTCCCGACCTCGCTGCCGGCTGTTCAATGGCCGACATGGCCAACCTCGCCAAGGTCGAGCGCAGCTGGCGCGAACTGACTGAAGTCCTCGGCAACCCCGACGAACTCATCACGCCAGTCACCTACATCAACTCCGCCGCCGACCTCAAGGCCTTCTGCGGCGAACACGGCGGCATCGTCTGCACCTCGAGCAACGCACCGAAGATTCTCGAATGGAGCTTCGCGCAGCGCGAAAAGATCCTCTTCTTCCCCGACCAGCACCTCGGCCGCTGGAGTGGCCACAAGATGGGCATCCCGCTGGAGGACATGATCGTCTGGGACCCGGATCAACCCTGCGGCGGCCACACGCCCGAAGCCATCCGCCGCGCCAAAATGCTGCTGTGGAAGGGACATTGCTCCGTGCACCAGATGTTCCAGCCCGCCCACATCATCAAGTGGCGCAACCAGCACCCCGATGGCTTCGTCATCTCGCACCCCGAATCCGCGTTCGAAGTCTGCAAGCAATCCGACTACGTCGGCTCCACCGAATACATCCTCAAGACTGTCAAGGAAGCCGCGCCGAACACGAAATGGCTGGTCGGCACCGAGCTCAACCTCGTCAGCCGCCTCGCCGATGAGGTCAAGCACGAAGGCAAGATCGTCGAGTTCATGTCCCCCATGGTCTGCATGTGCTCCACCATGCAACGCATCGACCCGCAGCACCTCGCCTGGACGCTTGAAAACCTCGTCGAAGGCAAGGTCGTCAACCAGATCACAGTGCCCGCACACGAAGTCCCCATGGCCCGCCTCTCGCTCGAACGCATGCTGGCCGTCTCCTGATTTCCAGTACCGCCTCGCCCGTTTTGTGTGCGGCTGAAGCCGCACCTACAACCCCTGCGTTTCAACGCACCACATGACGCGCCAGACATGACAAACAGCTACCCCGCCATCCAGTTCGGCCACGCCCGCGTCATCGACAGCTTCATCCCGGCGACCCTGCACAAACAGCTCACCCAATTCTTCAGCGAACCCATCTGGTTCTACGGCTGGAAGTCCAACAGCAAGAAAGAGCACATTCCCAACGGCCACTGGAACGTTTTCTTCGCTGGCCACATGCAGGGCGAAGGCGAAGACAACTGTGAAGCCGAACTGCTGGAGCAAGAGTTCTTCGCCCCCATCAACGCCCTCTGGCAACAACTCAAGGCTGGCCCTCTCGCCGGCCACGAACCCGTGCGCGTCTACGCCAACGCCCACACCTACGGCACCGACGGCTACGTCCACACCGACTCCGAGCAGCGCAACTACTACTCCACCGTCTGCTACCTGCACCCCGAGTGGAAAGCCGACTGGGCCGGCGAAACCGTCTTCTTCAATGCCGAGCGCAGCGACGTGATGCAAGCCGTCTTCCCACGCCCCGGCCGCATCGTCAGCTTCCACGGCGCCGTGCCACATGCTGCGCGCGCACCGTCGCGCGACTGCCCCGCGTTGCGCATCTGCCTCGTCTTCAAGACCCGCCTGCCAGCCTGAGCCATGGCGTGCACAGCCACCACCGGACGGCGAACCTCAACCCACCATCACGGTCGCGAAGGCTCCGGCAAATTGCAACGTGATGTTGTGCGGTTGAAACCGCACCTACCGGCGCATCGCCAACCCCGCAGGCGGGGCGAATGATGCACAAACGCTACGGCCCACCCGCGCAGCAGATGCCGCGCCATCCGCGCCTGGCACGCGCCATCGCCCTGCTCCAGGCCGTCGGCGCCGACAATCACCCCCACACACATGGCCGCAGCCTGCTCGGCCACCTCGTCGGCACCGCACAACTGCTCATCGCCTGGAACGCCCCCATCGCCACCGTGCTCGCCGGCCTCTGCCACAGCATCTACGGCACCAACGCCTTCCGGCCGGTCAGCCTGCCGCGCCACCAGCGCCAACGCCTGCGCAACGCCATCGGCCCGCGCGCTGAACACATCGTCTGGCTCTTCGCCAATCTTCGACGCCCCGCTACCCTGGAACGCGCCATGCGCAGCCATCGCACACTCGTGCGCCAGCGCAGCGGTCGCACGCGCCACTGCCGGCTCGATGACCTGCAACAGCTCTTCGTACTCGAGTGTGCCAACCTCGCAGATCAAGCTCCGCGCCGCCAACAGCTAAGCGAGCTGCGCGCGCTCGCAAAACGCGCAGCGCCGCAGTTGCGCAACATGCACGCCGGGCTGGACCGCTTCGTCCGCCAGGCAGCGCGCTAGACGCAAAGCGCTGGCAGCCGACCGCTCATCAAAACCAGGCGTTCTCGCTCATCAAGCGCAGCAGGTACTGGCCGTACCCACTCTTGCCAAGCGGCACGGCCAACGCAGCCAGCTGCGCATTGTCGATCCAGCCGTTGCGCCAGCAGATTTCCTCCGGGCAGCAAATCTTCAGGGCTTGTCGCTTCTCCAGCGTCTGGATGAACTGCCCCGCCTCGATCAGGCTGTCATGCGTACCCGTATCCAGCCAGGCATCGCCACGCCCCATCACGTTCACTTCCAGCTCGCCATTCTCGAGATAAACGCGATTCAGATCGGTAATTTCCAGCTCGCCACGCGCAGACGGTTTCAACCGGCGCGCAAAATCCACCACCTGATTGTCATAGAAATACAACCCCGTCACCGCGTAGCGGCTGCGCGGCGCAGCCGGCTTCTCTTCAATGCTGATGGCGTGGCCGTCGCGATCAAACTCGACGACACCATAACGCTCGGGGTCATTCACCGGATAGGCAAATACCGACGCCCCCTTCTCCCGAGCATCTGCAGCACGCAACCGCCTGCCCAAGCCCTGCCCATAGAAAATGTTGTCCCCCAGCACCAGCGCTGACGGATTGTCCGCCACGAAATCGGCGCCGATGATGAAGGCTTGTGCCAGCCCGTCCGGACTCGGCTGCACTGCATACGAGAAGCTCACACCCCACGCCTGCCCATCCCCCAGCAATTGCTGGAAGCGCGGCGTATCCTGCGGCGTCGAGATGATCAGGATGTCCCGGATGCCTGCCAGAAGCAGTGCACACAAGGGGTAATAGATCATCGGCTTGTCATACACCGGCACCAACTGCTTCGACACAGCCAGCGTAATCGGATGCAGCCGCGTGCCGGAGCCCCCGGCGAGAATGATGCCCTTGCGATTGGTCATGTGACTGTCCCGTCCGTATCAATACCGCTTCAGCCCAGCACTTCAGTCAGCATTCGCTCAACCCCGAGCCGCCAGTCAGGCAGGCTCAGACCGAATGCACCCTGCAACTTGCGTGTATCCATGCGCGAATTGGCTGGCCGCCGCGCTGCGGTCGGAAAGGCCGAAGTCGCCACCGGCTGCACAGCCTCCACGCCCGCCCTCAACGCCTTGCCCTGCCCCTGCGCAAACCCGATCACATGGCGCGCGTAATCAAACCACGTCGTCACGCCCCCCGCCACCAGGTGGTACGTGCCCAGCAAATCATCATGCCCCTGCACCGCACGGATCGCATGCGCCGTCACATCCGCCAGCAAATCAGCCCCCGTCGGCGCGCCGAACTGGTCGTTGATCACACTCAGGGCCTCACGCTCACTCGCCAGACGCAGCATCGTCTTCGCGAAGTTGCCGCCACGCGCCGCATAGACCCAGCTTGTGCGGAACAGCAGATGCCGGCAGCCACTCGCCACAATCCGCTGCTCACCCTCCAGCTTGGTCTGCCCATAAACGTTCAGCGGCCCCGTTGCATCATCCTCACACCAGGCGCGCTCCCCGCTGCCATCGAACACATAGTCCGTCGAGTAATGCACCAGCAGCGCACCGAGTCGCGCAGCCTCCTCCGCCAACATGCCAGGCGCCGTCGCATTCACAAGGCGGGCGCGCTCCGGCTCGCTCTCCGCCCTATCCACCGCCGTATGGGCCGCTGCATTCACGATCACATCCGGCTGCACCGTGCGCACCGTCTGCGCAAGCGCATCAGGCCGACTCAGGTCCCCACAAAAATCCACACTGGCGGCAGACAACGCCACCACCTCGCCAAGCGGCGCCAGCGCACGCTGCAACTCCCAGCCCACTTGGCCATTCCTGCCCAGCAGAAGAATACGGCGAGGACTCAGTACTGAGGGCTGAGGACTGAGAGCACCTCCGGTGCAGGACTGCGTGCCGAGGGCCGAGGACTGAGCATTCTGCATGGCTGTCAGTTTTGCGTTTCGAGTGAAATCCGCAGGCCACCGAGGATTCTGGCGAGTTCGTTGGCCTGGGCATGTAGTTGTTGCAATTGCGCTTCGGTGATGTAACCAGTATCGAATGCCATGTAGCGCTGACTACGGACTTCGGCGCATGGGGCCTTGGCGATGACGACGAATCGGTGAAAGACCGGCCTGCTTCCGCGCTCGAAACCTTCCGCCAGATTCGACATGATGGAAACAACCGCTCGCTGAAACTGATCGCGCAAACCAGAATCCTTCGCAAACCCGCCGTCACGCGTCAGCGCATATATCGCCTTCAGCCACTCACGCGCCTTCTGCCAGGCAATCAGATCCTCAAACCGCTGCACCTTCACACTCGGTCCTCAGCACTCATTGCCCAGTCCTGAGCTACGCGCGCTGCGCGTAGTTCTTGTCCAGCCACTCCCGGTACGCCCCGCTCTGCACATTGCGCACCCACTCCTGATTCGCCAGATACCACGCCACCGTCTTGCGGATGCCCGTCTCGAAGGTCTCCGCCGGGCGCCAGCCCAACTCGCGCTCGATCTTGCGTGCATCAATCGCGTAGCGACGATCATGCCCCGGTCGATCCGTCACGTAGGTAATCAGACGCGCATAACTCCCCTCCGCACTCGGCGCCAGCTCATCCAGCAAGCGGATCAAGGCGCGCACGATCTCGATGTTCGGCATCTCGTTCCAGCCGCCCACGTTGTACACCTCGCCCACCCGGCCCCGCTCCAGCACCGCACGGATCGCACTGCAATGGTCCGTCACGTACAGCCAGTCACGCACCTGCAAGCCATCGCCATAAATCGGCAGCGCCTTGCCCGCCAGCGCATTCGCGATCATCAGCGGAATCAGCTTCTCGGGGAAATGGAAAGGACCGTAATTGTTCGAACAATTGCTCGTCGTCACCGGCAGGCCATAAGTGTGATGCCAGGCCCGCACCAGATGATCGCTCGCCGCCTTGCTCGCCGAATACGGACTGTTCGGCGCATACGCATTCGTCTCGCTGAACGGCGCATCCGCCGGCCCCAGCGAGCCATACACCTCGTCCGTACTCACGTGATGAAAGCGGAAGCCCCCCTTCGCCCCCCCCTCAAGCCCGCTCCAGTACGCACGCGCCGCCTCAAGCAGCGTAAAGGTGCCCTCCACATTCGTCCGCATGAACTCGCCCGGCCCGTGAATGCTGCGATCCACGTGACTCTCCGCCGCAAAATGCACGATCGCGCGCGGCCGGTGTGTCGTCAGCAAAGTCTCGACCAGCCCCCGGTCACAGATATCGCCCTGCACGAACACATGCCGCGCATCCCCCTGCAGGCTCTGCAGATTGGCCAGATTGCCCGCGTAGGTCAGCTTGTCGAGATTGACGACAGGCTCATCGCAGCCACGCAACCAGTCGAGAACGAAGTTGCTGCCAATGAAGCCGGCGCCGCCGGTTACCAGAATCGTCATGAGGGTTCCGCCATGGATTTTCAGCGGATTGTAACAATCGGGGGTGCTAGGGCAGTCAAACAATAGGGCCTTAAAGCGGCCCCGATCCTTGCACCAACAGCCTCGAGCAGCGTCAGACCCGTCAGCGACCCACAACCTCCTTGGGGCGCAAAGCTATTACTCGCGCAACAACGCTTTTCCCCAAGCGAATGGATGGCAATTCAATCCATCGATACGCAACCTCTGCAACCACAAGCGAGGCGGCTACGGCAAGAATCAACAGCACTAACGAAGACCAAGGTCCCGATGGGGTAATTATCGCGACCAACAAAACGTACACAGGCCAATGCAGCAAGTACTGGGAATAACTGGCAGCCCCAATCCTTACCAACCATTCATTCGTCGGCCGCTCTCTCGCTACCGCCAAGACGAACACCAATGCAGCAAGCCAAAACGCCGACACCACAGAAACGCTGGAAAAAAGCCCCAGGCCCGCTGGAACAGAAAAAACAACTCCCGCAACAACAGGAACGGCAAGTAACTGCAGTCCGAAAGTGGTAGCAAACCAGATTCGGTCAGCATCGGTCTTATCTACTAGGCACAGACGAACCAGCGTTCCAGAAAATAAAAATGACAAATGAAATGGCAAAAACTTTACTGGCCAATGCGTGCCGAACAGCCCATTGATCACGACGGGGACAAGCACGGAAGCTTGCAGAGTCAAAATAATTGCGGCGGTCACTCGCACTCTCCCCAACCAACCCAGGGCATGCAAACCAGCGCACATGAGATAAAAAATCATCTCAACAAAAAGAGTCCAGTAAACCCCCGAAACAGGGGCCTCTGAAAAAAGTTGAGGCACCATGCTCACGCCCGCAACCATCTGGGCTAAAGAAAACCTCTCGCCCTCAAAACAGCTACCAACTATCAGGACCGCAACCAAGCTAACCCAGTACGGGGGATACAAGCGAAAGACTCGACCAATCCCGAAAGCGAACAAAGAGGACTTACGACCAAACAGAGAAAACGGGATAACAAAGCCGCTAATGAAGAAGAACAACGCAACGCCAAACAACCCGAGGTCGAAATAATTCAGAAAAACTTGGCGGAACTGCACTGCAAGCCACGGAGCATCTGACTGGCGCCCCAAGTGTCCGCCGAAATGAACCAACAGCACGGACAATGCCGCTACAGCTCGCAGAGCATCGAGATGCCTGAAACGCGCATGACTTTGTGCTCTTACCCCGATCTCACTATCGACCTCGACACTCACGAAGCTGTTGCCTCCAGATAGACCTGTCGCGTCGCTGTCGCAATCTGGTGCCAGTCATAGCGCCCCACCACCCACTCACGCCTCGCCTGTCTTGTTGCACTTTCCGGTTCCGGCATGCCCGTTGCAAGCAACGATAGGCGGGCGGCCAGCGTGGCCACGTCTCCCAACGGGAAATAGCTCTCCTCTGGCAGCCCCACCTCCAAATTGGCCGGAATATCACTGGCAATCACCGGCAAGCCGAACGACAACGCCTCCAGCAGCGCGATCGGCAAGCCCTCGTGCGACGAAGGCAGCACGAATCCGCCGGCGTGGGCATACAACTCGCGCAAAGCCAGCCCCGACTGGAAGCCCGTCGCAACGACAGCGGGCGAGCGCTGTACGGCCTGCTCCACCGCGCGCGAATAGTCGTCGGGGTGATCCGAGCCGCCCACCAGCGCCAGCTTCCAGCCCGGCAGCGCCGCTTGCGCAAAGGCATTGATAAGGTCGAGATGACGCTTCTCGGGCACCAGTCGGCTCACCAGCAGCACGTACTTGCCGGGCTCCAGCCCGAAATGCGTCAGCGCGCCAGTGCTGTCGGGCAGTTCCGGCAAGGTCACGCCGTTGGGAATCAGCGCGCTATCCAGCCCGTACTTGTTCTTCACGAGGTCGCGGATGGTGCGCGAGATGACGATGCGCGCATTCGCCCAGCGCATGCCGCAAGCCTCGCCCATACGCAGGATGCTGCGCGCCAGCCTGCCCCACTTCTGCCGGTCGTAGTCCGGGCCGTGATGCGTCACGACCACGCGCAGGCCCAGCAAACGCGCCAGCGGCGTCATCAGGGCCGGGCCGATGGCCTGGATGTGCAGCACATCCGGGCGCAGAACCAGCCCGGCGTAGAGCACACCCAGAAACGTATGCACGATGGCTTCGGCGCCCTTGCTGCGCGGCGTCCACAAGGCGCGGAATTTCACACCCTTCCAGCCGCCGAGATACCCGGGCTTCTGGTAGCCGGCGCGCGCAATCACCGTGACGTCGCAGCCCAGCTCGACCAGCAGGGGGCACAGGTGCGCACAATGTGTCTCCACCCCGCCCTGCACTTCGGGAAAACCGCGCAGGCCGAGCATGGCAATCTTCATTGGCTTTCCAGCGGTTGTCACACCACCTCCCCATACCGTCGTTCCCGCGCAAGCGGGAATCCAGTGTCGTTACCCCAGGTTGCAAAGTCGCTGGATTCCCGCCTGCGCGGGAATGACGCCGTCTCTCGATTCGACGAACCTGCGCGTCGCTACCTACCCCAGCGCACAGCGTGGCCAGCCACTGCCCCGCTCAGGTGTTCTCGAATTCCTTGAGCGGGTAACGCTCGTCCGGGGTGTGGCGTTCCTTGTCGAGCTTCACCTTGGGGCGGTTGTCGAGGAAGGAAATGCGCTCCACACGCGGAGTCGGCTTGACGCTGCTGTAGTCGATGTAGTCATCGAAATTGATCTTGCCGCCCATGCTCACCTTGAGCTTGTTCTTGAGCACCCACATCATCGGGCCAATCTTCGGCGCCTGGGGAATGATCGTCGAGCGCATGGCCGTACGCGCCGTGGTCACCATCCAGCAGTTCTGCTTGCAGGCATCGACCTTGCCCAACGTGTCGCACGTGCTCTTGCTGCCGATGATCTCTTCCCACGACTGCTTTGCGAGATTGCCCATCGGCAGATCGGACCGCACATTGCAGGCCCACACGTCAGACCACGGGTCAATGAACGCAAAGTCACGACCTGCCGTGCAGGGAATCAGACGGTCATGACCGAGGATCTTCTCGATCAGGCCGAGGTTCAGATAGGCCCGGAACCAGTTCTTCACCTTGCCGCTTTTAAGCATCTCGGTGACGATGCCTTCTACATCACGCGCCACTTTCAAGCGGTCGTAGAAGTAGTTGTCGTTCTTGTAGAACTGCCAGGCATTGTGCAGGGTCGATGTCGCGAGCTCGAATCCCTGTCGCTTTGCAAACTCGTAGGTGCGCGTCAGCTGGTCAACGTTCTCGTCCTGGATGACGAATGCAAAGCCGAGGTCGGTGCCGCCTGCCTCCTGCAGCATGCGCAGGCCCGCCACCTTGGTCTGGAAGCCACCCTCTTCACCGCGGATGCGGTCACTCGTGATCTCGTCACCTTCAAGGCTGAAGCGCACCTTCACGTTCGGGTACTTCTTGATGATGGGCAGGATCTTTTCGGGATGCAGACCGTTGGAGCTGATCTCGGTGATTCGTGCCTTCGGGTAGACCACGTCGATGATCTCGGCCAGATCCCGTCGCAAAGTCGGCTCTCCACCCGAGACGTTCAGGTTGTCAAAGCCCCCCGGCAGCTTGGCCAGGGTTTCAATCGACACCTCCTGGCGCGGATCGGTCGGGTTTTTCCAGATGTAGCACATCTGGCAACGCGAATTGCAGCGGAAGGTCGAAATTACGGTCAGATCCATTTTGCATCTCTCCTGTTTTGCATCGTCGCCGCTTCGTTCAGAGCAGCGATTTATACGTGTCCAGCAAGGCACTGTTGTGACGTGCCAATGAGTAGTTCTGCTCAAGACGTTCCCGCCCGGCTCGGCCCATCGCGGCGCGCAGGTCCGCATCCGCCATCAGGGCGCTCAGGCAAGCCTGCAACTCGGCAACATTGCCGCACTCGAACAGACGCCCGGTCACACCTTCCTGTACCAGCTCCGGTATCCCGCCCATGCGGCTACCGATCACGGGCTTGCCGCAAGCCATGGCCTCCAGCACCGACATCGGACAGTTCTCGTGCCACTCGGACGGCACGACGATTGCCGACGCACCCGCAATCAGCTGCCGCAGCGGTTCGCCGCTCTGGTAGCCCAGCAGCTGCAGCCCGGGGAATCTGCTGCGTAGCGTTTCATCCAGCGGGCCCGTGCCTGCCACCTTGACCGGCACCCCGCTGGCGGCCTGCGCCTGCCCAAGCGTCAGCAAGCCTTTCTCGGCGGACAGGCGGCCAAGATACAGCACGTAGCCTTCGTCGGCGCCCCCCGCAGAAAAGCGCAGCGGATCGATGCCGTTGTAATTCAACACCACTTTTTCTGCCGGAAAACGCCATTGCGTCACGGACCGCTGCATGAAGGCGCTCGGCGCGATGACGCGATCCAGAACGTCATAGCTACCCATCCACTGCTGCAACTTCGCTTCGGCGAATAGCAGCGCGCTGCGGCCCAGCGAGCCATCCGAGCAACGATGGCGAACGACATTGAAGAAGTCTCCCCCGATGCAATCCGAGCAGGCCTTGCCATCCCGCACGCGCACATAGGTCGGGCAAACCACCTTGTAGTCGTGCAGTGTCAGCACGGTCTTCACGCCCAGACGATGCGCGGCCTTGATGATGGACGGCGTGAGCTGGTGATAGATGTTGTGGCAATGCAGGATGTCCGGGCGCACGGTCTCGATCAGGGTCGTGATCTTGCGCACCGCTTCGGGCGAATGCAGCAGGGAGACCGCCGACTTCAGCTTCTGCAGCTTGCCCCCACCGCCCTTGTAGTTCGCCGCACCGACAAAGTACGCAGCCTGTTCAGACGCCTGGTTGCGCGCGTCGTGCATCGAAAAATCGAACACCTCGACACCCTGCGACTGCAGGAATTCGCGCTCCTGGAAAAACACCGTCTCCGAACCGCCGTTCAGGAAGAAGAACTTGTTGGCAAAAAGAATCTTCATGAGAGTTCCTGAGGCCGCATCAGTGGAAGGTCAGCATGTCGCCCAGCGCACGACGCGTCGACACCGCCACGTTGAACGACTCGGGCAAGGTACCCACGGCCATGAACATGATGACCTGTTCGCCAACCGGCAAAGGCATCGCAGTGCGCAAGGCCTTGTCGGCCTGGCGTTCCTTTGACCAGGCCAGGCAGCAGGTGCCAAAGCCCATTGAGTGAAAAGCCAGGCACAGCGACATGGAGAACATGCCGCCATCGATCCAGGCTTGATAACGCTCCCCCGCCTCAACGAAACAGGCGAGATCGCAAGTCACTACCAGCAGCGCCCCGGCACGTTCACCAAAACCGCGACTGCCACCCTGTATGGCCATGAGCTGCTGCATCTGGTCCGAGGGCTGGAAGGCATGCACGCGCCAGGCCTGCCGATTGCAGACCGACGGAGTCTTCTGCGCAATGGCGACCGCAGCCGCGACATCGGCTGGCGTCACCGCGCCACCCGCAAACTGACGCACGCTGTGGCGTGACGCAAAGAAGTCTGCAAACCCCTCTACGCGCCTGGCCTCCAGCTCGCTGCGGCGCACCGGCAAGGCGCCACCGCTCGCGCATTCCGCCATGGCCTGTGCCTGCTCGGCACTACCCGCCAGCTCGGCCAGACGCGCACGCAATGCTGTCATGTCCAGCCCGGCGGCTTCGTTGAACGCCACGTACTCGTACAGCACGCGCAGCGCGACCGTGGCCGGCGCCACCCAGCCATGCAGGGCCACGAACCGCCCCATCGCCCGCAGCAGACGTTCGACGACCTCCTTGCCGAAGCCGGGGCGCGGCTCGGCATAGCTGAGCCCCTTTTCGATCTGGTGATAGGCCAGCACCACCTGCGCGGCGTGTTCTCCCGCCAGCCCGCGGCTCTTGTTGATCCCCGAATACAGGAGGAAGCGCCGGAAGTCATACGCGTAGTTCGGCAGCAGCTTGAGCACGAAATGCACGTCGCGGATGAGTCGATGTGTCAGCGGTGGCGTCAGGCGCCAGACCAGTTTCTTCAGGGACATGCCAACGCCCCTTCTCTCTGTGCAGCACCCTCTGCCGCCAATGCCGCTTCGCAAGCCTGCAGGGCCTCGCGCAGATAAGCCTCGGACGCCGCACGCAACGGCGCCATGGCGCGTGCCACAGCCTCGTAGTCCACCGACACGGCAAGCAGGCGCTCGATGTCTTCTGCGTTCTCGCCAATGCGCGCAGCCAGCCCGAGCTGACGCAGCAGGAATTCCAGTTTGTTCGAGTTGCTGCCCAGATTGCTTTGCCGACGCAACATTGACACGAACTGCTTGCGGAACTTGATCGCAAAGATGCTGCCGTGAAAAGTGTCAGTCACGACATAGCGCGCATCGCGGAACGCGGCCAGCACTTCAAAGGGCGACAGGGCCAGGTTCTCGTCACACCAGGGCTGGAAGGCCCCGATGGAAACCAGGCGCAGCCCTTCGCGGCGCGCCATGGCCTTGACCGTTGCCACCTGGGCCGGATCACTGAAGCGCCCCTCATAGGCATACACAAGCAGGTAGCCGGGCCGCAGCACCGGCGGCGGCACCTCGCCCTCGAAGTCGTAGATCAGCGTCGGGTCCAGCACCAGCGCCGGAGTTCGCTGCGCATAGCGCTCGACCAGTTTGAAGGTGTTCTCGTCGCGCACGGCGATGCGGAAGAACTTTGCCAGCCCGCTGCCGATCTCGTCCTGCATGCCATCGTCAGTCACGTCCTCCACCGAGGCATAGCCGGCCGAAGCGGCATAAGACATGACCTTGCGGGCCGCCACGTTATGGCCGAACAGCTCAGGCACGTAACCGAAGGACTGGTTCTGTGTGTAGTTGAAGACCTCGTCGCTGCCGATCACCAGCAGATCGCAGCGCGTGTCATGAACCGGCTGCGCCGACACGCCCAGGACCGGCCACACGCGCTCCGCAAAACACCTGCGCAGATTGCGCCGGAAACGCAGCTTGGCCAGATGGCCCGCGGGGTTGAGCAGGATCGCGGGCAGCTTGCCAAGACGTTGCCAGCGGTTATCGAGCCTGACTTTCTGCCCGAGGTGACGAGGCGTACCCCAGCGGAAATCCACGAAGCTGACACGATGCCCCTGCATTTCGATGACACGCCGCAGCGCATGAGCCTGCATGAAGGAGCCGTAGTTCAGCACCCGTTGCATGGACATGATCTTCACCTCCATGCCCCCTGCCGGCACGACCCCCCTTTTCACCCGCTCCTGCTGCTCGCTGCCGTGCATGAAGTCCTGCACCAGCTCACGCAAAGCGCGCCCCTTCAGCACCCACCCCAATCCCATGTAGGCACTCGTGGACAAGGCAATACTCGCCAGCCAGTGCAGGCCAAGCTGGTGCACCAGGAACCCTGCCCCGGCACACACGGCAATCAGCATTCCCCCCGAAGTCAGCCCGCGCCAATCCGTCTCGTAGCGATAGCCTTCGGCCGCCAGGCGACGCCGCACCCAGGCATTGGCAGCGAACAAGGCCAGCGCATTGCACAGCGGCATGGCCTTGGCCCCCATCAGGGGCACCAGCGCCATGCCCGGCAAGATCGACGCCGACAGAAACAGGTTTGAAGGAATCAGCAGCGCATAGCGTTCCACGGTCTGTGCCAGCACCTCGAGAATCAGTCGGTTCGTCTCCAGCGTCAGCACGATCATCAGTGCCAGCAAGGTCCAGCGCGCCTCGACCCCGTACTTGCCAGCCGACACAGCCTCCAGCAACTCCCGCCCCGCCGTACCCAGCGCCACGAAGATGAAGCCCTGCAACAACAGGTTGGCCTGCACGATGCGATCGCACAGGCGCGCCACCTGTGCGAAATCACCGCTTGCTGCATAGCGCGCCACCACCACCGGCCGGATCAGGCCCACCAGCAGCTGCGCCGGCAGATAGCGCTTGATGTATTCGTAGAGCGATTGCGCAAAGCCGAAGCTCGCCATCGGCTTCACGTCGAGCAGGTGCGAGCCCACCAAACGGTTGGTATTGCCACCAAAAGGCAGGCCAGCCAGATGCTGGGCGTAACCCGAAGCACAGAAACGCAGCACGCTGCGCAGATGCCTGCGCACCCAACCCGCATCATCAGCCAGCACTGCGGGCTGCTCCTCGGTGTGTTCGAACACCACCTTGAGCGTGCCCACCAGCAACACCATCATGGCCAGGAAGTCACTGAGCGCCTCAAGCCGGATGACATCCAGCAGTCCCACCTGCTCACCCTGCAACAGCCAGACCATGCCCACCAGTCGCACGAGCGCCGACAGCGAGAATGCCAGTTGTACGATGCTCTGATGCAGCGTCGACTCCAGCACCTGCGACAAGGCATGCGCCGTCACCCGGAACAAGACCACCAGCAGGTACACCTCGAACGCCAGCACGGCGTTGTCCAGCCCGATCAGGGGTGCCGACCACCCCGACAACCACCAGGCCAGCAGCACGGCAGCGGCCAGAATCACCGTACGCAGGAACAGGCCACCGAGCACTACCTCGCGCAGCGCGATGCGGTAGTTCTTGACGTACAGCTCGGGCACATAGCGCAACAGACCGTGGCTGATACCCAGCCCTGCCAGTGCGGTGAACACTTCGACCAAGGCCACCAGCACCGAGTAGTCGGCGAAGTCGGCCACCGACAGGGCGCGCACGACCAGCACCATGGCAAAGAAGCCGGCCCCTGCCGACACCAGTTTGCCCAGACCGAAATGCAGCAACCCACGCCGCAAGCGCGCACTGCCGTAGCGACTGCTCACCTGCTCACTCCCAGAATCTCCTGATACTTGCGCAGCACGATCTCCGCCAGGATCGGATAAGTGCGATTCGCCGCCACCCAGGCCGGCCCGCGTGCCCCCATGGCCTCGGCCTCGGCGGGGTTGGCCAGCATCCAGCGCATGGCCTCTGCAAAGGCCCCGGCATCCCACTCCACGCACAGGCCAGCGCCGCTCTCTGCGATGACGGAGCTCTGATCGGGGTGCGAGTTGCAAACGACGGGACGCCCCAGCGCCATGTACTCAAAGAGCTTGGTCGGGGACCCCGCCAGCAACACGCGGGACGGATGGATCGGCGACACGCAAACAGCTGCCGAGGCCGCGTAAGCCCATGCCTCTTCGATCGGCAGGAAGCCCGTAAAGGTCACGGCGTCAGCCACCCCCAACCGGTCCGCCAACGCCTCCAGTGCGACCCGTTCGTGCGGATAGTCCCCTTCGCCCACCACCACCAGGCGCGCAGCAGGCATGTCAGCGCGCAGACGGGCAAAGGCTTCGATCAGCATTTCGAGTCGCCGGACTGCACCCAGCGTGCCCACGTAGACGATGCGCCCTGCAACGATTTTCACAGAGGCCTTGCTGGCCCATCCAAGCAAGCGCTCAGGTACGCCCATGGGAACCGCAGTCATGCGCGCCATCGGGACACCATAAGCCGCAATGTCGCGGGCCATCTGCTCGGTCTGCACAAACGAATGCGTCGCACGCGGGATGATGAAGCGGTACAACAAGGCCTGCTCCAGTCGCCCTTTCAGGTACTGCAAGCGGCCTTTGATGCCTCCCCGCGACAGCCCGACTTCGATGTGGTGCTCGGGGAACGGATAGGAACACCAATACACGAACGGCTTGCCCATCAACCGGGTCAGCACCGCCGCCAGACTGGACGCAAAGAACTTGTCGCGACACTGCACGATCTGGATCTGGCTGCAGCGGAAGTTGCGCCACACCAGCAGCATGTCGAATGCAATGAACAGCAATCGGTTCAGCAGGGTACGCGCAGGCCACCCGGCCCCTAAGCGCGGCGGCAAGCGCACGGGCTGACCGCAGTATTCGTGGCGCGTACCTTCGCTGGCGTCACTGCCGGCCATCAACCATTTTGTTGCCACGCCACGCGCAGCCAGCGCTTCGCCGAACAGCTCGCGCAGATCGACGCGATAGGCGGGATAGACATCGGTCGTCGAATAGAAGATGCGCATGTCGCCCGTCACTTTTCAACCGCCGCCCGCAGATCGAGCCGCAGGGTGTAGACCGCCTGCGGCGGCAGGGTGATTGCCGCCACGCCCTCTTTGTCGAACGACAGCTGCACGCTGCTAGCGAGCGGTCGCAGTCGATCAGGACTCGCGTAGTTGTTGGCCTCCAGTTGGGTATCGCTAAGCGCTACGACTGAAGCCTTGATCGATTGGCCACGCAACGCGGGAATACGCACCGATGTTGTGGCGCTGGACTTGCTCCGATTGACCGCCCAGAGCGCGTAGCGCTGTCGCGCTTCGTCGGTCATTGCAACTGCATGTGTGTCATAACCCCCGTCATACCCGCTCTGGCTGCGCGAATGAGTTTGCGTTGGCAGCACAACAGGAAGCATGCTTTCACGCAGTATCCGCGTCGCAAGAAACACAGCGCCAGGCCACAACCTCGCCTTGTCCGCCGATTGATGGAACATAGGCCAGGGACCATCTGTGGCGTGCAGCGTATGTATGTACGCCCCCTGAACCTCGGGAATCTGCGAGGCAGATATCAGCATATCGGCCGTACTCACTGCAGCTTGCAAACTAGCAGTGCCTTTCCAGGCGGCTTTGTTAATTCCCCCGCCGCTCCACATTCCTTGCGGCACTTGAGCGTGCTCAGTGATCCAGAACCTCACCGACTCATCTTGAGTGCGGACACTTTTCGCATCGGCGATCGCAGCACACAATCCAAGTAGTTTTTGAGGGAGCGGCGGCTGTGCACCATTGCCGTCGTAGTAAATATGGATCGCATACTCATCAACAAGCCCCTTCAAGCGCGCTGCAGTGTCCCGATTGTATTGGGCACTTGTAAACCCTTCTTTGCTCATCGCGGGATACTCTTGCTGCGAGATCACAAATGTGGATTTCGCATCCACGGCCCGAATCGCTAACGCCACATCACGCGCGACCTGCGTCAGCTTCTCGGGCCTCCAGCGCACGGTATGCCGGTCTAATTCGTTCCCAAGCTCCCACCGGAACACAGACGGCTTGCCTGCGGTCCGGCGCGCAGCCAGCTTAGCTGCCAATGCACTGGCCTCCGAAGCCATAACCGAGCTCGGCTGCTCGCCCTGCTCACGCCCATACAGATTGGCTATGTACCAGGCAGTACCACCTACCTCTGCAACGAAGTCCAAATATTCGTCCGGACCAAAATCAAACGCGATGGGCGGCGTCCACCCTGCGCGCGCACTCTTTTTCCGGTCACCTCTCGGCTGTTCTGCTTCTCGCCAATTCACGTGATTTGCTGCACCATCGCCTCCCCCGGGGTATCGATATACGGCACCCGGAAAAGCTTTGAGCGCGTCCACCAGTTCTGCTCTGGCGCGCGCACGTGCTGAATCCCACAGACTAAGCTGGAACTCGATCCACTCGACGTTGAAACCAAAAAAACTCGGCTGCAGATTGCGTGCGGCCTTGCTGCTATCGACGTCTATCAAATAGCCGTCTGACTTACGGACAAAGACGTTTTCCGGGCACGCAGGGTGCGAAAAACCCTTATCAAACAAACCGGCGTGCGCCATCGCTGTAAAGGTGCCAATCGCAAAGCACGTCAATGCGCGAAGTGATTTGTGCATCGCGCTTCCCTTACCTGCCACGACGCGAATCCTCAAGATTGCTCATGCACAGAATGTAGGATGCCACTGTGACGAACATCGCCTGCATTCCCAAGTCAATAACGAAGTAGTTGATCAGGAATAGCGAGAAAACAAAGACTGGAATCGCGGCTTTAGCCGTTAACACAAGCGGCCAGTGTGCTGTCCCAAGCTGCGAATCCACAAGCGCAGATGCGGATCGATATAGAGTCCACATCATCCCTGCGACTGCCAGCACACCAAGAACACCTACCTCCCACAGCAGGGCCGACAAGCTCGTCAAACCAATGTTGTATCCGCGATAACGCTTGGCCGCGATTGAAACATCGCCACTGACGGCAGATCCGCTATTCGTAGCTCCTGGGCCATGCCCAATCAGTACTTTGTCGAAACTGCCTTTAATCACATTTTCTTCAAACCAATGTCTGTAGACGGTTGTGCGATTAAGCAAGGAGCGCCCGTAGCCCCGCTCCCCGAAATTGGTCAGAACACTATCCTTGAGAAAGCTATCTAACCGGCCAGCCTGCTTCCCCCCGCCGGCACCTGGCAACATTGAGTACCCAGCGAGCAGACCGCCAACAAGAGCGATAGCGACGATGCTGCCGCCAATGAACTGCAACGGGTTCTTCAACAGTTTGTCCCGATACACAGTGAAGAGCGCCATGGGCAGCAAAACAACAATGGCCTTCGCTTCATTGAACAGCATGGGCAAAAGAATGAATGCTGAGAACAACAGCACCTGATTCCGACTCAACCTCTCGCTACGCTTCAACGCAAACGCGAGCGCCAGGGTAATGCTGGCCAGAACCGCACTATCCATGCTGAGACCACCACCGTGCAGGTTGCCACCGAACGTGCCAGACACGATATCGACTGGCACCACGCCCTGCGCAGCGTCCAGATCATTGGTGCGTTTGGGCACGAGCACGAAATACTGGTGCAGGGCAAAGGGCCACTGGATGAGCGCGAGCCCGAGCAGGAAATAAAGGAAGCGCCCTGCTTCGGCGGCGGTGTAGCCCATGAAGACAATGGCAAGCAGCAAACCCCATAGCTGGAAATAGCTCTTCAGCCCCACAGCCGCGACAGCAATGCTGCCGCTCTGCAGCATGTTGGCGAGGAAGGCGATGACGAACAGGGCTGCGGCCCAGAAGAAGAAACGGCGCGAATCTTCAGACAGTTTGACGCGACCCGCCCACAGCGAACTGATCAGCACGACAGCGCCGATGGCGACACCCAGCAGGGAAACCAGCCAGCGTACGGCCTGCCACTTGGGCACATACAACTGCAGGAGGCCGGCCACTACCAGAGCACCAAGCAGGGCCAGCCAGACCGCAGCGCGTGGCCGGGCCAGGATGGCAAGGCCCGCGAAAGGCGCCAGCACGATGATGACGGGCGGGTACCAACCGACACCAATGAGCCAACCGAGGATGAGGCACAACGGCGCGACAAGAGCAAAGATTCGCAGACCGGGGTTGATGCGGATCACGCTGCCACCCCGCGATCAAAGGCCGGTGAGAAGCTGGCGGTCGCGCGGGCTGAGCGCGGCGACGAGGTCCTTGATGAAGGCGGCCTGCAAGGCAAAGGCGGCCTGGCTGTCTCTGTCGATGCTGGATACGCGAAACAACAGGCCATCGGGAATCTGGCCTTGCAGGCTGTAGTGCATTTCGACGAGCTTTTTGTCGATGCCGCCGACGCTGGCGCGCTCGCCGATGATGGTCCAGTAGGTGACGGGCTCGAAACGCTGGCTCTGCAAATTTGTTTCGAGCTTGCGCACGGGAATGCGGCCTGCAGGGAGGAGCAGTTCGCTTTTAGTGTTGCTGTCGACCTGGAAGCCTTGTGCGGGGTAGCACACCTCGGGGTAGTGCAGCAGCATGCCGTCGCGTTGGTCTTCGCCATAGGCGATGGTGAGCATGACGCGCTCGCCACGGCTGTTGATGTAGGCGCGTGCGAGCAGTTGGCTGTAGAGGCGGTCGAGGGTTTCCTGCTGCTGCGGGTTCACGATGCCGCCGAAGCTGCGGGTATCCAGTTGCCAGCCGGCGAACTGCTTGGGAATGGCTTTCTCGACATCGACCTTGCCGCGCAGGTCGACGAGCTTGTGACGGGGTGTCATGGCCCATGCCCCTGCTGCGGCGACGAGCATGATGAGTAGCGCAATGGCGGCGCGACGCAATTCGTTACGGAGGGGTTGCATCAGCTGGGCTTCAGACACCGGCAGCCTCCCTGGGTGCGCTCAGCCTGAGCAATGAGTCGGCGCCGATGATGAGCAACAGGGCGCTGATGAACAGGACCATGCCCGCAAAGCCATGCACGAAGCCCTGCCCTGCTTCGTCTCCGAAGTAGTAGGTAATGAGGGTGAGGGCGATGACGCGGATGACGTTGGCGGCGAATGAGATGGGGATGATAAGGATGGCCAGTGCAATGTTGCGTATGGCCGAGCTGTGGCGCACGAGGTTGAGATAGAGCAGCCCCATGGCTTCGAGAGTGAAGAGGGTTTGCAGACCGGCGCAGGCGTCGGCAACCAGCAGCTGGTACTGGCCGACTTGCAGGATGACGCCGGTACGGGCCACGGGGTAGTCGGCAAGGAAAAGGATTTGCTCGACCACGATGGAGACGGCGAGCTTCATGGGCTGCGTGAGGGCATCAACGATGGTGCCGGGCAGCGGGATCATGAAGAGCATGAAGAAGAGCGCGAACCAGGCGGCCTTGAGGGAGTGAATGCCGCGCAGTAGCAGCAGCAGGCCGGCAATCATCCAGATGAGGGAGCCAACTTCGAACAGCAGGATGCCTTGCGAACGACCGAGGACGTAAAAGGCGGCCGCGAGGCAGATGATGGGCCAGGCGATGGCCGGCATCGGACGGGCTTTCTCGGGCGTGAAGATGTCAGACCATTTGAGCCACAGCAGCCCGATGGATACGAGCAGCACGATGGGGCCGTGAGCCTGGGCTTCGGTGCCCCAGATGGTTTGCAGCAGGCCGACCACACTGGGTACATAGAGCGCACACAGACCAGCCAGGACCACCAGCCAGGGCAGATAGCGCTGGCGGAGTTCGGGGGCGGGCAGGATGTTGAGGTTCATGACGGGCAGGATCGGCTGCAGCGACGATGCGTCGTCTGCGTCGGCGTGGATCAGTTCTCGTTGAGTGTGCTGCCGACGATGGTGACGCCTGCGCTGGCGAGGGACTCAGCCGTACTGCGCAGGTGCTCCAGGACGCTGACGTTCTGGCGTGCGAGCAACAGGGCACCACCGGCGCGACTGGCCAATGTCTGCGCATCGGCGGAATGGCGGGCGTCCGGCGTATCGATGATGATGACGTCGTAGCTGGCGGAGAAGGCGTCCAGCGCTTGTCCGAAGGCCGGGCGGGCCAGCAGCTCGGACGGGTTGGGGGGCAGCGCCCCGGCAGGCAACACGGAGAGGCCGAGCAGCGGGGTGATGCGCCTGACGACTTCGGTGCCCGCACGGCCCGACAGCATGGCGGACAGGCCGACCCGGTTATCCAGCTTGAAGAGTTCGTGCTGGCGGGGGTTGCGCATGTCGGCGTCGATGAGGAGCGTGCGCTCGCCAAGTTGAGAGAAGACGACCGCGAGGTTGGCAGCCAGCCAGCTGCGCCCTTCGCCACGTGCGGGACTGACGATGGCGAGCGTCTTGTGTTTGGTGTCGGCGTCGAACCAGCGCAGCATGAGCTGGGTGCGCAAGGCGCGCAGGGCTTCGACGACCGGAGCGCCCGGTGAGTAGGCGGCGACGACTTCGGCGGAAACGGATTTGTCGCCCAGCGGCAGGTAGGTGTAGTCGAACTGGCGCGCGAGCGCGAAATCGATGTCGTCCTGCTTGATGACGCCCAGTTGCAGGGCCGCATCACCAAAACGCAGGCCACTTTCGCGTGCGACCTTGAGGACGCGCTCGGCATGTTCGGGGCTGAGACGACCGGCGTCGATGAGGATGGTGCCGATGGAGCGGTCGCGATCAGGCACGGGCTTGCCGGGTGCATTCATGTTTTGGGCCTCTGTCGCAAGCGGGTTCATGCTCGTGCCTTGCGGGAAAACAGTTGTGACCACCAGCCGGCAGCCGCCTGAGGTACCTGCTTGCCGAGCGCTCCGAGCATGGGCACGCCCAGCAGGTCCTTGAGGTCTTGCGCGCTACGCACACGCTTGTCGCTGAATTCGAGCAGCAACGCTGCGCCGACGCCGAGCGTGGCGCCAATGACGAGCGACAGGACCACGTTCAGGAACACGCGCGGACTGGAGGGGTCGATGGGCTCGAACGCCGAGTTGAGCACGGCAACGTTGTTCTGCTGCACCTGACTTTCGAGGCTGGTCTGGGTCAGGCGCTGGTTGATGGCTTCGAGGCTGCGCTGGGCGGTCTGTACGTCGTTTTGCAGCACGGTGAGCGTGTCACGCTGGTTCTTGAGTTCGAGCAGCTTTTTCTTCTGGGCTTCCATCGACGCGGTGATTTCGCTTTCGCGCTGGATGTTGACCTGGTTGCCGGTGCCGACGGAGTTCACGATGCGGGCGGTTTCCTGCGCAATGCGCTCGCGCATCTGGCTGATGTCGCCTTCGTTGCGCTGGTAGTCGGGGTGATTGCGGCCAAGGCGGCGGACGATGTCTTCGCGCTGCGATTCGGCGCGGGCGAGTTCTGCCTTGAGGCTGCTGATGAGGGGGTTCTGCAGTACTTCAGGCAGAGCGTCCTTGTTGACGGCCTGCCGCTGGCGCGACTGACTTTCTACACGCTGGGCCTGCACGGCGACGAGTTGGGAGGAGAGTTCGTTCAGGCGTGAGTTCTCGACGTCCATGCGTTCGTCGATAGCGGTGATTCCGTGTTCACGCTGGTAGTCGGAGAGTTTCTTCTGCGCCTCTTCAAGCTCGGCACGCACGGCCTTGCTGCGCTCGGTGAAGAAGCTGGCGTATTGGCGAGCGGGCTCGACGCGGAGTTCGACACTGGTGTCGAGATAGGCCTGGGCGAAGGCGTTGGCAAACAAGGCCGCGTATTTGGGATCAGGCCATTTGTAGTTGATGTCGAGGACGTTGCTTTCGCGTGCGGGCTTGACGTCGAGCTTGGCGAGCACTTCGTCGATCAGCCACTTCTGGTAGCTGCCGCGGCCTTCGGTCTGACGTTCCCACTTTTCGCGGAACTGGGGCACTTCGTCGAGTTTGAGCAGCTTGATGACGCGCGTTGCGACGCGATCACTGCTGATGATGTCGACCTGCGTCGCCATGAACGAGGGCAACAGCATGACTTGCATGGGCTGGCCGCTGATGGGGTCTACGCCCTTGGCATCGATGACGATGGAGGCCGACGCGGAGTACTGGCGCGGCATGAGCGCCGTGATGACCATCGCGACAGCGAACAGGGTGACGGTCACTGCGATGACGACCCATTTGCGCGCGCGCAGGATCAGCAGGAACTGGGCAAGATTCATGACTGCAACCTCAGAAGATGGCTTCGCGAACGTAGATCACGTCGTCCGGCTGCAGGATGTCGTCCATCTTCGGCTGGATGATCTGCTGCTTGCCGCTGGCGTCGCGGCGATGGACCTGCAGGCCGCGCAGTGTGCCGCGCTGGGTCATGCCACCGCCGGTGGCGAGGGCTTGCATGACGGTCATGTTGCGCTCGACACGGAACGAGCCGGGGCGCTGCACTTCGCCATAGATGTAGAACATGGGGGCACGCGGAACGAAGATCGCGTCTCCACTCTGCAGCACGATGTCGCTGCTGCCGTCGCCCGTGGTGAATAGACTGGTGATGTCGATTTCCTGGCGGAAATAACGGCCTTCGCGCGTACCCGTGAGTACGACGGTGTCGGAGCCGGTCTGGGCAACACCGCCTGCTGTGGCGAGCATGTCGGAGAAGCGCATGTTGGCTGTCTCCAGCGGATAGCGCCCGGGGCGGTTGACCTGCCCCAGCACCGCGACCTGGCTGCCACGCGCCTGGAGGAGCAGCACGGTGACCTGGGGCTTGAGGATGAAGCCGCCGTCCTTGAGAAGCTGGGCGATTTTCTGCTCGGCGCCCTGCGAGGTGAGGCCGCCAACCTTGAAAGTGCCTACCAGCGGCAAGGTGATGTTGCCGCCTTCGGAGACGCGCGCCTCGGTAGTGAGGTCCTGATTCTGGAAGACGTTGATGCGGATAACATCACCCGCGCCCAACAGGTATTCACGCGGGGCTTGTTGGGCTTGGGCAGCGAGGGACAGGCAGCACAGTGCGAGCAATGCCAGGAGCTTCTTGAGGGATTGCATGGTTCGCTTTCGTGATGAAACAGGGCGCGTTACTTGGTGCCCACACTGGCGTCGGCAGGAGCCGAGGCATCAGGCAGGGCAACTGGAGCGCTTTGCAGGCTGTCGGCCATGTGGGCGAAGTCGCCCTTGAATTCGATCTTGGCGGCCGAGCGCAGCAGCTTCATTTCTTTCTGCACGAGTTCGCTGCGACGCGAGGTTGTCAGGAAGCGTTCGATGATGGGCTTGGACTGTTCGAGCGTGACGGGCTCGGTGCGGCTCTGTATGAGGTGCACGAGTTCGGCGCCAGCGGGGCCGGTGGCAATGATGACCTGCCCGTCTTTCATCTGTGAGAGTCGCGGCAGGCTTTGCATCGGCATCTGCTCGGCAGTCTTGGTGCCGCCATCGCCGACCATGCGCAGGTTTTCACCTTTGGCCCATTGGGCGATGTCTTCGAGGCTGCGGCCCTTGGCGTGCATGTCCTGAATGACTGCAACCTTGTCGGCCGGGGCCTGGATGCCGAGCACGCGGTAGGTGTAGATACGGCGTGCAGAGAACAGTTCGGGGTGGGCGGCGAAGTAGTCGGCGATTTCCTTGTCGGTCGGCTTCACTGCTGCGGAGGCAACGCTTTCGAGATAGGCGCGGGAGAGGATCTCGCGCTTGGCGGCTTCGATCTGTTGTACGACCTCGGGGTTGCGGTCCAGTTTGCGATCAACAGCCTTCTGGACAGTGAGATCCTGGTCAACGAGGCGGGTAAGGATTTGCTCGGAGGCAGACTTGGCTTGCTCGGGCTTGACGTTGCTGCGCTGGAGAATGAAATTGATCTGGTGAACGGAGATCTCGCTGCCATTGACGCGTGCGGCAACCTGTGTGGCGGCAGCCTTCTCGCCCTTGGAACAGGCACCAAGACTCATGAGCAGGAGTGCGGTTACGGGAGCCACGAAGGCAGCGCGCAGAACGGTTTTCATCAAGACCTCATTGTTATTCGGCTTGCGGGGCTGCCGCAGGGAGCCGGAATGCTGACAGCGAATTATTACAAGTCGCCACGAACCGGGCGCCCGGCAGGCCCTTGCCCATGGCTTCGACCGGGTGGATCTGGCGCGTGCGCCGCTTCCAGATCCGGCGCAATGTAACACGCTGACCATTGGCTTCCCGGCACTTTGCCACGGCCAAAAGGACGTCACGGCGAGGCGTTTTGGGCGATCTCTCTGCCAAAACGTCAAATCTGTCGACACACGAAAGAGGCTTTCGTGTGGGCTTCGTGACAGCCGGATCGTCCGAAAGGACGCGTGCGCCGGTGCTTTACGTCCGGAACTGTCATATTTGTTGATGTGACCGAGATCACGAAAGAGTGTAAAAAAAGGCGCCACTCATGGCGCCTGTTTTTTCGCGGGTTGGACTCAGCTCAACCGCCGGCGGGCAATGCCGCCAACCAGGCCGAGCCCCGCCAGCAACATGGCCCAGCCACCCGCTTCCGGTACCGGGCTTACCAGAGACACGACGGAGAGCGTGACAAAGCCCTTGTTTACGAACGCGGTGCCGCCAGTGCCGGCGCGCGCGCCAAGCAGGCTGTCGATGGTGATCTGGACGTCGCTGGCGCCGGCGCTGAACAGCTGGGTGGATGTGGTCTCCCAGCTGCGGGAGTAAGTGCCGCCAGCGGTACCAATGGCGGCCACACCGCTGCCGACCATGGGGGAGTAGCTGATGACGGGCGAGCGGCTATCGACGGCTCGTGTCACGCCACCGGCGTACACCTCGGAGGCGGCCCCCGTCAGCGAGAGCTGGCCAGCCTGGATGATGCTGGCGGAGCTGAGGTTGTAGCCGGCATCGGCAACGATGCGCAGACCGAAGGAGTCACCCGAGAAAGCCCAGGAGGTGCTGGAAGACTGCGCCTCGAAGGTGTTGCTGGCCGCCGTAAAAACCAGCGACGATCCGCTGAATACAATGGGGGTCCCGAAGAAGGGCAACAGGGCGTCGTCGTAGTAAACGTCGAAACCGACAGCGTCGATATGGACTTCGGCAGCGTGCAGCGAGGGGGTTGCGCCGAGCGCGAAGGCCGCAGCGACGGGGGCCATGACGCGGAACATCATTTTTTTCATGTTGCGGCTTCCAGGGTTCAGATGAGGAACGGCAGGGCGTACGGGCAAAGCATTAGCAATCGGCGTGCCACTTCCCTGATGTTCGTGCCCGGTGGACTATAGCCCCCCAGCACATATCTGTCATGTTCGCTTGATCAAGAGGCCGTGCGAGGCGGCCTTAATAGACATACTGCAGCGTGAGGGAATAGCTCTGCGAGTCGTAGTTGTAGCGGATGTGGTTGGCGTCGCGCTTGTCGTTGCGGGTGGAAAGCGCCAGAACCAGGTTCTCCTGGAGGAAATAGTTGAGCGCGATGCTGGCTGTCCGCAGGTACTCCCGCCGATCAATCGGCGCCGCGCCACTGAACTCCTGGTAGGGGTCATAGTGGCGTTTGCGGTAGTCGATGCTGCTGTCGAAGCGTAGCTTGGCGGTCGCCAGCCAGGTCCACTGGGCTTCGCCACCATAACTTTCGGCCTGCACCGGGCTGGAAGTACTGGGGCTGGTCTTTTCGCGCAGTACCCGCAAGCTAAGCGTCGAAGACCCTCGAGGACGCCAGGTGTGTCGCAAGCTCAGGCGGCCGCGTCGCGTTTCCCGGTTGCTGCCGGCCTTTTGTATCTGCACGCCGGCGCTACCCTCGAACCTGGAGGCCGGATTGTCGCCGTAGGCGGCATTGAGCCCGAAATCGTGCTGCTTGTATGTCTGGCCCTTCGCGTAGTCCTGGCCGGAATTTGCATAGCGCGCCTCCAGTCCGTTTCCACTTGCGGGCCACACCCCCAGCGACATGCTCGCCAGGTAACCGTCGTAGTCGCCACCGTTGCTGACTGCAGTGCTGTTGCGCAAGCGCGAAGCCTCGTAGACAAATCGACTACGCCAGTCGGAGGCATAGCGCAGGTCCATTTCTGCGTGGCCTATGTCCGTCGTGGCGGTATTCGCCACCCGGCCGGGATTGTCGGCGTAGTCGCTCTGGGCGGCGGTGCGCTTGGCGTAGAGATCCCACTGATTGGCACGGCCAAAGCCGCCTTTCCAGCCCAGCTGCCCGTCGTCGAGCTCGTAATTGGCGTTTTTGTGGATCTGGTAGCGCGTGAAGATGTGACGGTAGGAGCCATAAAGGTTCTGCCGCCCGAAAGGCTTGTCGGCGCTCAGGCCCAGCGTTGTGGAGGAAGCCAGGTCATCCCGTCGCTCGGTGCCGATGAGCTGTGTGGCGTTGGCGTCAGGCGCGAGACGATAAAGGTTGTCGTCGTAAGAGATGGTCTCGCTGAGGGTAAGCTCGAACACATTGCCGTCGCGTGCAGCAAGGGCGGGCGGCAGGAGCATCGCAATCAGGGCCATCGTGACCCGCGCAACAGCCGTCAGCCTGGGTTCATGCATGGTTAGGGAGATCCGGTGGCGGCACGCTGGCCGAAAGTCGCCGGAGTGTAGCCCGAGATCGTTGCACTTCGTGCTGCATGGCATTGGAGGCATGATCCCGGTGCCATGATGCGCTGACCGGACTGCACAGTTTCAGGACAGCCGTCACACGGGCGCGCTACTGGACGGTATATGCTGCGGCTTGCCGATTCTGAATCCGGGGGGTCAGGAATGGCCCGGTGTGGCACATTCGTTCCAGCCGACAGACCACCTCCCCTGCCCATGATGCTTGCAGCACTTGACCGAAATCGCCAGCAGAGCCTGGCACGCGCCAGTTTCAGCATTGCCCATGCCATCGAGACTTTTCTCGATCCGGTCATCATTGTGGGCAGCCTGTTCGCGACGGCCTTCTACCAAGGAGAAGCCGTCGAGGCGCCGTATATCCTGCTGGCACTGATCGTTTTCTCGCTCTCGTTCCCCGGCACGCTCAATCTGGCCGACAACCGCCGGCGCATGATGCGCAAGACGGTAATGAACTGGGGCACGATTGCGCTGATCCTGCTGGCCTTTGGCTACGCAACGGGTTACGAGCGTTTTTTCCCGGACCGCGTGCTGTACGGCTGGATCGGCACATGCTTCGTGGCGCTGCTGGTCGCGCAACAGCTGGCCGTGTGGGCCTTGCCCAAGGTGCTGGAGAACGGCAACCAGAGCACGGCCATCATCGTGGGCGGTAACGAGATCGGAGTGACGCTGGCGCGCCAGTTCGAGGGCAACCAGTATCTCGGCATCCGTCTGCTGGGGTTTTTCGATGATCGCTCGCGTGAGCGTCTGGGTGTGCTGGAGAACCGCCAGATCCTGGGCCGCCTTGCCGAGCTGGCTGAATACGTGAAGACCCATCACGTCGAGCACATCTACCTGGCACTGCCGATGGCCAGCCAGCCGCGCATCCTGACCCTGCTCGAAGAACTGAAGGACACGACAGCGTCGATTTTCTTCGTGCCGGACATCTTCGTCACTGACCTGATCCAGGGGCGCATGGACAGCATCAACGGCATGCCGGTGGTGGCGGTCTGCGAGACGCCGTTCACGGGTGTGAATGGCATGTTCAAGCGTTTGATGGACGTGTTGCTGAGTCTGATCATCATCGTGCTGATTTCGCCCGTGCTGTTGTTTTGCGCGATCGGAGTCAAACTGTCTTCGCCGGGCAGCATCATCTTCCGCCAGCGTCGCTACGGGTTGGACGGGAAAGAGATCGTGGTCTTCAAGTTCCGCTCGATGACGGTGTGCGAGGACGGTGCCGTGGTGACGCAAGCCACGAAGAACGATCAGCGCGTGACGCGATTCGGCGCCTTCCTGCGCCGGACCTCGCTGGATGAATTGCCGCAGTTCTTCAACGTGCTGCAAGGCACGATGAGCATCGTCGGGCCGCGCCCGCACGCGGTTGCGCACAACGAGTCGTATCGCAAGCTGATCAAGGGCTACATGGTGCGCCACAAGGTCAAGCCGGGCATCACCGGCTGGGCGCAGGTATGCGGCTGCCGTGGCGAAACGGAAACCATCGACAAGATGGAGAAGCGCATCGAGTACGACCTGGAGTACCTGCGCACCTGGTCGATCACGCTGGACCTGTGGATCATCATCAAGACGGTTCTCGTCGTTCTCACCGACCGCAAGGCTTACTGAAACCCGTCGCCTGCAGCCTGCGGCGACCGCAATGGCGTGAAGTTGCGCGCCAAACAACTTGCCCCAGACACGCTGAGCCCGTCCTCTTTTCGCACGGCAGACCCTTTCGGCCGAATGGTTGCGTAACACAACCGTTGCGCATAGCATCCACAGCTCTGCTGAACGGGATTGCCCATGGCTGCCAAACCCTCACGTCGCGATGCCGAGATACTGCGCGAAGCGATGCGCCTCTTCATGTACGAACAACGCCGTCTGCTCGCGGATCTGGATGTGCCGCAAGCGCGCATGCTGATCGTGCTGCTGCGCCGCGCCCCCTTGCTGCAAAGCGAGCTCGGGCGGTTGCTGGCGCTGGAGAAAAGCTGGGTGAGCCGGGCGGTCGACAAGCTGGTGGCACTGGGCTGGGTGACGCGCAATGCGCTACCCGAAGATCGACGCGCCGTGCAGCTGACCCTGAGCCCCGCAGGCTTGCGCGCCGCACGTGAAGTCGACGAGCAGATGAACGCGCATGCCGAGAGCGTGCTGAGCCGGCTGCCACGCGAGACACGCAGCCAGGTGATGCCAGCCCTGCAGGCGCTCTGCGATGCCTTGCACGAAGGCGGCGAACGCGGCGCCGACCAGACATGAGTCAGCCCGGTGCGCTTCGCTTCGCGCTGTCAGCGTCCCCACTGGAAGCCCTGCTGGCGCAGGAAGCTGTCGGCAGCGGGAATCCACAGCGGCAGGTGCTGCTGCACGATATGGTGACCGGCCTTGTCATCCGGTGCAGGCTCGGTCATGACCAGCTGGGCGCGCCCGCCGGCTGCCTGGTAGGCCGCGTGCCAGCGCGGTGCGACATCGCGACCAAAGTAGAGGTCGTTCTGTGCGTAGAGCCACAAGGCCGGCACGTCGGTGCTGCGCGCATAGGCAGAAAAATGCTTTTCGACGTTGCCGGCACTGCAGGGCGAATAGGGCGTTTGCTCGCTCCCGCCTTTGCCCCCACCGAAGTTGATGTAGGTGACCAGCCCCGCCGGCCTGCGCGCGGCCATGGCGATGCTGGCAGCGCCGCCTGCGGAGTGGCCGACGAGCACGAGGCGCGTGAGATCGAGCTGCGGCAGGCTGCGGGCGTGCGCAAGGCTGGCCGCAATGACGTCGGCCATGGCCTCGAAGCCCGGCCCGTAGTCGAGGCTGTTGCAGTTGCCGACGTTGGCTTCGAGATAGGGGCCTTCGCTGTCGCCATAGCTGGGGCGCAACACGTACAGCACGGCAAAGCCGCGATTGAGGAAGTAGCGCGCGGCGTTCCAGTAGCCCAGCACGGTCATGCGCCGCCGGCCTGCCGCTTCGGCATCCGAGCCATGCGACAACACCACCAGCGGGAAAGGGCCCTCGCCCTGCGGCGGCCGCCAGAACATGCCGGTGAGCTGCAGCGTGCTGCCATCAGGACCCTTGAACGCCACGCGCTGTGGCTCGGGCCGGTAACGCGCGGGGTCGTTGGCGCCGGTTTGTGCGATCGCCAGCAGCGGGCAGCCCAGCAACACCATGGCGAGCCAGCGTCGGCAGGCGCGCAGGAGTCGCGAAGGATGAAGAATGTTTGAGCCTGCTTGCATGAGACCTCCCGGGATTTCTGTCGGTGCGCTGGCGGCGCGCCCTCTTTTCACCACTCATGGGCGCGTCAAGACGCGCGCCTCCCGCCAGGACTTTACTTTGCCATGAATACCCCGCAACGCAGTTTCAAGGCCTCGCTGGCCGCAATGATCGGCATCTGTCTGGTGATCATGCTGATCGCGCTTGACGCCACCGTCGTCGGCACGGCCATGCCGCGCATCGTGGCCGAGTTGAAGGGCTATGAGCTGTACACCTGGACGGCGTCGGCCTATTTGCTCTCCAACGCGGTGATGATTCCGATCATGGGTCGCCTTGGCGACCTTTATGGCCGCAAGCCCTTCGTGCTCGGTGCCATTGCGCTATTCACGCTGGCCTCGGCACTGTGCGGCCTGGCGCAGAGCATGCTGCAGCTGGTGCTGGCGCGCGGCCTGCAGGGCATTGGCGGCGGCATGCTCACGGGCGTGGCGTTTGCGTCGATCAACGACCTGTTCCCCGACCGCCAGCAGCGCGTGCGCTGGCATGCCATGCTGTCGGCCACTTTCGGCATCGCCTCGGCGGTGGGCCCTTCGCTGGGTGGCTGGCTCACCGAGCATGCGGGCTGGCGCAGCGTGTTCTACGTGAACGTGCCCGTCGCCTTGCTGGCCCTGCCCGTGGTGGCGCGCTTCCTGCCGCACATCGTGCATCCCAACGACGAGTCGCGCAGTATCGACTGGCTCGGCGCCGTGCTGCTGGCGGTGAGCATCGGTGCGCTGCTGCTCGCGACCGAACAGGCGCAGATGCACGGCCTCATGCAGACTGGCTTCCTGACACTGATGGCGCTGTCCGTACTGGGCGGCACGGCTTTCGTGGTACATCAGCGGCGCTCGAAAGCGCCCGTGATTCCGCCGCGCCTGTTCGCCATCCGCGCCGTACGCCAGCTCGCCGGGCTGGGTGTGCTGACGGGCTTTGTGATGTTTGTGCTGGTGTATTAATCCCCGCTGCTGCTGCAAGGGGGATTCAACCTCTCGCCCAAACAGGCCGGGCTGGTGATGACGCCGTTGCTGGTGATGATCACCGTGGGCAGCATCGTCAACGGGCGCCTGCTGTCACGCCTTGCGCGACCGGAGCGACTGGTCGCCTGGGGACAGATGGGGCTGCTCACGGGCTGTTTGATGCTGATTTTCGTCGACGCCCACAGCCGCCAGGTCTGGATGCTGATGGCATTCGCCGTGTGCGGCTTCGCACTGGGCTTTCAGTTGCCCAATCTGACGCTGCAGATCCAGGCAGTGGTCGAGCGGCGCGACGTGGGTGTGGCCTCGGCGTTGATCCAGACCATGCGCATGCTCGGCAGCATGCTGGGCACCAGCGGCGCAGCGGTGATCATCAACAGCCGCTACGCGAGCCAGGTCGAGCCCGCAACCGCCACGCTGGGGGCCGAGGTGCAGCATCTGCTGGACACGCCGCAGGTGCTGGTGCGCGTTGCCGATCAGACGCAGCTGCAAACGCTGGCCAGCGCCGGACAGTTCGACCCAGGCGCCTTGCTGGAAACCGCGCGCCGTGGGCTCATCGAGGGCGTGCACCTGGGCTTTGCGGCCTGCATCGTTCTGCTCTGCTTCGCGATCTGGATGGCCTGGCGCCTGCCGCATTTCGACGCGCATCGGCGAGATGCATGAGAACGTCAGGACTCCGTCGCGCCCCCGCCACAGCCTTCGCAGGTGCAACTTCAGGCGCACAGATTCGCCGTGCCCTGCCATGGCCTGCGTAGGTGCGACTTCAGTCGCACACATCCGGTCACCAACGCCGCAGTCGACTTTTGGCAGCGTGGCGACGGGCTGAAGCCCGCCCTACAGGCCGCGCCGGAGCAAGAGGAACCTCGCAGGCGTCTTCGTCAGCGACACAATCGAGGTGACAGGTCACCACCTCCTGCGCCGCACGTATTGGCGGGACATATGAGAACCTCAGGACTCCTTCGCCCCGCCACAGCCTTCGCAGGTGCAACTTCAGGCGCACAGATTCGCCGTGCCCTGCCATGGCCTGCGTAGGTGCGACTTCAGTCGCACACATCCGGTCACCAACGCCGCAGTCGTCTTTTGGCGGCGTGGCAACGGGCTGAAGCCCGCTCTACAGGCCGCGCCGGGGCAAGAGGAACGTCACTGGCCTGTGCGCGCGATCTCGCCGTAAAGCCAGCAGCGCGACAACAGCGAAGCGATGGCGCGCGTCGCGTTGTCACAGGCGTCTTCGTCAGCGACACAGTCGAGGTGACAGGCCACCACCTCTTGCGCCGCTCGTGACGGAAATTCGGCATAGCGCGTGATGGCCAGCAAGGTTGCGGCGAGCGCCCGCGCGTCGCAGGCGGCCGCTATGTCGGCGAGTGTGCCCAGCGAATCGGGAGCGCCCATGTCAGTGCCCCTCCGCCAGCATGCTCTGGCTGCTCAGTTGCCGCATGACGTAACCGCGCCAGCGCAGCGCGAGGGCAAAACACAGATCGGCGAGGCGCGGGTCGCCCCCCGCCTGCTCGGCTGCGCACTCCAGATGGCGCGCTACCTGCTGGGCGTTCTCCATGCAGGGTTGCTCGACGAAACGGGTCATGGCGAATAGCGTGGCGCCCGCCAGTGCGGTGGTGGTTTGCGGTGCTGGGCTCGAATCGTTCATGCGGAAGCTCCTTGGGCGTGTTCGCAATAGCTGCTGGACTAGCTGGATGCATTCTACACAGATGCGAATGATTCGCAATTGCAATTTTTGGCTCCGGATGCCCGACAACCGCCGGCGATGGTCATTGCAACAATTTGCAGGTTTAATGCGCCCCTGCCTGACCTACGGCGCAGCCGCATTCCGCTCTCGTCCCCCGCCTGCGCGGGAGAGCCCGGGGTGAGGGTCTTCGCCCAATTCCCTGTCACCTCGCCACGCCGCATGAACCTGCCCCGCCTCTCCGACTTCAGTCTGCGCCGCCAGAGTCTGATCGCCCTTGTCAGTGGCACGCTGACCGTCTTCGCTTACGCGCCGTTCAATCTCTTCCCGCTCGCCGGCCTTTGCTTTGCCGTGCTGTGGCTCATGTGGCAGAACGCCAGCCCGCGCCGTGCGCTGGGCCTGGGCTTCCTGTGGGGCTTCGGCCAGTTCTGGGCCGGCGGCGGCTGGCTGTTCGTCGCCTTCCACGTCTATGGCGGCATGAATCCACCGCTGACCATATTCTTCCTGTCGATCTTCTTCGCCTACCTCGCCCTGTGGGGCACGCTCGCCGGCTGGCTGTTCGTCAAGCTGCGCTCGCCACAACCCCTGCTCAATGCAGCAATCGGTGCGGCTTGCTGGTCGCTGGGTGAATGGGTGCGTGGCTGGTTCTTCACGGGCGTACCCTGGCTGGCACTGGGCTACACGCAGACACCCCCCAGCCCCATCGCCGGCTATGCGCCGCTGTTCGGAAGCTATGGTGCGGGTTTCCTGCTGGTCTTCGTCACGGCGTTGATCGTCACCGCCTGCGCTGACAAGACCCAGCGCATCCGTGCCGGCGTGCTGGCTTTCGCCATCCTCGCGATTGGCGGCGTGCTGCGGTTGATGCCGTGGACTGCACCTGTCGGCGAGCCGATCAAGGTCGCCCTGATCCAGCCCAATATCCCGCAAGACCTGAAGTGGGACAGCGCGCGCCTGCAGGACTGGCTGCTGCGCAACCTCGAACTCACCCAGCAGCACCCCGCCCAGCTCGTCGCCCTGCCCGAAACAACCCTGCCGCTGTTCGACCGCCAGTTGCCCGAGGGTTACCTCGACGCTCTCGCCGCCGGCGCGAAGTCACTGGGCGGCGACGTCATCACCGGCAGCTTCACGCAAGACGCACAAGGCGGCATCTACAACAGCGCCATCTCGCACGGGACCCAGCCGCGACAGGTCTACAGCAAGAACCACCTGCTGCCCTTCGGCGAATTCGTGCCGGGCTTCATGCGCTGGCTGCTCGACCTCGTGAACATCCCCATGGCCGACCAGACACGCGGCGGAGCGACACAGGCCAACTTCAACATTGCAGGGCAGAAAGTGGCCGTGAACATCTGCTACGAAGACGTCTTCGGCGAAGAGCTCATCCACGCCCTGCCCGAAGCCACGCTGATGCTCAACATGAGCAACCTCGCCTGGTACGGCAACTCGCACGCCCAGCCGCAACACCTGCAGATCGCGCAATACCGCGCCATGGAAGCCGGCCGCCCCATGCTGCGCAGTACCAACACCGGCATGACGGCGATCGTCATGCCGGACGGATCGGTGCCACATGTACTGAAAGCGTTTACGACTGGCGCGATTGATGCAGAAGTGCGCGGGTATGGCGGGCTGACGCCCTACGCGCGGTGGGGGAATTGGCCGGTGCTGACAGTGCTCGTGGCGCTGCTCGGCATGGCGTTGTGGCGCAAACGACAAAACACCTGACGACGACGCCCGCGCTACGCAGAGTCCGCGCTACGTGCGGCACGCAATTCGTCACGAATGGCTTGCCGCATGGTCGCCACGAACTGATCGCCCGTCACCGCACGGCGCAATGCTTCGTTGATCAGCGTCTGGTAGCCGCGCTCGCCGGCGAGCGCCTTGAAGTGCTCGATGATGGGCGCATCCAGCATGATGCTGATGCGCTGTTTGGCAACTTTCGCCCGCACCTCTGACTGCCATTGCTCGCGACTGATTTCCTGCTGGCCCTGCCTGAACCGGGCCTTGTCGAAATCTGCCTGTGTGAGCTTTGGCGCGTCGTCAGAAGTAGCCGACATTGCGGTAGTAGAGGTCTGTTTCATCGCTGTCCGCCTTGCGCATCGAGATGATGCGAATGGATTCGTCACGCTCCACATGGACGATGAGCACGACAAGACAATCCAACAAGCCGATGCCGATCAGCCTCGATTCGCCGTAATCCTGTCTGTCATCCTCGAACAGGACCATCGGCCCTGCGAAGACACGCACCGCATCTGCAAAATCCAAGCCGTGCTTGTCGAGATTGCTGCGCCGCTTGGCTTCATCCCACGTGAAGTTCATGCTTTGTTATACATACGAAAGTATGTATTCGCAAGCCATGAAATCAGCGGAACACCACCGTCCGGTTGCCATTGAGCAACACGCGATCTTCGAGGTGGTAGCGCAGGCCGCGCGCCAGTACTGCCTTCTCGATGTCCTTGCCATAACGCACCATGTCTTCGACCGAGTCGGAGTGATCCACACGGATCACGTCCTGGTCGATGATGGGGCCTTGATCCAGCTCGGCAGTGACGTAGTGACAGGTCGCACCGATCAGCTTGACGCCGCGCTGGTAGGCCTGGTGATAAGGCTTGGCGCCGACGAAGCTGGGCAGGAAGCTGTGGTGAATGTTGAGAATCTGCCCCGGATACGCGGCGCAAAGCTCGGGCGAGAGGATCTGCATGTAGCGCGCGAGCACCATGCAATCGCCACGCACTTCGTCGTAGAGACGCGCAACTTCGGCATAGGCCTGCTGCTTGTTGTCGGCGGTGACAGGCACGTGATGAAAAGGAATGCCGTGCCACTCGACGAAGCCGCGGAAGGTGTCGTGGTTGGAGATGACGCAGGGAATCTCGATATCGAGCTCCTTGCTCTGCCAGCGTGCGAGCAGGTCGTAGAGGCAGTGCTCCTGCTTGCTTACCAGCAGCACGACGCGCTTCTTAACCGCGCTGTCGCTGATCTTCCAGTCCATCTGGAATTCGCTGGCCAGCGGCGCGAAGCGGCTGCGGAATTCGGCAAGGTGGAAAGGCAGGGAGTCGGCCTTGATCTCGATGCGCATGAAGTACTGGTTGGCATCGGGGTCGGCGTGCAGGTTGGTTTCGAGAATCCAGCCGCCGTGTTCGGCGATGAAGCTGGAGACGCGGGCGACGATGCCGACGCGGTCGGGGCAGGAGGCTGTGAGCGTGTAGAAGCGCTGGGTGTGCATGGTGTCAGTCTTTTTCAGGGCTCGCTCAGGGTTCAATGAGGAGCTTCTGGTAGGTGTCGAGCAGCATTTCGTTGAACTCGACCGTTATCTGCACGCGCAAGCCCGCAGCAGGCGCCAGTACGGATTGCAGCGCCGTCACCAGCGCTGTGCCGAGCTGCTGGCGTTGCGCGATGCTGCGACCGGCCATGAGGTGCAAGCGCGCGTGAATGAAAGCCTCGCCTGAATCGAAATTGCCGACGCGATAGTGTTCAAGCTGCGTCGCGCGGCTCTTCATCTGTTCGGGCGCATCGAAGAGGCCGGTGCCGAGCAGGGCCGCATTGGCTTCGCGCAACGCCGCAGGAACATCGAAGAACTCGGCAAGATTGGCGGTGTATTCGAGGCTTAGGTGCGGCATCTCAGTGACCCTTAGCGTGCGAGCAGCGGAATGAGGATCGCGGCAGCGATGCCGATTGCCGGTATCAGGATGAACAGGACCAGCGCCCAGAAGGACCAGCGGCGCTGTATGCGGTTGAAGTGCTCCACGCTATCCCAGCGCTTGTTCTGCCAGGCCAATTCACGGCCCTTGATGCCGAGATAAATCGAGACGATAAGGCCCACGTAGGGCACGAGCGCCAGCAGACCGATGTAGGTCTTGTTTCCCAAGGCCCAGATCCAGGAAAGCACGAAAGGCCCCCAGCCCCAGCCCTTTACGTCCTCCGGGATCGGATGTCCCTTGCCCATGCCCGAAGTGTTTTCGCCTTCTTGCCCGACTTCATAGACGGGAGACTGCGGCGGCGCGTACGGATTGTGACCCTGACTCATGCTGCCCTCTTTGTTTTAAGAGACGAGTGCCCCCGCCGGACGTCCTCAGATGCGGGCCGAAGCCTTGTCGATCTCGGCGCGCAGTTCAGCGTAGGAGCGCGCAACCGGATACTGCGGGAACTCGCGCACGACGTTCTCGGGCGGGTGCATGAGGATGCCGGCGTGGGCTTCGCCGAGCATGGTGGTGTCGTTGTACGAGTCACCCGCCGCGATGACCTTGAAGTTGAGGCCCTTGAAGGCTTTGACCGCCGCGCGCTTCTGGTCGGGCATGCGCAGGTGATAGTTCACGAGCATGCCGTTGGCGTCGGCTTCGAGGCGATGGCAGAAGATTGTCGGCTGGCCCATCTGCACGAGCAGCGGCTTGGCGAATTCGTAGAAGGTGTCGGACAGGATCACGACCTGGTACGAGAGGCGAAGGCTGTCGAGAAACTCGCGACAGCCTTCCATGAGGCCCATGCCGGCGATGACGTTCTGGATGTCGGGCAGACCCAGCTTGTGCTGCGCGAGGATGCCCAGGCGGTACTTCATGAGCTTGTCGTAGTCCGGCTCGTCACGCGTCGTGCGACGCAGTTCGGGGATGCCGGTACGTTGCGAGAACTCGATCCAGATTTCCGGGACGAGTACGCCTTCCATGTCGAGACAAACGATCTGCACTTTTACAAGCCTTGGTTCTTGGAATTCATGAATGGGCGGAGATTTTCCCCTCACCCCCAGCCCCTCTCCCTCAGGGCGAGGGGAGCTCAGTGAGCCGCCATGGCGGCTATGTAAAGCAGAGGGATTCTACATGCGACGCATGATGCTCCGTCGCGCAACGCAGCACGCTGCACGCGGTGCTTACTCGCAACCGCAGATGCCGACGGCGGGAATCTCGCTGCGCTGGCGTCCGCCTTCCAGCACAACCAGGCGGCCCTCGTAACGGGTGAGACTGCAGGTCTTGCCCTTGCCCTTGCAGGCGGCGCCGACGGCATTCATGACAGCCTGTACGTTCCAGTCACCATTTGACACGTGCAGGACGAAACGGTCGCTCGGGCGCGGTCCGCCATCACGCTCGGGAATGTATTTTTCCTGTCGCAGGTCCAATGTCTGCACCTTGCCTTCGGCACGAAGCTGGGCTTTCTTCTTGCCCTCGCTGGACCAGCGGACGATGGGCGCTTCGCGCGTATTGAAGCGCGTGAAGCTGCAGCCGCAACCAGGCTGGATATCCGTTTCCAGCAGGGGAACAAGCGCCGTACCGGCTTGTGCCGAACCGGCCAACAGGCCTGCTGCGACCAGGAGAACTCCCAGGAACTGCTTCATCTCTGCTCCTCTTGATGCTGTCAGTACAATGCAAACCATGTCTGATTCCGCCCCTACCCCACCCCGCGAACCCGACCCGCTCGACTGCTGCGGCAACGAGTGTGGTGACGCCTGCGTCTGGACGCTTTACTACGCGGCGCGCAAGCAATACGAGGCGGATCTCGAGGCCTGGCAGATCGCCCAGCTGTCTGCCGAGCCCTGAGCCCCATTTACGCCATCAGTGATCCTTGAGGGCATAAATCCCCGGCGCGTTGCGCCAGTAACCCTTGTAGTCCATGCCGCAACCGAACAGGAAGCGATCCGGCAGGTCCAGCCCACAGAAGTCAGGGCGCATGCCCGGCAAAGCCTTGCGGTCATGCACCTTGTTGACCAGCGCCGCAGCGAGCACCTCGCTGGCACCTTCGGCACGCAGATAGTCCATCACCGCGGCAATCGTGTAGCCCTCGTCAAGGATGTCGTCGAGGATCAATACACTGCGCCCCTTGATATCGCGTGCCGGACGCACACGCCAGTCCAGCAGGTTGCCGTTGAGCTCATGGCCGTAACGCGTGGCGTGCAGGTAGTCCAGCTCCAGCGGGAACAGCAGGCGCGGCAGGATGCGGCCCGCCAGGATGAGCCCCCCCGTCATGATGGTGAAGACCAGCGGATTGCTGTCCTGCAGGCGCTGCGTGATCGCTTCGGCCATGTTATCGAGCGCACGCTCGACCTGGATGGGGGTGACCAGGCATTCGGCCTCGTCCCTTACCTTGCAGACCTCTTCCAGCAATGCCTTGGGGTTGGCGCTCACGATCATTCCTTTACTACCGCGTTGAACAAGCCCGGCGCCCATCGCCGGTACGACAAGTGCCGACGATTGTAGCCCGACGGAGGGAAAAGCCCCGTCGCGTCTTTGCTTTACAATTCCGGCTCCCTGACCGATCCGACGCCCAGGCCCCGCCGCTTCATGACAGCCGCCCCGACACGCACCGCCAGGAGCCTGCCCGCCATCGTGTGGGGTCGATTCAAGCGTCACTGCGTTCTCAAGTTCATTGGCCTGACCCTGTTCATCACGGTCTTCTTCATGGCCTATTTCCACCTGCTGCGGCACCCGGCCTTTCCCGTGACGGTGATGCCTACAACCTGGCTGGACGAGCTGATCCCCTTTCAGCCCTGGTCACTGCTGTTCTACCTCTCTCTTTGGTTCTACGTCTCCGTCCCGGCCCACCTGACCTGCACTTTGCGCCAGCTGGTCGCCTTTGGCGCGCTGTGCTTCCTGCTCTGCCTGACCGGCTTGCTATGTTTCTACTTCTGGCCCACCGCAGTCCCGCCCGCAGATGCTGACTGGGCCAGCTACCCGGCGTTTGCCTTCCTGCAGCGGGTGGATGCCGGCGGAAACGCCTGCCCCTCACTGCATGTCGCCACGGCAGTCTTCTCGGGCGTCTGGATAGACCGGCTGCTTTGCCACCTGCGCACCCACCGCAATCTGCGCATCGGCAATGCGCTGTGGTGTGCGGCCATCGTCTATTCCACGCTGGCAACCCGCCAGCATGTGGCGCTGGACGCTCTGGCTGGCGCAGCACTGGGCGGAATCTTCGCGATGGCTTCCCGCCCGCTGGGTCCCTGGCTGCTGGCCGAAGAGCCGCGCTGATATAATTGCCGGCTGCCCGAACCAGCCACTATCCCGAAATATTCCGGACCCAACATGGACGCCACAGCATTCGAACAGGAAGTCGCCGCCCTCGTCGTCGAGGCACTCAATCTCGACGTCAAGCCCGAAGAAATCGACCCGTCAGCCCCCCTGTTCGGCGACGGTCTGGGCCTGGACTCGATCGACGTGCTGGAAATCTCGCTGGTCGTCGGCAAGAAGTACGGCGTGCAGCTCAAGGCCGACGACAAGGACAACACCAAGACCTTCAGCTCGCTCTCCGCGCTGGCGGCCTACATCGCCGCAAACCGCGCCAACTGAACACCTTGCCGCAAAGTGCTGCATGAACCCGGTTGTACGTGGCGTCCTGCTGACCCTCCTGGGCATTGCCTACCTGAGCATCGCGCATATCGGCGCCACGGTTGGTGAGCCCGCCTGGCTGGTCGTCCTGACCGGCTGCATGCCCCTGTCGGTCGCGTCGCTGATCTTCCTGTGGGGCACACGCTGGCGCTGGCCCCTGTTGTGCGTCATCGTCATTGCGGCCTGGCTGCTGGTCATCAATGCGCGAGATCTTGTTGCGCACTCGTTGTGGCTCTACTACTTGCAGGACACCGGCAGCAACCTGCTGGGCTGCGCTTTCTTTGCGCGCACGCTGCGAAAAGGTGAAGAAGCCCTGTGCACGCGCATGGCGCGATATGCCCACAACGGCGGCATGCCGGACACCGTCAAACGCTACTGCGATCGCCTGACCTGGCTGTGGGCCATCTACTTCGCCGCCTGCGCAGCCGTAGGCAGCGTCCTCTTCCTGTCGGGCCACGTCCGTGAATGGTCCTGGTTCGCCAATGTGCTCAACTGGCCGCTGACGGTCACCTTGCTGATCGTCGAACTGCCGATCCGCATGCTGATCGTGCCGGCGCGCGACCGTGCGAGCCTGATCAACAGCATCAAGGGCGTGATGGCGGCGCATGCGGCAGAACGATCCGCGAAGACGAGCCGCGAATGAGCGCCCATGCCCTGCCTCTGCTGCCCGCTGCGCCAGCCGATCAGCCCATCGCCTTCCACGCCGGGCAGCCCGTCTCACAAGCCGCTTTCGTGCGTGACGTGCTGGCCAACGCACAGCGCATCACGCCAGACCAGCCCGTGCTCAACCTGTGCGGTGACCGCTATTTCTTCGCCGTCGGCCTCTTCGCCGCCATGCTGCGCCGGGCACTATGCCTGCTGCCCAACAGCGTGACGCCCGAGACCCTGGCGCGCCTGCAGGCCGCCCACCCCGGGCTGCAAGCCCTGGTCGAGCCTGATGGCCAGACCCGTGGCTTGCCGGCACTGACGCTGCAACGCGACCTGGCCGGGCCGGCGCCCGACAGCATGCCGCTCGTGCCAGCCGATCAGATTGTGGCGCGCCTCTACACCTCTGGCTCGACTGGCGAACCGCAAGCCCACGACAAGAGCTGGGGCAAGCTGTGGGCCAATGTACGCCTCGCCGCCCGTGCGCAATGGGCACGCGCCGGCCAGCCTTGCGCCATCGTGTCCACCGTACCGTCGCAGCACATGTACGGCTTCGAGTCTGCGGTGCTGCTGCCCCTGCTGGGTGGCGGCATCCTCATGCCGCGCCACCCCTTCTTCCCGGCCGACGTGGTGGAAACGCTTGCTGCCACCCCTGAACCACGCGCCCTGGTCAGCACCCCTTTTCATCTGCGGACGCTGATCGAGTCGGGCCTCGCCCTGCCCGCCACGCAGCTCGTCATCTGCGCCACGGCGCCGCTGTCGACCGAACTTGCTGAGCGCGTCGAGCTCGCCACCGGTGGCGTGCTGGGCGAAATCTACGGCTCGACCGAAACGGGTCAGATCGCCACCCGACGTCCGGCCAGGAGCCCGGTGTGGGAATGCTTTGACGACGTGACACTGCAACAAGACACCCCCGATCAGGGCGGCCGCACCTGGGCCGACGGTGGCCACCTCGAAGCGGCAATGCCGCTCGGCGACATCATCGAACTGCAACCCGCCAGTGCGGCCGGCAACGTGCGCTTCACGCTGCACGGTCGCCTCAGCGACATGATCAACATCGCCGGCAAACGCACGTCGATCGCCTTCCTCAACAGCGTGTTGTGCAACATTCCCGGCGTTGAAGACGGCATCTTCCACCTGCCCGAAGAAGCCCCGGCTGATGGCGTTGCGCGTCTGGCGGCATTTGCCGTGGCGCCCTCGCTCGACGCATCGCAGATTCTCACCGCCCTGCGCGAGCGCATCGACGCCGTGTTCCTGCCACGCCCCCTGATCCTCGTCACCAGCCTGCCGCGCAACACCACCGGCAAGCTGCCCCGCGCCGTACTCGAAAACCTGCTCGGCGAAAGCGACAAACCGACATGAGCGAGCGTCTCGCCCTGCACATCCCGGCCGACCACCCGGTGTTCGCCGGGCACTTCCCCGGACAGCCCATAGTGCCAGGTGCGCTGCTGCTCGATCTGGCCATCGTCGCCATCGAAGCGCAACTCGGGCGCAAGGTCAGTGGCGTAGCGCAGGCCAAGTTCCTCAGCCCTGCCCTGCCCGGCGAGCCCGTGATGCTGAGCTTCGAAGCACAGGCCGACAGCCTGCGCTTGACCCTCCTCAGCGGCGAACGCAGCCTCGCCACCGCGCGCCTCGGCCTGCAAGCAGCATGAGCGATACCGCCGCCTCGACGCAGCCGGAGCAGGACGGTCCGCACTGGACCGAGCGCCCCGAGCGCGGCTCCGTGCTGGCCATGCGCATCATGCTGTGGCTATCTCTCGCGCTGGGCCGCCGTCTCACTCGCCCGGTCCTGTGGGGCATCACGCTGTACTTCTTTCTCAGCTCGCCCGACGTGCGCCTTCATTCACGCAGCTATCTGGCGCGCGTGCTGCCGGGCCCGGTGCGCTGGTGGCATGTGTTGCGGCATTTCCACTGGTTCTCCATCGTCGTGCATGACCGCGTGTTCCTGTTGCGCAACAAGCACGCGATGTTCGACTTCCACGTTGAAGGCAACGAAGTCCTGCACGAATTCAACGACACCCGCGGTGGCGTCATGCTGTTCGGTGCACACGTCGGCAGCTTCGAAGCCATCCGCGCGATAGCCCGCACCACAGTGCGGCCTGTCACGATTGCCATGTACGCCGAAAATGCGCGTCGCGTGATGAGCGTCATGGCGACCCTCAACCCAGGCGCCACCAACGAAATCCTGCCACTTGGTCAGCTCAACTCCATGCTCGCCATCCGCGACCGCATCGCCGATGGGCATGTCGTTGGCGTACTGGCCGACCGCAACTTCGGCACTGACACCCTGCTGCCCGTGAACGTGCTCGGCGACAAGGCGTGGCTGCCCGATGGCCCGTTCCGGCTCGCAGCAGCCCTGCAGGTGCCGGTATTCTTCATGACAGGGCTGTTCCTTGGCGGCAGGCGCTATGCCGTACACATCGAGCGCATTGCCGATTTCAGCGACTGCCCGCGCGCCGAACGCGAAGCCCGCATGGCCGAAGCACGCCAGGCCTTTGCCGACTGCATGTCGAACTACTGTCGCAAGGCCCCTTACAACTGGTTCAATTTCTACGACTTCTGGAACCCGCCGGACGCTCCGCCGTCCACTACGCCAGCCCCTGATACTTCCCGATGAGTTGCGCATGTCACGCCGCCGCCTGAAATCCCTGCTGCTTCCCCTGCTGTTTCCCCTTCTGCTGCTCGCCACCAGCGCGCAAGCCTCTGACCTGAAGCTCGCCGAGCTGATGGGTCTGCTGGCCCAGACACGCAGCGCACGCGCCACTTTCGTCGAACAGAAATTCATCGCGGTGCTCGACAAGCCGGTCGAGTCCAGCGGAGAGCTGGCCTTCACGGCACCCGATGTACTGGAAAAGCGCACCCTGCAGCCCAAGCAGGAGGCCATCACACTGCGCGGCAACGAGATCACCCTGGAGCGCGGCAAGCGCAGCATGATCGTGTCATTGCAGGACTATCCCGATGCTGCAGTGTTCGTCGAGAGCATCCGCGCCACGCTGGCCGGCGACCAGAAAGCGCTGGAAAGCGTCTGGCGTGTCGAAGCCGACGGCACCCTGGCGCGCTGGACGCTGCGCCTCACTCCGATCAACGCCAACGCCTATGTATCGCGCATCCGCATGCAAGGCACACGCAATGACGTCAAGCAGATCGAAATCGAGCAGAAGGACGGCGACCGCTCGGTCATGACCATCACGCGGCTGCCGCAACCATGAGCTCCCTGCGCCGGCGTGCCCCGCTGCTGGTCTGGCTGGCTGTCCTGATCGGCAGCCTCATCGTCATCGCCCGCACCAGCTTCGTGGCCGACATGTCGGCGTTCCTGCCCGCCGCGCCCGATGCCGGTCAGCGCATGCTGATCGAGCAATTGCGTGACGGCACCCTCGCCCGCCTGATGATCGTCGGCATCGAAGGCGGCACGCCCGAAGCGCGCCACACGGCATCGAAGAAACTGGCGGCGGCGCTGCGCAAAGAAGAAGAATTCCTCACCGTACAGAACGGCGAGGCAGAAACCCTGCGACGCGACCAGGAATTCTGGTTCAACAACCGCTACCTGCTGAGCGCCACGGTCAGCCCGGAACGCTTCAGCACCGAGGGTTTGCGTGCCGCCATCGACGAAACCCTGCTCAACCTCAGCGGCTCCGCCGGTCTCATGCTCAAGGGCCTGCTGACACGCGACCCGACGGGCGAAGCCCTTACCCTGGTCGACGATCTGCAACAACAAGGCGGGCCGCGTCAGGCTGGGGGTGTCTGGGTCTCACGCGACGGCCAGCGCGCGCTGTTGCTGTTGCAGACGCGTGCGGCGGGCTCCGACACCGATGCGCTGGCCCATGCCATCAGCACCATCGAACAGCACTTCGCCAGCGTGAAGCAGGCGGACCAGCGTGTCGTGATGAGCGGCGCTGGCGTGTTCTCGGTGCAGTCGCGTGACCGCATCAAGCAGGAGACCTCGCAACTGGCCAGCCTGTCCACGCTGTTCATTGTCGTGCTCCTGCTATCGATCTACCGCTCGCCCCGCCTGCTGGCACTGGGCATGCTGCCGGTCGTCACCGGCGCACTGATCGGCGTGGCGGCAGTCAGCCTGGGCTTCGGTCACGTGCACGGACTCACGCTGGGCTTCGGCACCACCCTCATCGGCGAGGCGGTCGACTACGGCATCTACTTCTTCGTACAGACCGGCAGCAATGATGCGCGCGGGGCCTGGCAGCAGCGCTTCTGGCGCACCGTGACGCTGGGCGTACTGACCTCGATCTGCGGCTTCGGTGCGCTGCTGGTGTCGGGCTTTCCAGGGCTGGCCCAGCTGGGTCTCTACTCCATCGCCGGCCTGATCGCCGCTGCGCTCACTGCACGCTTCGTCATGCCGCAACTGATGCCGGCACGCCTCAACATGCGCAAGGTGGAACCCCTTGGTGCGCGTCTGCAACGCTTCGTCGACTGGCTGGTACGCATGCGCCCGGTGCTGCTGATTCTGATCGCAGCCTGCGCCGTGCTGCTGATCGTGCGTCACGACCGCATCTGGAACCACAGCATCTCTGCCCTCAATCCTGTGCCGGAAGAAGCCCAGCAGCTGGACGGTGAGTTGCGCCGCGAACTGGGGGCCCCTGACACGCGGTACCTGCTGGTGCGCAATGTACCGGATGCGCAAACCGCTCTGCAGGCAGCCGAAGCCATCACACCCGCCCTCCAGGCTCTGACGGACAGGAAGGCACTCGGTGGATTCGACTCACCGGCGCGCCTGCTGCCCAGTGATGTCACACAACAGCAACGACAGGCCGCATTGCCGACACCTGACGTGCTGAAGCAAAGACTGGCCGCCGCGCTGAAGGGCGCCCCATTGAATGCCGACAAGCTGGAAGCCTTCATTGACGACGTGGCGGCTGCCCGCACGCGCCCCTTGCTGACACGCGCCGACCTGAATGGCACGGCCAGTGCGCTGGCACTGGATGCCATGCTGGTCCGTCGCAGCGAGGGCTACAGCCTGCTGATTCCGCTGCGCGCAAGCGTCGGCCGTGACATCGACGCCAAGGCCGTGCGCGAAGCGCTCGACAAGGCCGGTCAGCCCGAACTGCTGCTGGTCGACCTGCGCGGGCAGGCCGAGTCGCTCTACGGCACTTACCTCGACGAAGCCATCAAGCTCTCTGCGTGGGGCTTTGCCGGCATCCTGCTGCTGTTTGTCATCAGCCTGCGCAGCATCAAGCGCGTTCTGCAGCTGATGTTGCCGCTGGCCGGCACCGTGGTGCTGGTCATGGCCGGCATGATACTGCTGGGACAGGCGCTATCCATCCTGCATCTCATTGGCCTGCTGCTGTCGGTCGCGATCGGCTCCAACTACGCGCTGTTCTTCCACCAGGGAAATGATGCGGGCCAGGACACGGTTGCCGAGCGCCAGCGCACCCTGGTCTCGCTCGCCATGGCAAACATCGCCACCGTCGTAGGCTTTGGTCTGCTTGCCACATCGTCGGTCTCGGTGCTGCAGGCGCTTGGTGGTACTGTCGGCCCAGGTGCGCTGTTGAGCCTATTGCTGGCGGCCGCCTTCGCCACGCATCACAATAGCCAATCCACGCAGGAGTCGGCATGATGAAACTGAAACTGCGCAAGTTCATCTGGGTGATCACGGCCTTGCTGACAGGCTGTGCGCCGCCCAATCGGCCCAGCATCGTGCCCATGCGCACACTGGATGAGCGCGTGAGCTGCGGTGCAGAGATGCCCGAACGACTCATCGTGATGCTGCCAGGCTTGTTCGACACCCCCGAAGATTTCGTCAAGAACGGCTTCGTCAGCGCCTTGCGCGAACGCGGCATCAAGGCGCGGGTCCTGATCCCTGATGCACATTTCGGCTACTACGAATCACGCACCGTGGACCAGCGCATCCTCGAGGACATCATCATCCCTGCCCGCGCCAGCGGGGCACGCGAAATCTGGCTGGTCGGCGTCTCGATGGGTGGGCTGGGCTCGCTGATCTTCAGCCAGCAGCATCGTCCTCTCGTGCAGCGGATCTTCCTCATCGGCCCTTACCCGGGCACCGACAAGGTCATGCGCAAGATCCGCGATGCCGGCGGTCCGGGGCCCTGGGCCCAGCTGGGCTACGACAACGACGATCCCGATGCACGCATCTATGCTTTCTGGCACTGGCTGGTATCACGCAGCAAAGGCCCTCAATCGCCCCCCTTCATCAGCTTTGGCACGGGCGATAGCGACCGCTACCGAAGTGACCAGCAGATCCTGGGTTCGTTGTTGCCTGTCACATCCCGCTTCGATGCAAAAGGCGGCCATGACTGGCGCACCTGGCACAAGATCTGGCTGCAGATGCTCGACGCACTCCCGGCCGATGCCAAGGGGAGTCCCGGCGCAGGATGCTAAAATCTCTGCGTTCCTGGGCGACAAGCTGCACGCGCCACTCCCCAAAACGCCCGCTACCTGACCAGACTCCCTGTGCCTGCACCGCAAACCCAACCCTTGCATCTGTCCGGCTTTACGCTCAGTTCATGTCTGGGGCACGGACTTACCGCCACCCGTGACGCGCTGCAAGCCGCACGCACCGGACTTTCCAGCGCACCGTTCGAAACCGTGGATCTGCCCGCGTTCATCGGTCAGGTCAGCGGTGTCGATGACGTCGTCCTGCCGGCCGACCTGAGCGGTTTTGACTGCCGCAACAACCGCCTGGGCTGGCTGGCCCTGCAGCAGGACGGCTTTGTCGAACAGGTGCGCGCCGCCCGTGCGCGCTACGGTGCACAACGCGTCGGCGTTTTTCTCGGCACCAGCACCTCAGGCATCCTGCAAACCGAGATCGGCTACCGCCACCTTGATGCCTCAGGCCATCTACCCGCAGACTTCGACTACGCCCGCACGCACAACACCTATTCGATCGCTGCTTTCGTGCGTCAAGTCTTCGACCTGCACGGCCCGGCCGTTGCCGTCTCGACGGCATGCTCGTCAAGCGCCAAGGTGTTTGGCAACGCCCAGCGTCTGATCGCGGCCGGCCTCATTGATGCGGCCATCGTCGGCGGCGTCGACTCACTCTGCCTCACCACGCTTTACGGCTTCCACTCGCTGCAATTGCTGTCGACCGACCTGTGCCGTCCCTACGACGCGCAACGTCAGGGCCTGTCGATCGGGGAAGCGGCCGCCTTTGCCCTGCTCGAACGCGCCGATGCAAACGCCGCCGCCGGTGACGACATCATGCTCGCCGGCGTCGGTGAATCGGCTGATGCGCATCACATGTCGGCACCACACCCCGAAGGGCTGGGCGCACGCCTCGCCATGCAGGGCGCACTGACCCAGGCCGGCTGGCAAACGAGCGACGTCGACTACATCAATCTGCATGGCACGGCGACCCCCAGCAACGACGCGGCCGAAGGCAAGGCGGTCGCTGGCCTCTTCGGTAACGCGACGCCATGCAGCTCGACCAAGGGCGCCACGGGCCACACGCTGGGCGCCGCTGGCGGTGCCGAGGCCGTGATTTCGGCGCTGGCCATGCGCCACCAATTCATGCCCGGCGGTGTCAATACGCAAGAGCTCGACCCGACGATTCCTGTGAACTACCTGATCGCGAACCGCGAAGCACCCGTGCGCCGTGTGTTGAGCAACTCGTTCGGCTTCGGCGGCACCAATTGCAGCCTTGCCCTGTGTCGCCGGGAGGCCCTCTGACATGCGCTGCAATGTTTTTCTGCAAGGCATCGGTGCCATCGGGCCCGGCTTCGATGACTGGTCACAGCTCGCCGGGATGCTAAGTGAGGCCACCCCCTTCAGCGGCGAAGAGACGCGCCCGCCCACCCTGCAACTGCTGCCCCCCGCCGAACGACGCCGCGTCGGCATGCTGGTCAAACTCGCACTCACCAGTGGGGCGCAGGCCGTCGCACATGCAGGCAGCGATGCAGCACGCCTGCCGACCGTGTTTTCAGCGTCCGGCGGTGATGGCGAGAACTGCCACGTCCTGTGCGAAACCCTTGCCAGCTCGGACCGCAGCATCTCGCCGACACGCTTCCACAACTCGGTGCACAATGCCGCCTCGGGCTACTGGAGCATCGCCACTGGCAGCATGGCAAGCTCGACCAGCCTGTGCGCACACGACGCGGGGTTCGCCGCCGGCCTGCTTGAAGCTGTCACGCAAGTGCAAGCCACGCAGCAGGACTGCATGCTGATCGCCTGTGACGATCACTACGGCGGCGCACTGGGCAAGGCACGTCCGATCGCCGACCGCATGGCGATTGCGCTGGTGCTGTCGGCCACACGCAACGAACACTCGCTCGCTGAGCTGAGCATCGACCTGTCCGACCACCCCGCCGACGAACAGGCGCCGCTGCCGGCACTGCAAAAAATCTACAAGGGCATCCCCACTGCACGCGGGCTCAATCTCATGAGCCGCCTCGCGCGCAACGAAGCCGGGGCGGTCTACCTCGACTACCTGCCCCCCCTCTCCCTGTCCGTGCAGGTGAAGCCCCTGCAGGTCTCATGACAGCACTCGCCATCGACATCGCCGCGCATGTGCCGCACGCCGGCGACATGTGTCTGCTGGAATCCGTGACGCACTGGGATGCGCAGGGACTGACGGCGCAGACCCGTCAGCATCGCAACCCGCAGATGCCATTGTTCAGTCATGCGCGCCTCGGCGTGGCCTGTGGTGTCGAGATCGCCGCACAGGGCATGGCTCTGCACGGCGCCCTGCTGGCCGGGCAAAGCGAAGCCGAGCGGCCACGCGCGGGTTTTCTGGCCAGCCTGCGCGACGTCCGATTCCACGTCAGCCGTCTCGACGATATCGACGCTGCATTGCAGATCAGCGTGCAGCGCCTGTCGGGTGACGACAACACCGTGCTCTATCAATTCAGCGTGACAGGTGATGGCCGGCCTCTTCTCGAAGGGCGGGCCGCCGTCATGCTCGACGCCGCCAAGGTGAACACCCCATGACTACGCCCCTGAAACGCGCCCTCGTAACAGGCGGCAGCGGCAGCATAGGCAGTGCGATCTGTCGCGCACTGGCCGAACGCGGCCACCATGTCATCGTGCATGCCAATGGCAATATCGCTCGCGCCCAGGCACTGGCCGCCGAGCTGTGTGCCGCCGGCCACAGTGCCGAAGCCATACAGTTCGATCTCACCGACGGCGAAGCCTGCGCGACAGCCATCGCGGCACTGCTTGAAGCCGGGCCTGTCCAGATCCTCGTCAACAATGCCGGCATCCACAACGATGCGGTGTTCGCCGGCATGTCGCGCGAGCAATGGCAGGGCGTGCTCGACGTCTCGTTGGGCGGCTTCTACAACGTCACCCAGCCCTTGATGCTGCCCATGATCCGCACACGCTGGGGTCGCGTCATCAACCTGTCGTCCGTTGCCGCTGTCGCTGGCAACCGCGGACAGGTCAATTACTCCGCCGCCAAGGGTGCCCTGCAGGCCGCCACCAAATCCCTGTCTCTCGAAGTCGCCAGCCGCGGCATCACCGTCAACACGGTGGCCCCTGGTGTCATCGAATCGGAAATGATCGAAGGCGCATTCGACAAGGAAACCATCGACCGCATCGTGCCCATGAAGCGCGCCGGCAAGCCCGAAGAAGTCGCCGCGCTGGTGGCCTTTCTCGCGTCGGAGTCGGCCGCCTACATCTCGGGCCAGACCATCTCGATCAATGGCGGGATGATTTAAACGTAGCGCTCAGGCACGCGCCAGCACACGCCACAGCAGCCGCGGCAGCCGCAGCACGAAACCCGTCATCAGGCGGATGTGCATCCAGGTGAGCAAAGTGTTGTCGCGCAAATAGTTGAAGTGCGACACGCCGCCTTCTTCCGCACTGAGGTACTTCACAGGCGCAGCTTCGTTGAGCGGCGCAACGCCCGTCCAGCAAAGGCGCACTACCGCCTCGGGATCGAAATCGAAACGACGCATCCAGCGCTGACCACGCATCACACGGATCAGCGGCGCGGCAGGATAGACGCGAAAGCCGTAAAGTGAATCGCCGATGCCCGACCACAGGGTTTCGAGATTGGCCCACCAGTTGGAGACGCGACGTCCGCGCACGCGCAACAGCGGTGCACTGGCATCGAACACCGGTACGCCCAGCACCATGCCGCCCGGCGTTTCAAGACTGCGCTGCATGAAGCGCGGGATCAGGTCCGCCGGATGCTGGCCGTCCGAATCCATGGTCAGCACATGCGTGAAGCCCTGCGCCAGCGCCTGCTCGGCCCCGTGCAGCACGGCAGCACCTTTGCCACGATTCTCGGGCAGCACGATCACGTGCAGTCCCGTGTCCTGCTCTGCCAATGCCTGCAAACGCTCGGCTGTGCCGTCAGTACTGCCATCGACGACCACCCACACCGGTGACCAGTGCGCACGCGCCGCAGCGACGGTTTCAAAGACCTTTTCGCCCGGGTTGTAGCTCGGAATCAGGACCAGGTGCGTCGTATGCATCAGCTGGCCGCCCCGCTCTGTTTCAGGAAACGGTGCAGGGCGCTGCCTTCCTGCCCAGCCAGCTGGCGAGCGAAAGACGCTTCAAGCAAGGCCGGCAACTGGCGCGCGTCGTGAGGCCCCTCGATGCGCTCGCCCAGGCGGATGCGGAAGCGCATCGGCATGTCCGGCCGTTTGAGCCAGCCCCAGCCTTTGCCGAGAAACGCGGTGTCCGATTCGATGATCAGGGTCTGGATGGGCACTCCCGAGCGCTGCGCCGTGATACCGATGCTGCCGCGCACGGGATTGATGGGAAAGCGCTCGGTACGCGTGCCTTCCGGGAAGATCAGCACATGCTCGCCGCGCTTGAGCGCCTCGATGGCCAAAGCGCTGGTGCCGAGAAACCAGTCATTGCGCACGTAACCGGCCAGCCGCGCACCGGCCCCCATGAAGAAGCTGTCCACCAGGCTCGCCTTGGTGATGCACACCGCGCGCGGCAGGCGTGACAGCACCATGACCGCGTCCAGCATGCCGGGGTGATTCGGCGCAAGGATCATGGGCGTCGCCGTGCGCAGGGCATCCAGCTCCGAGAGGTCGAACAGACCCACTCCGGTACAACGCAGCACCCAGAGATACAGCGTGAAACCCCAGCGCGCCCCCCCCTGCCCGATACGCCGCGCCAGGTTACGCGGCAACAGACCCAACGGAATGGCCGCAATGGTCCACACCGTGCAGCCGAAGCCCAGGCAGAACAGGCCGAATCGCAGTGCCAGATACGAGTGAATCCGGCAGAGCAGCTGCAGGAGAAATCTCATGCCTCGCCAGTTCCCGCAGCTGCGGCCCCCACAGCCTCGATCTCGACCAGCAGCTCGGCACGACAGACGTCCGCGAGCAGGAAGTGGATGATCGGCTCGCTGCCCAGCTCGCGACGCATGACGGCCTCGACGGCTGCCGCATCGCGCGCATGGCGGACAAAGGTCTTGTACTGCAGTCGGCTCATGTCAAAACGGGCGCTGCCGGTCTGGGTCGCATTGGCCTGCGACATTACGGCACGAATGTTACGAAGACTCTCTTCCGTCTGCGCTGCGACGTCACCGGGATGCAAACTCTCGTGACCTACGATGCTCGCAGTACCGGACACGAACAGCAGGCTGTCCCCGGTACTCCGCTCCATGACCGCGGCACGCGAGAAGCTCGGACTGCGTGGCCCATACTGGACAGGATAGTTGTAGGCGCTGATCTGACGGGGATTCTCGATGCAGCGTGGCGCCCGACGTGCGGCCAGCGCATACAGCGTAAAACTGCCTTCGTGCGACCCCAGAGCACAAGCCGCCGGAGCTCCTACCTCGAAAGCCTGGCGCGCAGCCTGGAATGCCTCCTGGCGCGCGCGGTTGAACAGGCGATAACGCTCCATGCGTTCGCCACTCTGGTCGTCCATCTGATCGGCATTGATGTGCGGAACATAGTTCCAGCAACGCACGAGGTACGGGAAGTCCTCCCGCTGCATGGCGGCAAACAGCGCGTCATAGCCATGACGGGTTGCCGTCGCAATGTCTGCAGCGTCTGCCGAGGCAGTGTCCAGCGCCACCCACATCCACTCACCGTCATGCTTGCAGACGGCCTGGCCGTGACGCACGGTCTGCACACGTGCATCGCTGGTCCAGTACTCGGCAACGCCGGCCCCCTCATGAGCTGCCCGCAACGCCTGCAGTCTGACGTGTACATCGGCCCGCAGGGCATCAGGTGCGCGCTCGCTGCCGTGCCAGACCACGCACAGGCTGGCCGGATCTGTTGCCGCAAGGCCGCCTTGCCCCGACGTACGCAGGAACAAGCCCATGTTCAATCCGCAGCGCAAAACGCCAGCACGGCATTGCTGCCGCCAAAGGCAAACGAATTCGACAGGGCGACGCGCAAATCCGGCGCCTGGCGAGCACTACCCAAGACATGGTCGACGCCCAGGCAGTCCTCGCTCGGCGCTTCCAGATGCTGGGTATGCGGAATGGCCTTGTGCACCAGTGACTGCACGGCGATCAAGGCTTCGATTGCACCGGTAGCACCCAGCAGGTGGCCGTGTGCCGACTTGGTCGCACTGACCGGCAGACGCTCGGCGCCGGCAGCAAACACCTCGCGCAGCGCGGCAATCTCAGCCGGATCGCCCTCACGCGTCGCCGTGCCATGCGCATTCACGTAGCCGACATCCTGCAGCGCAATACCCCCTTGCGCCAGGGCTGCACGGATCGCACGCACCTGACCCTTTGCATCGGGTTTGACGAGGTGCACGTTGTCGCAACTGCTGCCATAACCGACGAGCTCGGCCAGGATGCGGGCTCCGCGCGCCTTCGCGTGCCCCCACTCTTCCAGCACCAGTGCGGCACCGCCCTCGCCCAGCACCAGACCTTGCCTGCGCGCGTGGAACGGCCGACAGGCCATCGGGGCGGTTTCCTCGTTGCCCGGCGCCAGTACGCGCATGGCATCCCAGGCGCGGATCACCGCCTCGGACAACGGCGCCTCAGAACCACCGGCAATCACGATCTTGTCCTGCCCGCTGCGGATGCGCGTAAAAGCATCGCCGACAGCCACTGCCGACGACGCGCAGGCCACCGAATAGGTCGTGCAGGCACTGCCCAGACCGAGACGGATCGCCACATGCGACGCACAGGCATTGTTCATCGCCAGAACCACGGACAGCGGCGGCACGCGATCACGCCCCGTCATCATGATGTCGCGATAACCTTGCTCGAAGGTCATGGTGCCGCCGACGCCTGTGCCCCAAGAGATGCCGCAGCGCTCGTCGCCGCCCATGCCGTCCGGATTCAGGCCTGCATCGGCCCAGGCGCGGTAGGCCGCAGTGGCGCCAAGATGACTGAAGCGATCCATGGTCGTCGCCTGCACGCGGCCAACGGCCGCCAGCGCATCGAAATCATGGCAATGCACGGCAGGGATCTCCAGCGGGGAGGCTGCGTGAGGATGGCGGAACAGGCGTATGAACGATTCACCCGCCAGCAGGCGGGTGAACAGGTCGTTGGCACTCTCCACGCCGGGGGCTGTCACCCCCAGGCCGGTCACCGCAACGCGGTGAAGTGCTGCTTCAGGCATCTTGTACTGGCTTGTTGTATTGGTCGAAAACAGCGATCAGTTCGGCAACCGTCTCGGGACGCGGCAAGTCGTTGGGCAGCTTGATCTTGAGCATGTCCTCGAAATCAAACATCAGGTCCAGCAACATCAGCGAATCGACGCCGATTGCATCCAGCGTCGCTTCGGGCACGATCTGCTCGGCCGGTGTGCCGACCTTCTTGCCGATGTATTCCCGAATCTGTTCCAGCGTATCCATGGCATTCCCCGTAATCCAGAGAGACAGCAAGAGGCCGATTTTACTGCAAAGGCGCGCGCCAGGCCGGGCCGGGCGCGAACCGACGCAGGTTCATCAGAATTTTTCTTCTACTTTGAGCGGATCACGCAGCGAGTCGGCAATGATGGACTTTCTCCAACGCCAGCTCTTGATTGCCTGCGGCAAGATGCTCAGGCAGGACATGTAGTAGATGAACTTGAAGCCCATCAGGCGCGGCCAGACCGGTGTATCGCGGAAAATGTCGCCCGCCAGGATGGACAACAGAGCCTCCTGCATGCGCCAGACATTGCGCGGATGCATGAAGATCTTGCGGATCGCGGGTGCCGTGATGCGGAAGATGAACCAGGAGAACATCTTGGGCCCATGGCGCATGATGCGGTCGTAGCGCTTGAAGCACTTGTTGGCCATCGCCGCATCGCCCTTGAGCCAGTAGTCCACGGCTTCAGCGCTGCGGAACGCGCTGTTCATGGCGAGGAACACACCCGACGAGAACATCGGGTCCACGAAGGCGAATGCATCGCCGACCATCATGAAACGATCGCCGCGGCAAAACTTCGAATCGTAGGCATAGTTGCCCGTCGCGGTCGCGGGCTCGATCATCTCGGCGCCCTTCAGACGATCTGCCAGCTTGGGGACCAGGTTGATGGTCTCCATCAGGAAACTCGACGGATCGCTCTTGCGCGTCTTGAAGTAAGCGGGTGACGCCACCGCACCCACGCTGGTCGTACCGTCCGCGAGGGGGATGTACCAGAACCAGCCGTGATCGAACCAGAACAGAGAAATGTTGCCCTCGCGGCGGCCCGGCGCGCGCCGCGCATTGCGGAAATGGCCGTACAGCGCAGCACTGGTGTGATTGGGGTGACGCTTCTTGATGCCGAACTGCGACGACAGCAGGGTGTCGCGGCCGCTGGCATCCACCACGAAACGCGGATGCCACACCGCTTCGCTGCCATCAGCCTGGCGCACCTTCACCTGCGGACGACGCTCGGGCCCCTTGTCTGCGTCGAAGTCGACGGCCAGCACGCGCGCGTTCTCGAACGTGCGGGCACCGCGCTTGGCGGCATGGCGGAACAGCAATTCATCAAGCTCGGAGCGCCGCACGTGGACCGCGTACGGGAAGCACTTGTCCATCGCATCGGCAAAGAAGAACTCGCTCGTATGATCGTGCCAGGGAGAGACGAACTCGGCACCGTACTTCGTGATGCCGATGCGCTCCACATCCTTGCGCACACCCAGGCGGTCGAACAGGGGCATGTTCATGGGCAACAGGGATTCGCCGATGTGGAAGCGCGGGTGCTGCGCCTTGTCGAACATCACGACGTCGTACCCCTTGTCAGCCAGCAGCGCCGAAACGGTCGAACCGGCCGGCCCGCCGCCGATCACCAGGACGTCAGGCGACATGCTGCCGAATTGCGATTTCTCCACTCCATCCATCTTTGCCGTTCTCCCGTGCAAACCTGTTTCATTCGAGGCGCCCCTCCCTGCGGGGCTGCCGAAGTCATCTGCAGAGATTATCATGCAGCCTCCAGTCCCCGCATGCCGCAGGACGCCCCGCACGGTTCTGTCCCATGTCCCTCGCCCACGCCGCCCAGTCCTCCGTCCACAGTGCCGAAGAACTGCTGGCTGGCATCCTGATCCAGCTCGCCATCATCGTCGCGGCTGGCCGCCTGGCCGGTGAAATCGCTGTGCGCTGCCACCAGGCACGCGCCGTGGGCGAAATCATCGTCGGCATCCTGCTCGGCCCCACCCTTTTTGGCGCCGTGGCACCCGACCTGTTCCACCAGGTGTTCACGTCGATTCCGCCGGAGCCGATGATCATCCTCAGCCAGATCGGCCTGATCCTGCTGATGTTCGAAATCGGCATGGAATTCGACTTCGGCCAGCTGGCCCACAGCCAGCATCAACGCGCCACGGCCCTGGTATCGGTATTCGGCATCGTCATCCCGTTTGCGCTGGGCTTGGGCTTTGGCTACTTCGCCGCGCCGCATCTCGCTCCCGGCATCAACCAGATGAGTTGCGCCCTGTTCGTCGCCACCGCCTTCTCGATCACAGCCCTGCCCATCCTCGGCCGCATCCTCATCGAGTTCAAACTGACCCGCGCCCCGGTCGGCGTGGTCGCCATTTCGGCCGCTGCCGTCAATGACGTGGTGGGCTGGCTGATCCTCATGGCGGTCTCCGCGCTCGCCCTGTCGAGCTTCTCGCTGGGCGCCTTCTCCGAGAGACTGCTTCTGCTCCTCGCCTATGCCCTGACCTGCTGGTTTATCGTGCGCCCGCTGCTGCTGCGCCTCGTGCGCTTCGAAATGGGCCGCAAACCCGGCCTGCCCGGCGGTCTTCTCGCCAGCGTGCTGAGTCTGCTGTTCATCTCGGCGCTGTGCACCTACCACATCGGCATCTTCGCCATTTTTGGCGGCTTCATGCTGGGTCTGCTGCTGCACGCCGAGCGCCATTTCACCGAACAATGGGCCGACCGCGTTGGCCACTTCGTACAAGTGCTGTTGCTGCCCGTCTTTTTCACCTTCACGGGCCTGCGCACCCAGGTTGGCTCGCTCGCCACACTGGACGACTGGCTGTGGTGTGCCGCCCTCATCGTGGTCGCCACGCTGGGCAAGTTCGGCGGCAGCTACATCGCCGGACGCCTCGCCGGCAGCTCCAGCACCGACAGCAAGATTCTCGGCATCCTCATGAACACACGCGGACTCATGGAACTCATCGTGCTCAATATCGGGCTCGACCTGGGATTCATCTCGCAGAAGCTGTTCACGATGCTGGTGCTGATGGCCCTGGTCTCCAACATCATGACCACGCCGCTGCTCAAGCGCTGGCTGAGACGCACTGAGCCTTCGGCAGGCAGCACATACTCCGCGACAGCGCAGTAAGCCTGCCCGAGAGGGCAAGTGCAGCGGACTGAAGCGCCGCTAGCATCAGATCGCCCTGACCGCAGGAACACCTACTTGCCCGCCCGACAAACAATTCTCATGCTTGCCCTGCTGCTGATGGCCCCTGTCGTACGCGCTTGGGATACGCCGATGCAGCTGCCGATTGAAGCAGCTCTGCGCGAAGAGGAGGCTAGGCGTCTTGTCTCGCCAGACATTCAGCTGTTCTGGGGCACGCAAACTCAGCCGGAAACGCAAGCCCGCAAGGGTAAGGACCGCAGCCTCGCACGCTCCCGCAGCCTGTTCAGAAACAAGGTCAGAGCCTGCAACAATGCACTGCTGAATGCGCTGCTCGATCTGCTGGATACAGCCCGCGACCGTGGCGCCAACGCACTGATTGGCCTGCGCACGCACGGCGACGGTCAGACGACCGACAGCCCAACGCACTTCCGCTGCGACGCCGGCCTCGTCTCTGCCCAGGTCGATCTGACGGGCGACATTGCAATCCTTCCCGCCCCTGCTGGAGAGAAACCATGAAGCAGCATCTCACGCGCAGCCTATTCGGCAGCCTTCTCGCGCTCAGCCTGCTGGCCGGCAGCGCCACGGCCAACGCCGCTGGACGAATGATCAGGCTGCCGATCGAAGACGCACTCGCATGGGACAGCATCGGCGAAAAGCTGGAGGACAAGGGCATCAAGATCTACTGGTCCGACCAGGCCATTCCCGGCCAAATCACCGAAGACATCGAGAAAGACACCTATTCGCGTGGCGTCAATGCATTCCTCAAGTCCGAACGGCGCGCCTGCATGAATGCTTTTTCGATGACCTTCGATGCGCTGATCCGCAACGCCGTCGCCTCAGGCGCCAATGCGATCATTGGTATCACCAGTTACCACGACGATTACAAGGACTTTGCCAGCACCAGAGAATTCCGCTGCGACGTCGGCTCTTTCCGGGCCGGAGTCGGCTTCAGGGTGCAGTTCGTCAAACTCTCTGCGGAAACGAGCCCGGCCAGCAGTGCCAGCGGCATGACAACTACAACGCCGCCAGCGCCTCGGTAAGCCCGCCCACGACGATGCGGGCCGGCACGGCCAGCATCAGGTTGAGCGGCAGGCCGAAGTTCTCGACCAGTCGCCCGGCAGCGTCCTGCAGGCCGTTTTCACCCTGCACCAGCGGATGGCCCTGCCAGGCCGAGACACGCTCGGCCTGCAAGGCGCCAGAACTGACATAAGCGATCACGCGCTTGCCCAGTGCCAACGCATAGCCGACCTCGAATGCGGTTCCCGAATCCGGCTCGGCACCGCGGAACGGGTCAAGATTGGCCAGCACCACGTCCGCCGCTGCAATCATCGCGATGTTGCTGGCGTAAATCTCGCTGGCCGTCGTCGCGTCGCCGTCGAGCGGAATCAGCGCCTCGTGCCCGGCCGCGCGGCACAGGGTGTGCACGCCCGCCGCCCAGTCGCGGGCGTCTGGGCGGAACACGTCAGGTCCGGCGATATAAAGCTTCAAACTGTCGGCTCCTCGCCGCCCAAGGCCTCGATCAGGGCCGGGATGAAATTGCGCAGCTCACCCGTCATCAGCGCAAAATCCGTGTCGAACTGTTCGTCCGCGTCGGCCCCATCGCCGGCAGCCTCGGTCACCACGTCGAGGAACTGCAGGCGCTTCAACTCCAGCTTGTCGTTGAGCACGACGGACAGGCGGTCGTTCCAGGTCAGCGCCAGACGCGAAGCCTGCTTGCCGGCCTCGATGTGCTCGCGCACTTCCTTGCCTTCCAGCGTGTGGCGCACGTAGCGCACAGCGCTCTTCTCTTCGGTCACGGCGCGCAGCTCGCAATCCTGGTCAATCGTGAAAGCGCCCGGTGCCTCGTTCGCCACCAGCCACTCGGTCATGCACGAGGCCGGACTGCGGCGCGTGTTAAGCAGCTTGAGCGGCAGCTCGTCGAGCGACTTGTGCAGGGTCTCGACCACGCTGTCAGCGGCCTTGCGGCTGGCAGCATCGACAACCAGCCAGCCCGCCTTGGGGTCTATCCAGGCGAACACGCGACGGCGGCGCGTGAAGGCACGCGGCAGCAACTCCTGCGTCACGGCCTCCTTGATTTCCTTCATCTGCTTGCGGCCCGGCTTGAAGCCCTGCTGCGCCTCGATCTCCTCGGCGCGGTCGGCTGCAACCTGTTTGACGACGGAGGAAGGCAACAAACGCTGCTCGATGCCCAGCGCCACCAACCATTGCCCGCCCACGCTGTGCACCAGTGGGCCTTCGGGCTGGCGCGAAATCCAGCCCTGCGTCGCGAGATCCTGGCTACCGCAGGGGCGGAAGCGCTGGCGGGCGAGCTGTTCATCGAGGCGATCGACTGGAATGTCCCAATTGACCGGCAGTCGGTAAAGCTGAAGATTCCTGAACCACATGGCGTAAAAAGTGGGGGATGATACCCGTCCGTCGCAGCCTTCGCTGCTCGCCCTTGCAGGAGGCACAGATGAAACCCACATTGTTCGTAGTCTGTCTCGGTCTTATGCTCGGCGCCTGTGGTGCCGACACCGCCACCTCGGCCGCCACCGTTGCAAAACTGAAAGCCGAAGAGGCAAAGAAAGGGCAGCAACAGCTCGACCAGATGAAGCAACAGATTGACGCCGCCGCGCAACAGGCCGAAGCGCAGCGCAAGGCGATGGAAGAGGCCACAAAGTAGGAGCTTGATCATGAGCCGCAAGACCAACCGACCGCGCAACCTCGTGCACCTCGCACTATTGCGTACCACCCGCAATGCCGTGCACGGCAAGACGGCCAAGCAACAGCGCAGCGGACAACGCGTCGCCATGCGCCGCCGCCTGAAGGATGAAGGGGTTTGTGTTGAGCAGCTTTGCTTTGCGCAAGGCTGTTGAACACAGAGACCAGATTCCGGATCGTCGGCACATAGCCCAAAAAAGACTATCCATGCAAAAGTTACCGCCATATGTGTTCAGCTTTCCACCCCCCAGAAGCCGCGTGTCGCACGTGGCCGGCTTCTGGCTGGCACTATGCTTCGTCACTCCGCTCAAAGAACTGGCCGGACTGGACTACTCCAAAGTAATTCCGTTCTGGCACCGTGCACCGATTTCCATTCTCGCCACGATTGGAATGATGTTTCTCTTGTGGGGCCTGTTCGGCGCAGTAGATGCGGCGATGGACAACTTCACTTCTCAATACGCACCAAACGCTAAACGAATATGGCATTGCGTATTGCTATGCTCATGCATCGCCGCAATCGGACTAATGGTCTCGTGAGTGCCAACTGATTGAGCGCAGCGCGCCCACCCGCGCAGATGGGCGGAGTGCCAACTCCGCCGCCTTACGCCCCCACAAACGGCGGAGTTGGCACTCCGCCCTACGCAAGACACAGCATGCCCCGCACCATCCCCATCCTTCCGCAGCGCATCGCGCTGCCTGTGCCTGACAATCCCGTCGCCGATCTCGCTGCACCGCCGCCGCTGGCGTTGTACATCCACTTCCCGTGGTGCGTGAAGAAGTGTCCGTACTGCGACTTCAACTCGCATGCCGTGCGTGATGCAGGCATTCCCGAGGACGCCTATGTCGCCGCGCTGCTGCAGGATCTGCAGGCGTCGCTGCCACAGGTATGGGGCCGTCGCGTGCAGAGCATTTTCATCGGCGGCGGCACACCCAGCCTGATTTCAGAAGCCGGCCTCGATGCGCTGCTGACAGGCGTGCGCACCTTGCTGCCGCTGGCGCCGGATGCCGAGATCACGCTGGAAGCCAACCCCGGCACGGTCGAGGCCGGCAAGTTCGCGGCCTTTCGCGCGGCCGGCGTGACACGCGTGTCGCTGGGCATCCAGAGCTTCGACGATGCACAGCTAGTGAAGCTCGGCCGCATCCACGACAGCCGCGAAGCGCAAGTCGCGATCGAGCTCGCCGCGCGTCATTTCGACACCTGGAACATCGACCTGATGTACGCGTTGCCGGAACAATCGCTGGCAGAAGCCGAGGCCGATCTTGATCGCGCGCTGTCCTTCCAGCCGCCGCACCTGTCGTGCTACCACCTGACGCTGGAGCCGAACACGCTGTTCCACCGCGCACCACCGCCCTTGCCCGACGACGACACGGCCGCCGACATGCAGGACATGATCGAAACGCGGCTCGCTGCAGCGGGCTATCAGCATTACGAAACCTCGGCCTTTGCGCAGCCTGGCCATCGCTGTCAGCACAACCTCAACTACTGGCGCTTTGGCGACTACCTGGGCATCGGTGCCGGCGCGCACGGCAAGCTGACGAGCCACGAAGGCGTGCGACGCGAGATGCGCCACAAGCATCCGAACGCCTACCTTGAAGCTGCGGCAACGAGCGGCTTCGTGCAGGAAGCCAGTTGGGTTGCCGGCAAAGACCTGCCCTTCGAGTTCATGATGAACACGCTGCGCCTGCTCGACGGCTTCTCGCCGACGCTGCTGCCGCTGACGACGGGGCTCACGATTGATCAGTTGCAGCCGCAGCTCGCGCGTGCCAGGACACAGGGCCTGCTCGACATCAGCGCAGAGCGCATTGCGCCGACCGACAAGGGTCGGCGCTTCCTCAACGATCTGCTGGAGATTTTTCTCGATGAGCGCTGAGCCCGACTGGGGCGAAGGCGAGGGCTTCGTCCCCGATGATGCACCGTGGACCGACGAAGACTTCGTGACACGCGATTTCCGCCGCGAAGATGCGCCCGGCCTGATCGCGTTGTTCCGCGCCGCCGTGCTGGAAACGGCCGCAGCCCACTACGATGCGGCGCAGTGCGCCGCGTGGGCTGCAGCGGCCGACGATGAAACGCGCTTCACCCAGGCCCTGGTCGACGGCTGGGTGCGCGTCGCAGAAGACTCAGCCGGGCTTATCGGTTTCGCGCAAATGGATCTGCCAGGTGAGCTGAGCATGCTCTACACCGCGCCGCGTGCAGCACGCTGCAGTGTCGCGACAGCCCTGCTCGAAGACATGATGCCGCTGGCCGAGGCGATGGGGGCCGCACAGATTGATGCGCACGCCAGCGCAATGGCCAGACCCCTGCTCGAACGGTTCGGCTTCAAGACCGTCGCGGAAGAGAGCGTCGTGCGCAACGGCGCCACACTGACGCGCTGGCACATGCAGCGCAGCGTGCACCCGGCGGGCTCGGGCAAATCGCGCAAGAAGCGCTGAGCGCAGTATCAGAACAGCGTTACCGCACCGCTGCCGGCCTTGTCGGTTTTGAAGTAGGACACATCCTTGTCCAGCGCACCCGCAATCGTGTCGATGGTGCGGCTTTCACGCGCGACAGATTCGGCTGCCAGGGCGTTCTCGTTGCTCATGCTTACGATCTCGGTAACGTACTGGGCAATGTCGTTTGCCGCAGAGCGCTGCTCCGAGAGTGCCTGATGAATCTGCTCCACCTGGCCACAAGCTGCGCGCGCAGAATCTCGTACGCCGGCCATCGCACTCTGCGCCTGTTCTGCCAGTGCAACACAGCCCTCAACGCGCGCCACGCTGTCTTCAATGGTTTCCGCGATACGCTGAGTCGCGATGTGCACTTCAGAAATCATCTGCCCGATGGAGTTCGTCGACGTGCCGGTGCGGTCAGCCAGTTTGCGCACCTCGTCTGCAACAACTGCAAACCCTCGCCCAGCCTCGCCGGCACGCGCTGCTTCGATCGCCGCATTGAGCGCGAGCAGGTTGGTCTGGTCTGCGATGCCGCGAATCTCGGTAACGATGCTGCTGATGGCATTGGCGCGCGAATCCAGCTCACCAATCTGTGCCTTGGCCTCGCCCACGGTCTCGGCAACCCCCTTCACTTCGTTGGCCACATGCTCGATGGCGTAGCTGTTGCTGATTGCCACCTCACCCATTGTCGAAACGTCCTCATTGGCCTGCCCCGCCTGCGCGGAGATCTGCTTGACGCTGGTGGAGAGCTGCTCCACGTGTGCAGCGATCCGTGTCGCCGCCAGGCTCTGTGATTGGCTGTTGCCCGCAAGCTGCTGCGATTGCTGACTCAGATCAGCAGCGGCTCCCAACATCATGGAAGCCTGCTTGCGCAAGCCAGAGGCCACATCCGTCCAGCGCGCCCGCATCGCCGACAGTTTGGCGATGAGACTTTGCTGATCGCCCCCACGGACTTTGACGTCATGGGTCAGGTCGCCCGCCGCCAGCTTGTGCGCAAACTCGGCGCCCACAACAGGCTCATCGCCAATGATGGCGATCACACGCCGATACAACAGCACCCCGGCCGTCACGATCAAGCCGATCAGTGCCGCCCCCAGCACCACCATGGTGGTTCGCGTCACAACGATTGCCGCCTGCACCCCAGCGGTCGTCTCCGCCTGTTTGGCTTCGATCAAATGAGACAACGCCAGCACACGCTCCTGCACGATCTCTGACTGCCGATCAAACCCATCCGGGGCCTTCATGATCGCATTCCCTGCTGCGCGATTTTGCCCGTAAGCCGCCACCATGCGCACGCCGGTCTCGTGCAGCGCCTTGCTGGCCTCAGACAGGGCAGCCAACTCGTCGCGCAGCTCCGGCGCCAACTGCCTGACCTTGTCGAGCTCGGCCAGCACCGACTGGTAGGCCTTTAGCCCGTCTTCCACACCATCGGCCTCACCGGTAGCCGATGCATCAGTCAGGTATTGCTGGATCTGGACAACCTGCAGGCGAACCTCGGCAAACGCCTCGGTCATCTTGTCAGTAACGGTGTGTTCCTGTTCGCTGAGTGCATTCAACCGCGTCAGTTCGACCACCACCACAGCACTCATGATCGCTACCAGGACAACCGTCGTACCCACAAAGGTTTGCAGCAATGGCTTGATCTTCTTGTTCATGAATGCGTTCCGTCAGTTTAACCATCTCAATAGGTTGGCTATATCGGAGAACTTACGGGCCCCCCGTACAAAACTTGAGACGCATCCAGACCGAAAGCGGCACTTGGCCGGCCGGGACACACGATGTCACCGATTTCCAGCTGCCTGCCCGTGGGCGCAGGGCGCCACAGCGATGCGTTTCTCCGTAAACTGCGCCCATCCCTCCTCTCTCCACTGACCAACATGACCACTCCCCAGCTCGACCCCGTCTCGGCCCGCATCCTCGGCGTGCTTGTTGAAAAGGAAAAAACCGTTCCCGACAGCTACCCCTTGTCACTGAACGCGCTGCAGACCGGTTGCAACCAGAAGACCAGCCGCCACCCGGTGATGGACCTGAGCGAATCGCAGCTGTTACAAACCATCGATACCTTGAGCGACGGCGTGTGGATCATTGCCAGTTCGGGCAACCGGGTCACGCGCTACAGCCACAACATCCCGCGCGTACTGGGCATCGGCGCTGCGGCGACCGCCCTGCTCGCTACGCTGCTGCTGCGCGGCCCCCAAACAGCCGCCGAGTTGCGCGCAAACAGCGAACGCCTCTACCGCTTCGCCGACGTCTCCTCTGTCGAAGCCTTTCTCGAAGAGCTGTCGCAGCGCGCCAACGGTGCGCTGGTCACACTTCTGCCCCGCGCCCCCGGCGCACGCGAAGCGCGCTGGGCCCACCTGTTGTGCGGCGAACCGGAAGTCCCGGCCGCGAGCAGCCACAGCGTGCGAACCGACAGCAGTGGCCTCGCCGAACGCGTGACGGCGCTCGAAGAAGAAGTCGCACGCCTCGCCGCCATCGTCGCGCGACTGGCTCCTGCGGCTCCCGACGAGGCTGCATGACCCTGCGCGACCACTGGCTGCACGAGAGTGGCGGCCTGGTTTGGCACTGGCGCGCCCTGCGTCATCGCCAAAGCCTCTGGTCGCCCTTCTGCCACACTGTCGCTGGCTGGCTCGACACTTGGGCGGCCCCGCGCGACAAACTGTTGATCATCGGCCCCAGCGCGGGCTACACCCTGGGCGCCGACTGGCTGCACAGCTGGGGTGAAGTGGCCGCGTGCGAGCCGGACCCGTTCGCGCGCTGGTTGCTGCAAAGGCGCATGGCGCGCCACATCCACTTCCACCGCATCAACGTGTTCGCGCCCGGCGGCCTGCGCATGCTGGTTCAGGCATTTCCCCACCATGCACTGCTTTTCTCCAACGTCCTTGGCCAGTGCGCGCCACGCGACGCCACGGCGGCACGCTGGTACGCCGATTTACATGCAGCGCTGCGCGGCCATCACTGGGCGAGCTATCACGACGTAGCCTCCAGCAATCGGGCACCAGACAAGGCAGAGCCTGCGCCTCAAGCTGACGCGGCATCACTGGAATCCGTGCTGGCGCAGTTCTGGCAAGGCGGCGAGCTGGCAATCACGGACCATGGCACATTCGGACTTGGCCTTGCCGATCCGCGAAAAGCAGAAAGCCCGCTGTTGGAGCGGGCTTTCGCAGTGTGGCGGCTGCGCCCCGACCAACATCATCTGGTCGAATGGCTCAGCCATGTGCCGACGTGATTCAGTGCGCGGTTGCGTGTTCGCGAGCCGGCTGGAAGATCGGCATGGCGGGCAACGAGTGATCGGATTCAAGCAGCCCCAGTTCAGTCAGTTGCTGCACCAGGCTATCCGGATCCCCCAGCTGGGCAAGCATGGCGCGCAATTTCAGCCACGGCGTCTTGCCATCAATCAGGATCAGGGCCGCACGCAAGCGCTGATGCAGGCCATAGCTACGATCCCCTACGGCCAGACGACCCAGTTCAGTCTTGTAGAAAATTTCCACGTCGAACATGCTTCCTCCTCGCTTGCTCTGACTCACTCAAGAAGCGTGCCGAACGGGTTTTGTCTATGTTCCAACCCGATATCCGGTACGCAGCAGCCCTCACCCGGTTCCCCCACAGGAACCTGTCTTACAAGGGCAGGCCTATGACTGACATGCTAGTGAGATTACGGCTGACGAAAGCGCGTCCTGAAGGGTGGTTGACCGGTGGACAAACGGGCAGCTGGACGGCTGGGCATGTGCCCGAATTCGGCAGCTTGCAGGCCCTCTTTCGTCAGCTGAACCAGATTTATCAAATCAGGGAAAATTGATTTGGAATGCAAACCAAATTGCGCAGCCTGTTGCATTGCGCCCTCCATTACCTCGCCCCTGCCGGGCATGCCTCAGGGCAAACCCGCAGGCGTGCCTTGCGTGCAGCTGACACCCGATCTGCGCTGCGCGGTGTTCGGAAAACCGGAGCGCCCGGCCTTTTGCGGCGGCCTGCAGCCCAGTGCAGAGATGTGTGGTGACGGGCGCGAGCACGCCATCCACTGGCTGACGCAGCTGGAAACAGCAACACGGCCTGACACACAGCCCGGCCTATAATCCGCGCTCCTTTCCCAAGACCGCACCATGGACCTCATCCTGCTCCTCAAGGCCGCGATTCTCGGCATCGTCGAAGGCCTCACCGAATTCCTGCCCATCTCCTCCACGGGCCACCTCATCCTTGCCGGCAGCCTGCTCGACTTCAATGACGAGCGCGGCAAGCTGTTCGAGATCGTCATCCAGTCCGGCGCCATCCTCGCCATCGTGTGGGAATACCGCCAGCGCATCGGCCACACGCTCGCCAATGCGCGGCACGACGCCACGGCGCGCCGCTTCCTGCTCAACATCGCCATCGCCTTCGTGCCGCTGGCGGCGCTGGGGCTGGCCTTTGGCAAGAACATCAAGGCACATCTGTTCAATGCGCCGGTTGTGGCGGGCGCATTCATCATCGGCGGCTTCTTCATCCTGTGGGCCGAACGCCGTGCGCACACAGTGCGTGTGGGCGAGGTGGAAGACATGACACCCATCGATGCGCTCAAGATGGGCCTCGCCCAGGCCTGCGCGCTCATACCCGGCACCTCGCGCAGCGGCGCCACCATCATCGGCGGGCTGTTCTTCGGCCTGTCACGCAAGGCGGCGACGGAGTTCTCGTTCTTCCTCGCGATTCCCACCCTGGGGCTGGCCGGGCTGTATTCGCTCTACAAGGAGCGCGCCCTGCTGTCGTTTGACGACATCGGCATGTGGGTTGTCGGTCTTGTCTCGGCCTTCGTCTCGGCCTTCCTGTGCGTGCGCTGGCTGCTGCGCTACATCGCCAGTCACGACTTCACCATCTTTGCCTGGTATCGCATCGCCTTTGGCCTGCTGATCCTGCTGACCTGGCAGATGGACTGGGTGAGCTGGGTCGATCACTGAGCCGCATGCTCATCTACCTGCACGGCTTCCGCTCCGGTCCACAGTCCGGCAAGTTGCTGGCGCTGCAGCAGCGCATGGCCGAGCTGGGCTGTGCCGATCAGCTGTGGGGCGAACAGCTGCGCTGGGGGCCGGACGAGGCCATTGCGCAACTCAGCGCAGTCATCGAAGCCAGCGCAACACCGCCAACGCTGGTGGGCAGTTCGCTGGGCGGCTTCTACGCCGCGCATCTGGCGGAGCGATTCGACCTGCGCGCGGTGCTGATCAACCCAGCCATTGCGCCGCATCGTCTGCTGTCGCAATGGCTGGGCACGCAGACACAGATCTATACCGGGGAGTGTTTCGAGGTGCATGCAGAACACATGGAAGCACTGCGCGCCCTGCAGGTGACGCACTACCGCTCGCCGGACAAGCTGTGGCTGATGGTCGAGACCGGCGACGAGACGCTGGACTACCGCGAGGCGGTGGCCCACTTCGCGGGCGCGCGGCAGGACATCTTCCCCGGCGGCGATCACCGCTTCTCGCGCTGGGAGGCGTGCATCGACGACGTGCTGCGCTTCGCCGGTCTGCTCAGCACCTGATCCAGCGGCGCGCCAGCAGCGCTGCGGGCAGTGCCAGTGCCGCCATGCCCAGCACGATGACCGCCCCTGCGGGCAGGTCGGCCAGGGCTGACAGCGCGAGTCCGACGACAAAGGCCAGCGCCCCCAGCAGATAGCCGGCCACCATCCTGCGCAGGCCGTCGAGGCCGCGCGTCGCCAGCGCCGGCACGATGAGGCAGGCAAAGACGAGATAGACGCCGACCAGCTGCACCGAGGCCGTCACGGCCAGCGCAAAGACGGCGTGAAAGAACAGCCGGTGCTGGCGAAACGCGCCGCCGAGTTGCCATAGCAGACCAATCGCGGCGGTCACGCAGGCCATGGCCCACAGCTGTGTCTCACCCACCCAGAGAATTTGCCCGACGAGCAGGTCGCGCAGATGCTCGCCGCCATGCGGGTTGCCTGCCAGCAGGACGAGGCCGGCGCACGAGGCGAGCACGAACAGCACGCCGATCAGCGCCTCCTGAATCTCGGGCCAGCGCTTTTCGGTCCACGTGAGCACCAACGCGCCGAGCAGGGCTGCGCTGACGGCCGACACCTGCACCGCCCAGCCGCCCTCGCCCAGATCAAGCACATCGGCGGCTATCACGCCCAGGCCCGCGATCTGCGCAATCGCCAGGTCGATGAAGACGATGCCGCGCCCGAGCACCTGACAGCCCAGCGGCACATGCGTCAGCAACACCAGCAGGCCGGCAATGAAAGCGGGCCCGAGGATGCCGGCATCCAGCGCGGCAAGCGTCATCGCAGCGCCGTCAGCAAGGTGGCGATGGTGTCATCAAACAGCGCGAACAGATCGCCCGCGCGCGGGCTCCCCCCCACCGTGAAAGGCAGCACCGCAACGGGCAGTCTGGCGCGTGCGGAAAGCCACTCTGCAGCGCGCCCGTCGTTGTAGGCCGCACGCACGATGAGCTGCGGCCGTTGCGTGGGCAGACTGGCAAGCAAGCCGGCCAGATGCGCGCTGGAGGGCTCGACGCCGGGCTTGGGCTCCAGCGTGCCGACCTCGCGCAACCCCAGCCAGTTCTGCAGGTAGGCCAGGTCACGGTGATGCACGACGATGGCGACCCCGCGCAAGGGCGTGGCCTCGCGTTCCCAGCGTTGCATCGCACTGCGCCAGCGCCGCGAGAAGTCGGCCAGGCGCGACTGATAGACCCCGGCATTGCCCGCATCGAGCGTGACAAGTCGCTGGCTCACGGCCTCGGCGACCAGCAGGATGTTGCGCGCATCAAGGTGGATGTGCGGGTTGCCGGCCGCGTGCACGTCGCCATCGGCGCGATCAAAACGCGTCGGCACTTCGAGCCGCTGCACCAGCGCAGCCGCCTCCAGGTAGCCGGGCTTGCCCGGTTGCACGGCCGCGTTGCCCGACTGGCGCAACAGCAGCGGCAACCAGCCAGTCTCCAGCTCGGCGCCCGTGCACACCAGCAGGTCGGCATTGCGTACGGCAGCGATGAGACTGGGCCGCGCCTGAATGTGATGCGGATCCTGCTGGGCGGTGGTGGCGGTGTAAATCGACACCTTGTCGCCCCCCAGCTCGCCCAGCAAGGCGCCCCACTCGGGCTCGCATGCCACGGCACGCAAACCCGCCTGGGCAGACAGGGAGAAACTCGCGCAGACAGCCAGAATGAGCCAACGCATCATGATCAGAACCCGTGCGCGCCGTGGGCGCCAAGACTCATCTGGTACTGCAGGAAGACCTGCCGGTCAGGCTGGTTCTCGCGCGAGCGATCGTTGGCAAACTGCAGACGCACGCGGCTGAACTCGCTGGGGCTCCAGTCCACCATCACGCTGTGCTTGCGCGGCTTGTAGTCAGGGTTGGCGAGGTTGCTGCTGTTGCCGGTGTAATCGACCTTGCCGCTGTCGAGCCAGTCGTAGCGATAGCCGGTGCGCCAGGCGGGCAGGAACTGCCAGACGGCCTGCGCGTAAGCCCCCGACTGCTGCGAACGATAGCGGTCGGCAGACGCCGTGCCGTCCTTGTCGTAGACCAGCTCGCCCACCTCCTTGCGGCGGAAGTACTCGCCCTGCAGCTTGAAGCTGGTGCGCCGCGCATCGCCGTTCGGCGCCCACTTCCAGATGAAATCAGCCACCCACAGACGCGAACTGCCGCTGAAGGTGTTGGTGACCTCGGAACCGGCGAGGTCGATGTCGCTATGCTCACGCGCCGACGGGTTGGCGCGCAGCCAGGCCAGCCCGGCGCGCCAGCTGTGGCTGGCACCGATATCGCCACCGACATGGCCGAACAGCGACTGCGCGCCACTGCTGTTGCGGCTGCGGTCACTGCCGGGGAAGTTGCTGCCGCGCCCGGCCTCAGCGCCCAGCTCGATGAACGTGTTGCTGGGCGCCAGCCACTTGAGCTGCACGCCGTCCTGCCCGAACTGCCCCCCCAGGAAGGCCTGGTAGGCGAGCGGCGCATCCACGAAGTCCCAGGTGTGCGCGTGTTGTTCGTTGAGGTAACCGATGCCCGAGAAGTAGCGCCCGGCCTTCAGCTTGAGCCCGGCCGGCAGGCTGGTCGTCTGGATGAAAGCCTCTTCGACCCCCACTTCGTTCTCGCTCGACAAGGCGATGTTGGCCTGACCGTAGAACAGACGATCCACGTTGGCCGACAGCCCCAGCTCCGACTCGCCAAGGCTGAAGCCGCGCGAGCCCGGCCCGATCTCGCCACCCGGCACGAAGCCCTTGATGCGATAGCCCTCGGGGTCCTTCTGCAGATTGGCATACGTGCCACTCAGGATGAGGGACACAGCGGGGTTGAAGGCGGTATCGCCGCTCTGGCGCGCAGCCTTGTCGGCACTGGCGGGAGCTGCGGCCGGTGTCGCCGCGGCTGTTGCGGCAGGGGTGGCCGCCTGCTTGGTCTCGGCTTGCTTGAGCCGCGACTCCAGCTCGCCGACGCGCGACTCGTAAGCCTTGCGCAGCGCATCGACTTCGGCACGCAGCTTTTTCAGGTCGCTGGCGTCATCCGCCAGGACCGGCAGGGAGACAAGGCTCAACGCACTCAGCGTCGCAGCCAGAACGGTACGGTTCAGCATGGAAACTCTCCGAAAGCTTGTGAAGACGGAAAGCGCGCATGCTACACATGCAACTTCATTGCATCAACATCTTTGTTGCCAGTGCATCAGTGTTTACAAAAAGGCCCGGCAGTCAGAAAGGCCGGAGAGTTGGCGAAGACTCCAGTTCAGCCCAGCATGCCGCCATCGCGGCTGATGATGCTGGTGTCGGCGTATCGGGAGGCGCGCCTGCCCTGGCGGAAATCGAAACGCCAGCCGCTGCACTCGAGTACCCCAACCTCGCGTGCTGCCTCAAGGACCGGCATGCGCTCGCTGCGTTTCGCATCGCCCTGGCGTTGCACCAGCTGGATCAGGGCACGCGCAGCAATGTACCCCTCGAGGCTGGACGTGGTCGGCGTCTCGTCCAGCAGCTTGGTGAGGGAGCGGCCGAACTCGCGCACGATGGGCTCGGTGCCCTTGACGGGATTGGGCACCACGCGCGAGAACACCACGCCGGTCGACATCGCCGGCCCTGCGAGCTGCCGGAAGACGGTCGCATCGACCCCGGACGTGACGCAGATGAAGAGGCCGGGATTGCGTGATCGCAGCTGTCTGGTCAGCAGCGCGGCCTGCAAGGTCCCCGCGAGAATGACGACGACCTGCGGCGCAGCGCGCAAGACCGCGTCTGCCACGGCCTGCATGTTGCTGCCGTCCTCACTCAGCAACTTCAGGGCCGGTGTCGGCAAGTCGCGCTCGCGCAGCACCGCCAGGGCGGCATCGCGGGCCGCGGTACTGGCCAGGGCATTGGTATGCACGATCATGAACGATGTGATGCGCCCCTCGGCGTACTGCCGCAGGGTGGCTGCGATCTCCTCACCGTAGGTCGCGCGGAGATAGATGGCGCGCTGCTCATCCCCGGGAAAGCTGACGCCACACTGGGGCGCGAACAAGGCCATGCCGGCGTTGCGCAGCTCGGCCGATTGCAGCACGGCCTGCACGCAAGGCTCGTTGGTGTAACCGAACAGGAAGTTGGCGTTCGCTTCGCGCAGCAGGCGGCGTGTGTTGGCAACAGCCAGTTCGGCGCTGCCGGTATCGTCCAGTACGACGTGTCGCCACAGCCGACCATTGACGCCACCACTGAGGTTCGACTGGTCAAACGCAATCTTGGCGCCGGTAAAGTAATCGCGCCCCATGTTCTGGTTGTCGCCCGACAGGTCGACCGATTGCCCGACCACCCACTCGCCGCGTGCGGCCCGGGCGCTGCCAACGGGTAAGATCAGGGAACTTGATACAGCAAGAGATGACTTCAGGAACTGACGACGTTGCATGGAATTGGCCCTGCACAAAACAGCGCGGATTGTGCAGAGCGCATGGTCGTCATATATGAATTTTCTGTTACACGCAGCAAACGGCCCGGACAGGCGCTGCACTGCTCGCACAACCCTTCTCGATGGCATGACGACAATACGATCCAAGCTGCCGCAGACCGGCACAACCATCTTCACAGTGATGAGCCAGCTGGCCGGCGAGCACGGCGCCATCAATCTTTCGCAGGGTTTCCCGGACTACCCCTGCCCGCCTGCGTTGATCGAAGCCCTGCATCATGCGGCGCAGGCCGGTTTCAACCAGTACGCTCCAATGGCTGGCCTGCCGGCCTTGCGTGAGGCGATTGCCCGCAAGCTGCAGCAAAGCCGCGCGGTGAGCGTAGATCCCGACAATGAAATCACCATCACAGCGGGCGCCACGCAGGCCATCTTCACCGCCGTCGCGGCCGTGCTGCACGCGGGCGACGAAGCCATCGTGATCGATCCGAGCTACGACAGCTACGCGCCAGCCATCGCCGCGCAAGGTGCGCACGCCATACGCATCAGCGCCGGGCTCGATGGCCGCATCGACTGGCCTGCCGTTGCGGACGCGGTGACTCCGCGCACGCGCATGATCCTGATCAACAATCCGAACAACCCGTCGACAGGCGTATTCACCGCAGCCGATCTCGATGCGCTGGCCGATATCGCGGAGCATCATGATCTACTCGTGCTGGCTGACGAGGTCTACGAACACCTGGTCTACGACGGCGTAGAGCATCACAGCGTGCTGGCACATCCGCGCCTGCGACAACGCAGCTTCGCCATCTACTCCTTCGGCAAGACTTTCCACGCCACGGGCTGGAAGATCGGTTACTGCGTGGCTCCGCCAACGCTGAGCAGCGAATTCCGCAAGATCCACCAGTTCCTCGTGTTCTGCGTCAACGCGCCTGCGCAGCACGCCCTGGTCGAAGTGCTGCGCGACCCGACACACTGGCAATCCCTGCCCGCGTTCTTCCAAAGCCGCCGCGACCGCTTGGCGCAGGGACTGCAGGATGCCGGCTTCCAGCTCGTCCCCAGTCGTGGCACCTACTTCCAGCTCGCTGACTACCGCAGCATCCGCGACGACCTCGACGACGTGGCGTTCGCGCGCTGGCTGACCATCGAGCGCGGAGTGGCCTGCATTCCCGTGTCGGTGTTCCATGCCGACGCGCGTCAGCAAGGCCTGGTGCGGTTCTGCTTTGCCAAGCAGGAAGCCACGCTGGACGCTGCCATCGCACGGCTCAAATGAGAACGGCGCCCGCAGGCGCCGTTCCCGGACGCAACGCTATTACTTGAAGTAGTACTGCTGCAGCAGCGACGGTCCCGGCGTCGGGTAAGTCCAGCCCCAGGGCATCTTTTCGTAAACGTTCTGCAGACGTACGCTGCGAATACCGTTGGCCTTCGGCGGCGAGACCGTACCCAGCACTTCGAGTTCGTCAGCGGCGATGTCGAGGATCTGACGGAACAGCGGATCGGCTTCGGCGTCATTCTTCGCGTCTTTCCACTGATCGTAGAGCTGCAGACGCCTCTTCATGCTGGGCGGAGGCTCTTCGCCACGCTTGCCGCCGCTCTCGTACCACTGCACCCACAGCAGACTCTGGCGCGACTCACGCGGATGGATGGCGAGCACGCCACGCAGATCCTGCGTCGGGTCATAGCCGCCAGCGATCTGGTCCACGCTCATGTCGTAGTCGTTGGCACTGGCGCGGTCGTAGTACAGCGTGCGCTCAGAGGCATTGATCTGCAGGTCGAGACCGAGCTTCGCCCATTGCTTGCGCAGCACCTCCAGCATATCCACCTGGTACTGCGAGCCCAGACTGACGATGACCCCCATGCTGATGCGCCCACCGGCCGGGTACTGACGGAAGCCATCCGCGTCACGCCTGGTCAGACCGAGCTTGTCGAGCAAAGCATTGGCGGCCTTCAGGTCGTACTTCGTGTATTGCTTGGCCAGCCTCTCGTTGTAGAACTTGTTGGCGCGTGCGGGGCCGATCTGCCAGGGCTCACCCTGTCCAAGGAACACCAGATCGTTGATCTCCTGGCGATACATGCCCAGTGACAACGCAACGCGGAAATCCTTGTTGCGGAAGAGCGGGCGCAGCTTTTCGTTCTTCGTCGACTGGTTGATGAAGATACCCGCCGCGGTAGCGTTGATGTCCGGCAGCGCCAGCATCTTGTAACGCCCCTTGGCTTCGTTCTCGCTGAGCAGCGGCAGGTTCTGCGTGTTCTGGATGTGGCGGATCTGCAGGTCAAGCTGACCGCTGACCGCAGCCAGCACAATGGTCTCGACATCCGAGACAACCTTGAAGTCGAGCTTGTCGATATACGGCAGCTGGTTGCCGGCCGTGTCGACCTGCCAGAAATAGGGATTGCGGCGCATGACCACACGCGTTGCGCCACCGTGGTAAGGCTGCTCGATCACCCAGGGATCCAGAGTCGGTTTGTCGGGATTGCCCCAACGCGTCACCACCTCAAGGTCACCGCACTTCAGGCGCATCAGTGCCACCCAGTCCTGCACGCGCGTAGCGCGCACCTCCTCGTCCACCCGCGGGTTGTACTTGGGATGGAACTGCTGGCAGTAGTGCTTGGGGTACAGCACCGGATGCTGGCCCAGCGGTGTCGCCAGCTCTTCAGTAAAAGTGCGGAATGAGCGCGCAAACTTGAAGCGCACCGTGCGGTCGTCAAGACGGTCGACCTTCACGAATTTGCCGTCCGCCATGTAACGACTCGGTGCAGACGGGAAGAACTGGGCATTCCCAACCAGATCATTCATCGAGAACAGGATGTCCTCGGTGGTAAAAGGTTTGCCATCAGACCACTTGATACCCGCGCGCAGCTTGAAGGTGAACTCGGACGCATCCGGGCTGACCGTCCAGCTTTCGGCAAGATTGCCTTCGAGTCCGGAGAAATTCTTGTTCCAGCGCACCAGACCCTGCGGGCTCACAAAACGCAGGATGGCGTTGCCGTCTCCGCTGCCGCGCAGTGCAGAGCGCAGGGAGCCTCCATAGCTCCCCACCGAGTTCAGCGGCTTGATGACTTCAGGTTTGCTCGGCAAACGCTGTGCCACCGGAGGTAGCTTGCCCAGCTTGACCGCTGCCGCCAACTCAGGCGCCTCGTTGTAGGCCTGTGCTGCGCCCGTTACCAGCATCGCCATGATGGCGATGCTGCGCCCCAGAGGTCGAACGCCTCCAGTCCAGCTCCACTTCTGCTTCATCCAAATCCCCTCAACAAACGCCGCCGTGCAACGACGCAATCGCCGGGGTCATTGCCCCGGCTTGTCTTAACCTCCCGCGCGAACCATCACGAGTCACCTGCCTTGTGCGAGGCAGCACAGCCATTACGGGCTGCGGCGGGGGCATTCCGAACCCGCCATCAATGCGGGCAGCGAAACGGTAACATGTGAAAGATTGTGTAGAACGAGAAAATGGTCACAACAAGCTTCACGGCAGGGACGAACGGAAACTTCGAGGGGCCGTGCGGTGTATGGTCAGCGCGCAGAAAAAACTGCGAGCGAATCGGCCACTCGCTGGATGACAGGGGCCCACTCTCCGCTACGCTGCTGTCGGAACAATCGCGCGCTCGGGTACCACGGCGAATCGTCGCGATCGCGCAGCCAGCGCCAGTCGGATGCTGACTGCAGCAACACCCATAGCGGCCGCCCCAAAGCGCCTGCGAGATGCGCCATCGACGTGCATACCGAGATGACCAGATCGAGGTTCATCATCAAGGCCGCAGTGTCGTCCAGGGATGCGCCGAAGTGCAGCACCTGGCCACTGGCCACGATGGACCTCTCCTCGTCGTCGGCCAGATCTTTCTGCAGGCTGATGAAGGTAATGTCCGGATGCTTGCAGGCCACGAGCTCGCGCAAATGCAGCGAGCGCAGGTGGTTGTCCTTTTGAGCCGGATTGCCGCACCACATGATGCCGACGCGCAATCCACGTCGTTCGCCGAGGCGCTCAGCCCATTCGGCACATCGGCCCGCATCCGCAGAGAGGTACGGTACCCCTGCAGGCAAGGTAGCCAGCTGCGTCCCAAGCGCATGCGGCAGACTCATTAGCGGGCAGTGCAGATCAAACTTCGGCAATGCGTCACCGGCCACGAACACCTCGACGTCCGCCATGCGCTGCGCGAAAGGCAGCAAACCACGCTGCACTTCGAGCACGGCACGCCCGCCTGCGGCCTGCACCGCGGGGACGAAACGCAGGAACTGAATGGTGTCGCCGAGCCCCTGCTCTGCGTACAAGAGAATTGTCTTTCCATGCAGTGGCGCGCCATCCCAGCGCGGTTGCTTAAAGCCACGCTGCGGCGCACTGGCATCACTACGCTGCCAACGCCACTCGTACTTCACCCAACCGGTCTGGTAATCGCCCAGCAAGAGACGGCAACGCGCCTCGTTCCAGTGTGCGTCGGCATAGTCTGGCGCTAGGGCAATAGCCCTGTCGTACGCTTGGAGTGCTTCGTCGAAACGCCCCAGATCCTGCAACAACACGCCACGGTTATTGTGCAGCTCAGGCAACTCGGGATGTACCTGCAGCACCCTCTCCAGATCCGCCAGCGCCTCATCCAGTCGCTGCAGATCGCCCAGCGTCGCCGAACGATTATTGAGCGCAGGCATGTAGGCGGGGGCCAGCACCAGGGCTCGGTCGAAAGACGCAACGGCCTCATCGAGACGGCCCAGCGCACGCAACGCAATGCCGCGGTTACTCCACACCTCGACAGCATCGGTACGCACAGTCAGCACGCGCTCGAACAGGCCCAGTGCTTCCATCGCATCTCCGCATTGCAAACGCAGGGTAGCCAGCATCTGCAGCGGCGCAGGATTATCGGGGTGATGACGCAGCAATTCTCGATAGATTGGCTCAGCCCTATCCATTTCACCGCGCTGATGACAACTCACAGCCATCTGCCACAGCATGGCCATATGTTCGTCACGCTCCCGACCCGGCGATGGCGCAAAAATGTGACTCACGTCAGCCTCTGCCGCACAGCATTCGCAACACCAGCCAGTACCGGCTGCCAATCACCTTGCACCACTTGCCGGTGCAGGCGCGCAGAGGGGTACCAGGGACTGTCCTCGCGATCAAGCAACCACCGCCAGTCATGCGCGTATTGCAACATCACCTCCAGCTGCACCTTCATCACGCCCGCGAGGTGGGCCACCGAAGTGCAGACCGAGACCACCATATCCACTTCGCCCATCAAGGCAGCCGTATCCGCAAAATCCCGCAGGAAGTCCCCAAAGTGTCGCACCTGCCCGCTGGCAACGATCTGTCGCTCTACATCGGTTCTCAGCTCTTTCTGCAAGCTGATCAGCTCAACCCCCTTGGGCATCGCTGCCACCAGATCTGCCAAGGGCAGGGAGCGCAGATCATTGTCCTGTTGGGAGGGATTACCCGACCACACAAGACCTACACGCAATCCATGACGTGGGCCCAATCTCACAACCCACGCCTCTTTCAGCTCAGCGTCAACGGACAAAGGTTGCACAGGCGGTACCGTTTCAACGGTTGTGCCAAACGCCAGCGGCAAACTCAACAAGGGACAATGCAGATCGAAGGAAGGCAAGGCTTCACCACTGGCCAGTACGCCCGCCACACCGGGCAATCCCTGCAACAACGGTTTCAGTGCCCCCTGCACTTCCAGCCAGACCGTCGCGCCGCGTTCGACAAGCAGAGGCACGTAGCGCAGACACTGCAGACTATCGCCAAGTCCTTGCTCCGCATGCAACAGAACCCTGCGTCCGACCAGATCCTCGCCCTGCCACTGGGGCTGTGCAAAATTGCGCTGCGGCGACGTGAAAGCAGGCCGCTGCCAGCGCCACTCATACTCAGCCCAGCCACGTTTGTAGTCGCCCTGCAGCAGACAACAACGCGCGATATTCCAATGAGCATCCGCATATGAAGGGGAAATACGGATCGCCTGCTCATAATCAGACCGCGCCTCTTCAAAACGGCGTGCGTCTTGCAGCAGGATGCCGCGGTTGTTCCAGGCCTCAGCAATGCCGGGCTCAAGGGCAATGGCGCGGCTGCAGTCCTGCAGAGCTTCCTCACCGCGCCTCAGGGCCATCAGGACGGCCGCGCGACTGACAAGCACGTCGGGATTGTCAGGGGACAATATCAGAGACTGGCTACAGGACGCCAATGCTTCCTCCAACCGGCCGAGGCTGCGCAAAACGGCTCCGCGATTCCCTAAGGCCACTGGAAAGCGCGGCATGATCTCAAGCGCACGATCAATCAGCACCAAGGCCACTGCGTGCTGCCCTTGCTGATGCAGTAACACGCCAAGCAGATGCAACGCATGGTGATGCCGTGGCTGGTGTCGCACAATCTCCCGGTACATGGGTTCGGCTTGTGCCAAGGCACCGCGTTGATGTGCTGCCAGCGCCATCTCGAACAAAGCATCGAGGGCCGACGAGGAAGAGGGCGCAGACAGGATGTGCCGCGATGAGGACATGTCAAAACCTGCATGAAACAGCGCATTGGGAATGGCGGAATTGTCTCACGAGCCCGGCACAACAACGCCACAGCGCTATCATCGTGAGCCATGAACACGCCCCAAAACTCACCGCTGGAGCAGGCTCGCCAATTGTTCATGGCGGCCATTGAACATCAGCAAGCCGGCCGCCTGGATGAAGGCATCCATGCACTGCGCGAGGCATTGACACTGGCTCCCACACGCAGCTCCATCCGCTTCAACCTCGCTGCAATGCTGGTGGAGCGGACCGACTACGTGGAAGCAGCCATAGAGTTCCGCAAACTGACTCAGGACGAGCCCGGCAATGCAAAGGCCTGGCAAGGCTTGGGACTATGTCTCGCTCAGACCGGCGACGAACGCAGCGCCATCGAAGCACTGCAACGCGCCCTGTCACTGGATGACGGGCTGGATGTAGCGCGATTCAATCTGGCCAGGGCATTTTCCAAGCTTGGCCAGACGGCCACAGCCATCCAGAATTACCAGCAATTGCTGGCGCTTCACCCCAGGCATCATGAGGCTCATAACAACCTCGCGAACCTGTTGTCGCAAACAGATGCTCCCGCGCTCGCCCTCACCCATTTCACAGCCGCCATCGCGGGGCAGGACAAACCCGCATACCGTCTCAATCGCGCGCGCCTCTACTGTGAACAACGGCAGTTCGATGCAGCCCTCATCGACCTGCAGTACGTCGTGAAGCAAGAACCCGAGCTCGCAATTGGCTGGAGCCTGCTGGCGCATGCAACCTTGGGTACGGGTCACGCAACCTCAGCTCTGGAGCATGCAACGCGAGCCTGCCTCCTGGCTCCGCAAGATGCAGATGCGCACCTGCATCGTGGCAACGCCCTGCTTTCACTTGGCAAACTGCAGGATGCAATCGACGCCTTCAACGCAAGCCTGCGTTGCCGCCCCGGCTTCGCCAAAGCACGCTTCAACCGGGGAATCTGCTCATTGGGGCTTGGCGACTACGATTCCGGCTGGACAGACTTCGAGTCGCGCTGGGAAGACCCTGGCATCCAGCCACATCATCATCGGAGTGCGCCACTCTGGCGCGGAGAGGACATTCGCGGTGCAACGCTCCTGATTCATGCGGAACAAGGTCTCGGCGACACACTTCAGTTCTGTCGATTCGTCCCGCACTTGCTGGATCGCGGGTCGCACATCGTACTGCAGGCCCAATCCTCGCTCTGCGCGCTGCTCTCCCAGCTGCCGGGCATCACCGTGTGCTCGCTGGATGAACCAGCTCCTTCACATGATGTGCAGTGCCCCCTGCTCAATCTGCCGAGCGTCCTGCAAATCAGGCTGGACAACCTGCCGCAACCACCTTACCTGGACGCTCCACCGCAGCTGACCCAAGCCTGGTCAACACGGCTGGATGTACATCCGCGGAGGAACGCTCGCATAGGACTGGTCTGGGCCGGCAATCCGGCGCAGCACAACGATCACAATCGCTCGATGCCTCTGAGCTCGCTGCAAGCATTGCTGGCACTCGACTACACGTTCGTATCTCTGCAACAGAAACCATCCGCACCAGACCTCGCAATCCTCGACACAGATCCTGATATCCTGCGCAGCGGTGAAACTCTGCAGGACTTCGCGGATACGGCCGCACTGATCGCCTCGCTTGATCTCGTCATCAGCGTGTGCACATCGGTCGCACATCTGGCAGGCGCCATGAACAAGCCCTGCTGGGTAATGCTCTGCCATGCAGCAGACTGGCGTTGGCTACAGCACCGTAGTGACACCCCCTGGTATCCCGCCATGCGACTTTTCAGACAACCCAGGGCGGGTGACTGGAACAGCGTTGTACAGGACATCTGCAACGCTTTGCCAAAACAACTTTCGCAACACGCGGACTGATGCGTATTCAATAAAAAGGCAGCCCAAAGGCTGCCTTTCAGGTTTCTGACGATCCTTGCAAGCGATCAGAAGTCCTTCAGAATACCGATACGCGTAATGCGTTCATCATTCTTCGTACCGAGATTGCCTGCGAAGTTTGCCGACGTACCCACGAACTTCTCACCAGTCGCGCCTGCAACATTGCGCTCCCAGTCGTTCTTGGCGTAGCCCAGATACAGGGAGGTGTTCTTCGACAAATTGTAGAGCACGCCCAGCATCAGACCCTTGCCGCTGTTGCGGCTGCCATTGCTGGCGCTCAAGTCGTGCAGATGCGAGATGCCTGCACCCAAACCCAGATCACCGATCGAGTAGTTCACAACGAAGTTGGTAGTCTTGGTCTGGAACGGGATCAGAGAACCCGCAACACGGCCCTTGTAGTTGTTGTACTGAGCGGCAAACTTGAGACCCTTAACCGGCTTCAGATTGATGTAGTAGTGGTGATAGATCATGCCGGTTTCAGACGTGGTGGTGCTCACGTCCGCCGTACGACGATGCGTACCATCAACACCGCCGTTCACGTAATCGGTGAACTTGTATTCAACACCGAACGCGTAGGTATCGCCCGACTTCTTGCCCGTACCCGAAGAAGAACCGCCGTCGTTGTTGTCACCGGCCTTGCGGTTGTCGCCGCCGGCAAAACTACCCTTGATCAGGAAGCCCACGGGGCCGAACGACAGGGCCTTCGGATCAGTCCAGAACGAAGTATTACGGTTGGTCAACGAGTCTTCGTGCCATTGCGATACGCCCCACTTCACGCCATCCCAATCCTTCGGCGAAATGGCGTAGGGCTTCTCGGCCAGCTTGTAATCGTTAGACATGATGTCCGCGACACCAAACTGAGTCACGATCGGGCCGAACTGCACCCACATGGCCTTCTTGTCGTTCGAAGCCACGCCAGTCTTGCCTTCGTGCACGTTGCCGTTCGTAAAGCGAATGTCATAGTCGACACCTGCCTTGATGAACTTGTTGACGTCCTCGGTGGCCTTCACGGTCACACGGGTCGCTGCAGCCGAACCGTCTGTTTGCGTTTCAGTGGTCTTGCCACCGGTTGCGCCGCCAGCGCCCGAATCCAGGTTCTGGGTCTTGCGGAACTGATAACCCGCGTCGAATTTGCCACCCACGGTGACTTGCGCAAAAGCGCCGCTGGACATCAGACCAGCCACAGCGACAGCAATGAGCTTCTTATGCATTTGTACTCCCTATGAGACTGAAAAAAGGCAGCCCAAAGGCTGCCTTTCCCGGATGCCGATCGAAAACGATCAGAAGTCCTTGATGATACCGACGCGGACGATCTTCTCGTCGTTCTTCGTGCCAAGGTTGCCGGCGAAGTTGGCCGAGGAGCCGACATACTTTTCACCGGTGGCGCCAGCAGCGTTGCGCTCCCAGTCGTTCTTGGCGTAGCCGAAGTACAGCGAGGTCTGCTTCGACAGGCCGTACCACAGACCGAACATCTGGCCCTTGCCGCTGTTACGGCTGCCGCCGCTATCGCTCAGGTTGTGGTTGTGCGAAACGATGTAACCGACACCGAAGTCACCGATCGTGTAGTTAACCAGGAAGTGCGTGGTCTTGGTCTGGAACGGGATCAGCGAGCCAGCGACACGACCCTTGTAGTTTGCATAGCTGGTAGCAAACTTCAGGCCCTTCATCGGCTTGATGTTGATGTAGTAGTGGTGGAAGATCATGCCGGTTTCGGTCGTGGTGCCGCTGACGTCAGCCGTGCGACGGTGCGTGCCGTCGATACCGCCGTTCACGTAGTCGGTGAACTTGTATTCCACGCCCAGAACGTATGCGTCGCCGGACTTCTTGCCGGTGCCCGAAGCCGAGCCGCCGTCGTTGTTGTCACCAGCCTTGCGGTTGTCGCCGCCGGCGAACGTGCCCTTGAACAGGAAGCCCACGGGGCCGAATGACAGAGCCTTCGGATCGGTCCAGAACGAGGTGTTGCGGTTGGTCAGCGACTCTTCGTGCCACTGAGCCACGCCCCACTTCACGCCTTCCCAGTCCTTCGGCGAA
>NZ_BAABLD010000016.1:0-8906 GCF_039544165.1 Viridibacterium curvum
CAGTCAGTCGCGGCTAACCAATCGGTCAACGGGACAGCCTGCAAGCTGCGCTTGCAGGTGCCCTCCGCGCTTCGCGCTCCGGCTGCCCCTTACCTCAAACGTTAGGTGCTCAAAAATGGCAACGCCTTACAACATGGCCTTCGCTTGCCTGAGCTGCTGCAAATCATTTAAGCGAGAGTTCGATCTTTCACAAGAAAGTCCCAAGGAGCTTGTGTGCCCAGAGTGCGGTGGGGTTGCACACAATTTCGGAAGGCACTTCAAGTCTCCGAAGAAAACCGACACGAAGCAGTGGCAGAAAATTCGCTATCTTTTTTCGCATGGCTTCCGGTTCCAAAAAATTCGAATTGGCCCAGGGCATCATGATGTTGTCCCGTATCCAGACACCCTCGAAGCCGCGCGTGAATTCGTTGAAAAATACAAAGACTATGCAATCAAATATTCGCCCCGCACCTAACAATTCCGTCGAGAGGGACCGCCCACAAGCTGCGCTTGTGGGTTCCCTTCGCGGCTTCTCCGCTACGGCGGCCCCTCACGTCAAACGTTAGCGCCATGCATTTAAGCGAAACGAAATCCCAGCCAAAGCTTTTGCGAGCGCGGTGGTTTTCCTTTGCGCTTCCATGCCCAGCCCGTGCTGAACTCGGTACAGCACGCTGCCCCATCTTTTCAAGCTTGTTGGCGCGCAAGAGTTCACGCAGTTCGTGTGGCACAGTTCAGTCGGTTCGGGCCGGTTCGCATCGCCGCCCCGCTTTCCATCGGGCTTCCGCTAACCCGGCAGTCGAGCGGGACAGCCCAAAGCTGCGCTTTGGGTGCCCTACGCCGCTTCGCGGCTCCGGCTGCCCCTCACTTCTACGTTAGGCATTTCGCCAGCAACTCATCTGCGAGCCAGTTGCCTTCGAAAAACATGACAAAACCTCTCACGCTCAAGCGCCTGCAGAAGCTGGCCAAAGAAGTAACAGACAAGGAGATCGAGTCTTTACTCAATGCGCTTTCAGGGCACTGGGTCATGCTCGGAGATCAGGCTGATGAAGAACACGGTGAGCTCACCGCTATTCATATTGTCGACAACGAGGTCTTCAAGCGATTTGAATCGATGCAATGGATGGAAGATGACGAAGTTTTTGCTTTCGCAAAGTACCAGTACCTTTTGAAGCAGGCACTTCCTCGTTTCCGCAACGATGAGGAGCTTCGCAAGTACGTGAACGAGTTGACCACTGCCAAATACGGGGCACAGCCAGATGCCTAACAACTCGGTCAAGCGGACAGCCTGCAAGCTGCGCTTGCAGGTTCCCTCCGCGCTACGCGCTCCGGCTGCCCCTTACCTCAAACGTTAGCGCCATGCATTCAAGCGAAACGAAATCCCAGCCAAAGCTTTTGCAAGCGCGGTGGTTTTCCTTTGCGCTTCCACGCCCAGCCCGTGCTGAACTCGGCACAGCACGCTGCCCCATCTTTTCAAGCTTGTTGGCGCGCAAGAGTTCACGCAGTTCGTGTGGCACAGTTCAGTCGGTTCGGGCCGGTTCGCATTGCCGCCCTGCTCTCCATCGGGCTTCCGCTAACCCGGCAGTCGAGCGGGACAGCCCAAANTCGCGGCTCCGGCTGCCCCTCACTTCTACGTTAGCGCCATGCATTCAAGCGAAACGAAATCCCAGCCAAAGCTTTTGCAAGCGCGGTGGTTTTCCTTTGCGCTTCCATACCGAGCCAGTGCTGAACTCGGCACAGCACGCTGCCCCATCTTTTTAAGCTTGTTGGCGCGCAAGCGTTCACGCAGTTCGTGTGGCACAGTTCAGTCGGTTCGGGCCGGTTCGCATTGCCGCCCTGCTCTCCATCGGGCTTCCGCTAACCCGGCAGTCGAGCGGGACAGCCCAAAGCTGCGCTTTGGGTGCCCTACGCCGCTCCGCGGCTCCGGCTGCCCCTCACTTCTACGTTAGACAACACCTTCACCATGCGCGTCCAGACCAATCAAAGTGTGTGCGAGTGGAAAGGCGAAAAGCCACAACCTCCCCGCCCTCAATCCAAAGTCGGTATTGCGCTTTCAACCATCGGCAAGCAACCCATCAATGGGCTACGCCACAATCCAACAGACACAACAAACGGTTGGTATATTTGGTGTGGCAACGAACTGTCGGAAGACCCCGCATTTTTCTCGCCGCTGCACGTAGAGCACTTGCCCGATAGATTGCCGGAGGTGCTTGAGTATCTTGAATTGCCACCTGGGTACCGCTTCTTAATTGACAGCGCCAACTACGAAGACGTGTGGTTTGATCCTTCGCTTCTGGAGGCCTAATTTGTCGATCTACGTCCCGGCCCCCTTGCATCGAAAAAACTGGTCTAACCCTGCAGTCGAGAGGGACAGCCAACAAGCTGCGCTTGTTGGTTCCCTCCGCGCTATGCGCTCCGGCTGCCCCTCACTTCCACGTTAGAGCGCAACACATGGACGAATCTGATCGCCGGCTCCTAGAGAACATCGAGAAGTTCGGATGTCAGGTCATGCACATCTCGGAAGAAGATGAGCTGCCTCCGTTCGCCTACTCCGTCGGGATTCAAAAGACGAGTGGGGCACCCGAAGTAGTCGTCATCGGCTTAAAAAGAGACATGGCCCACTTCGTTGTCAATGAGTACAACAAGCGAGTACGAGCGGGTGAGAAGTTCACGCCAGGCAGCAGATACTCAGGTTTCATCGGCGACTTCGAGATGGAGGTCGCGACGGTCCACCAATCACACTACAAAGAGTACTTTGGCTATTCACTGTGGTTCTATGAAGGGCCACACTTCGATGTCGTCCAGCTTGTCTTTCCAAATACATCGGGTGTTTGGCCTTGGGAGTCAGAGGCAACAGACTGGTTTCGTGCGTGGCAACCCATTCTTTCAAAACCGTCAGATGATGAGCCTTCAGCGCTCTAACCCTACAGTCAAGCGGACCGCCACAAGCTGCGCTTGTGGTTCCCTCCGCGCTTCGCGCTCCGGCGTCCGCTTACTTCCACGTTAGACACCAACCCAAACATATGAACCGACTCCTGATTGCGATCGCATTTCTTCTCGGTTTTAATTTGTCGGTACTTGCGGAGGAAGGTTCCGTCGACGAAAAGTCTGCTTTGAAATACTCGGAAGACGTAGGCCTTCTTCTGTTTAACGCGGTCACCAACGGCGCTCCAATTGAAGCGCAACTCGTCGAAGCGGCAAAGTCTAAGATCACTGAGTTTTGTGACTTTCAGTACCAGAGCACTCAGATTTCAATCGCAGGGCAGCCCACTCTTTTCTTTTTGGCCAAGTCTCCAATTGAAGGATCAATCGTCTTCGGTCGCCACTACAAAGTCGCCGGGGCGACTGTCACGCCTTCTACGGTTTCGTGCTTCGCCACTCAGCCAGGCCCACCAGGCGCTGCCGGAGCGTTCATCACGCACCTGTTGTCTCCGTACCCAACCGAATTCCATGCTTTCCTCTCCTTGCTTCACAAAACACCTATTTTTGTCGGCACGAGCAAAGGTGTATGGCAAGTCGATAATGGCAAAATCTCTTTGGTACAGGCGCGATGAAGGCGTCTAACCCTGCAGTCGAGAGGGACAGCCTGCAAGCTGCGCTTGCAGGTGCCCTCCGTGCTTCGCACTCCGGCTGCCCCTCACTTCCACGTTAGACCTATGAGCCCATTTGCTGGTGGTTGGACAGAGCAAGACGTTGAAGACGTCATGGCGCGTGCCATCCCGGAAGAACTGCTTTACGTTCCTATCGTCGTCGGAATGAATGCCCCCGACTGCGAACGCACTTGGTGTGAAGAAAAGTGCTTGGCGCTTGTATCTCACCCAGACTTCACCGTTAGAGGAAACGCAATTCTTGGCTTAGGGCACATCGCAAGAACATGCCGCGCTCTGGATATAGAAAAGGCGGTCCCCGCCATACAGACAGCACTGAATGACCCGCACCCTTACGTTCGTGGGCACGCAGATAGTGCGGCTTGCGATCTGCAGGTCTACCTTGGCTATGTGGTTCCAGGTTACGACACACAGAAGACGGAAGACTTGTACGATGCAATTCAAGAAGTTCTGCGCAAAAATTCGTCGGTCTAACACTACAGTCAAGCGGACCGCCACAAGCTGCGCTTGTGGTTCCCTCCGCGCTTCGCGCTCCGGCGTCCGCTTACTTCCACGTTAGAGCGCAAACCATGTACAAATGGCAGGGTGATATTCGAGAGCCTGATTTCGATCTAGCGTTGGCGTCTTCCTATGTTGGAAAGTACATCCTGATCGGAGTTTCGTACTTTGACGCCGCAGGCAACTTCATCGAGCAAAAGCAGATGCATGGTGTTGTCAGTTCGGCTAGCCCAGAAGGCTTAAAAATCTCCCTTCGTGGCGCACGAGAAGGTGAGTCATGGGTAATGCCGCCAAATCTTGATTCCGTTTCTGTGGCTAGTCCTGGACTCTATTCCCTGCGGAGCACCGGAGAAGAAATCGAAAACCCAGATTTACTCTCTACATGGAACGTCACAAAACCCAATCAGTTATGAACCAGCGCTCTAACACTGCAGTCGAGAGGGACAGCCAACAAGCTGCGCTTGTTGGTCCCCTCCGCGCTACGCGCTCCGGCTGCCCCTCACTTCCACGTTGGGCGTCATAGAGATGTCAAAGATTCCGCCTGTCGAGGTCTATCGAACACACATGGTGGAGTTCAAGCTAAGGCTCATTCACTGCGAGCAAGTTGCATCTGCGACCAAATCAACAACCGGCCTCGCCGCGCTCGATTCTGAGTTCTGCTTTTTGCAAATCCGTCGACTTGTCGAACTAGTGGCCTTCTCCTCAGCCTTGCGCGACGAAGAACGATACAAAACACTTCGCCAAGTTCAGCAGCAAAGTAACCCCAAAGATCATGGGGACCACACGAGAGACTGGGAGGCGCCAGAGATTCTTCGCCGCATGGTACAAATCAGCCCATATTGCTTACCGATCCCTCTGAAGAGGGAGACGAAACAGGTGGAAGCCACAATTCAATTTGATAGAAAAAACATCTCAGTCACTCATGGCAGACTGATCGAGATCTATCAAATCTGTGGCGGTTTTCTGCACGCAAAAAATCCATTTAGCCAGGACTACAGGTCCCAAGTGGATAAGGAGCGCAAGAAGTACGAAGGTGCGAAGAAAGAGATTCTTAAGTGCCTCGCCTTCTTCAGAAAGTTGATGTGGTATCACGCAGCAGTGGGCCTTTCTTGGACGGTCGGAGACGATCCAATGGCTGCAGCAGATCCAAAGGCCGCGTGGGTTGTTGACTTTGGTTCTGACAAAGACCAACTCATCAACATCGTGGTTGCGGAGGCGCAGTGACGCCCAACAATTCCGTCGAGAGGGACCGCCCACAAGCTGCGCTTGTGGGTTCCCTTCGCGGCTTCGCCGCTACGGCGGCCCCTCACGTCAAACGTTAGGCGTCTTATGCCCTCCGACTGGCCGATAATCAGCTACTTCAACTCAGGTACAGCCACTTCGCGACACATTCTGAGTCAACTTGAGTTTGTTGCGCGTGAGCAGTGGTATGAGCTGTACCGCCATAAAGAGGACGGTAGTCTTTGGCGGTTGGACGCTGACGACAAGTACCAACAACGATTTCTGGTGAAAATTGACAACGCGGAAACATGGGCGACATTCGACGCAACACAACTTGAACAAGGGCTACTTCTTGAAAGTCGCGGCGGATTGTCAGAAGACAGATGCAAATGGAAGTCTTGCGAATCAAGGGCTATTCAACGTTCGGCATTTTGCGTTGTGCACACATATGAACAGGGAGTACGTAAATGAACTCGCTCCTTTCAAAACCCTCCCCTGGCCGTAAAAATACGCCTAACCCTGCAGTCGAGCGGGACAGCCAACAAGCTGCGCTTGTTGGTTCCCTCCGCGCTACGCGCTCCGGCTGCCCCTCACTTCCACGTTAGAGGCTTTCGCATGAGCGAGGCTCCGAAGCAAGGCTCTCCATCTCAGGCCAATGATGCTGGTCCGGTGATCATTGTCTTGGCCTTGATCGTCATGGTGTGTGTGATGGCGGCCTCGATGCACTATCCGTTTCCTGATGGCAAATCCTTAACCGGCTGGGATTTCGTATTCTTCTGGTTTAGGGAGCTCATCGGTTTAGCGTTGGCGGTTCTGTGCGTGGCAATACTTGGCGTCGCGTGGGTGTGGCGAATTGTTCAAAACGCGTTGGCTCGTCTCAAGAAAAATGATTGATGATTTGTTCGATCTCGCAAGAGTGGCCATCGTTGATGTCGTTCTAGGCGAAGCATCAAAGAAGTCGCCGATGATCCGGTTCATCTCTAGGATGGTGTTTGTTTTGCTGATCTGCGCGGTAGTAGCGGCGCTCTACTTAACGGTAAAGTATTCATGATGGTTTGCCACCACGCCTCTAACCCTGCAGTCGAGGGGACGGCCAGCAAGCTGGCTTCCCTCGCTGCGCTCGGCGCCCCCTCACTTCCACGTTAGGCCGCTATGCATCCCGCCGCTCAGCGATACTTTGAGTTATCACCGCAGCAGCAGCGCCAAGTGCAAGTTGCGCTCTGTGAGCAAGCTCTGTCGATTTGGGATTCTCTGTGCAGCGGAGAGATTCGTTACGAAGAGTCAGTTGCAGGCACGACACAGAGTCTCGATCTAGCCCTTCCTCGCGAAGCTCTCTTGGCGGTGAAGACCGGCGCAGCAGCGCCGGAGATTGAACACCGTTACCTGGAGCCCTTGGCGGCTCTTCAAGATGAAGACTTGGCGCTCGATCCCAAGGCAGAATTCGCCTTCTACGCCATTCGAAATTTGTTCGTTAGCGCAGTGCTCAACCGCGAGGTCGATGCTTGGCTAATTCCGAATCAAGCTCTTTCAGCCATTGGTGAAGAGCATGCAATTGCTGCTTTGGAGAGCGCACTTGAAACCGCTGCCTAACCCTGCAGTCGAGCGGGACAGCCAACAAGCTGCGCTTGTTGGTTCCCTTCGCGCTACGCGCTCCGGCTGCCCCTCACTTCCACGTTAGGCGTCGAGATGCCCCAATTGCTCGTATCCGGAAGGTTGTTCGAATGGAATGTCGTCTCCGGAACAACCGAATTTACTCAGTTCCTTCGGCTGAGTGACTCGGGAGCAATAGATATGCTGCGCATCACTTCAAAAGATTCCGGGTTCGACGTCGCGATCCGAGTGCTCTCCGGCCAGTATTCAGATGGAGTGCACCAGTTCCTGGGACCACTCCTTGTAGTGGGCGATCAGTTCCCGAACAAACAGCAGCCTTTGCAGTCGGGCATCCTGATCGAGCTGCGCCCCAAACTCCGGGCACTCACGATTGGCGAACCAAACGCCGCAACGGTTGAACGCGTTGTTCAATGGTGCAATAGCTCGGCGTTCAAGGCTGTCAGAGTAAATTCAAGTGGGGGTCGCTGGGTCGGCTATGGGCACACCAGCGACGCCTAACCCTTCCATCGAGAGGACGCTGCCCGGCAAGCCGGTCAGCGCCTCTCATGTCAAACGTTAGGCGAATTTAAGGCACGTACCATGGAGCACGCAACGATGACTGTAGTTGGCGTAATTGCTGTGTCAGCGATTGCGGTGTCAGTACTTTTTGTTTCTGCACAAAATAGGGCCGACAAAGAAGCCAACCTTCAGCAAACCACATCTACATCCAAACCGGTGGCAGTTGCTGAACTGCCCGACGATATACACAAAGAAATCACTCGTTTATCCGAAGAAGGCAATGCACTTCAAGAGGCGGGGCGGTTGGATGAAGCACTATCGTCTTTTCAGCGTGCAGAAGCTCTTTTGCCCCCAGGTAATTGGGAGGCAGGTATGTGGTTGTTGGCAGCGATTGGCGATGTTCAGTTTCAAAAGAAGAACTTCAAAGAGAGTCGTACTGCATTCATGGATGCGGTCAAGTACTACGACGACGCAAAGGGAAATGCGTTCATTCGAATGCGGCTTGGCCAAAGTATGTTGGAGCTAGGCGAAGAGAAAGAAGCCGAAAATTGGCTTGCCGGAGCCTATCTAATGTTGGGAAAGGGGCTTTTCATCCATGAAGATCCCAAGTACTTGCTATTTGTTAAGTCAAAGCTGAAACCACCGAAAGGAGGTTGGCCAGATGGATGGTGATCGCTCGCCTAACAATTCCGTCGAGAGGGACGGTTTGCAAGCTGCGCTTGCAAATACCCTCCGCCGCTTCGCGGCTCCGGCCGCCCCTCACGTCAAACGTTAGACCGCATGACACATTCACCCATGATCGCGAAAGCATTTGGCTTAGAAAGCCTGACCATTGGGCGCCATTACATTCGTGGAGAACATCGCGAGCGGGTTGGAGCACAAAGAGTCCGAAGCATTTGCAGCTTTCAGGTGCGGCCCAGTTTTCATCCGGCATTCACTCTCTGGATGGTTGTTTCTGTGGGAGAGCATTTTTCGGGTGTCACCTCTCCTAACTGGATCAAAGCAGCCATTGAGGTTGAAGAAGCGATTGAAGTGTCTTCCATTGAATTCAACCCCATTAAGCAAAGTCTCCAGTCGCTGAATTTTGATGAGTACGACGGAAGCATTTCGCTAGATGGAGTCGGGTATGAGCTTTCCTTTGAAACTCCAGCCGCCAGTGGAGTGCTACGCTTCAGCAATCCAAAGACTGCATCCTTAAGAAACATTGAATCCGTCATGCTCAAAGTCGCACAGGCCGTTTTACAAGACTGCACAAACAGCGGCGCTCGAGAGGCAATTCGCAATTGGCGCAACTATGTCAGCGAAACGGTCTAACCCTACAGTCAAGCGGACCGCCACAAGCTGCGCTTGTGGTTCCCTCCGCGCTTCGCGCTTCGGCGTCCGCTTACCTCCACGTTAGGCATCAACCATGAAGATCGGGTGTCATTGCGGGTTCGTCATTCCAGATCAAACTGACTTCTTGTCATACAAGGGCCATCTCGTCGCCGATCAGGA
>NZ_BAABLD010000017.1:0-747336 GCF_039544165.1 Viridibacterium curvum
AAATTTATTTTTCGACTTGCTGCGCAGCGAACTGCGCAAAAACAACCAAGCAACTTCCCTTCACCACTCCTCGGCCGCCGAAGCAGCAGAGAGGCGAGATTATGGGCAAGATATTCGAAGCGGTCAACACCTGCTCCGCAAAAACTTCGAGACATCACTTCACATATTTAGTGGGCGGCAAATCACCAGCACAGAGGCTCAAGCACATAAGGGCAAGCCCTCGTCGTACCCGCCATGAAGCAAATCGCTTTTGCGTTACTATCACGGCAACCTATTCATTCTTCAGGGAAGTCTACGCGTGATGCTGTTTCGCCCTGGATTCTTGCTGCTTCTGCTGGCGCTTGGCGGATGCGCTGTGCCGAACGCCGTACCGATTGATCCAAACAGGCACATCAACTCCCCCGCTGGTCAATCGACACCGTCTGCCGAAGGCATTCCCGCGCCTGTGAAGCAAGGCTTTGCGCTGCCCCCGCCGCGCCCCGCGGTCAAACAAGAGACGTATTCCGTCGTTGTCAGTAACGTCAAAGTGCAGGAACTCCTGTTCGCTTTGGCTCGCGACGCAAAGATCAACGTGGATATCCACCCCGGCTTGAGTGGAACTGTCACGCTCAACGCTCTGGATCAGACCCTTCCACAATTGCTAGCTCGAATCGCAAAGCAAGTAGATATGCGCTTTGAACTCGATGGCAACAATCTGGCGGTGATGCCGGACTCGCCGTTCCTGCGCACCTACCGTATCGACTACGTGAACATGTCTCGGGATACAACCGGGTCCGTGTCAGTCACCAACCAGATTGCAACAGCAGGCGCTACAGGAAGTAGCGCACAGCAAAATCAGAGCGCCGGTGCAGGCAATGGTTCTTCAACGCTGATCACTAACACTGCGAAAAACAGGTTCTGGGAAACGTTAGTGCAGAACTTGAAGGATCTTCTGCGCGAAACGGACAAGATATTTCCAGAGGGTGCGGTCGAACGCACGATTGAGAGCGCGACCCAGGGAACGATGACAGGCTCCAGCGTCAACGCGGCAAAGCCCGACAATGTCCTTGCACGCAGTACGGATCTGGAGCGCCGCACTACAACCAACGAAAAGACCGTCACATTCCGGGAGGCAGCCGCGATCATTGCCAATCCGGAGACTGGTGTGATCTCCATTCGGGCAACGTCCCGCCAGCATGAAAAGGTGCAGGAGTTCCTGACCCAGGTACTTTCCAGTGCGCGCCGGCAGGTCCTGATCGAAGCCAGCATCGTTGAGGTCGAGCTCTCGCAGAACTATCAGAAAGGCATTGACTGGAAGGTGCTGGATGTCTTCGATACCGGATTACGCATCATCCAGCAAGTGGGAGGGACACTTTCTACTCCCCCGGCAAACCTGATGGAGGTGGGGTACAACTCCAGCAGAGGGAACTTCACCTCATCACTCAAGTTCCTGGAGTCTTTCGGCAATGTGCGAGTGCTCTCCAGTCCGAAAGTGAATGTTCTCAACAACCAGTCAGCCGTGTTGAAGGTTGTCGACAACCTCGTCTATTTCACGCTCGAAACGAACGTCCAGCAAAACCAGACACAGACAAACACCACCTTCACCAGCAAGGTACACACGGTTCCTATCGGCCTGGTGATGACGGTAACGCCGCAGGTAAGCGAGAACGACACTGTGCTGCTGAATATTCGCCCCACCATCACACGTACCGTCGGCGAAGGCGCAACAGACCCCAACCCGGAATTGAAGAAAGAGGGCATCGTCAACCGCATTCCGGTTGTCCGGTCGCGTGAACTTGAATCAATCCTCCGTGTTAACAGCGGCAACATTGCCATCATGGGCGGCTTGATGGAGGACTTGCTGAACAACTCCAATGACACTGTTCCTGGCATCGCTCAGCTTCCTGTCGTCGGCGGACTGTTCGAGAACAAGAACGACACGAAGAAAAAAACCGAGTTGGTGATTTTCATCCGTCCAACCGTCATCCCCGATAGCGGCCAGTCTTTCACTGTGGATGAGCTGCCCAGAACTGATTTCTTCGACGCCAAGAATCCTCTACGCCGCGAGGGAACGCGATGAGCCTGCTCATCGACGCACTCAAACAAGCCGAAGCGGCTCGCCAGCGTGCAGAAGAAGGAAGCCCCCCTCTAGCAGCGGATGACGGTCTTTCACTTGCACCAATAGCGTCGTCCCCAACCGTAGCACCCGCCGTTGCACAGGCAAGTACCGACAGCCCGCCGCCCGCACAGACCGCACGTCGCAGCAAGCCAGCACCAGAAGCCCCCCGCACCTCACCTACAGCAACGCGCGAGCTGTTTGAAGTAAAGCAACATGAGGCGAGCCGTCTGCCCTATTACCTGCTCGGATTGTGTGTTCTCGCGCTACTGGCGGGGGGCTTGTATGTGTGGTGGGCGATGCAACCTCGCAGCAACTTACTTCCCCGCAATGGCAGCCTGGCGCCCACTCAGCCGTTATCCGCGGCGACGCCCCACACCATGGAGCCTGCCGCTCTGGCGACCCACTCAGCACCTGATGTCGAACCATTTCCTTCCGGGGCTACACAGCGCAGCAGCGCTGCAACAACAGCGGCCCAGCCACCACGCCGCGCTCGGGCACCGGTAGCGACGCAACTTCAGGCACCGGAAGAGCCTGCGCTCAGGATTCGCCCCGGTACAGGTGCGGCGAACTCCGCAGCGCCATCGGCAACCCAGCAAGCCTACGACGCGTTGGCAGCCGGCGATCTGCGCGCGGCGCGCCAGTTGTATCAGGAAGCGTTACGTCAGAACGCCCAAAACGTCGACGCCCTCAATGGTTTGGGACTGATCGCCGCACACGACAACCAGCCCGACCAAGCTGAACGCTATTTCCGCGCAGCCTTGCGCGCCGACCCTGCTGACGGCGTCGCCAATGCTCAGCTCGCCCTGCTCTATGCAGAGGGCGATGCGGCCGGAGCGGAAGCCAAGTTGCGCAGCCTGATTGCCAGTCAGCCCACCAACGCCGCGGGGCACTTCGCGCTCGGGAATCTGTTCTCCCGCCAAGGGCGCTGGGCTGAAGCACAACAGGCGCTGTTCCAGGCGTACACACTGGACAGCAACAACCCGGACATCCTTTTCAACCTGGCTGTCAGTCTGGAACAGGTTCGGCAACCAGCCTTGGCCCGCCAGTTCTACGAACGTGCGCTGCAAGCAAACAGCAAGCGCCCGGCCGGATTTGATCCAGCCACGGCGAGAGCACGTGTCGAGGCCCTGAGCGCACGCCGGTAAACCATGAACACTAATTTCCGGCTGCCTTTGGGTCAGCAGCTCATCAATCAGGGAATCCTCAGTGAAGACCAGCTGCGCATCGCCCTGCATGAACAATCGCGCAGCAACGAGCCCCTAGGCAAACTGCTGGTTCAGCTGGGTTTTGTCAGTGAAGTCACACTGCGCGACGCGCTCTCGGCCTCGCTAGGCAAACAGGGGGTTGACCTCACCCACGCCATCGTCGCGATCGAAGCCTTGGCACTCGTGCCCGAGGATGTCGCCAAGCGCCATCACCTGATGCCCCTGCTGTGGGACCCTGACGCGCGACGCCTGGTTGTCGCCATGGTGGACGTCGATGACATCGTAGCCATTGACCGACTGCGCACTCTGCTGCCTGAAGACTCGGAGATCGAAGTCTGGCTGGCCAGCGAGAGCGAAATCGCGCACGCCATCGACCAGCACTACGGCTTCGAGCTGTCGATCGACGGCATCCTCACCGAAATCGAAACGGGCGAAATCGATTACCGCTCGCTAGCTGCTTCGTCGAATGAGTACAGCCAGCCCGTCGTGCGTCTGGTCGATGCGCTGCTGTCGGATGCAGTCAAGCGTGAGGCCTCGGACATTCACTTCGAGCCAGAAGCGAGCTTCTTGCGCGTGCGCTACCGCATCGATGGCTTGCTGCGGCAGATTCGTGTTTTGCACAAGTCCTACTGGCCAGCGATGGCCGTACGCCTCAAGGTGATCGCCAGCCTGAACATCGCCGAGAGCCGCGCCCCGCAGGACGGCCGTATTTCGCTGAATGTACGTGGTCGCCCGGTTGATTTCCGGGTCTCGGCCCAGCCCACCCTGCATGGTGAAAACATCGTATTGCGCGTGCTGGATCGCCAGAAAGGCATTGTCCCGCTTGCGGCGCTAGGGCTGACCGACCCGCAGCTCGACATCCTCAAGCTGATGATTGCGCGCCCCGAGGGCATCCTGCTGTTCACGGGCCCGACCGGCAGCGGCAAGACCACCACGCTCTACTCAATCCTGAATCACATCAACACCGAGGGAATCAACATCATGACCCTCGAAGATCCGGTCGAGTACCCCATGGCGATGATCCGCCAGACGTCGGTTTCCGAATCGGCCAAGCTCGACTTCGCCAACGGCATCCGCTCCATGATGCGACAGGATCCGGACGTCATCCTGGTTGGCGAAGTGCGCGATGCAGAGACCGCCGAGATGGCCTTCCGCGCCGCCATGACCGGTCACCAGGTCTACACGACGCTTCATACCAATTCGGCCATCGGCGCCATACCGCGCCTGCTCGACATCGGCATCCTGCCCGACATCATGGCCGGCAACATCATTGGCGTGGTCGCGCAGCGTCTGGTGCGCAAGCTCTGCCCTCACTGCCGCCAACCCCGGCCACCCGCGCCTTATGAACTGCGCCTGCTCAACCTGCCTGCAGAACGCGCTGCCGCCGTACTGCATGACGCCGTAGGTTGCGAGCTGTGCGACTACCAGGGCTACAAGGGGCGCACCACCATCATGGAGTTGATGCGCATGGATGCCGACATCGACGAGCTGATCGCACGGCGCGCCACCATGCGCGAACTGCGCAACGCAGCGCGCGCCAAGGGCTTCCGTACGCTGGCCGAAGATGGCGTACGACGCGTGCTGGATGGCACCACCACGCTCGACGAGCTGGCCCGGGTGGTCGACCTGACCGAACGGATGTTCAGCGCCGAGCTGTGAGATTCTGAGCATGGCGATCTTCTCCTACCGCGCGATGGACAGCACCGGCCGCATCCAGCGCGGCGAATCGGAAGCGCTCAACATCGTCGACCTCGAGATGCGCCTCAAGCGTCTCGGGCTCGATCTCATCACCGGCGAACCCGCCACGCATTTCTCCGGCATTGGCCGGGCACGCATCCCGACGCGCGAGCTGATCCAGTTCTGCTTTCATATGGAACAGCTCACCCGCTCCGGCGTACCACTGATCGATGCGCTGTCCGACCTGCGCGACTCCACCGAGAACCAGACCTTTCGCCAGGTCATCGCTTCGGTGGTGGAGAGCATCGAAGGCGGACAGAGCCTTTCACAGGCACTGACCGAACAAGGACGCATCTTCAACCCCGTCTTCTGTGCACTTGTGCGCGCAGGTGAAGCCAGCGGCAACCTGCCAGACGTACTACGCGAACTCACCGAATCGCTCAAGCGCGAGGACGAGTTGCGCTCCTTCATCGGCAAGCTTGTCATCTACCCCTCCCTCGTCTTGTTCGTGACGCTGGCTGCGGTCGTCACGGCAATGATGTTCGTCGTGCCCCAGCTCACGCGGCTGTTCCAGAACTCGGGCCAGACCCTGCCGCTACAAACCCGGATTCTGGTGGGGGTCTCGAATTTCGTTGTCAGCTACTGGCCCGCCATCCTGCTCGGGCTGGCAGTGTTGATCATCGGTGGCGTCGCGTGGGTCCGCATGAGCCCGCGTGCGGCACTGCGCTGGGACCGCCTGAAACTCGCCACGCCCATCGTCGGCACTGTCTACCGCAAGATCATCCTGTCACGCTTCGCCAACCTGTTCTCCATGATGTATGCCTCAGGCATCGCCATCATAGACACCGTGCGCACCGCACAGGACATCGTCGGTAACCTCGAAATGCGCGACGCCCTGCAGCGCGTCGAGCAGTCCATTGCGGAAGGGCAGAATGTGACTGCTGCATTCTCCTCTGCACGGCTGTTTCCGCCGCTGGTCATCCGCATGCTGAGGGTAGGCGAACACACAGGCTCGCTCGATCACGCACTCAAAGGCGTCAGCTATTTTTATGAACGCGATGTGAAAGAATCCGTCGAACGTTTGCAGACCTTGCTGGAGCCGCTGCTCACCATTGTGCTGGGCGGCTTGATGCTGTGGGTTGCCACCTCAATACTCGGGCCGATCTACGACATCATCACCAAGATGAAGACTTGAACCGCTCATGCGCCTACGCTTCCTCCACCTCCTCACCCACGCCGGCCTTGAGACCCATCGTGTCAGCGGCAGCACCTTGCAACGCGCGCAGCTGTTCGCACAGGGCGAAGCAGGCGTCCTCGCCTTCAGCGAGTGGCTGGCGCAGGTACCGACGGCACTGCACAGCATGCTGGTGGACGTGGCGGACGAGGGCTTTCATCTCGAAAGCATCCCCCACACGATGGGATCCGACCGGCGCGCCTTGATACAACGTCGTCTGACCCAACAGTTCTTCGGCTCACCCTACGCCACGGCCATTTCGCTGGGGCGGGAACGCAGCGGCCGACGCGACGAGCGCTTGCTGTTGATGGCAATCACGCGGCCCGCCCTGCTAGAACCTTGGCTGGCGGCCCTGCACCGACACGAAGCGCGCCTGAGTGCCCTCTACACCGTGCCCCTGCTGGCCGGCGACCTGATCCGCAAACTGGCACCGGGCATACCACGCGGCCTGATCCTGCTGCTCACCGGAAACGGCATCCGCCAGCTGCACTTCGAAGACGGCCGCCTGCGCTTCTCGCGCCTGGCTCCCGCCCCTGAGGGTCCCTTTGCAAGCTGGGGGCTCGACTGCCTGCGCGAAGCGCAGAAGACCTGGCAATACCTCAATGCCCAGCGCTGGATTCCTCGCGGCACAGCACTACCCGTCATCCTCGTTGCCAATGCAGCGGACGGCTCTGCCTTGCTCTCCGACGTCAGCCGCGCACGACAAGCCGACGACAAACTGCAATTCCGCCTCGCCCCCATCGACACCGCAGCCCGCCAGCTTGGCTTCAGCGACACTTACGCCGAGTCGGACAGCCAGTCGCTCGTCATGCAACTGGCGGTGCGTGAACGCAGCGGCGGCGCTCAACTAGCCAGCGCAGAAGATCGCCACTTCTACCGCCAATGGCAGATCCGTTTCGCCGCGCTGGGCGGTTGCGCAGCAGCCCTCGCTGCGGCACTGGTCATGAGTGCCCACTGGCTGGTCGACTCCGGAGAGGACCGTACGGCGGCAGCTAGCCTGCGTGCCGAAGCGGCCAGCTTCGATCAGCGCTACACCAACCTGCTGGGAACCCTGCCGCGCATTCCATCCTCGGTCGATGCACTACGCACGGCGGTGGAGGGTATGGAGCGCATCCGCAACGGCATCACCGATCCGCGCGAAGCCCTGACCGGCGTCAGCAAAGCCCTCAGCGGCTTCACAGACATCACACTGGAACAGCTCGACTGGCAATCCGTTCCCGACAAACCCGGCGCGCAAAACCTGTTGCTCATCGCTTCGCTTGACCAGACCAGCGGCAATAATCCGCGAGCGACGCTGGAACGCATCCAGACCTTCGTGGCGGCTGTCGAACAGAGCACGGGCGCGAACGTCGTGCTCGTTCAGCAACCCTTCGATACAGGCTCCGACAAACTGCTGCGCAGCGATGCCAACCTCAGCGCCAAACGCCCGCAGTTCCGCCTGCAACTGGACTGGAAGGAGCGCTCATGACCCCCGCCAGTCGCAAAGCACTTGTCGTCTCGCTCTCGCTGGCAACCGTCATGTTGCTGGTAGGGGCCGCCGCGCTATGGTGGGCGCATGGGGTGCGCGACAGAGCATTCAACGAGTTGCGCCAAGCCAAACAAGCCTTGGAAGCCAGCCGCAACCGCTACCAGCAAACGGTCAACGAAGAGCAACTGATCCGCCAAACCATCAATCGCTTCGAGCGTCTCGGAGCCAGCGGCATCATCGGTACGGAACGCCGGCTCGACTGGGCAGACGAAATGCGCAACATCCGCACTCGTCTGCGTCTGCCAGCCCTGGAGTTCGAACTTGAACCGCGCCGGCCACTTTCAAAAGCCGATGACAGCGGAGAGCGCTTCACCCTGGCTGCCAGCCAGATGCAACTGCATGCCAGCCTGCTACACGAGGGAGATCTCTTCGACCTCATGGCCGCCCTGCGCACCCCGACCAGTGCCCTGGTCGTGCCACGCCAGTGCAGCCTGACCCCCGTCACCGACAAGGCTAGCCCGCAAACCAATCTGCGCGCAGAATGCACCCTCGACTGGCTGACCCTGCTGCCACCCGCAAAATCAGGAGACAAGCCGTGAGAGCCTTTGTCTCACAATGCCTGCTGGGCCTGCTGCTACTTACTGGCCTGCCTGCCGCAATGGCGGCGGACAAACCATGGCGCGAAGACCTCGGACGCCTGTTCCTCACCCCCGAAAAGCGCGCTCTGCTCGACGAGCTTCGTCGCAACAACGCCCGCATCACCCCTAGCGCTGAACAGCCCGAAAATCTGCGTCTGGATGGCATCGTACGTCGCTCGAACGGTCGCCAGACCATCTGGATCAATGGCCAGGCATACGGCGATGACGCCCCCATCACCAGCAACGACGAGCGCTCGGCGCGCATCATCACGGGCGACCGCAAAGGTGCGCGGTTGAAGGTCGGTGAAAGCCTGCGCATCGCGCCAGCGGAACCCGCACAGTAATGCGCAGGCATGGCTCCCGCAATGCGCAGAGTGGCTACATCTTGATCGTGGCCGCGCTAGCGCTGCTTGCCACCGGTCTGACCTTCGGTGGCATTCTGTATGGCAGCGTCTTCCGCTATGACCGCAATGCGCATACGGATGAACTGGCAGCGCGGCGTCTCGCAAGCGAAGCTCGGCTAGCTGTCATCGGCTATGCCGCGGCCAATGTCAAACAGCCAGGGGCGCTGCCGTGTCCGGACGGCAATGGTGATGGATTCGCCGGCGCCGCGAATTGCACCAACACCAGTACAGGCAATCGGCTGACCGGCTGCCTTCCGTGGAGAACGCTTGGACTCGAGCGCGGCACTGATGAGTCCGGCGCCCCTCTTTTCTACACCCTATCCAATGCCTGGCAGAACGTTCTAAAAGCTTCAGAACGCACTACGCCTGCCAAACCACGCCTGAACCCTGACATTCAGCCCACTGTCACAACCATCTACGGCAACACATTGGCAGCGGCAATACTTTCCGCCGGCAAGTCTCTCGCAGCCCAGGACCGCGGTGCCATCACACTCTCCAGTGCATGCGCGGGCAGCAACAATGCAGCCTACTTCGAAGGCAGTAACAGCGATTGGGATGCTGCCCTGCAACCATACGATGCAGCCACGAACACATTCAATGACCGTGTCGTCGAGATCACGCGCGACGACGTCTTCCGCGTCGTGCTGTCACCCGTGTTGTCAGCCTTCATGAGAAGCGTCGATATAGACAATTTTCCCGAAGGCAAAGGGCTTCCTTACTACTTCTCAAAGTTTCCTGCGTACAACGCGTACGATCTTGCGAAAAGCGTCAGTTCCCCAACCGGGCAACAGTCCAGCACCATCATTGATCGCTCGGTAGCCCCCACGGAATTGGACATATCCATGCTACTTTTTTACAGCTACGCCAGTAGCTCTACAAAGTTTGGAGGCCCGGCAGGGTGCATAAAAGAAAAAGGCACAACGCCATACAACTCGCCCGCTGATTGGCTATGTCTCAACGATTGGTACGCCTACATCGACTATGCGCCTACGGGGACAAGCAGCGCCAGGCTGTCCATCGACGCGAACCGATTTGCCCCCCCCGGCAAGGGGCGCAGATGCCAGCTATCTGTCAGCATTGCGAGCGACAGCCTCTCATGCACAAACTACTGAACACGCAACGCGGCTTCAGCCTCATCGAACTGGCTGTAGTCCTGCTGATCCTCGCCCTGCTGGCCGGTGGCGTGGTCAGTGTGCTACGCATCCAGCAAGAGCAAAAAGTCCTGACGGAAACCCGGGCAGTGCTTAACGACGCGCGCGAGGCTTTGTTTGCCTATGCCGAGGTCCACAAAGGTCTCCCCTGCCCCGATACGGATGGCGACGGACTCAAGAATGACGGCTGTAGTGACACCGTTCGTGGAAAGGTGCCCTGGAAAAATCTTGGTCTAAGTCGCGGAGATGATGCTTGGAATCAAGCGCTGCACTATGTCGTCTCGAAAGAGCTAGTTGAGGGCGTCCTGTTCAAACTCACACAAGGAGCGAGCGGGGTCACGATTGTCGATAACACCAGCGCGACAGGTACTCCGAATGCGGACACGATTGCTTTTGCAATCTGGTCAAATGGAATCGACGGTATTGATGGTTCGGCAGGAAAAAGCAGTACAAATACCGAAGTAGTTGCCGGCTCAACAACTGCCACGGTCGATGACATCGTCACCTGGGGTTCAAAGTACGTGCTGTTTGGCCGTATCCTGCAGGCTGGACAGACCCTTTCGGTGAACTGATGGCGGCTATCCCATCCGCGACTGCTGACAACTCCTTTGTAGCCCGCCTGCGCCGCGCCGGCATCGAGCCTGGCGACAGCGAAAGCCTGCGCCAGCAGAAGTCACTATTGGTCTTCATCAGCGGCCTCATCAGCCTGGCGTCCGTACTGTGGCTGTTGATCTACAGCTGGATGGGCCCCAAGTTCTCCTCGACCCTGCCCTTCTCGCTGCAGGTGCTGGTTGCGCTCAACCTGTGGATCTACGTCCAGTTCCGCAACTTCGAGCTGTTCCGCATCTCGCAGATCGGCTTGATGTTGTTCTTCCCCTTCGTTGCACAATGGGCCATCGGCGATTTCGTGTCGGCCTCGGGCCTGATTCTGTGGGGTCTGCTGGCCCCGGTCTGTGCCTTGTTGTGCATGGGTGTGCGCGAATCTTTGCCCTGGTTTGCGGCCTACCTCGTCCTCACGACTGCCACTGGCGTAGCCGACTACCTGCTCGCTGACTTTGCACCCGCAATCAACACGGCCATCTCGCGGCGAACCTCGATGGTGTTCTTCGCGCTGAACTTCATCACACTATCCACCCTCATCTACCTGCTGCTGCGCTTTGCCCTGCTTGATCGAGAGCGCGCCCGCATCGGTCTGGAAGACGCCCACGCACGGCTGGCCGTGGAGCAGCTGCGCAACGAGCGCCTGCTGCTCAACATCCTGCCTGCGCCGATTGCTGAACGGCTGAAGACCTCCGACGCCACCATCGCTGACGGCTTCGCGGAGGTCTCGGTGATGTTCGCCGATATCGTCAACTTCACGGGTATCGCCGCCGGCATGACGCCGGAAAAAGTGTTCGCGATGCTCAACCGTGTGTTCAGCAATTTCGACGAGCTGGCCGAGAAGCGCGGTCTCGAGAAGATCAAGACCATTGGCGACGCCTACATGGTGGCCGGCGGGCTCAATAACGAACAAGAACATGCCTGCGTGGCCGTCGCCGAGCTGGCGCTCGACATGCTCGCCTGGCTGCGCCTTGATCAGGCCGGGCGTAGCGAGCCGCTGCACGTGCGCATCGGCATCGGTACCGGCCCCGTCGTGGCCGGCGTCGTCGGCAAGAAGAAGTTCATCTACGACCTGTGGGGCGACACGGTCAATCTCGCCAGCCGCATCACGGACGAAAGCATTCCCGACGGCGTGCAGTGCGATCGTGCCAGCTTCGAGCTGCTGCGCGACAACTTCGACTTCGAAGGTCCCTTCCAGTTACCCCTCAAGGGCAAGGGTGTGGTGGAAGTCTGGCGCCTCAAAGGGCGACGCTTTACTGCGTAACCGCAGCCTGCGGCGCGAGGTCAAAGCAGACCGCACCTGCCATGTTGCTTACCAGACGCAGTCGGTAGCCCAGCGAATCGGCCAGTCGTGCCGCCTGATAGAGGCCTATACCCAAGCCACGGTCCGATGGCAATGGCCGCAGGAACAACACTTCGGCGCGCGCCGCCTCAACCGGTGCGCCACCATCCTGCACGCTCAGACGGCAGCGTCCGTTGTCTTGCTTGAGACGAACGACGACGTCTCCCGCTGCACCGGCCTTCTCGAAAGCATTGCGCATCAGGTTGTCAGCCACGGTGTCGAACAACAGCACCGGCAACTCGATCTGCGAGATGTCGCCATCCAGCACAAAACGCACGCCGTCTTCCGGATGTCTCGCCTGCAGAGCTTCCCACCAGTCCACGGCCTTCCCTTGCCTGACATCAGACGGCGCGGGCTGCCGAATGTTGTCGAGTGCAGTATGCAGGCGCTGACTGATGACAGGCAACTGCCGGCTCAGCAAACCCTGCACGGCCTCGCTGCGCCCAGTTCGCTCCGCATCGGTCATCGCAAAGCACAGCGTATCGATGGACTGCAGCAGGTTCTTGATCTCGTGCGTCATGCGCGCCCCGGTCTCGTGCACCGCGCGCAGATAGGAGATCGACTGCAGGTGACGAGCCTGCTCCCTCGCCGCATGGAACTCGGCCAACAGGCGCACCATCAGATCCAGTTGCCAAAGCTGCATCGCCGCGAGCTCGTAGCGCGAGTGCAACCCCAGCTCCAGTGCGCCATAAGTCAGCACGCTGCGTCGCTGCGCGACTGTACCGGCAAAACCGGCCTGATCCTGCGCGCCGCGACGGATACGCCAGTCCACTCCCAGAACCTCCGGCTGGTCGAGCATGCTTCGCACCGCCTTTTCGACCAGCATTTCAGGAGCCTCGTCACTAGCAGACAGACGCGCCAACTGATCCAGCCACTGCGCAAAACTCGCCTCGCCCGACAAGGCATGCCGCGCTACGGCCAGGCTGAGCCCCGCACCTTGCGCGGGACTCCATACCCAGCCCAATAGCATCAGACCGACGGCCATCAGCGCCAGCGACTGCAGCAAAGCCACCAGATAGCTGAGGCCGGAGATGAACATCAGGGCCAATGCCCCCAACAAGACGCCGGATAGCACCAGCACGATCACCACGCCACCGAGGAAATCCAACGCTCGCTGTTCACGCCCCTGCCCCGACACATCACGCCGCGCCAGCCAGGGAATCATCGGAAAGAGCAACGGCGCCCCCCAACTCACCACGCGGGCCAGAAATTCATCGCGCAGTTCCGGCTGCGGCAACATGGCAGGCAAAACCAAGCCAATAAGCGCCACGATCAGGTAAGCCTCGGCAACCCAGAACGACAATCGCGTCGGGCCTTTCGCCTCCCGGAAGAGTTCGGCGCCCAGCACGCCAGACAGCACCAGCATCCACAGCAAGGCCAGCCCCGGCGACATCCAGAAACCCAGCACACCAATTACCAGCAGACCTATCGCCAGCACCTGTAGCCCAACCCGGCTGTCCTGCCGCACCAGCGGTTGCCACATCAGCACAGAGCCAAGGTGGCACAGCATCAACACCCGCCCAAGCGGGGTCATCACTCCCTGCAACAAGCCCAGGTGCAATAGCAGCAAACTCGCTGCCAGCAGCCAGGGGCGCATGTGCCACGCGGCAAGTCGCTCCTTCAACAACATGCATTGCCCTTCATGCCGTATCGTCACTGCGCATTTGGTGACACCTTCAACTGTGACAAATCGCACACCCTGTCAGAATCTGAACGGACTGGCGTTCCCCAAGGCCTGAATTGCGGGTGTTTCGCCCGCTTGAGTGCTGGCATCATAGTTGCTGATTTCGTCGCACTCACCATAAACAGAGTCAAATAAAAAATGAAAGCTCAACAATCGGGTTTCACGCTGGTTGAAATCGCCATCGTTCTGGTCATCATCGGCTTGCTGCTGGGCGGGGTGCTCAAGGGGCAGGAGCTCATCACTCAAGCCAAGATCAAGAACCTGGCGAACGATCTGAATGGCATCACGGCAGCCGTCTATGCCTACCAGGATCGCTTCAAGACGCTGCCGGGTGATGACCCTAAGGGTTCGCGGTGGACAGATATTGCGACGCTTGGAAAGACCGGAGCGGCCGGTGGTGACGGAGATGGCAGTGGCGCACTCAATGGCGTTGAAACACAACTTTTCTGGGCACACCTGCGCAAGGCCGGCTTCATTGCTGGGGACCCTGTAGCAGGCCCACCTTTGAATGCGGCCGGTGGGCAAATTGTTGTCATGGCTGGTGGTTATGGAATTGGTGGTACAACGATCTGCATGACTGGACTGAACGCAAAAATGGCAGAAGCTCTGGATACGCAAACCGATGACGGCAGCCCAGCAAAAGGGGTGTTCCGTGCAGATGATCAATCCATGCCCGCGGCTGCTGCACCGGATGCAGCAACCAAGTACGTTGATGACGGCTCCACACTTTATTCCGTGTGCAAGCAACTCTGAGCGATAGACAACCCGGATGAAGACAGCCTCCTGATGGAGGCTGTTTTGTTTTGGGCCTCTAATCTGGAGAGGATTCGCTCAAGCTACCCGCCTGCAATGTGCTGTATTGCTACCCGGAACGAGCTGAGTTCCCCCCGACGAGCACGGCCGTCGGCACTGCGTCCGCTCAGCCGCCCTTCAACAGCTTCAACTCCGCCACCGAAAGATCGGCGGACACCCCCAGCAGCACCAGCACATCGCCAGCTTCAAGCTGCGTCTCTCCACCCGGATTGAGATCACGCATGCCACGCCGGCGGATGGCCGTCACGCTGACATGCAGTTCGTCAAGGTGAAGGTCAGCAATGCTGTGGCCGATAGCCCAGGCGCCCGGTTGCAGGCTGATGGAGTGCAGGCGTTCCTGCATCGCATCGGGCCGGTCGGCTGCGTCGGACGCACCGTGGAAGAAGCCGCGCATCACCGAATAGCGCTGGTTGCGGATGTCGCGCACGCTGCGGATGACGCGCGACAGCGGCATGCCCGCCAAGGCCAGCACGTGGCTGGCGAGCATGATTGAGGTCTCCAGCATCTCGGGTACGACCTCGACTGCACCGGCATCCATCAGGCGTTCGAGGTCATTCTCATCGGCCGCACGCGCGACGACAGGCACCTCGGGCCGCACGGCCTGGACGTTGTGCAGCACACGCAAGGTTGCCTGCACATCGTTGAACGACACCACCACGGCGCTGGCGCGCATAAGGCCTGCAGCCATCAGGGTCTCGCGCCGCGAGCTGTCACCGAAGACGACCGTCTCGCCAGCCGCTGCAGCACTGCGCACCCGGTCCGGGTCAAGGTCCAGCGCGACGTAGCTCAGTCCCTCCTGATCAAGGAAGCGTGCCAGGTACTGCCCACTGCGGCCATAGCCACAGATGATCACGTGCTTCTCGGTCGCGATCGACTGTGCTGCCACACGCGTCAGCTCCATCGAGCGCAGCAACCATTCGGATGCGACGAAACGCAGCACGATGCGGTCACTGAACTGCACGATCAGGGGCGTCAGCAGCATCGATAACACCAAAGCCGCGACCGTCACCTGCAGCGCGCGCGCACTGCCCAGATCCATGTCGCTGGCCAGCGTGAGCAATACGAAGCCGAATTCGCCGCCGCCGCACAGCCACATGGCCGTGCGCATGGCCGTCCCTGTGCTGGACTTCAACAAGCGCGATGCGCACAGCAGCACGCCGAATTTGAGCAGCAGGATGCCCGCCAGCACGGCGACCACCAGCAGCACATTCTCAAGGATGACGCCCACATCAAGGAACATCCCCACCGTGACCATGAAAAAGCCCAGCAACACATCACGGAAAGGCTTGATGTCCTCTTCCACCTGGTAGCGGAACTCGGTTTCCGAAATCAGCATTCCCGCCAGGAAGGCCCCCAGCGCCATCGACAGGCCAGCCTTCTCCGTCACCCAGGCCAGACCCAGGGTCACGAACAGGATGTTGAGCATGAAAAGCTCTGACGACTTGCGTTGCGCCACCCAGTGGAACCACGGACGCATGAGGCGGTGACCAACGTAGAGCAGTACGAACAGCACCACAGCGGCCTTGACGAAGGCGAGCGCCAGTACGGTCGGCAGTTCGGCCGCTGGCCGGCTGAATGCAGGGATGAGGATCAACAAGGGCACCACGGCCACGTCCTGGAACAGCAGCACCCCCAGCACTTCACGACCATGCGGTGTATCCAGCTGCAAGCGGTCAACCAGCAGTTTCGACAAGACTGCCGTCGAAGACATGGTGAGCGCTGAAGCCAACGCAAAGCTGGCGAGGAAACCCAGTCCGCACAGCAGGCCGGCCAGCGTACCCAGCACGATGGTTCCCCCGACCTGGATGCTGCCTAATCCGAACACCAGGCGCTTCATCGCGAACAAACGGCCCAGCGAAAACTCGAGGCCGATGGTGAACATGAGGAACACCACACCGAACTCGGCGAGGTAGTGCGCCTGCGCCGTGTCAGGCACCAATCCGGCAGCATGGGGACCCAGCACGGCACCCATGGTCAGGTAGCCCAGCACCGAAGGCAGGTGGAACCAGCGGAACAGGGCCACCATGCCGACGGCTGCAGCCAGCATCAGCAGGATCAATTCCAGCGCGTGGTGCATGGTGTCGGTACGCCCCCCCGGAGGCTGCTTAGGGTGTTTGGTATACTGTTGTGGCAGTGCGGCAACCGGCGCTACCCGTTTTGTACAAGCTTTCCAGTATCTGTCGCCGCCTGACCGGACATCTCGGCAGCGAGCTCCCGCGCCGGTCTCCGCGCAGTTTAACCGATGCGGCCCGCAGTCCCACAGCAGGCCGACACACGACGCATGCCACGTCAGAAGCGGTGATGGATTTGACCCCGACCAAACGACCCGACGTATCCCTGTTGCTCGAACGCGCTCGCAACGTCCTCGCCATTGAGGCCGCCGCTGTCACGGCGTTGCGTGATCGCATTGACGAGCGCTTCCTCGCTGCCCTGCAGCTGATCCTCAAGAGCCCGGGGCGCGTAATCGTCAGTGGCGTCGGCAAGTCCGGCCACATCGCGCGCAAGATCGCCGCCACCCTGGCAAGCACCGGCACGCCCGCCTACTTTGTGCACCCGGCCGAGGCCGCGCACGGCGATCTGGGCATGATTCAGCCCGATGACGTCGTAATTGCCCTCTCCAACTCCGGCAACGCCGAAGAGCTGCTGACCATCGCGCCCTTCGTCAAGCGCATGGGAGCCCGCCTGATCGCCATGACGGGCCGCGACGAATCACCGCTGGCCCAGCTCGCCGACGTGCACCTCAACGTGGGCGTGGCCGAAGAAGCCTGCCCGCTCAACCTCGCCCCCACCGCCAGCACCACGGCGGCGCTCGCCATGGGTGACGCACTGGCGGTCGCCCTGCTCGATGCGCGCGGTTTCGGCCCGGAAGACTTCGCCCGCTCCCACCCCGGTGGCGCACTGGGCCGCCGCCTGCTGACCCATGTGCGCGACGTGATGCGCAAAGGTGAAACCGTTCCCATGGTGTCGCCCGACGCCAGCTTTGCCGATGCCCTGCTGGAGATCTCGCGCAAAGGCATGGGCATGACAGCCGTGTGCGACGATCATTGCAAGCTGCTGGGTGTCTTCACCGATGGCGACCTGCGCCGCTTGCTGGAACGCACGGGCAACATCAGTGGTCTGAGCATTGCGGACGTGATGAATCACAGCCCGCGCTGCATCGGCCCCGAAGCCCTGGCGGCTGAAGCTGCCAGCCTGATGGAACAACTCTCGATCACACGCCTGCTGGTTACCGATAGCGACGGCATCCTGGTTGGCGCCCTCAATACGCAAGACCTGATGAAAGCCAAGGTCATCTGATGCCAGCCCGACAAAAAGTGGCACACCTGCGCCTGATGGCCTTTGACGTGGACGGCGTACTCACCGACGGCACCCTGTTCTTTACACCCAACGGCGATGAGATGAAGGCCTTCTCCAGCCTTGACGGACACGGCCTCAAGATGCTGCGCGACGGCGGCATCGAGGTCGCCATCATCACCGGCCGCCGATCCCGCATGGTCGAACTGCGTGCGGCCAACCTCGGCATCGCCCACCTCTTCCAGGGCGTTGAAGACAAGCGCAGCGTGATGCGAGAGCTGCGTGCCAAGCTGGGAATCCCGGCTGACGAGTCTGGTTACATGGGTGACGACGTGGTCGACCTGCCCATCCTCAAGGACTGCGGCTTCTCTGCCACGGTGGCCGATGGCCATGCCTTCGTGCGTGAGCATGTCGACTTCGTCTCGCGCTTCGGCGGCGGCAAGGGCGCTGTGCGCGAACTGTGCGACTTCATCCTCGCAGCACAAGGCAAGCTGGACGCCATGCACTCCCGTTACCTCGAAAGCTGAATACCGTGCGCCGCCTCGCCCCCGCCTTTCCCCTGATCGTAGCCGCCATGCTCGCACTGGCAACCTGGTGGCTGGAGCGCACGGTCAGCCTGCAAGGCGTGGCTGGCGCAAGCAAGGCTCGCACGGCGCCCGATGCCATCGTCGAGAACTTCCGCATCAGTCGTTACAAGACCACGGGCGATCTCGGCGCCAGCCTCGAAGGGACGCACATGGAACACTTCCCCGTCGATGACTCGGCGGACATCCAGAAACCGGTGCTCAGTTTCGTGGGCGAAAACTCCAGCCGCACCAGCGTGCTGAGCGGCGAAACCGCCCACGTCACCAAACGCGGCGAGCTCGTCGAGATCAAGGGCAAGGTTCGCGGTGAGCGCGACGGCAGCCGCGCCGGCAAACCCGCCACCATCTTGCAGACAGAAATTCTCAACGTCCTGCCGCGCGAAGAATTCGCGTACACCTCAGCGCCGCTTGCCGTTACCCAAGGGCGCATGCAGATGAATGGTGTCGGGGCCGAATGGAATAACATCACCGGACTTCTCAAGGTCTGGCAACTCGACGCTACCATCGAGCGTCCAAAAGACAGCGAAAAATCCCGATAGGACTTCAAATAACAATGCGCCTGAACCTGCGTCCTGCCCTCCGCCAATTGAGCCTCGCCGTCCTCGCCGCCGGGCTCACCCTGCACGTCGGATTCAGCCACGCTGAACGAGCCGACCGCACCAAGCCTCTGCGCATCCTCGCCGACTACAAGCTCTCTGACGACAGCGCCAAAGTACTGACGCTGGAGGGCAACGTACGTATCAGCCAGGGCACCATGCTGATCCTTGCTGACAAGGCCGTCATTACGCAGGGCACTGACGGTTTCGAACGGGCTGTTGCCACCAGCAAGACCGGCGTCGTGCGTATCCAGCAGAAACGCGAGGGTAAGGACGAAATGATCTACGCCGAAGGTGAGCGCGTCGAATACGACACAAAGACCGAGATCGCCAAACTGATCCGTCGCGCCTGGGTGAAGATGGGCCGCGGTGACGAAGCCTGTGCCGACTACATTGAATACAACGGTTACAGCGAAACCTACCAGGCCTCCAAGAGCAAGGACGGTTCCAACCAGCAGATCGAAATCATTGTGCCTGGACGCGGCGATGGCGCCGCGTCCGTTCCGGCAGCCGCACCGATCAATGTAGCCTGCGAGCGTCGCCAGCAATCCTCCAAGCCTTGACGCAACGCAACCCGCAGGCCCGCAACGGGCTTGCCTGTCCGTCATCTCCGTGACATAGTTGCAGCGCAGCATCCACCCCGCATCCGCCTGATGCAGAACGGGTTTTAACGATTTTGTCGTTTTGTGTGCGCCGCACAAAAAGTTCTTGACAGCAAAATTTTCTTGTCTAGAATTTGAATTGTGCGGCGCAACAAAGTCTCTCCGGTAGCGCCAACGCCGTATCCGTCCGTTGCCGTAGCGTCATCAACCACGCATTTGAGGAGATTAAACATGTTTGCTACCCCCGAACAATTCGCAGCAGCCAACAAAGCAGCCGTCGAAGCCCTGCTGACTGTCGCCAATACGGCTTTCGTCAGCGTCGAACGTCTGGCTGCCCTGAACCTGAACACCGCGCGTGCAGCGCTGGAAGACGGCGTCGCCAACACCAAGGCAATCCTGGCAGTGAAGGACGTTCAGGAATTCGCCAACCTGCAAGCCACCCTGGCTCGCCCCAGCGTTGAGAAGGCCGTTGCCTACGCGCGCAGCGTTTACGAGATCTCCACGGAAGCCCAAGGTCAGCTGTCGAAGATCGTTGAAGATCAAGCCAGCGAACTGAACAAGGCCATCGCTTCGGCGCTGGACAAGGCTGCGAAGTCGGCTCCCGCGGGTTCCGACGTGGCCGTGGCTGCCGTCAAGTCGGCTATCGCTGCCGCTAACTCGGCTTACGACAGCATGAGCAAGGCTGCCAAGCAAGTTGCAGAAATCGCCGAAGCCAACGTGGCTGCCGCGACCGATGCAACCGTCAAGGCAGTCGGCGCCAGCGCTCCCAAGAGCAAGAAGGCCGCCTGAGTCCCTGACTCCAGCCTCCTTGGCAAAAGGCCGCCAGCGAAAGCTGGCGGCCTTTTCATTTCAACGGCAAGCAGCGAGACACCATCTGATCAGTCAGCACTCGGCAGGGCGTGCAACTCACACCATGGCGCGCCGCGCGTCGACAACGCAGCCCTCATGGCAGCCATCGCCGCCTCGACAGCCTCAGGTTCCCCTTTGGCACCCAGATCGATGTGACGTGGTACGCCCTCGCCCCCCAGGTTGGGCAGGCTGAAAACCGTCACGCCAAAGCGCGACTCCAGATCACGCATCAACTCGATCAACGAGCTCTCATTGGTGTCGAGCACGGCGATCGACGATTCAGCCCACGAACGCGCGTGATGCAGGTGCGCGTAATGCGTATCGAGCACCCACTCCATCATCGGCCAGGACATCTGCGGAAAACCTGGCAGGAACCAATGCTCGCGGATCGCGAAGCCCGGAATCTGATTGAAAGGATTCGGAATGATGGTACTGCCCAGCGGGAACTCGCCCATGGCCAGCTGCATGGCGTTAGCCTCGACGCCACGGCGCTCGAGGATGGCCGCGCGAATCAGCGCTGCCGCCTCCGGATGCAAGGCGATCTCCAGCCCCAACGCCGCAGCTGCAGCCTGACGCGTGTGATCGTCAGGCGTCGCCCCGATGCCACCAAACGAGAACACCAGGTCACCTGTTGCGAAACTCTGCTGCAGCGTCTCGACCAGACGTGCCCTGTCGTCACCGCAGTAGCGCGCCCAGTCCAAGGCCATGCCACGCGCTGACAGCAGCTCGATGGCTTTGACCAGGTGTTTGTCGCTGCGACGTCCGGAAAGGATTTCGTCACCGATGATCAGTACGCCGATGCCCATGCTTGGCCCCTTTTCCTCTCAGACGCTCAATTCACGTCAATGATGTGTTCGGTCTTGCGCGCTTCGCGTAATGCCTGCAGCAGGTAGTGCACGAAAGCCAGCCCGGTGATGGCGGGCACAAAGAAATTCAGGAAGGGAACATACACCAGCACACCTGCCCCGATGCCTAGCAACCAAAGTTTGCCGCGATGACGACGCGGTAACTCGCTCAGCTCACGCACGTCAGCATGCTGCATCAACGCGTCGTAACGATAACAACGCTGATTGAGCCAGGCTCCCAAAGCGACCGATAGCACCAACCCCATGCCGGGGATCAGCCATAGCGGCAAGCTCAGCAAGGCCAGCACGATGAAGATCACCAGCGAGAGGATGGCGTTCGTGATGCTGCCGATCTGGCTGCCACCGTTACGACGCGCGAGATCCGGGTAATCGCTCGCCGCCACACGATCAAGCATCAAGGGCACGGCGAACACCGAGATCAGCACGGTCGCCGTGATCAGGGACAACGGCAGGAACAACAGCACCAGCAGCAGATGCGCCGCCGCGCCAAGCGCCAGGGCAAGAGCCGAACCATCGGCAAACCACTTACCTACCGCCGGCCAGGCCTGCACGTAATCGAGCAGCAAGGCAGCACTCTCACTCCACAGCGCTATGCCGACAGCGATCCAGATTGCAAAGGCCAGCAGGGTCGGCCACAACAAATGCCAGAGAATGTGGCCGCGCGTCAGACTGCGCGCGGCACGGGCGAGTGCGACAAAAATACTATCCATGTGGGTCAATGGTCGTCAGGGTCCAGGATCACAAGCCTAACGCATCCCACCGGCGTCCATCATGCCGTCGCGCGCAGGCTATCCACCACCGTCCGCTGCAGCAGGCTGCGCACGCCCAGCCAGCCACAGGCCACGACTGCAATCACTGCAGCGAGCAGGTAGCCCAGCAGTGCCAGCCAGTCGGGGGTGTAGATGATGTCGAATACCCTGGTTGCCAGCACGTAGCCAGTTGCCAGCGCTCCGACGCTCGCGAGCAAAGCTGACAGTCCGCCCAGCACGATGAACTCCCACAACATCGCCGAACGCAGCTGGCGATTGCGGGCGCCCAAGGTCCGCAGCACGGAAATCTCGTGCATGCGTTCATCGTGCGTGGCGCGCAGCGCAGCGAACAGGACCACGGCACCGGCGAGCAGCGCAAAGCCGAAGACGAACTGCACAACGGCGATCAGCTTGCCGGAAAGATCCTTCACCTGCGCAAGTACGGCACCGACGTCGATGACCGAAATATTGGGAAAGGCGGCCACCAGCGCATTGAGGTCGGCACTATGGCCAGGCGGCAATCGGAAGCTCGTGATCCACGAAGTCGGCTTGTCTTCAAGCAGGCCCGGCGCGGCGCTGAAGAAGAAGTTCACGCGCATCGAGTCCCAGTCCAGCTTGCGGATGCTTGTCACACGCCCTTTGACGCGCTGTCCGCCAATCTCGAACACAACCTCGTCGCCAAGCTTCACACCAAGGGTCTTGCCCACGCCCTCTTCCATCGAGAACTCCGGCGCCTTGGCCTCGCCATGCCAGCGCCCAGCGACGATGCGGTTGCCCTCCTGCATCGCGCTACCGTAAGACAGGTTGAATTCACGATCGGCCAGATTGCGCGCGCGATCCTGTTCGTAATCGTCGGGGCGCACGGCCTTCCCGCGCAGCTCGACAAGGCGGCCGCGCACCATGGGCAGCAACTCCACGGCCGGCAAATTACGTTCGCGAAAGAACTGTTGGAACGCCGTCTTCTGGTCGGACTGCAGGTTGAGTACGAAGTGATTCGGCGCATCGTCGCGCAGGCCCTTCTGCCAGCCACTCATGAGATCGCCAGTAACGATTCCCAGCAATAGCATCGCCATCAAGCCCAGCCCCAACGCCACCGTCTGCACCATGCTCGCACCGAGGCGACGATGCATTGCAGCCAACCCGTAACGCAGTCCCCAGCTGGCCGTGCCGCGATGACGCAAGCTCGCAAGAGCCCCCAGTACCAGCCGCGCAACGAGTGCGAATACACCACACGCCACCGCAAAGCCCAGCGCCGACCAGGCGCCGAGCTTGATGTCACCCGCCACCCACAGGAACAAGCCCAGCAGTGCCAGCGCACCAGCCACCCAGGCACCGACCACGCTGCCTTGCAAGCCACCCCAGTCACGCCGCAGCACATGCACCGGCGGCACTCGCGTCATGTGCAGCAACTGCGGGGCGACGAAGCCGACCATCAGCACCACACCGACGATCAAACCATGCAACACCGGCAGCAAGCCTGGCGCGGGCAGGCTGGTCTTGAAGAATCCGCCAGCAAGCGCGGCAATACCCTCTTGCAGCGCATAGCCCAACGCGCAACCGACGGCCGCCATCAACAACCCAAACAGGGCGAACTCACCGAGGAAAAGCCCCAGCAATTGCGAACGCGTCGCACCGAAGCAGCGCATCGCCGCACAACCATTCAGATGGCGTTGCAGATACCGCCGCGCCGACAGGCCGATAGCCACGCCCGCCAGCACCACTGACAGCATCGCCGCGAGCTGCAGGAAACGCTGGATGCGATCGAGGTTGCCGCGGATCTCGGGCCGCGCGTTGTCGATGCTCTCCAGCTGCTGGCCGGCCTTGATCTGCGGCTTGAGCCAGGCTGCGAAGGCGGCAATCGGGGCACGCTCACCCGCAACCGTGAGGCGATAGCGAATGCGGCTCCCCTCCTGCACCAAGCCTGTCGCCTGCAGATCGGCCGCGTTGATCATGATGCGCGGAATGAAGCTGAAGAAATTGGTGCCGCGATCAGACTCGAAAGTAATGAGCCCTCCGATGCGGAAGCTACTGTTGCCCAGCTGCAGCGTCTCGCCCACCTTGCGCTGCAGGGCCGACAGCAGACGCTCTTCGACGAAGGCCTCGCCCGGTTCCGGGATGCGTCCCGCCTCGACCCCCGCCTCACCCATGGTTTGCGCAATCCTCAGGCTGCCGCGCAATGGGTAACCCGCCTCGACCGACTTCACCGCCGACAACTGCGCCATGTCGTCGGTACTCACCATGCTGGAGAAGTTCGTCGTGTTCGCCACACGCAAACCCAGACGCCTGGCCTCGGCCTCGAATTCCGGAGGCAATGGCGCGTCACCCGACACCAGAAGGTCACCGCCCATCAGCTGCGTCGCGTCACGCGACAACTGGCCCTGCACGCGATCGGCGAAGAAACCGACGCTTGTCAGACTCGCGACGGCAATCAACAGAGCAACACCCAGCATGGTCAGTTCGCCGGCACGCAGGTCGCGCGACAGCATGGTCAGGGCAAGACGCAGATGGAACATGTGCAGCTTCAATCCGGGAGCAGGTAACAAGGCAGAGGGGACGCACGCACAGCGCACACCCGGCACTTCGACAGGAGGGGAACGGCAAAGGTTCGACGCTCTCCAGCCGCGCGCCGGCAAGGCCGTCAGGCGGATTGTCCGTGCTGCCGTCAGCAAGCTGCAAGCAGGGCGTGGCAGCCTCGCAGCGCCATGAAGAAGGCATACCCCGCGTGGCTAGTCCAGCGGGGAAACCCTGAGTAGGACGGGGCACCGCGAGCCCCTATCCTTGCGCTCCGACGCCCGGCAACGCCGCCGGCTCACCGCTTCAGCCTTGGCCGCTTGATCCGCATGACCCCCTTGATCGCTTGTCCCGGAAAGGAAGTCTCATGAATCGCACGCTGTTGAAATCCTCCCTGCTGCTGTCGGCCCTGTTCCTCTCCTCACAGGTGTTCGCTGCCGTTGAACTCAAGCTCGGCCACTTCGCCGCCGACGGCACGCCCAATGCCGTCGCCGCACTGCAGTTCAAGGCCAACGTGGAGAAGCGCACCAATGGTGAGGTGAAGATCAACGTATTCGGCAACAACGCACTGGGCAGCCCGCCCGAAGTGCTCGAGCAGGTGATGCTGGGGGCGGTCGACATGAGCCTCTCGGGCCAGGACCAACTCGCCAAGCACTTCCCCTTCTATGACGTGATCAGCACGCCCTTCGCTTTCAAGGATTACGCGATGGCCGACAAGATCATCGACGGCGACTTCAAGACCTGGGCCGAGCCCGAACTGGCGAAGAAAGGCCTCGTGCATCTCTCAGACTGGGAATGGGGCTTCCGCCAACTCACCAATTCCAAGAAGTCGGTAATGGTGCCCGCCGACATGAAGGGCATGAAAATCCGCACCCCACCGGCCTTCGCCTACCAGGCCTTCGTCGAGGCCGCTGGTGGTAATGCTGTCACCATCGCCTTCCCCGAACTGGTGATGGCCATGAAACAAGGTGTGGTCGATGGACAGGAGAACCCGGTCGGCACGATCTACGCGCTCAAGCTCTACGAGACACAGAAGTACATGACCATCCTCAACTACACCTACAGCTCCATGGTGCACGTGGTGAACAAGAACAGCTGGGCGAAACTCACGCCCGCTCAGCAGAAGATCGTCGCCGAGGAATCCGCCATCGCCGCCAAGTACGCCCGCAAGACGGTACGCGATGACGAGAGCACGCAACTCAAGGATCTCGAAACCACCAAAGGCATCGTCGTGAGCCGTCCGGACCTGGGTGTCTGGAAAGCTGCCATGGGCCCGGCATGGGAAAAGGTCAAGGCCAAGGTCGGCCCGGACAACTTCACGAAGTTCATGGGCATGGTGGAAAAGAACAGCAAGTAAGCCAACTCGTGCTGCAACGCCCGCCACCACGGCGGGCGCTTTTCATCTGACCAACGCATAACCCGGATGAAGGCCGAAGGCCGCGAGTCCGGGGGTTCGCTGTTCCATGACCACCCCGGATTCCGCCCCGCTGCATCCTGGCTACCCATCATTCAGACATGCTGACCCTACTGATCTTCACCACCCTCTTGCTGCTGCTCATGATCGACGTGCCCATCGCCGTAGCCATCGGGCTCACCGCGGTCATCTTTTTCGTCAGCATGGGCCAGGGTAATTTCCTCGTCATGCTGCCGCAACGCATGTACTCGGGCACGACCGGTTTCACGCTGCTGGCGATCCCCTTCTTCATCCTCGCCGGTAACCTCATGAACACTGGCGGCACCACGACGCGCATCTTCCGCTTCGCCCGCGCACTGGTGGGTCACGTGCCCGGCGGGCTCGGTCAGGTCAGCGTGGTGTCATCGATGATCTTCTCCGGCATGTCCGGCTCGGCTGTCGCTGATGCCGCAGGGCTCGGCCAGATACAGCATCGCGCGATGGTCGACGCCGGCTACAAGCCGACCATCTCGGCTGCCATCGTCGCAGGCGCTTCGACCATCGGACCGGTGATTCCGCCGTCGATTCCCTTCGTGCTGTATGGCGCCATCACCTCGGTGTCGGTAACGCAGCTGTTTCTCGCGGGGGCGGTACCCGGTGCGCTGATGGGCGTGGCGATGATGCTCGGCATCTTCCTGATGGCTGGCCCGCGTGGGTTGCCGCGTGACCCGCGCGCCAGCCTCGTTGAAATCTGGGTCAGCTTCAAGGCTGCCTTCTGGCCGCTGATGGCGCCCGTCATCATCATCGGGGGCATCACCACCGGTTTCTTCACGCCCACTGAGGCCTCGGTGATTGCCACGCTCTACGCGCTGGTGCTGGGCTTCGCCTATCGCGACCTCAAATGGGGCGACCTGCCGCCCATCCTGTTCGCTTCGCTCAAGCAGACCTGCGGCCTGATGTTCATCATTGCCACGGCCAACTTCTTTGGCTGGTTCACGATTTTCGAGCGCATACCCGACGTGCTGATCAGCCAGCTCGCATCCATGGGCGCAACGCCGGCCGGCTTCCTGTGGATTGTCATCGCCATCATCCTCGTGCTGGGTTGCTTCCTCGACGGCAATGCCATCTTCCTCATCACACTGCCCATCTTCATGAAGCTGTGCCCGTTGTACGGCATCGACATGGTGAACTTCGGCGTCGTGATGACCCTGCTGATCATGATCGGCAACCTCACACCACCGGTGGGCATGTGCCTGTTCGCCGTCGAGAGCTTCGCAAAAGTGGGCATCTGGCGACTGTCGCTGGAATGCGTGCCCTATCTCGTTGCGATCTTCGTCGTTACCGTGCTGTGCGCCTTTATGCCGGATATCGCGCTGTGGCTGCCACGCCTGATGGCCAACTGATTTGACATGGTGCGCAGTGCGCACCCTACACAAGGAAATGCAAATGCTTCATCTGCTCTCACGCTTCGATCACGCACTCAAGAAGACCCTCGAATGGATCTGCATCGTGCTGTTCATCGCGATCACGCTGATTCTCACGCTCAACATCGTCATGCGCTTCGTGCCGCTGATGTCCATGCATTGGTTCGACGAGATCCTTGAACTGCTCTATGGCGCGCTGATCTTCTACGGCGCCGCCGCCGTGTGGGTCACACACAGCCACTTCAGCGTGGGTGACTGGATTTCGAAGCACATCCCCAGCGTGCGTGCCCGCTTCGTTTATCGCCTGCTGGTGGAGCTGTGTTCGCTCGCCTTCATCGCGATCTTCTTCTGGTACGCACTGGAACTCACGATGAAGACCGAGGAGCAGACCACCGCCTTCGCCATGTCCAGGAAATGGCTCTACGCCTGCATGCCCATCACAGGCGGCATCATGCTGCTCTACAGCCTGAAGAATATGTACCTGGAACTGGCAAAGATCATCAACCCAGCGGCAGAAATCGACCTCGGGCGCGAAGACCTCAATCACTGACAGGGTCTGAACCACGCGCAAAGCCCTGCTCGCGCAACCACTCTTGCCGCAATGAGGCTGTCCGCACGACCTGATTGGCGCCGCTCAGAGTCAGGTGAATGACATTGCGTCCGCGTTCGAACCTGAATGAGCCGTACAGAGCGCTACCTAGCCGGACGCCATACCCTGGCGCGGCGGGTGCAGATCAGCCAGGCGGATCTGAACCGTCGCTTCAAACTGGTGCAGCGCATCGCAGTGATTGCATCGAAACGTGCCGCTCAGGTGGATGTGGTTGTCCGCATACGATGGCCCCGGCTGGGTTGCCGGTGTAGGCGAGACAAGCTGGGTCGGAGCCAGCTTGACCACCTTGGGCGGGATGTCTTCGATCACTGCGGGCGGCTCTTCCCCCGGGGCGGCCACTTTCATGACGGGGTCTGTGACAGGCAGGATCAGCGTTGGCAACGACACATCGACCGGCGCAGTCACGATGGGCGGCTCCGCCATTGGCGCAGCGCCGCCATGGCCACTCAGCAAAGCCTCGGCGCGTGCCAGGTTGATCTGCGTCCGCGCCAGATCCGCGAAGCCCGAGCTGGTCAGCCAGGTTTCTTCTGCCGTCCCGGGGGCACCACTGGCCTTGCCCGGCACGACCACCGCGGGGGCGGGCTGGGGCACTCCGGCGGATGCAACGGCCGACGCCTCGGGCACCGGCTCAACCGTCACCACCATACCCAGCCGCTCCAGCCGGCTGGCATAAGTCCGTGCCGGCTCCTGCTCCAGACCGGTCTTGAGCACCACCTTGCGGCCGGAAAAGATGCGCTCCACCTGCATCGAGCTGGCACTGAGCCGCGAGGTGACAGCCTGACGGACCGACTCCAGCGTCAATCCATCGCGAATGCGACCTGTGAAAACGATTCGGTAAAGTGCTGCTGCCATGACACCGCCTGGTCATCAAATGCGTCAAAGACGACAAATACAAGTTTCGCTATGCAAGGCGCAGTCCACCTTGACCGCGGATCTGTGAACCTTTGTATGCCGTTCTGCCTAATGTTACGCACTTCTGTGACCGCAGTGTGATCGCGCCCCTCAGGCCACAGGCCGGAATCATCCAAAGCTTAGCGCTCCAGCTGCGGCTTCTCGATGTACACCGGCGATTTAGCGCGCTGTGCGGGCTTTATAATCGCGCCTCCACCGCACCCGGGCTTGGCCTCGGCGCGGCGTTTTGCTTTTTTGTAGCGCCAGAACATGACTACCCTGCTCCAGCCCCTCGCCAAGCTCCAGTTCCCCAAGCCCGGCCTGCGCCTTGACCTGCCACTCCTGCATGGTTCGAGTGATGCAGCCGCGCTCGCCCAGATCGCCGCCAGCGGCCAGCGCCTGCTGGTGGTGACGGCCAACCCGCTGGATGCGCAGCGCCTCAAGGAAGAAATCGCCTGGTTCGCGCCCGAGCTGCGCTGCAACCTGCTGCCGGACTGGGAGACCTTGCCCTACGACAACTTCTCGCCGCACCAGGACCTCATCTCGGAACGACTGGCAACGCTCCACGCAATCCAGAAGGGCGAATCGGACATCACCCTGGTGCCCGCCTCCACAACGCTCTACCGCATGGCGCCGCCCGCATATCTGGCCGCCTACACCTTCTTCCTCAAGCAGAAAGAAAAACTCGACCTCGACGCCTTGCGCGCCCAGATGGTGCTGGCCGGTTATGACCACGTCACCCAGGTCGTGCGTCCCGGCGAGTTCTCGGTACGCGGCGGCATCATCGACCTGTTCCCCATGGGCACGGTGCAGCCCTATCGCATTGACCTCTTCGACGACGAGATCGACACGATCCGCACCTTCGACCCGGATTCGCAGCGCACGCTGTTCCCCGTGCCCGAGATCCGCCTGCTGCCGGCGCGCGAATTCCCGCTCGACGACAAGGCGCGCACCAGCTTCCGTCAGCGCTTTCGCGAGGCTTTCGAGGGCGACCCCACCAAGTCCATCATCTACAAGGACGTCTCCAACGGCGTCGCCTCGCCCGGCATCGAGTACTACCTGCCGCTGTTCTTCGAGGAGACGGCGACGCTGTTCGACTACCTGCCGAAGGACATCCTTTTCGTCACACACCACGACGTGCCGGCTGCCATCGACGCCTTCTGGAATGAGGCCAACAGCCGCTTCAGGCTGATGGCGGGCGACCGCGCGCGGCCGCTGCTGGCGCCGGACCAGTTGTTCCTGCCGGCTGAAGCGTTCTGGGTGGCGACCAAGCATCTGCCGCGCCTGGTGATGCACGGCCGCAACTCCCCTCTCCCGCTTGCGGGAGAGGGTGGTCCGAAGGACCGGGAGAGGGAAGACTCGAAGCAGCCCTCTCCCCTGACCCCCGCTCCGCGCCCCACGGCGAGCACTGCATTGCCCGCCGGCTCTGGCGGCGAGCTGCATGCAGCTCGAATTCCCGCCTCCGCCCCGCAAGTGGGAGAGGGGAGCACAACCGCCCCGCTCCCCGAACTGGGCGTCGAGCGCAAAGCCACCGATCCGCTGCACAAGCTTAAACATTGGCTGAATAATTTTCCCTGGCGTGTGCTGGTGCTCGCCGAATCGCCGGGCCGCCAGCAGACCATCAACGAGTACTTCAACGAGTACGGCCTCAAGCCCGAAACCAGCGGCGACCTCGCCGGCTTCCTGGCCTCCGACGCCAGGCTCGCGCTCTCCACGGGGCCACTCGGAGCCGGCTTCGTGCTGCCCTCGGCGAACATCGCCATCCTCACCGAAAACGAGCTCTACGCCGCCCAGGCCCGCCCGCGCAATCGTGGCCGCGATGGCCGCAAGAGCACGGTGGAAGGCTGGCTCAAGGACCTCTCCGAGCTCAAGCAGGGCGACCCGGTCGTGCACGTCAGCCACGGCATCGGCCGCTATCTCGGCCTCGTGCACATGGACCTCGGCGATGGCGACATGGAGTTCCTCCATCTCGAATACGCCAACGACACCAAGCTCTACGTGCCGGTCTCACAACTGCACGTCATCACGCGCTACGCCGGCGCCGACCCCGAGGCCGTGCACCTGCACGTGCTGGGCAGCGGCCAGTGGGAGAAGGCCAAGCGCAAGGCCGCACAGCAGGTGCATGACACGGCAGCCGAACTGCTGGTGCTCTACGCCCAGCGCGCCGCGCGCCCCGGCCACAAGTTCGACTTCAAGCAGCACGATCTCGACGCTTTCGCCGAAGGCTTCGGCTTCGAGGAAACGCCCGACCAGCTCGCCGCCATCAACGCCGTCATCGAAGACATGCGCAGCGGCCGCCCGATGGACCGCCTCGTCTGCGGCGACGTCGGCTTCGGCAAGACCGAGGTCGCATTGAGAGCCGCCTTCATCGCGATTGCCGACGGCAAGCAGGTCGCCGTGCTGTGCCCCACGACCCTGCTTGCCGAGCAGCACTACCAGACCTTTGCCGACCGCTTCGCCGACTGGCCCGTCAAGGTGGCAGAGATTTCGCGTTTCAAGACCGCTGCCGAGCAGACCGAGGCAATCAAGTTGCTCGGCGAAGGCAAGGTCGACATCCTCATCGGCACGCACCGCCTGCTGCAGAAGGATGTGAACTTCAATCGACTGGGCCTCGTCATCATCGACGAAGAGCACCGCTTCGGTGTGCGTCAGAAAGAGGCGCTGAAGGCATTGCGGTCCGAGGTCGACATCCTCACCCTCACCGCCACGCCGATCCCGCGCACCCTGGGCATGGCCATGGAAGGCCTGCGCGAGTTCTCCGTCATCGCCACCGCGCCGCAGAAGCGGCTTGCCATCAAGACCTTCGTACAGAGCTGGTCAAAAGGCATCGTGCGCGAAGCCGTGCTGCGGGAATTCAAGCGCGGCGGTCAGGTCTACTTCCTGCACAACGAGGTCGAGACAATCGAGAACATGCGTGAGGCCCTCACCGAGCTGCTGCCTGAAGCACGCATCGTCGTCGGTCACGGTCAGTTGCCCGAGCGCGAACTCGAACGCGTGATGAAGGACTTCACCTCGCAGCGCGCCAACCTGCTGCTGTGCACGACCATCATCGAGACCGGCATCAACATCCCCACCGCCAACACCATCGTCATCAACCGCGCCGACCGCTTCGGCCTCGCGCAGTTGCACCAGCTGCGTGGCCGCGTCGGGCGCTCGCACCACCAGGCCTACGCCTACCTGCTCACCGATGCCAACGCCAAGCCCACCGCCAACGCGCAGAAGCGCCTCGAAGCCATCACCATGATGGAAGACCTCGGCTCCGGCTTCTTCCTCGCCATGCACGACCTCGAGATCCGCGGCGCTGGCGAAGTGCTGGGCGACTCGCAGTCGGGCGACATCCAGGAAGTCGGCTTCGCGCTCTACACGCAGATGCTCAAGCGCGCCGTCAAGGCGCTGCAGTCGGGCAAGAAGACTGACCTCGCACAACCGCTGGACGTCACATCCGAAGTCAACCTGCACTTCCCCGCCCTGCTGCCCGACGCCTACTGCGCCGACATCCAGGAACGTCTCACCCTCTACAAGCGCCTCGCCAACTGCGAGAGCGCTGACGAACTGCAGGATGTGCAGGAAGAACTCATCGACCGCTTCGGCGAGCTGCCGCCACAGACCCAGGCCCTGCTGGAGACGCACCGCCTGCGCGTGCTTGCCAAGCCGCTGGGCATCATCAAGATCGACGCGGCCAGCCGCCAGATCAACATCCACTTCGAGCCCAACCCGCCCATCGAACCCATCAAGATCATCCAGCTCATCCAGAAAGACCGTCGCTACAAGCTTGCCGGGCAGGACAAGCTCACGGCCCTGCTGAGTTCAGAGTCGCTGAAGGATCGCGTGGCCAAGGTACGCGAAGTGTTCAAGGCGCTCGGCTGACCCCGTGCATCTCGCGCTTGGCGAGAAAGAATCAAGGGCGCTTTGACCGTCAATTCAAGCCAAGGCATCAGGGACCGGCTGCATATACTGGCTCGGTAAGAATCCCGAGGCTGGTCCCTGCCAGCAAGCTCCGCCATGCCGCCCACGCACTCCTCTCTTGAAGCAGGTTCGAAGCTCATGGCCTCGGGTCAGCTTGATCGTGCCTACGAGCATCTGGTGCGAGCCCTTGAAGAGTCACCGGAGAATCCCCTTGTCCTGCTCCAGCTCGGAAAGCTGTCGCTACTGGCAGGCATGGCCGACGAAGCCTGGAATTTCCTGCGCATCGCCATTGAGCAGGACAGCAGGATTACCCAGGAGATCCGGAACCTCGCTGACGAATTCAAGGCCTCCAATCGCCCTGCCGATGCGCAAGCGATTCATCAGTTTCTGAATGCCCAGACGGCATTGCCACAAGCGCCCAGCGTGGAAAGGAAACCTGACCTCCCTTTCGAACTCACGTTCTGCGTCGGCGCCCCACGCAGCGGCACGACTGTGATCGGCAGCTTGCTCTCCGAGGGTCCGACAGCCTTCCCGATGTTGCCCGAGTGCTCGTTCATCACTCAACTGATCCGGCAGTTCAGGGACATCCTCACTGGCGCCGACCAGGCCCGGTTCGAAGCGTTTGCCAAAACGCCCGGCGACCTGATCAATGTCTATCGCCCCGCCCTCGAGGGCTTTCTGAGAAACGCTCACAGTCATTTCGTCTCCATACCTGCCACGCACCTGATACTCAAAGACCCTGAATTAAGCACCTATCTCGACTGCCTGCAGTTCTTCTTCCCGCGATTCAAGGTGGTCTGTGTCGTTCGCGACCCCAGAGACGTCGTTGCCTCCTCCATGCGCGTCAACAAGAAGCTGGGTAACCCACGGACGCTCGAAGAAGTCATTGCCCACTCTTTCAGCTACTACCAGTGCGTTGCCCACTCCTCTCTTGCCCGGAAGGGAGACGTGCACTTCATTCATTTCGAGAGAGTCCTCAGAAAAGAAGAGGACGAGTTCGCCCGACTTGAAAGCTATCTTGGCTACGCAGTCGGGCGGCATGGTTTCGGCAAGGTCTTCTTTGAATTTGATCGCTCCGACGCGACTTACTCCGACAACTACGGCAAAGCCCTGCGCCCGCTGACAGAGGACCGCAGCCTGCTTGGTGAAGAAGGTGAGCGCAGGGTTGAGGAAGTTTTCGCTGCCTTCAACAGAACCTGGCACTGGTGGTAGGCGCCACCCGCAGAAGCCAGAGAAAAGCCAGACAAATAGCCTGCGAAGCGCCGATATATCGAACCATCAGCGTTTCTCCCTGCCCCGTAAGATGACCGCAAGCGGTGCGCGACCGAGGCGCACGCCGATCAGGCTAATGGGAGTAGCAAGGGGAACAGGATGGCTCTGGACGACTGTCGCATCATCGAACTTCCCAAGATCCACGACGTGCGGGGCAATCTGACCTTTGTGGAAGGTACCCGACACATCCCGTTCGACATCAAGCGTGTCTATTACCTCTACGACGTGCCGGGCGGATCGGATCGTGGCGGTCACGCACACGGCAAGCTGCATCAGTTCATGATCGCCATGTCGGGCAGCTTCGATGTCGTCCTCAATGATGGAGACCGCGAGCGCCGCTACCACCTCAACCGCTCCTACAACGGCATCTACATCTGCCCGATGACCTGGCGCACGCTCGACAACTTCTCGTCGAACTCCGTCTGCCTCGTGCTCGCCTCCGACTTCTATGACGAAGCCGACTACTACCGCAGCAAGGACGACTTCCTTACTGCGGTAAAAGCGCAGCAGAGATGAGCACCGCATTCCTCGACCTCAGTGAAGTGCACGCCCCCTGCGCGGCCGAGATGCAGGCCACGTTTGCGCGCGTACTGCACAAAGGGCACTTCATTCTGGGCGATGAGGTAGCGGGCTTCGAGGCCGAGTTCGCACAGTTCTGTGGCGCCGCGCACTGCCTCGGCGTGGGCAACGGGCTCGATGCTCTGCACCTGATCCTGCGCGCCATGCACATCGGCGCAGGCGACGAAGTCATCGTGCCCGCCCACACCTTCATCGCCACCTGGCTGGCTGTCACGCAGAGCGGCGCAACGCCCGTGCCGGTTGAATCGACGGCAGGTGGCTTCAACATCGACCCTGCACGCGTCGAGGCGGCCATCACGCCCGCCACGCGCGCCATCATCGCCGTGCACCTCTATGGCGAACCGGCTGACATGGATGCCCTGCGCGCCATCGCCGACCGCCATGGCTTGAAGCTCATCGAAGACGCCGCCCAGGCCCATGGCGCACGCTACAAGGGCCGTCGCTGCGGCAGCCTCGGCGACGCCGCCGCCTTCAGCTTCTACCCGACCAAGAACCTCGGCGCGCTCGGCGACGGCGGCGCCATCACCACCAGCGACACTGCACTCGCCGACGAAATCCGCCTGCTGCGCAACTACGGGTCGCGCATCAAGTACCAGCACGACATTGCCGGGTACAACACGCGCCTCGACGAGTTGCAGGCGGCTCTGCTGCGCATCAAGCTGCGTCACCTCGATGCACACAACGCGCAGCGCCGTGAAGTCGCCAACACCTACCTGCGCGAACTCGCCAGTGTGGCGGGCCTGCAACTGCCGCAGGTGCCCGAATTCGTCGAACCGGTGTGGCACCTCTTCGTCATCCGCAGCACGCGACGCGACGCCCTCGCCCGCGCACTGCAGGAACGCGGCATCGCCACCCTGATCCACTACCCCATTCCCTCGCATCAGCAAGGGGCCTATCGCGATCTCGTCTGCCCGCCGCTGGCCGCAACCGAGACGCTCGCGCGCGAAGTGCTCAGCTTGCCGATGTGGCCAGGCCTCGACCCGGCCCCTGTCATCGCAGCGCTGCGCGAGCTGGCAGTGAAACCATGAGCAGCACAGACACCCCCAGTCACAACGTCGCCGCCTACCTCTCGCGTTACGGCAAGGTGGGCTTCGAGGATTTCCGCCGGATGGCTGCCGACGCGAGCCTCAGCACCTGGGAGAAAATCGGCTTCCCCGACAGCTATCGCAAGGGCTTCGAGGAACACATCTTCGCCGACATCCAGCACAAGTTGCCCGCTCTTGGCGGCACACAGCAAGTCATCCTCGACATCGGCGCCGGCTGCAGCGACCTGCCGCGCCAGCTCATCGCACAGTGCATCGCGCAACAACACCGCCTGGTACTGCTGGATTCAGCCGAGATGCTGAGCCTGCTGCCCGATGGCACAGGCGTCGAGAAAGTCGCCGCACGCTTTCCCGACTGCCCACCCCTGCTCGAAGACCTGCATGGCCGCGTCAACGCCATCCTCTGCTACTCGGTGTTCCAGTACGTGTTTGCCGAGGGCAACATCTGGTCCTTCCTCGACGCCAGCCTTGCCCTGCTCGCACCGGGCGGCAGCATGCTGATCGGCGACGTACCGAATATCTCCCGGCGCAAACGTTTCTTCGCGAGTGAGACCGGCATCGCACACCACAAGCAATTCACCGGTCGCGACGAGGTGCCCGAAGTGCACTTCAACCGCAGCGAGCCCGGTCTCATCGACGACGCCGTCGTACTGAGCGTGCTGGGGCGCTGCCGCGCTGCGGGCTTCGATGCCTTCGTCGTCCCGCAGGATTCGCGCCTGCCCATGGCCAACCGCCGCGAAGACATCCTGATCACGCGCCCCTGACCCCTGCATCAGTCATACGGGAACCATCATGAGTAAAAACAAGAAGCTCATCATCGTCGGCGACAGCGCCTTCGCCGAGATCGCCCACGAATACTTCGACGTCGATAGCGACTACGAAGTGGTCGCCTTCAGCGTGGAGACGCCTTACCTGCGCCAGGACAGCCTGCACGGCCTGCCCTGCGTGGCTTTCGAAGACATCGAGACCAAGTACGCGCCGGCCGGGCATTCGGTATTCGTCGCCGCCACCTACACCCAGCTCAACCGCCTGCGCACGCGCCTCGCCGCCGCCGCCAAGGCCAAGGGCTATGCCCTCGCCAGCTACGTCAGCTCGCGTTCCTTCATCTGGCGCAATGTCGAGATCGGCGAGCACTGCTTCATCTTCGAGGACAACACCATCCAGCCCTACGTGAAAATCCGCGCCAACAACGTGTTGTGGAGCGGCAACCACATTGGTCACCACTCAACGATCCACGAGAACTGCTTCATTGCCTCGCACGCCGTCGTCTCCGGCTTCTGCGAGATCGGCGCCAACAGCTTCATCGGCGTCAACGCGACGATTGCCAATAACGTGAGTATCGGTGCCGACAACTGGATCGGCCTCGGCGTCACCATCGCCAAGAGCACACCGGAGAACACGCTATACAAGGGCGATCGCCCGACGCCAGCGGACATCGGCGCGCGCGAGTTCTTCAAGCTGACCACAGCGTAACCACCAGACCGACCATGGCTCCCTCCTGCATCTTCCAGATCGAGGACATCAGCCACCTCAGAGAACAGACCGGGGCGATCCGCGAGACGGTTCAGGCAAACGGCTTTGCATTGATCCGGGGCATCTTTGACCGCAGCCGTATCCGGGCATTCCTGCCGACCATCCTCCAGTACATCTCCCAAACGGAAGCGCTGCCCAGCAGCGGCGTCAGCGCGGAACAGATCCGCCGGAACTGCCTGAAGTGGTCCATCGGCTCGCAAAGTCAGAGTCAGTCCGGCATCGCCCGGCTGATGATGACCATCATGAACCCCACGCGCGAGCCCGATGTTCTGGGGCTTCGTGACACGTTCACCAGCCTGATCCTGGTGCGGGACACCCTTGCACAGCGCGAGCAGCCACTTCTGGACGACTATCTCCCCGCCCCGAAATTCAACGGCACACGACTGCAGATCTATCCTGCTGGGGGCGGGTTCATGACGCGACACATTGACTCCCGCGCCATCGACAACGTCCGGGACGTGTCGGCGCAGTACATCCAGCTTGTCTTGCTGATGACCGAGAAAGGAACGGATTACACCTCGGGTGGCGCGTTCGTCGAGGTGGCTGGCGAATTCCGGGATTCCGAAGCCAACGCCCGATCGGGCGACATCGTCGTATACGACGCCAACACCATGCACGGCGTCGCCGATATCGATTCGCACAAACCCCTGGACACCTCAGGCGCCGGCGCCAGGATCGTTGCACTGGCGACAGTCTATGACTGATGCCAGGCGACGATCCGGGCCGTAAGCACCGCGCCGTTCAGCCTCAGTGACCATGACGGGATAAGCATGCACTAAGGCAAGGTTATCAGGCCTTATCTGCAGACGCTGGCAACGTACTCTTGACGCCAGTCTTCGCGCTCATCGCCCTGCAGGATGACACACCCCGCACTTCGTCCGGCCTCCGCCCCACCAGCCATCGCCTGCCTGCGCCGGGTCAGGCCGGCATCGGCTGGTCGCGTCCCGCCGCATCAAATGATGCCGGAGGCGTGATGCGCTGGCGCAAACTCGGCGTGATCTTCGTACCATCCAGTGAGCCTGCGAGAGCCTGGATGCACTCGCACGCGATGGTGCCAACGCCTTTCGACATGGGCGACGGCAGGCTGCGCATCTATCTGTCTTTCCGCGATGCGGGCAACATCAGCCGCGTCGGCTTTGTCGATGTGGACGCGGCAAACCCACTGCGCGTGCTGCGCGTGTCCGAGACCCCAAGCCTGGATATCGGCGAACCCGGCGGATTCGACGACAACGGCGTCCTGTGCACCAGCGTCGTACGCCTCGATGACGGCCGCCTGATGATGTACTACGTCGGCTTTGAGCTCAGCACGCACATCCGGTATCGCCTCTTGACAGGCGCTGCCATCAGCGAGGATGGCGAACACTTTGTTCGCATCAAACCCACGGCCATCCTCGAACGCAGCCCTGCCGAGCGTTACTTTCGCGGCGGCCCATTTGTTATGCGCGAGCAAGGCATATTCCGCATGTGGTACGTAGCAGGCAGCAGTTGGCTGCTGCTGGGCGGAAAACAGATGCCGGTGTACGAGCTGCGATACCTGGAGTCGGAGGACGGCATCCACTGGCCCGATCAGGGAGAAACCGTGCTGGCGACCGGCCCCGACGAACATGGCTTCGGGCGCCCCTGGGTAGTGAAGGAGGATGCCCGCTACCAGCTGCATTACTCGGCTCGCAAGATAGCGCTTCAGTCCTATCGCCTCGGATACGCTGAGTCCGCTGACGGCATCCGCTGGCAGCGCCAAGACGAACAACTGGGGCTGGACGTATCAGCGGAAGGCTGGGATAGCGAAGCCATCATGTACTCCGCCGTCATCAGGCACGGAGCGAATGAGTGGCTGTTCTACAACGGCAACAACTTCGGCGAAACCGGCTTCGGCGTCGCCCTGCGGGAGCCGGAATGAAATTGTCGGTCTGCCGCTACGACGAGCAACGCGACCGGGCGGACTGGGAGTCTCTGTGCGCACGCGCCCCCATGGCCAACCTGCTTCACACCCGTCGCTTTCTCTCGTATCACGGAGAGCGCTTCGAGGATCAATCACTCATCGCGCGAGACGAAGCCGGCACGCTGCGCGCAGCGCTGCCCGCAGCGCGCCTCCCGCACCAGCCGGACTGTGTCGTCAGCCATCCGGGAGCGAGCTTCGGCGGAGTGATCCAGGACGGGAGTCTGCTTGGCGAGGATCTGCTGCAGCTACTTTCCGACATGGCGAAGGATCTGGCAGCCGCCGGTTTTCGCGTGCTGCGCTACAAGGCCGTACCGACCATCTACCAGCGCTGGCCGGTACAAGACGACCTATATGCCCTGGTCCGTCTGGGTGCGACCTTGTATCGCCGCGACCTGTCGAGCTGCATTGCCGTGGATGCCCGCCGTGAGCCATCAGCACGACGTCAGCGCAGCTTGCGCAAGGCGCGCAATGCAGGCGTCACGGTGCGGCAGGACATGACATCGCTGGAAGCCTTCTGGGCCGTGCTGTGCGAAACACTGCGCAGCCGACATGGCACACAGCCCGTGCACACACTGGATGAAATTCGCCTGCTGGCTGCGCGCTTTCCCGACGACATTCTCCTGGTCGTTGCCGAACTGGCGGGGCAAGTCGAAGCTGGCGTGCTGCTTTTCAATTCCCCCGCCGTCAGCCATGCGCAGTACATCGCGTCCAGCGAGACTGGCAACGCCTGCTGCGCGCTGGACGCCGTTTTTGAGCACTGCATTGCGCAAACCGGCTCGACAGGCCGTCGATATTTCGACTTTGGCATTTCGAACGAAGAAGAGGGACGACGCCTCAATACGGGGCTCTATCGATTCAAGTCGGAGTTCGGCGGCGGTGGCGCCACGCACGATTTCTACGAACTCGCGCTGGACTGAGAGGCTGCGCATGACAGACCAGTCCATCACCAACACACAGCAGGCCAGACCAGCACCGCCCGAGCTGTCGAGCGCTCTCTACGCGCGCGCGGAACAGCTTGTCGCGGCAGGAGATCTGGACGCCGCTTGCGGGTTGTTGCTGCAACTTGTCGAGGCCGACTGCGCCGACTGGCAGCCGTACAACGATCTTGGTGTCATCGCCTTGCAACGGGGAGATGTCGAGACCGCCCTGTACTTTCTGCAGCAAGCGGTTCTGCGTGAAGCGGGCTCACACACAGCCGCGAGCAATGCGGCGGCGGCACTGCAAATGGCTGGGCGCCAAGCCGACGCGGCAACACTATGGGGCGAGACGTTGGCACGCCACGCCCCCGACGCTCCGCCCGAACTGCTGGACTTTCTGGCTGCGAACCTGCGCGAGAAGGCGGTACTGCCTGCTTTCCTTGCGGGGCTGAAGCACACTTGGCTCGGTAACAAGACCGCATCGGCAACCCCTCCGCACCTGTTGCAGCGCCCGCTCTTCCTGCCCCTTCAAGGCTTGGGCACGCTGCCGTCTGCAGGTGAAGTATTCCCGCAAGAAACCTTGCCCCCCGTAACCGCGAGGGAGTTCTTTACCCATAGCACTCCAGCCGCCGCACCGGAGTTTGCGGCCATTCACCGCTACGAGCCTGGCAATGCCATCGTCCGCCCCTTCTCGGATGTGGTGCAAACCGACACCGCGATACTGGTCCCCGACTTTTTCGATCCTGAGCACCACATGCTCTATGACACCTTCACCGGTCATGTGGTCCCCCTGCCGGGACAGAACATGGGCGTTGTGCGCCCCTGCTCACCACAACAGTATCTGCCGCGCGGGGTGGTCCTCAACTCTTACGCCGTCAGCAACTGGGCGCACTTCCTGACCGAGGTGTTGCCGCTTGTTGCGATTGTCGAACACTGTGGCTTGCCGGAAGACATTCCGCTTGTATTGAGCGAGGGCATCCTGCCCCAGATGCTGCAGCTTCTCTCGATGATCAAGACAGCGCGTCGCCCCATCGTGCTGATCCGCGCGCCGGTGCGCATCGGCAAGGCCACGCTCTTCACCCCGGTGAGTACCGTGGTCTATGACTACATGGACGCACTGGGCAATCGCCAACCTCGCTTCACCGCGCAGGACACCCTGTTCTCATCGTTTGCACTGCGCCTGACCGCAGCGGCCTTGCGCACCGGCCATGAGCACAGGAATGGCCCCGGGACGAAAGTGTTCATTGATCGCGAGTCGTCGATACGCCGCATCCGCAACAAGGCCGCTGTGCTCAGGCTGTTTCGCGAGCGAGGCTTCCGGGTCGTGGTTCCGGAGTCATTGTCCGCGGCCGAACAGCTGGCCCTGTTTTCACAAGCAAGCATCATTGCCGGTCAGGCCGGCGCGGGCATGGCGAACATGATGTTCGCGCCTGCCGGCTGCAAGGTCATCACGCTGGCACCGGCAACAGCCTTTGGCGCTTATGGCTACTTCCGCAACATGGCAGCCAGCCTCGGACACGAGCTGTATTCCTTCGGCTTCGCGCCGCTACCTGGCGCTTACCACTCCCCCGCCCACCCCGATTTCGACGTGGACATTGACCTGCTTGATCACGAGCTGAGCAAGCTCTCCTGAACCGCAACACTGCCGGGCAACGCACACAGCGACGGAGCTGCAAGATGAACAGAGACCTGACCGAATTTGAAAAGCTGATCGGAGCCCTGATCGACAAGGGCAACATCGACGCTGCGCTTGCCGCCGTTCTGGCGCTGGTCGAAGCAACCATTGGAGACCCCGCCGCAACGGGAAGCGTCTTGCGCTCTCCTGTGCTCGACCGCTTGTGCAGCCGGATCGGACGCCAGAGCCTCGAATACCTCCGCGCCCAGTCTCTTCTGCCCCCGGTCGCAGCGCAACAGGCTGATGTCATTATCCTTGCGACGGAACTGCACGCCGTAGGCGGACACTCTCGCGTCATTGAGGACATCATAAGAACACGTCCCGAGAGCCGGCACCTCATCCTGTTGAGCGACTTCCTGGCATGCAACTACACGATGGACCTTCAACGCTACGTGAATCTCGGCGTTGAGGTGCGGCGCGCCACGTCCGGCAATCACGCAGACCGACTGCTATGGATTCAGATGCAACTGTCCGCGCATCCGGATGCACAGGTGCTGGTGTTCAATCATCACGCCGACGCAGGCAGCATTGCAGCACTGCAGCCCGGCCTCAATCGGGAGTATGTCTTCTGCCACCATGCCGATCACAACCTCTGCCTCGGCGCGACATTGGCGAACATCCGCCACGTCGATTTCTTTGATGCCTTCTGCCATAGCTGCATGGAGGCTGGCGTCAATGCCGAGATCTGGCCGCTTGCGGTGCCTGACCAGGGCGTTCGGGATCAAAGCATTCAGAGCTTTCGGGCCGATGGCCATCTCACAACCTGTACCAGCGCACACGAAGCCAAGTTGCTGGCACCGTACCCGATCCGTTACTGGGATGTGCTGCCACAAATCCTGTCTGTGACACAGGGGACGCACATCCACATCGGACACCTGCCCGCAGACACCCTCGCAGCCATTCATGGAGCGCTGCGCGATGCCGGTGTCCCGCAAACGCGTTTTCAGCATATCCAGTGGGTGGAGAACCTGGGCGCAGCCCTGCTGGCGAACAAGGTTGACCTCTATATTGGCTCGTTCCCGCTGGGAGGCGGCCGCGCTGCGCTCGAAGCCATGTCGCTGGGCGTTCCGGTTGTCACGCATCGAAACCACGTATTCCCGATGCTGGGCTCTGCGGGCCTGGGTCCCGTTGGAAACTGGTCATGGAGCCATGTGGAAGAGCTGCTGACGATTCTGCGCGAGTGCACCCCGGAAGCACTGGCACGCCAATCCAGGGCCACGCGCGCGCACTATCTGGAATGGCATTCTCCCGAGAAGTTCTCCAGCGTCGTCCGTGGCGAGTCTTCGCTGCGCCCGCACGAAGTCTCGCGATCAAGCCAGGACGAACTGGGCGCCTACTTGCTGCGTAGCCAGATACGCAACGAGCGCTTCACCTACCTCTTCGATCTGCTCGCGGAGTCTGCGCCAAAGGCACAGACCTCGGGGCCCGGGGCTGACTTCAGCGAGCTGCTCGAACAAGGCACACAACTGCTCGATGCGGGTAAGTTGGAGCAAGCCAACCAGATCCTGCTCTCGGCGCTGGATGCCCGACCCGGCCACGCTGGCACCCTGTTCCAGTTGGGCCGCCTGGCCATTCTCGCCGGCATGCCCGATGACGCGCTGACAATTTTCGAAGCGGCATGCCAGTCAGACGAGAGCACGCTGCACCAAGTGCTCAAGCTTGGCGAATCCCTCATTCGGGACGGGCGGATGGCTGAAGGAAAGCTGGTGCTCAGCATTTCACGGTCGATGGTGGCACAGCGCCGCCCTGCAGGTACTCCGCAGCAGGGGCTGGCACATATCCGCGCACTGTCCGAAGAAGAATGGGCCGAAGTGCTTGCGCACAGCCATAAGCACCCGGACTACTTTGGTTTCAAGTTGCCCGGCTTCCCTGACGACAACTTCCAGATCAACACGATGGGGAGCGCCAATGAAAATGCCATGCGCGAGGCATTCCTTTTCTATCGTGCCGTACTCCCTTTCGTGGGTCGCATGCGATCGCTCAGCGAACGGACCCTGCTGGACTTTGGCACGGGCTGGGGGCGTTTCCCGCGCACCTTTGTCAAGATTTTTGAACCACAGAACATCTGGGGTATCGACGTCGACCCGGCCATGATCGAAGTGTGCGAGCGGTCGTTCAGCTTCGGCAACTTCAGCCAGACCGATCCCTTTCCGCCAACGCGTTTCGAGCATGGCAGCTTTGACCTCATCACAGCCTACTCAGTCTTTTCACACCTCTCGGAAGAAGCTGCAGGCAAGTGGATGCAGGAATTTTCACGCATCCTGCGACCCGGCGGCTTCGTTGCCTTCACGACTCAGGGACGTGGCTTCATCGGCCAGTGTGCCTACTTCCGGCAGCAACGTGATCTGACGCACCCATGGCACATCTGTCTGGCCCAGTCATTCGTCGACAGCGAGCAGGCATACGCTGATTACGACGCGGGTCGTTTCCTGTTTTCAGCCACAGGCGGCGGAGACAGCAGACCGTCGAGCTTCTACGGCGAGGCCCTGATACCACCGGGCTACATGTTCCGGGAATGGGGGCATCTGTTTGATGTGATGTGCTTTGTCGACGACCGTGCGGTGATGCCTCAGGCGTTCGCTGTCCTGCGCAAGAAATGATGAGCGTCCAATCGCCTCCCCTCGCAACAGATCTGGCGCCGACGCAGCGGACTGACGGGCCGGACGCACTGTGCCTGCACGCCAGGGGATATGCACCTTTCTTGCTGGACGAGGAATGCCCGGCGGACTCGCCATACGGCTTACCCGTCGGCACTGTGTCGGACGATGGTGTTGCCGTGGTCGGGCAAAAGGGCTGGCTGTATGTCTCTGGCGGCAGCAATCACTGGCACGAGCAATACACGGGCACGCGCAACCTGTCGGCAGCACAGGTCACGCAGTGGCAGACGTTGCTGGCCAACCGACAGCAGCTCTTCAGCCGGATGGGTATGCAGTACCTGCACCTGACGGTCCCCGACAAGCAATGCGTGCACCCACAATGGGCTGCTCACCCCCCAGCTCCGGGCCTGCGCCCCGTGAAGCAGCTTGCCGGTACACCGGCATTCCTTTACCCCCTGGCTGAACTGCAGGAGTGGGCAACGCATCTGCCACTTTGGCTGCGCGGCAACTCTCACTGGAATGTGTATGGCTGCTACCTCACAGCCAGAGTCTTGCTTGAGGCGCTTGATGTGCCCTGCCCCGCAATCGATGCGCTGAAAGTGGAGTGCCGATCTGGAGCACACGACCTGACCGTCAAGTTCATGCCGGCTTGGCGCGAGCCAACCTGCCGCATTGCCAGCCCTGCGATAGAGCTGCTCAACAACCGTTTGTGGGAACGCGAGGGCAAGCACCTCGGCAACCACTACATATTGAAGAACGACAGAGCGCTTACCGGGAAGACGATCTGCGTGTTCGGTGACTCCTACACCTGGGATGCCGGTTTGGGGCAGCTGCTCAGCTACGTTTTCAATGAAGTGCATTTCATCTGGAGCGCTCACGTGAATCCGGAGTACTGCCGGATGGCTGGGGCCGATGTAGTCATTACCGAGACGGCAGAGCGCAACATGATTCTGGTGCCCAACGAGTCGTATCACGAGGACGCCGTGCGATGACCACTGCAAATCACACTGACACCCCAGGCGGACAGCTACGCTCGATTGCCTTCTATCTGCCGCAGTTTCATCCGATTGCCGAGAACGACGCCTGGTGGGGAAAAGGCTTCACGGAATGGACCAACGTCACGCGCGCCGAGCCGCTGTTCGAAGGCCACAATCAGCCGCGCCGCCCGGCAGATCTCGGTTACTACGACCTGCGTGTCCCGGAGATCATGGAACAGCAGGCCGCACTCGCCCGTCAGCACGGCATCCATGGCTTCTGCTACTACTACTACTGGTTCGCGGGTCGTCGGCTTCTGGAGAGGCCGCTTGATCGCATGCTTGCAAGCGGCAGCCCGGATTTTCCATTTTGCCTGTGCTGGGCCAATGAAAACTGGTCGCGCCGCTGGGATGGCAGCGAGCAGGAAGTGCTGATGAAGCAGGAGTACGGGCCAGACTATGCGCGCCGCATCATCCGCGACATGATGCCGTTCCTGCAGGACAAGCGTTACATCACCGTAGACGGCAAACCGCTGCTGCTGGTCTACCGCGTGGACATCATCCCGGACTGCGCCGAAATGACGGCCATCTGGCGCGAAGAGGCAATCTCCGCCGGCCTGCCCGGACTCTACCTTGTACGGGTCGAGAGCTTCGTCGAGCTGGATCCGCGCCCGTACGGATTCGACGCCGCCTGCGAGTTCCCGCCCCACCTGCTTAACACCGTCGCCATCGTCGACAACTCCACGCTACCCAAACTCAACCCGGCATTCGAAGGCTGCGTTTTCGACTACAGCAAAGTGGCCCGGCACTATGGTGACAAGCCTGCTCCGGCAGGCTACAAACGCTTCAAGGGTCTGGTACCGAGCTGGGATAACACGGCACGCAAGAAGCTCAAGCCCTATGTGCTCGACCGCAGCACGCCTGACCTGTACAAGGCCTGGCTCAGCCAGTGCCTGCGCGATACTGCTGCCCGCTTCACAGGCGATGAGCGCCTCGTTTTCATCAACGCCTGGAACGAATGGGCCGAAGGCTGCTACCTGGAGCCCGACCAGAAGTTCGGCCATCAGTACCTTGAGGCTACGCGCGATGCACATGCCGCCGTCACGTCCGAACTGCGGGCAACGGATACATCTCAGCGACCTGCAGGCAAAGGCATGGACTTTGCCATCGCACTCTTCAACAACGGCCAGCTTACTGAAGCCTACGAATCCTTCGTGCAGGTGCTTCAGGACAATCAATCCAATCCACTTGCACTCGTCTACCTTGGCCTGATCGCACTGGCAAGTGAGCTGCCGGATGACGCGAGCAACTTCTTCACGCACGCCGTGGACTGCTCACAAGATCGCGCCAACACCATGGCGGCCATCGGCCAGCGATGCATGGAGGCCGGGTATCTGCAGCACGCCGAGGTTTTCTTTTCTGCAGCCATCGAGACACAGCCAGCGCTTTATGGCGCGTACGCCTTGCTCGCCGACGTGCTGGAACAGCAGGGGCGTCTCAACGAAGCCATGCACCTGCTCGCCTCATTGGTGGCGGGCGACAGCCATCCTCAACAAGCTGTTCTGGCGCGTCTGGTCACCCTGGCGCGGCGCCTGGCTGATCCGGAGCAGGAGCGCGCGACATGCTTGCGAGCAGCCCGGTTCCCGGACAGCCATGCGCGTGCCATCGAGTTGATGCGCTACGCCGACAACGTCACACCTGAGCAGATCCGCGATGAATGCCTGCGCTTCGCTACGGCACACGCGGGCCAGTACACCCAGCAACTGGCCGCTGGCTCGCGTCAGCGCTTAAGGATCGGCTTTGTGGTGGGTCGCCTTGATCTGTCCGACGTTGCATGGCGCCTTGAACCACTGCTGCGCCAGCTAGACCCTGAACGCTTCGAAACCATCATCATCGCCTGCGACGCTACACCAGGCGAGGCCGCTCAACGCCTGTTCCTGCTTGCCGACAATTGGCTGACGCTGACAGGCATGGATGCAGACCGCATTCACGAGGCCATTCGCGTAGCGGGTATCGATGTGCTCATCAATACCGATGGCCACGCCAGTCTGGCTACCTTGCAGCCCTTCGTCAGACGTAGCGCACCGCTGCAACTCAACTGGAGCGTTCCGCCAACGCCCCTTTCACTCTCATGTATTGACTACGCGCTGCTCGACCCGCTGACGGACCCGGCAATGCTCAGCGCTTTCGCAGAGAAGACTGTCCAGATCAATCGGGTTACCGCCTGGACATTTCCGACCCGGAGCGCGCGCCTCATTCGCCGTGCATCGCCTTTCACGTTCGGCTGCCTGGCGCCCATTCAGCATATTTCAGTTGCCACCTGGCAAGCCTGGGCCGAGATTCTGACAGCGTCCCCCTTCGCGCACTTACAACTCAACACCAGCGGGGCGGGTAGCGAGGCTCGCCAACGTGTGCTGCAGCTTTTCTCTGCTGCCGGCATTGAGGTCGAACGAATCCGCTGGGTCGACGCACCGGATTCACGCAGCGTCTGCGAGGCCTGGCGCAACATCGATCTCGCCCTCAGCCCGCTTGCAGGAGACATGCTCCACGAAGCCTTGCTGGCTGCGCACAGCGCAACACCTGTGCTGTGTGCGAGTCAGTCGCGAACAGTCTGTAACCTGCAGCGCCTGCTGGAGAACGACGACCTGATCGCACCGGACATCCTTACCTACACAGCCAAGGCCACTGCACTTGCGCAAGACAGTGAAGTCCTGCGCATGCGCGGACAGGCAATTCAGTCATCGCTGAAGCACTCCGCTGTGATCGATGCAGCAGGCTTTGCGGAGGCCTTTGGCGCAACGCTCCTGCAGCTCTGGCAAGGCGCCGGAGGGCAGCTGGAGATCAGCGAATGAAACCGTACAAGACCTGGTCTGTCATCGTCTGCAGCATTGATGCCGGCAAGTACGCCCATATCGTGCAGAGCTATGAACGTCTGCTGGCCACTCGCTCTTTCGAGATCATCGGCATCCATGACGCCGCCTCGCTGGCGGAGGCGTACAACCGCGGCATTGCCCGGGCACGTGGCGAAATCATCGTCTTCTCGCATGACGACATCCTGATTCTTGATGACGCATTCGCGGACAAGGTCGAATCCCGTCTGGGTCAGGACTTCGACCTGCTCGGCTTTGCCGGTGCCACCGCCATCCGCGACGGTTACTGGTGGTCGGCAGGGCCTGCACACATGCGCGGCGCCGTATCGCATGCGCCCCCCGGAAAACCACAACTGTCGCTGCACATCTACGGCGTCACGCGCGCCGAAGCCGAACCGGTTCAGGTTCTGGACGGCTTGTGCCTCATCGCAAGCCGCGAGGCCACCGAGCGGCAACAGTTCGATGCCGCCACCTTCGACGGTTTTCATCTCTACGATCTTGACTTCAGCCTGTCTGCACAGCGGCAAGGCCTGCGCGTGGGAGTGCTAACGGATGTGCCCATCATCCACATGTCCGCAGGTAGCTTCGGCAACGAATGGAGGCGCTATCGCAACCTGTTTGCACGAAAGCACGCCGAGTATCTCGGACTGCAAACGGATGTTGCGCTGCCCGAGCCCGACAGACTGCGCGCACGCGTCGCCCTGTTCGACGATGCAACATCCCTGAGAGCCTTCTGGACCTGCGAGAACCTGCTCCGAGCCACGCTTGCAGAACAGAGGCAAGGAATATGAGCCCCAAATTGTCATGACCCCGTCACGGAAAGAATCCAGCTCATGAACCCCCAAACGATCTGGCTAACCGGTCTCAGCGGCTCGGGCAAATCCACCATCGCGCAGGCTTTGCACGAACGCTTCGAGTGCGACCACATCAACGCAACGGTGCTTGACGGCGATGTCATCCGAAAAGGCCTTTGTGCGGACCTCGGCTTCTCGCCTGCCGACCGCTCAGAGAACATCCGACGCATTGCCCACGTTTGCAAACTTCTCAATGACGCCAGCCTGACATGCATCGTCGCCTTCATCTCGCCCTACCGCGCCGACCGCGAACTGGCACGGCAGATAGTCGGCGCCGAACGCTTTCTTGAAGTTCACATCGCCACCGCGCTGGCCGTGTGTGAAGAGCGCGACCCCAAGGGCCTCTACGCCAAAGCGAGAAGCGGTGAGCTCCCCTCGTTCACCGGAATTTCTGCGCCCTATGAAGCGCCCGAACATCCCGCCCTGCGACTCGATACCCTCAACACCCCCCTCTCCGAGTGCGTCGCGGCGCTCATGAAGCTGACATGCTCGAACAGGTAAATCTGGCCCTCAGCGAACGCGCCGCCGCGCAGATCGCCGCCAACGACTGGCGCGGCGCCTGCGACACCTGGCAACTCCTCGTCCAGAACAAGCCACTAGACCCGAACGCCTGGGTCAACCTCGGTATCGCCCGCGCCCATACGGGCCAGTACCCCGAAGCCATCGACGCCTACGCCACAGCCATGCAACACGGCCTGCCCGAAGACGAAGGCGCCTGCGGTATCGGCCTCGTCTTCTGCCTGCGCCAGCAATACGACATTGCGGCAGAGAACCTGGAAATGGCGCTGGCGCGCAACCCGCGCAACCATACAGCCCTCTCCAACCTCGTCGTCTGCTACACGCGCCTGGGTCGCATCGCGCACGCCTTCGAAGCGGCCCAGGCCTTGCTCGAACTCGACCCCGAAAACCTGAGCGCGCTGGGCAGCCTCGGTACGCTCTGCAAAGACGCCGGCATGGCCGAAGAAGCCGTCGCCTGGAATCTGCGCGCCGCACAGGCCGCCCCCGACAGCCCAGAGCAGGTGTCGAACCTGCTGTGGTCCATGCTGCACTCGGACGCGCGCAGCACTGAAGACCTGCTGGAGATCGGCAAGGAATTCAACCGCCGCGCGCTTGCGCGCTGTGGCAGTGCCGCAGCGACTGTGGGATTCAATAGTGAGGACCTACGCTCGCCCTCCCATGCACCGCTGCAGTCCCCTCCCCAGCTTGACCCCCGGGAGAGCGGCACAACGCTCCCCTCGCGCGCTTGCGGGAGAGGGGCTGGGGGAGAGGGGGAAAGCTCCCGTACACATCTCAAGCACCTATCGGCTCAAACCGCACCATCCCACCTCTCCCCCAACCCCTCCCCTCCAAGGGGAGAGGTGCCTCATCCTGCTACGCAGCCCATAAAGCTGGGCCTCCTCAGCGCCGACCTCCGCCACCACGCCGTTGGCCGCTTCCTCACCCCCTTGCTCGAAGCCTTCGACCCGGCGCACGTCCAGGTCATCGCCTACAACACCGGCCACTTCCGCGATGATCTCTCGGCACGCGCACAAGCCGTCTGTGACTGGCGTGACGTCGGCGCACTCAGTGACGACGCGCTCATCGCCCTCATCCGCAAGGACAGGCTCGACGTCCTCATCGATCTCTCCGGCCACACCGACGGCTCACGTCTCGCCGCCCTCGCGCAACGCGCCGCACCCGTGCAGATCAGCTGGCTGGGCTACCCCGCCAGCACGGGGCTCGACAGCATGGACTACGTGCTCGTGCCGCCCGATCCGCAACTCCAAACTGGCAACTGGTGCAACGAAAAGCCCCTCGCCCTGCCCGACTGCTACTACGTGCGTGAGACCTCACAACTGCACTTCAGCGATGCTCCGGCCCCCGTCACGCGCAACGGGCACATCACCTTCGGCTGCCTCAACAATCTCGCCAAGTACAGCCCCTCGTGCATCGCCGCCTGGTCCCGCATCCTGAAGCGCATGCCGACTGCGCGCCTCGTGCTGGTCGTCACCAGCGGTGCCGAGCGCGTTCTGCAGCAAGACCTGCTCAACCGCTTCGCTGAACACGGCGTCGCCCCCGAACGCCTCGACCTGCGCGGGCGCATGGATTACGACGCCTACCGCCGCACCTGGCACGAGTTCGACCTCGCCCTCGACGCCTTCCCCTTCAACGGCGGCACGACCGGTTTCGACGCGCTCTGCGCCGGCATTCCCTTCGTGACGCTCAGCGGAGAAGGCCTGCACGCACGCCTCGGCGAAAACCTGTTGCGCCCGCTGGGTCTGGCGAGTCTCGCAGCAACCAACATCGACGACTACGTCGAAAAAGCGGTCACGCTGGCCAGCGACCCGGCAGCACTGGAGGCGGTGCGTCAAACGCTGCGCAACACCTTGCCGCACAGCGCACTGTGCGACCTCCCACGCTTTGCGCGCGGGCTGGAACAGTTGCTGAAGACGCTCAGGACATGAGCCCACTCACTCCCCTCGCCCGCTTGCGGGACAGGGGCTTAGCGAGAGGGTTAGCCTCTGCACCAATCAATCCAGCAAGCTCTTGTCCCCACCGATATACCAGCGCCCCACCGCGACGAGCAGTCCGATCAAGCCCGCGACTGCGCAGCCAAGATGAAGTGCCCAAAGCGGCACGAGATCAAGCAAAGGGTTGGCAATGCTGAACGGCCAGAATGGCTGGATGTCGTGATGCATGATGCTGTCGAACACTACATGTGACCAAGCCCCCAACGCCGCACCTGTCGCCACCTGCCGCATCCGCAAACGACGCCAGCCGAACATGTCCGGCAACCAGTAACGCTCGGCAAACCACTTGCAGCCCGCGAAGAGGCCAATCACGGCACCGATGACCAGCGTGGCGCCGATGTAAGTGTGAAAGAAAGCATGCACGGGGTAACGCTGCTGCACGAGGTTGCATAGGGACTCGATATCGATCAGCACATTGGCTGTGCAGAAGGCAATGAAGCTGATGTGCTTCGGCGCCACCGCATGCAGTGCTGCACCGGGGCCGAAGTGGAAGGGCGTGACGGGCATCAGAGAAATTGCAGCGCTCGGACGCCTCTAAGACTCAGCGCCTCGATGAAATCGAGCCACAAATCGCTTCAAGGGTATCCACTCAAACCCAGCACCGAGCGACGCCCCTAGAACCAGTCCAGACAGCAGATGAAAAGCCGCGTTAATGCTCAACTGGTCGCTGTCGGCAATGGTGGGGAGCTTCACGTAACTTACGTATACGTGCAGCGATACTCCCGCAGCAAAACCTGGCACACCCAACCAGATCCGCACGAACAAGAGCAAAGCGCTCAGCATCAGCACCCCCACTGAGAAAAGCGCCAACACATGCGCAAACGGCAATCGATTGTGAACAATCTGATACCTGACCCAGCGAGCGTAGTCTTGCGCCTCAGCAGGCCATTTACTCCACCCATGCCACAAACTCCAAGTGGCACAGATGACAGCTGCTACAAGCCACATCAACAGTAGCGCTCGAAAGATTGAGAGCTTCATCTAAGTCGTGCGGGACTCTTCAATCGTCCTCTGACACGCTCAAAAAAGCACGTCTCGCGACACGCCACGCCGCTTGATCAGCCGCCGTAGCTGCGACAGCGCTTCAAGCTGGATCTGGCGCACACGCTCACGCGTGAGGCCCATCTGGGCAGCAAGGTCTTCGAGCGTCAGCACTTCGACGTCGTCGATGCCATAGCGATACTGGATGACCAGACGCTGCTTGTCAGTCAGCTGCGCCATCCACTCGCGGATGAGGGTTTCGACCTCGGCGTTATGGATGTTGAGCTCGGGGCTGATGGCCTGCTCATCCGCAATCGATTCACCGATGGAGAGATTGGGGTCTATGTCGAGTGGCGCATCGAGAGACGCCGTGTGCTCGTTGAGGGCCAGCACGGCGCGTACGTCCTCGACGGGTTTGTCGAGCTTTTCGGCAATCGCCTCGGGCGTCACGCCACCGCAATTGGAGGCTTCGATCTGGCGCTGCGCGCGCAACACCTGGTTGAGCTCCTTTACCACGTGCACCGGCAGGCGGATGGTGCGCGACTGGTTCATGATCGCGCGTTCGATGTTCTGCCGGATCCACCAGGTGGCGTAGGTGGAGAAACGGAAGCCGCGCTCCGGATCGAACTTCTCAAGCGCGTGCATCAGGCCCAGATTGCCCTCTTCGACGAGGTCAAGCAGCGGGATGCCGCGATTAAGGTAGTGCTTGGCAATGTTGACGACGAGGCGCAGGTTGCGCTCGATCATCTTCTGCCGCGCTTCAAAGTCACCCTGGCGCACGCGGCGGGCAAGGGCCGCTTCTTCTTCCGCCGTCAGCAGCGGATTGAGACCGATCTCGTTGAGATAGATCTGGGTGACGTCGTTGAGGAATTCACTCTCTGGGACTGGCGCAGGCGTAGCAGCGGCATCAGCAAATGCCTCGAGCTCGGCGGGAACGTCGTCGGGTTCCTTCTCTTCCGGTTCATCGAGGAATTCAGCTTCCTGCATGCAACCCTCAGCGCGTAGGTAGTAGCTTGGTCGGATCTACCGGTTTGCCTCCGGGCTGCCGCATCTCGAAATGCAGCTTGACCCGCTCGGCATCACTGTCACCCATTACGGCAATCTTCTGGCCCTTCTGAACTTGCTGCTGTTCCTTCACCAGAATCTCCTTGTTGTGCGCGTAGACCGTGGTGTATTGCGAGCCGTGCTTGATGATGACGAGGTTTCCGTAACCCCGCAAGTCAGAACCTGCGTAAATCACTTTGCCACTCGCTGCGGCATAGACAGGATCGCCCAGTGCACCACCAAAATCGAGACCCTTGTTGGTGCTCTCGTTAAAGGGCGCGATGATCTTGCCGGCGGAAGGCCAGGCCCACTCCACCTTGTCATCGCCCGGTTTGCTTGCCGGATTGGCGGCCTCGGGCCTGGGCGCGGGCTTGGGCTCGCTGGCTGCGGCGGGCACGGGCTGTGGGCGCACGGCGGGCGCTGCAACAGGCGCCGATGCAGCGACAGGCGGCGTCACGGTCGCGGGTGCCGTCACCGGTGTCGCCAGTGGCGCAGAAGCACTCTGCAGCTCGGCCCACGCCTTTTCCGAATACGCGATGCGGCCTCCACGTGGCTCAGTCACCGCAGCGCCTGCCGCGGGTTTTGGCGCAGCGGAGGGCGAGTCAACCGGACGGATCTCGATACGCGGCACACTGACCGGTTGCGTGCTGCCCGCTGTCGGAGCGGGCACTGGCGTTACGGCCGCTCCCGCCGTAACCGGTGCAGTGCTGCTACCGGGCGGTGTGACACGAAGCTCCTGGCCAACGCGAATCAACGATGGGTTCTCGATGCCGTTCCAGGCCGCCACATCACGGTAGTCATGTCCGTGCTCCAGCGCGATGCTGTAGAGCGTGTCGCCTTTCTTGACAATGTAATAACCGGGCCGCACTGCTGCGGCTTCGCTGCTGCTCGATGCAGCACTGCCGGCCGGCGTGCGCGTCTCGATGGGCGCAGGAGTCTGACTGGCACAGGCGGCCAGCAGCAGAACGGCTACACAGCTGAGAAAATGTCTTGAGTTCATTCGGTTCCGGGCAGCAAAGGGACGAAGCGCACGGCATCGAGACGGGATTCCTTGAACGTACCGGCCGCCGTACGCTCGATGAGCAGGATGATCTGTTGTGTCGAGCCCAATGGCATGACCATGCGGCCACCGGGTGCGAGCTGTTCGCGCAGCTTGACCGGCACGCTTTCGGCTGCTGCAGCGAGGATGATGGAATCAAATGGAGCCACCTCGGGCAACCCAAGGTTACCGTCACCATGTTTCAGTCGCACATTGGGCAAGCGTAGCGGGCGCAGATTGGCGCGCGCCTTGTCGAGCAGCTTGGCGATGCGCTCCATCGTATATACATCGCTCGCCATGCAGGACAGCACGGCGGCCTGGTAGCCACAACCGGTACCGATTTCCAGAGTCTTCCCCAAGGCACGCCCCCCAGCAGCCAGCAGTTCCATCATGCGGGCCACCACGAAGGGTTGTGAGATGGTCTGCTGGAAACCCAGCGGCAAAGCGGTGTCTTCATACGCACGGCTGGCCAGCGCCTCTTCAACGAATGCATGGCGCGGAATGCGGTTCATGGCATCCAGCACCGCTTCGTCACGAATGCCGAGCTTGCGCAGATGCTCGATCATGCGCGCGCGGGCGCGTGTTGCAGTGAGGTTGGCGGCGCGTGTCGTGTCGATCATGGAAATCCGGCCAGGTCCTTCAGGTCGTTCGCCCGCGCCGTCAGATGTCGTCCGGCGCAGCGCGATGGCGTTCACTCAGCGAGCCAGTTTGCCACGCCTTGAATCTGTGCGGTGTGAGTCAGATCGATCTGCAGGGGTGTCACCGACACGAAGCCTTGCGCTACAGCGTGAAAGTCCGTGCCTTCACCGGCATCTGCGGCCTCACCGGCGGGGCCGACCCAGTAAATCGGCTCGCCGCGCGGGTTGGTGGCGCGGATGACCGGCTCCGCACGATGACGCCGCCCCAGGCGGGTCGTAAGCACGCCACGCAGTTCATCGAACGGCACATCCGGCACGTTGACGTTGAGCAGGACCGGTGTGGCAAAGCCCTTGTGCTGGAAGCGCTCAACCAGCTGACGCGCCACCCGCGCTGCGGTAACGAAATTCTCTGGCTGACGCCCGACCAGCGACACGGCAATCGCAGGCACGCCCAGGAGGTAGCCTTCGGTAGCGGCCGCCACAGTGCCTGAGTAGATGGTGTCGTCGCCCATGTTGGCGCCGTGATTGACGCCCGACACGACCATGTCCGGCAGTTCTGCCAGCATGCCCGTGACGGCGAGGTGCACGCAGTCGGTTGGCGTACCATTGACGTAATGGAAACCGCTGGCTGCACGACGCAGTTGCAGGGGGCGATCCAGCGTCAGGGAATTGCTGGCGCCGCTGCGGTCTGCCTCGGGGGCAACCACCGTGATTTGCGCGATGCTGCCAAGCGCCTCGGCCAGTGCAGCGATACCCGCTGACTGGTAACCGTCGTCATTGCTGAGAAGAATGCGCATGATGGACACCCGAAGCGCGACGGAGGGCAAAGCACCCGCGCACAAGGCGCTGGCACAGCCACCGGAGGAAACAAAAAGGCATCGGGTTACGATGCCTTGAAGTCTGGTGAAACCGAGAAAAGCAAAATTGAAACTGGTCGGGGCGGCGGGATTCGAACTCGCGACCCCTTGCACCCCATGCAAGTGCGCTACCAGGCTGCGCTACGCCCCGACACGAGCCGCGCATTATAGCGGAGAGCTTGCCGTTTGCACACGGCTTGAGCAAAAAAACCGGAAGGTTCAGCTCTTGAGGAAATCGAGCAGATCAAGCAACTCGCTCTTCACGCTCTTGACGCTATCACGTGCGCGCTCAGCTTCCTCTGCTACCTCGTGCTCGAAGATGGCGTTCTCTTCGAGACGATTGCGCGCGCCGCTGATGGTAAAGCCGTCTCGATACAACAGGTCGCGGATGCGGCGCACAAGGAGCACTTCGTGGTGCTGGTAGTAACGGCGATTGCCGCGGCGCTTGACCGGCTTGAGCTGGGTGAACTCCTGCTCCCAGTAGCGCAGCACGTGCGGCTTGACCGCGCACAGCTCGCTGACCTCACCGATGGTGAAGTAGCGCTTGGCAGGAATGGGCGGAAGTTCCCGCGTATCAGGACTCGACGGCGTTTCCGTTTGCATCGCTCAGTTCTTCAACTGCAGCCTTCAGCTTCTGACTCGCATGGAAAGTCACTACGCGGCGCGCAGTGATGGGAATCTCTTCGCCCGTCTTGGGGTTGCGCCCCGGACGCTGCGGCTTGTCGCGCAGCTGGAAGTTGCCAAACCCCGACAGCTTCACATCCTGCCCTTCAGAAAGCGCATTGCGAATCTCATCGAAGAAACATTCCACCATATCCTTCGCTTCGCGCTTGTTCAGCCCGACCTTGTCAAAGAGCAGGTCGGCCAGTTCGGCCTTGGTCAGAGTCATGTTCTTGTTCTCGCTTCAGTCATGCCCGCAGTTGCCCACCCAACTGCTCGCCGGCAGCGGTAATCAGGGCCTGGACGGCCTGATCGATTTCCTGTTCTTCCAGCGTTCGCTCAGTGTGCTGAAGCACCACGCGCAACGCAATACTCCGGGTTTCGGGTTCGAGACCTTTGCCCGAATAGACGTCGAAAACTTCGATTGATCGCACGATTTCAGCCGACGCCCCCTTGAGCACAGCCAGCAATCGGGCCGCAGGGATATCAGAGTTCAGCACCAGCGCAATGTCCCGCGTCACGGCCGGCAAACGGGCAATCTCGCTGTATTGCGGCACCTGCCGCGCCAGCACCGCATCAAGCTCCAGCTCGAACACTATCGGCGCAGTGCCAAGATCGTACTTTTGCACCCATGCCGGGTGTAGTTCGCCGACGAAACCAACGGTCTTGCCGCCCAACGACACACGGGCACTGCGCCCCGGATGCAGCGCCGGATGAACGGCTGCCTCGAAAGACGCCCCGTCGCCCAACAAATGTTCGACATCGGCTTTCACGTCATAGAAATCCACTTTGCGCGAAGCCTGCCCCCACTGCTCGTGCGCGACTGGCCCCCAGGCCAGACCGGCCAGACGGACCGGCTGCTCGTAGCCCGCTACGGGCACAGCGGCTGCATTACGCACGAAACAGCGGCCAATCTCGAACAAGCGCACGCGATCAGCGCGATGCCGCTGATTGCTGGCAAGCGTGCCGACCAGGCCACCGATCAACGAAGAGCGCATCACGGCCAAGTGGCTGGCGATGGGATTTGCCAGACGCACCGGCTCGGTATTGCCAGCAAAATCCCTCTCCCACACCTCTTCTACAAAGGCATAGGTGATGACCTCCTGATAGCCGCGTGCCGCCACGGTACGACGCACACGGCTCGGGCTCTGGCTTGCCTCAGGCAGAGGCAGCATGCGGATACCCGCTTGCGGCGCCACCGGCGGAATATTGTCGTAGCCCACAATGCGGGCCACCTCTTCAATGAGGTCCTCTTCGATTGCGATGTCGAACCGATATGACGGCGCGGTCACCCACATCTGCGCACCATCGCCCTTCACCGACATGCCAAGGCGCTCGAAGCCAGCCTGCATGGCCGCATCGGCAACCTCGATACCCAATACCTGGCGCGCACGGGCCGGACGGAAAGCCACTGCCTGGCGTACAGGCACCTTATCCGCCACTTCAGCGACCTGCACAGGGCCAGGCTCACCACCACAGATCTCGACGAGCAGCGCAGTAGCGCGCTCCATGGCGATCTGTGCCAGCGCGAAATCCACACCGCGCTCAAAACGATGCGAGGCATCGGAGGAAAAGCCCAGCGCACGGGCGCGACCGACAATCGCATCCGGCTGGAAGAAAGCGCTTTCCAGGAACACGTTGCGCGTCGCGTTCGTCACGCCACTCTGCTCGCCGCCCATCACACCAGCAAGCGCCAGCAAACGCGCCTCGTCCGCAATCAACAGCGAACCTGCAGTGGGCTCGACGGTCTGTCCATTGAGCAGCTCCAGCGAATCGCCCGCGCGCGGCATGCGCACATGGATATCGCCTGCCAGCTTGTCGTTATCGAAAGCATGCATCGGCTGGCCCAGCTCGAGCATCACGTAGTTGGTGATATCGACGACGGCACTGATGCTGCGCACACCGCAGCGCAGGAGGCGCTGACGCATCCACTCAGGCGTTGCCGCAGCAGCATTGACGTTGCGCACAATGCGACCAGCATAGCGTGGGCAGGCTTCCGGCGCATCCAGCCGCACCGGCCGCACGGCATCATGAACCGGCGCCACTGCGGGCGTAGCCGGCAGAGTCAGCGGGGTGTCCGTCAAAGCAGCCAGCTCGCGCGCCACACCCGCAAGGCTGAGGCAGTCGGCACGGTTGGGAGTCAGTTTGATGGTGATCTTGCGGTCATCCAGCGCTAGATAGTCACGGATATCCGCGCCGACCGGCGCATCATCCGGCAGCACCAGCAGACCATCGTGATCCTGGGTCATACCCAGTTCTTCGGCCGAGCACATCATGCCGAAGGACTCGACACCACGCAGCTTGGCCGCCTTGATCGCAAAACCGGGCAGGTTCGCGCCGACCATGGCGCAAGGCGCCTTCATGCCGATCACGACGTTCGGGGCACCGCAAACGATCTGCAAGGGCTCTCCTTGCCCCACATCAACGCGGCAAACCTTGAGCTTGTCAGCGTCAGGATGTTTTTCGAACGAGACGACCTGCGCCACCACGACTCCGCTGAAAGCCGGCGCAACAGGCTCGACCTCCTCGACTTCGAGGCCAGCCATGGTCAGCAGATGGCACAGCGCATCGCTATCGATCGCGGGGTTGCACAGGCTGCGCAACCATTTTTCAGAGAACTGCATATCAGTTTTGGAATTGATTCAGGAAGCGCAGGTCGTTCTCGAAGAACAAGCGCAAATCATTGATACCGTAACGGAGCATGGTCAAACGATCGAGCCCCATGCCGAAGGCAAAACCCGTGTAGCACGATGCGTCAATGCCACCATTGGTGAGCACATTCGGATGCACCATGCCGCACCCCGCAATCTCCAGCCAGCGCCCCTTGTTAGGCCCGCTCATGAAAGCGAAGTCGATCTCGGCTGACGGCTCGGTGAAGGGGAAGAACGACGGGCGGAAACGCACCTGCAATTCATCGGTCTCGAAGAAACGTTGCAGGAAATCGATGATCACGCCCTTGAGGCCCGCAAAGCTGATGTTCTCACCGACCCACAGTCCCTCGACCTGATGGAACATCGGCGAGTGCGTAGCGTCCGAATCAACGCGATACACACGGCCTGGCGCAATGATGCGCAACTCGGGCATGGCGCCACCCGCGTGCTTCGCGGCATGCAGCTTCATCGCACGGATCTGCACGGGGCTGGTGTGCGTACGCAGCAGCACGCCTGGCGCATCCTTCAGGTAGAAGGTGTCGTGCATCGAACGCGCAGGGTGATTCTCGGGTGTGTTTAGAGCGGTGAAGTTGAACCAGTCCTCTTCGATCTCGGGACCATCAGCCACTTCGAAGCCGATTGCGCGAAACAGGTTTTCGAAGCGCTCAAGTGTGCGCATTACCGGATGCAGCCCGCCACTTTGCTGACCACGTCCAGGCAAGGTGACGTCCAGCGCCTCTGCCTGCAACTGGGCTGCCAGCTGGGCGTTACGCAGTGCGTCGCGTCGCGCTTCGAGCAACGCTTCGACGGCAGCCTTGCATTGATTGATTTCTGCACCGGCGGCACGACGCGCGTCGGCGTCCAGCTTGCCCAAGCCTTTGAGCAGCTCTGTGAGGCTGCCACTCTTGCCCAGAAAGCGCGCCTTGACCTGATCCAGCGCCGGCAGGTCTGCCGCTTCGGCAAAGGCTGCGCGGGCGTCAGAGAGGATTTGTTCGAGTTGAGTCACGGAAATTCAAACCGGAAGAAAGCGCTTGCGGAACGCCGTCGCGCAAACAGAACTACGTGAAGAATGCGACACAAGACCTTGAATTTTATCGGAAGTCCATCGCATTTGCACCCCGCAACTGCTGATCAGGGACGAAAAAAAAGGAGGCCGCAGCCTCCCTTTTTCCGTCCTGAGAACTCAGGCCAGCTTGGCCTTGGCTTGTTCGGCCAGCGCTGCAAAAGCAGGCTTGTCAAACACAGCCAAGTCGGCCAGAACCTTACGGTCGACTTCGATGGCAGCCTTTTTGAGGCCATTCATGAAGCGGCTGTAGGTCAGGCCCAGCTCACGCGCAGCGGCGTTGATACGGGTGATCCACAGCTGGCGGAACTGACGCTTGCGCTGACGACGGTCGCGGTAAGCGTACTGACCGGCCTTCATCACCGCTTCCTTGGCGATGCGGTAGACCGTGGAACGACGGCCACGGTAACCCTTGGCCTGGTTAAGAACTTTTTTGTGACGGGCGCGAGCCGTTACACCACGTTTAACTCGGGGCATGTTTCTTCTCCTTGATTAAGCGTAGGGCATCATGGCGCGGATACGATCAGTATCCGTGCTGTGCACGGCAGTCATGCCGCGCAGCTGGCGCTTGTTCTTGGTGGTTTTCTTGGTCAGGATGTGGCGCTTGAACGCTTGACCGCGTTTGACGCTGCCACCCGCGCGGATCTTGAATCGCTTCGCCGCGCCGGATTTGGTCTTCATCTTCGGCATTTGATACTCCAGTTTTTGACATGACAGCCGGTGGTCTGCGAACTGACGGACGCTTGCTGACCGGACAATCACTTGTTTTGCAGCACCTTGCGGCAGCACTGCGAGCCGTTGCGGGCAAATCGCCCGTAATTCTTAAACCTTCTTCTTGGGCGCCAGCACCATGATCATCTGGCGACCTTCCAGCTTGGGGAACTGCTCCACAACAGCCAGCTCTTCAAGATCGACCTTGATACGCTCAAGCTGGCGAATGCCGAACTCCTGGTGAGCCATTTCCCGGCCACGGAAACGCAAGGTCACCTTGACCTTGTCGCCCTCGCCGAGGAACTTCACCATGTTGCGCATCTTGATCTGGTAGTCGTTCTCATCAGTCTGCGGCCGAAGCTTCACCTCTTTGACCTGGATCTGCTTCTGCTTGAGCTTGGCTTCGTGCGCCCGCTTCTGCTCCTGATACTTGAACTTGCCGTAGTCCATCAAACGACAGACTGGCGGCTTGGCCTGCGGGGCGATCTCGACAAGATCAACTTCCGCTTCTTCAGCCATGGTCAGCGCCTGCTGAATCGAAACGATGCCAAGCGGTTCGCTATCCGGTCCTACCAACCGCACCTCGGGAACAGTGATCTCCCGATTGATGCGATGCGACTTATCCTGAGCGATGGTCAGTTCTCCGAAAATTATAAAAAATCAAGCGCCTGCGCCGCGTGCTGAAACTTCGCGACGGAGCCGCTCGATCAGTTCGCTTACAGGCATGACGCCCAGATCCTGCCCGCCCCGTGCTCGCACGGAAACGGCACCGGCAGCCTTTTCTTTATCGCCGGCCACCAACAGGTAGGGGTGCTTCTGCAAGCTATGTTCGCGGATTTTATAGGTAATTTTCTCGTTCCGCAAATCAGACTGCACGCGCAGGCCCGCTGCACGCAGGGCTTGCGTGACTTCGGCCACGTAATCAGCCTGTCCTTCCGAGATGTTCATCACCACGACTTGAATCGGCGACAGCCACAAGGGCAACGCGCCGCCGAAGTTTTCGATGAGGATGCCGAGGAAGCGCTCCAGCGAACCAAGGATCGCGCGGTGCAGCATGACCGGGCGATGGCGGCTGTTGTCTTCGGCTACATATTCGGCGTCGAGACGCTCCGGCAAAACGAAATCGAGCTGGATCGTGCCGCACTGCCAGGAACGGCCCAGAGCGTCCTTGATGTGATATTCGACTTTCGGCCCATAGAACGCGCCCTCGCCGGGCAATTCTTCCCACTCCTTGCCAGAAGCACGAAGCGCCGCGCGCAAGCCGTCTTCGGCGCGATTCCAGGTGTCGTCCGAGCCGGCGCGCTTTTCGGGACGCAACGCGAGCTTGACGGCAACATCAGTGAAACCGAAGTCCTGATAGACGCTCATCAGCAGCTGGTCGAAGGCCTTGGCCTCTTCTTCGATCTGCGCTTCGGTGCAGAAAATGTGCGCATCGTCCTGCACGAAACCACGCACGCGCATCAGGCCATGCAAAGCACCAGAAGGCTCATTGCGGTGACATGAGCCGAACTCGGCAAGGCGCAGCGGAAGGTCGCGGTAGGAACGCAGACCGTGATTGAAGATCTGCACATGGCCCGGGCAATTCATGGGCTTCACGGCGTAGTCGCGCTTTTCCGACTCTGTCGTAAACATGTTGTCGCGGTAGTTGTCCCAGTGGCCTGACTTCTCCCAGAGCACACGGTCCATGACCATGGGCGTGCGCACCTCGTCGTAACCGGCTTCGATGAGGCGGCTGCGCATGTATTGCTCAACCTGCTGCCACAACGTCCAGCCCTTGGGGTGCCAGAACACCATACCCGGCGCTTCGTCCTGCATGTGGAACAGGTCGAGTTGCTTGCCGAGGCGGCGATGATCACGCTTCTCGGCCTCTTCGAGCATATGCAGGTAAGCGTCGAGCTCTTCCTTCTTTGCCCAGGCAGTGCCGTAGATGCGCTGCAACTGCGCATTCTTTGCGTCACCTCGCCAATAGGCGCCAGCCACCTTCATGAGCTTGAAATGTTTGAGCTTGCCGGTCGACGGCACGTGCGGGCCGCGGCAAAGGTCGATGAAGTCACCTTCGCGATAGAGGGAGATGGTCTCGCCTGAGGGAATCGCACCGATAAGCTCAGCCTTGTAGTGCTCGCCGAGGCCCTCGAAGAACCTGACCGCCTCGTCGCGATCCCATTCTTCGCGCGTCACACGGATATCTTTCTTCGCCAATTCGCCCATACGCTTCTCGATCGCTGCGAGATCTTCAGGTGTGAAGGGACGTGAGTAGGCGAAGTCGTAATAGAAACCGTTTTCGACGACGGGGCCGATGGTGACCTGCGCTTCCGGGAACAACTCTTTCACCGCATAGGCCAGCAAGTGCGCCGTGGAGTGACGGATGATTTCGAGACCATCCGCATCCTTGTCCGTAATGATTGCAAGCGCCGCATCGCTGCTGATGACGTGGCTGGTATCGACCTCCTTGCCGTTCACCCGCCCGGCCAATGCGGCCTTGGCAAGGCCGGCGCCAATCGACGCGGCAACGTCGAACACGGAAACCGGGGCATCGAAGCTGCGAACTGAACCGTCAGGAAGCGTGATGTTGGGCATGGTGATAACCGGCAAGAAGCAATCGGGCAATTCGAAAGGGCAAAAAAAAAGTGCGGACAAGCCGCACTTTTTTGTCTTCAGATGACGAAGTAAGAAAGCAAATGACGTCGGCTTGATTACAGCTGCTGCTGCGTGCAAGTTCGGAACGTCATTTCAGTACTCCGATCAATGTGTTGGTAGGCGCGATTGGACTCGAACCAACGACCCCCACCATGTCAAGGTGGTGCTCTAACCAGCTGAGCTACGCGCCTGAAGAGCTCGCCATTATAGAGGCTTGCGGCGATCTGTCAAACAAATGCTGTCAGTCCGGCATGCGAAGAAAGTGCGTACGGTAGTGGCGCAACTCTTCGATGGACTCCTGGATGTCGGCCAGCGCAGTGTGGGCGCCCCGTTTCTGCACGCCCTTGAAGACTTCCGGATTCCAGCGGCGCGCCAGTTCCTTGAGCGTGCTGACGTCCAGATTGCGATAGTGGAAGTACGCCTCCAGTTGCGGCATCCAGCGCGCCATGAAACGACGATCCTGGCAGATGGTATTGCCGCACATGGGCGAAGTACGCCCCGGCACGTAATTCTTCATCCACTCCAGCAGCACTTGTTCCGTCGCCGCGTCATCCAGCGAACTGGCTTTTACTCTGTCGATCAGGCCGGAGCGGCCGTGGGTGTTCTTGTTCCACTCATCCATGGCATCGAGCACGGCATCAGGCTGATGCACAGCAATCACCGGGCTTTCAGCAATCGTATTCAGCTCAGCATCCGTGACGATCATCGCAACCTCGATGATGCGGTCGCGGTCGGGTTCAAGGCCGGTCATCTCCATGTCCAGCCAGACGAGGTAGTTCTGGTCCTGTGCCATAATCTTTCGCTGATTTTTCAAGATGAAAGTGCGGCATTGTCGCACGCAGCACAGCCCCGACGCGCCATGACTCCATCGCTTTTCAGTACCCTTTTCATCGTTGCGCTGGTCGTCAGCGTCGCCTTGCGCCTGTGGCTCAGCTTGCGCCAGGCTCGCCATGTGGCAGCTCACCGCGCTGCAGTTCCTGCCGCCTTCGCGGCGAGCATTACGCTCGACGATCATCAGAAGGCTGCCGACTACACACTGGCAAAGGGGCGCCTCGGTCGCATCGACCTTGCGGTGTCTTCGTTGTGGCTGCTGATCCTGACGCTTGGCGGCGGCCTGCAATCGCTCAGCAATCTGGCTACTAGCTTCGTGCCGGAAACCAGCCTGTGGCATGGCGTCGTGTTGTTCGGTCTGTTGTCGGTGGCAGGCTTCGTGATCGACCTGCCGCTGTCTCTCTACAGCACCTTCCGTCTCGAAGCGCAGTTCGGCTTCAACCGCATGACGCCGGGGCTTTTCGTCGTCGATACACTCAAACAGGTCGGGCTCACGGCAGCGATTGGCGCTCCGGTACTGTGGGTCGTGCTGTGGCTCATGCAGGGCATGGGAGCAAACTGGTGGCTGTGGGTCTGCGCCTTCTGGCTGGGCTTCAACCTGCTGGGAATGGTGATCTTTCCCGTCTTCATTGCCCCCTTGTTCAACAAATTCTCGCCACTTGAAAACGAGGCGGTGAAGGCTCGCGTCGAGGCACTGCTGGAACGCTGCGGCTTCCGCTCCAAGGGCCTCTTCGTCATGGATGGCTCAAAGCGGTCGGCGCACGGCAATGCCTATTTCACGGGTTTTGGTGCGGGCAAGCGCATCGTGTTCTTCGACACCCTGCTCGCCACTCTGACTCCCGAAGAAACGGAAGCTGTGCTCGCGCACGAGCTTGGTCACTTCAAGCACCGACATCTCTGGAAGCGCATTGCCGTAATGGGTTTGGCTGTGCTCGCACTGCTATGGGCACTCGGCTTCCTGATGCAGCAGCCGTGGTTCTATCAAGGCCTGGGTGTGACCGCACAAAGCAATGCCAACGCGCTGATCCTGTTTTCGTTGATTCTGCCCATCGTGCTCTTCCCTCTCACGCCACTGACCAGCATGTGGTCGCGCAAACACGAGTTTGAAGCCGATGCTTATGCCCGCAAGCAGACCAACGCAGCAGACCTGGTGACGGCACTGGTAAAGCTTTACAAGGAGAATGCGGCGACATTGACGCCGGACCCACTTCATTCGCTGTTCTACGACTCGCACCCACCCGCGTCGATCCGCATCGGTCGCCTGCAAGCGTGAACGGCCAGATCGTCGCAGCCTTCGGGCGCCAGTACGAGGTCTTGCGGGACGATGGCCAGCTTGCACTGTGCTTTCCGCGCGCCAAGAAAAGCCAGTTCACCTGCGGTGATCGCGTTGCCCTGTCCGAGAACGGCGACGCCATCGACGAGCTGCTGCCGCGCAACAACCTGCTCTACCGCGCCGATGCTTTCAAGGAAAAGCTGCTCGCGGCGAACCTCACACAGATCATCATCGTCGTGGCGACCGAGCCGGGCTTCAGCGACGAACTGGTCTCACGCTGCATCAGCGCCGCAGAGTCGCAGGACATCGACGTACTGATCGTGCTCAACAAGTGTGACCTTGGCGACAAGCTGGCGGAAGCGCGCGAGCGGCTGGAGCAATTCACGCGCATCCCCTATCCCGTTCTGGAGCTATCCGCACTGAGCGATGCGCAGATCCTTCGTGAGCGACTCGTGGGCCAGACCAGCCTGCTCGTCGGGCAATCCGGCATGGGCAAATCCACACTCACCAATGCCTTGATCCCCGAGGCGCAGGCCGCCACCCGCGAGATTTCCGAAGTACTGGATTCCGGCAAGCACACGACGACACATGCGCGCCTCTACCCCTTGCCTGAAGGGGGCGTGCTGATCGACAGCCCCGGCGTGCAAGTCTTCGGCCTCGCCCAACTCGGTACGGGCGAAGTGGAAGCCAGCTTCCGCGAAATCCGCGAGATCCTCGGTACCTGCCGCTTCCGCGATTGCCGTCATGAGAACGAGCCAGACTGTGCCGTACGCCTGGCCGTTACCGAAGGCCGCATGCATCCACGCCGCCATCTCGCCCTATGCGCCTTGCTCGCTGAAAAACGCGCCGCCCGCACCGCCCGGCACAGGTAAGCCGGCCGCCTCAAGCCCGCGCCCCCTTCACCGTTAACCCTTGCTGCGCACGTCTTGGCGTGCGGGTAACGGGTAACGGCAACAGGGGAATCCATGCAAGCAAGGCAGGTACGTCTGACGGGCATTGAAGCGGCAACATCCGCATCGCTCGCGCCGCTGCAAGCCATCGAACCACACCTGCTGCTGGTCTTCGCCCCGCCGTCTCTGCTCGCCCACTCCGACCTCAGCAGCCGCCTGCGCGTCGCGTTCCCGACAGCGGAACTGGTCGGCTGCAGCACGGGCGGAGAAATCAGTTCGGATGGCTGCCACGAGCAATCCCTGCTGCTCACCGCCCTCGCCTTCGAAAACCCGGGCATGCGCATCATCAGCACCCGCGTCGCAAACGCGGACGATGCCCGGGAAGCCGGCGAACGGCTCGGCAACGCGCTGCGCCCCCTGGGCGTACGCAGTGTGCTGTGCTTCGTACCCCGTGGCATCCGCGGTGCCGAACTCGTACAGGCGCTGGCCCGTAGCCTGCCAGGCGCCAAGGTGGCGGGGGGCATGGCCGGGATCTACAGTGCGGACGAAAACGCCTGCACCTTGCACAACCTCGTGGTGGCCGCAGACCAGATTGTTGCCATCGGCTTCAGCAACAGCCGTCTCACAGCTCAGGTCGCCATTGGCCCTGCAGCAAAACTCGCCACTAAGGACGATCAGGACGGCGCCTCAGCACCAGACCTGCGCGCCACGGCGCTGCTCGACGACGCGACGGACGTGCTGCAGGCGATTGCAGTGAACGGCAACGAGCCGGGACTGGTCCTGCTGGTCAGCGACGTGCGGCGCAAAGCCACCCTCGTCTCGCAGCGCAAGGACGAAGTCGCTTCGATTACGGGCGCGCTCGGTGAGCGCCATGTTTATGCCGGCTTTCACGGCACTGCGCAGATCAGCGCTGATCCCGCGACGGGCAAGGCCGCGCTGTACTGCTACGGCCTGAGCGTCTGCGTGTTGCGGGAAGCCTGAGCGAGATTTGCCCGGATCAGACCCCTGTCAGCCAGTCTGGCTTGGGCAGCTCATCGAAAGCATGTCGCAGCGAATCGCCCCAACGCTGGCGCAGTGCGGCGAAATAGGGATTGCTGGCATCGATGCTCTGATGCAATGCGACCGTGTACTGGTCGGTATGCACACAGACAAGATCCAGCGGCAGACCGACTGACAGGTTGGATTTGATTGTCGAGTCCATCGAGATCAGGGCGCACTTCACCGCATCATCCATCGCCGTCTTGCGTGTAATGGTGCGGTCGATGATGGGCTTGCCATACTTCGACTCACCAATCTGGAAATAGGTCGTCTCGGTCGTCGCTTCGATGAAATTGCCTGCGGCATACACCGTAAAGAGTCGCGGCGGCTCACCCTTGATCTGTCCGCCCAGAATGATCGAAGCATTGAACTCGATGCTGAATGCGGCCAGCCCTTCCGCGTCACGTTGATGCACGGCGCGCAAGGTATCGCCGACATGGCGCGCAGCGGCAAACATGTCGGGCACGTTGTAAAGACTCTCGATATCGTCTCCCGCATTGAGGCGCGACTTGAGCATGGACACCATGGCCTGCGTCACCGCCAGGTTGCCCGAAGTCATGAGCACCAGAACACGCTCGCCGGACTGCTCGAAGACAAAGGTCTTGCGGAAGGTACTGATGTGATCGACCCCCGCGTTGGTGCGCGAGTCGGAGAGGAAAACCATGCCTGCGTCCAGCAGCATGCCAACACAATAGGTCATGCAAACACCCGTAATCTCTGTTCAGGAAGTAGCCTGTACCTGCCTTCCGGCAGGGGCCAACAGCTTGAAGTGTAGCCCGCAGCCGCATCCGGCGCGAAGCGGAAAAGACACAAAAAAGCTTGAAAACCAATGCCAGAGCGGCCCCGATTGCGATCCGGGCCCCTCGGGCAACCGTTACTCAGCTCACGGGCACCAGGAAGTCATTGGAGATGCGGTTGCCCAGATCCGCGACGCGCTCGATGAACTGCGTCAGCCAGTCGTGCAGGCCATACTGCAGGATGTCCTCGATGCGGCCGAAACGCAGCTCGGCGGCCAGCTCGCCGGCGCGACGCTCGGTTTCGGACGAGCGCTGGTTGGCCACCCCCTGCAACAGGCCGTACACCTCGTCCATGCAACCCGAAAGCGAACGCGGCATGCCTCGGTTGAGGATCAGCAAATCCGCAACACGAGTTGGCGTGATCGAATCGCGATACACCTTGCGGAAAATTTCGAAGGCCGACACCGAGCGCAGCAAGGCACTCCACTGGTAGTACTCGGCCGCTGCATCCTGCTTTTCGACCGAACTCAACTCATGGAACTTCACATCCAGCAGACGCGCCGTGCTGTCGGCACGCTCCAGGAAAGTGCCCAAACGGATGAAGTGCAGCGCTTCATCGCGCAGCATGGTCCCAACCGTTACGCCACGTGACAGGTGCGAACGGAACTTCACCCATTCGAAGAACTCACCGGCGCCATCGCCATCCAGCCCGGTTTCGTCAAAGCTGCGCATGGCGATCCAGGTGGAGTTGGTGGTCTCCCACAGCTCCGATGTCAGCGTGCCACGCACCGCATGCGCATTTTCGCGCGCCGAGCGCAGACAGGAGTAGATGCTCGACGGGTTATTGCGCTCCAGCACCATGAAACGCATCACTTCCTGCGGCTGGTAAGCGCCGCCGGTGGCTTCGTACTGCCCCAGCAAGCCCATCGCATCAAGGGCTGCTCGCCACTGGCGTTCGATGCTTTGCGGGTCCTGCGGCAGCAGGCTCATGCGGTAATTGACGTCGAGCATACGCGCGACATTCTCAGCGCGCTCCATGTAGCGCGACATCCAGAACAGGTGGTCAGCGGTTCTACTCAGCAATTCAGCTCTCCAGCACCCAGGTATCTTTCGTACCCCCGCCCTGCGAGGAATTCACCACCAGCGAACCGGCCTTCAAGGCCACGCGCGTCAGGCCGCCCGGTACGAAGCGCACATCCTTGCCCGACAGCACGAAAGGCCGCAGATCGATGTGGCGCGGCGCGATACCACTCTCGACAAAGGTCGGGCAGGCCGACAACGACAGCGTGGGCTGGGCGATGTACTTTTCGGGCGAAGCGAGGATGCGCTTGCGGAAGTCCTCGATCTGCTCCTTGGTTGAGGCCGGGCCGACCAGCATGCCGTAGCCACCGGCGCCATGCACTTCCTTGACGACGAGATCGGCAAGATTGGCCAGCGTGTATTCGAGGTCCTCCTTCTTGCGCAACATGTAGGTCGGCACGTTGTTGAGCAAGGGCTTCTCGCCGAGATAGAAATCGATCATTTCCGGCACATAGGGATAGATCGACTTGTCGTCGGCGACCCCGGTACCAATCGCGTTGGCCAGCGTCACGCCGCCCTCACGGTAGGCATCCAGCAGGCCCGGCACGCCCAGCATTGAGTCGGGACGGAACGCCAGCGGGTCGAGGAAATCATCATCGATGCGGCGGTAGATCACATCGACCTGCTTGGGGCCCTGGGTGGTGCGCATGAAAACACGACCTTCGCGGACGAAGAGGTCACGCCCCTCGACCAGTTCCACGCCCATCTGCTGCGCGAGGAAGGCATGCTCGAAGTACGCGCTGTTGAATGCGCCAGGCGTCAGCACAGCCACTGTCGGGCCAGAAACGCCCTTCTGCCCCAGCGCGCGCAACGTGTCGAGCAACAGATCCGGATAGTGCTCAACCGGTGCCACGCGATACTTGGCAAAGAGCTCGGGGAAGAGCCGCATCATCATCTTGCGGTCTTCGATCATGTAGGAGACGCCGGACGGCACGCGCAGGTTGTCCTCCAGCACGTAGTACTCGCCCGCCCCCGCACGCACCACGTCGATGCCCGCGATGGCCGCGTAAATGCCCCCCGGTACATCCACGCCCTGCATTTCGCGACGGTACTGTCCATTGGCCAGCACCTGCTCGGCGGGGATGCGCCCGGCCTTGAGGATTTCCTGGTCGTGGTAGATATCGTGGATGAAGGCATTGAGAGCCTTCACGCGCTGGCGCAAGCCAGCAGCCATGTCCAGCCATTCCTTCGCGGGAATGATGCGCGGAATCACATCGAAGGGAATCAGGCGTTCAGTCCCCTCTGCTTCGCCATACACCGCGAAGGTGATGCCCACCCGATGGAACAGCGCATCGGCAGCTTCACGCTTGTCGGCGAGTCGCTGGGGCGGAGTGGACTGCAGCCACTCTTGGAACTTCGCGTAGTGCGGGCGGATATCACCCGCAGCGTCGTTCATCTCGTTGAAGAATTGCTTCACTGTCATGTGCGGCCCTCGTGCATTCCTTCAATCTTGTGCAAAGCATAAGCGAAACACATGCCACCCGTGTGCGGCCGCAGCAAAATCGTTGATCCTGCACAGCTCCGCCCCATTTGGCCCCGCATTGGCACCAGCCCAGGCACTTCGGCGGTGCATTGACCCGCAACGGTGCAAACGAACCGGCGCAGTCGCATTCAAGCCATTTCTCCATGACGCCGTTAAAGGCTCAAGCCCGGGGCATGGCTGACGCCCCTTTGTCCACCACAGCACCGCATGGGCACCCAGCATGAGCACCACTCCCTTGTCACTGCAGGACCGCCTTGCCGGCCTGAGCCTGAAAGCCTTGTTCGCGGGTCTTGTCTTGACCCTGTTCTGTGGCTTTTCCCTCTACGGCTTGATCTCCTGGCACTTTCTCGACTCGATGCGCGTCAACGGTCCGCTGTACCGCGACGTCGTCCGGGGCAAGGATCTCATCGCCGACATTCTGCCGCCCCCGGCCTATGTGGTCGAAGCCAATCTCACGGCACATGAATTGTTACGTGCCAATGACGAGACCGAACGTCGCAAGCTGGCAGAAAAGCTGGGAGTGCTGGAGAAAGAGTTCGAAACGCGCATCGCCTTCTGGAAGGATGAACCGCTGCCCGCCACGACCAGCAAGCTGATTCAGCAGGATCTGGCCGACTCCGGCCGCGAGTTCTTCCGCCAGGGACGCGAAGCCCTGTTGCCCGCCGCACAGCGCGGAGATGCACAAGGAGTTGCTTCCGCACTTCAGGCGATGCAGGTCACCTATGCCCGCCATCGCGAAGCCGTCAACACCGTGGTGGCGCTCACCAACCGGGACAACGCCGGGCTGGAACAAAAGGCAGAGGCCTCGCTCGGCACGGCCCGTCTCTCGCTGCTGGCCATCTACGCCCTGTCATTCGTGCTGGCCAGCGTGGCCGCCACGTGGGTGGCGCGCCGGTTGCTCTACATGCTGGGCGGCGAACCCGCCGAAGCCGCAAACATCATGCGCCAGCTTGCAAGCGGGGACATGCGCGTCCGCATCCAGCCACAACATGCGGGCAACAGTCTGCTGGGTGACATCCGCAACATGGCCGACAAATTCAGTGACGTGCTGCGCGGCATCCACGACACCAATATCAAAGTCGGGCAATCGATTTTCCAGATCAGTTCCGTATCGCGTGAAATCGCCAGTGTCACAGCCGATCAGCAAAACGAGGCTGCTGCGGTCGCCAGCGCCACCGCCGGACTGCGTGCCATCTCGGACGAAGTCAACGGCCTCGCTGGCGATGCTCAGCACAACAACCAACGTGTCGAACAGTTGGCCCAGGCCGGCCTCACGTCCATCGGCAACATCCAGCGCGAAATGGGCGACGTGGTTGCCCGCGTGCACCAGACCGGTGAGGCCGTTGAAGAGCTTGTGAAATCAGGCGCCGAGATCAACACCATTGTTGCCAGCATCAAGGGCATCGCGGATCAGACCAACCTGCTGGCCCTCAACGCCGCCATCGAAGCAGCCCGGGCCGGCGAACAGGGGAGAGGCTTCGCCGTCGTCGCTGACGAAGTCCGCGCACTGGCACAGCGCACGGCAGATGCCACTACCTGTATCGAGCAGATTGTTGCCGGGCTCAATACCCAGCTTGGCGCGACCCGTCAAAACATGCAGAGCGTCGCGCAGGTCGTCAGCGACGCACGCACCAGGGCCGAGGACAACAGCAGCGCGATCCGCGAAATGGCCACACAGGCGTTGGAAAGCACGCAATCGACCCGCCGCATTGCCGACGCCTCGCAACAGCAGGTCAGTCAGTTGATGGGCCTCCACACTCGCCTCGAAAGTCTGTTCACCACGTTGCGCAGCAGCGAATCCACGCTCGGGGTGACCCACACCATCAGCCGGTCTCTGCACGTCACGGTCGACGGTCTGCAGCAGAAGATCAACTTCTTCCAGCTCGATCTGCAGACCACGCTCAACGAGCCCGAGCAGAGCAAACGTCGTCACGCACGCCTGCAACACACCCTGTTTGTTTCGGTGATGTTGCCCGATCAGCCCAGCGTCACGGGCATCGCCGAAGACTTCAGCATGGGCGGCATGCGCCTCGTCTGTCCGTCACGACTGCCCGTCGACGTCGGTGCATCGCTGGAGCTGGAAATCAAGATGCCGACCGAAAAGCTTGACGGCTATATTGAACGCCCACCCTTCCACATGACAGGCCGCGTGACACGCATCGACGCCAGCGGCGAGCGTAGCGGCAAGGGCCTGACCTACGGCATCGCCTTCATGTCACCGGACCGCGCTGCCGAGAACGCCTTGCGCGAAGCCATCCGCTTTTACGCGCCTGCCACCACCTGATCACGCACGCAGATGCAGTTCATCCGCCGCGTAAGTCAGTGACAAAGGCTCGATGACGACCTGCTTGGTGCCAGCTTCGACACGCCCCGCCAGCCAGGCTTTGACGCCCAGCGATTCGGCGATGCGCACGACTTCTGCGCCCTGCCCGGCCTTGACGTAGAACGCGAACCCGGCGCCCATGTTGAGGCTGCCATAGGCCTCGCGGTCGTCGATGCCGGCGTGATGCTGGATGAAGGACAGCACGGTAGGCACGTCGGGCAGCGTATGGATGCGATAGGTGAAGTTGCCACCATGACGCATGATCTTGCGCCAGCCGTGACCGGTGATGTTGGCCGAGTAATGCGGCACGATACCGGCGGCGAACAACGCCTCGGTGACCGGCACGTAGAGCACGGTCGGGTCCAGCAGCGCTTCGCCGTACAGACGGCCATCGGCGAGCTTGCTGGCGTAGCCATCGGGCAGGCGCTCGACCAGCTTGCGCGCAAGACTCACGCCATTGGCGTGGATACCGCTGGAAGCCAGCAGCACGATCTCGTCGCCATCACCCATCTTGTCACCCAGCGTCAGGCGCTCGCGCGACGGGATGATGCCGACAGATGACGCAGCCAGATCGATGCGGCCGGCTTCGACCACCCCGGCAAGTGCCGGCGTTTCACCACCTCCCCAGCTCACCTTGCAGACGTCGCAAGCTTTCTGCCATCCGGCAACGAGGTCGCGCATACGCTGCTCGTCGGCAAACCACTCGCTGCCACCAGCGGACCAGTAGGCGTGCACCGACAGCGGTGTTGCGCCCACCGTGATCAGGTCGTTAACGGCCATGGCAATGGTGTCCTGCGCGATGGCGTCGTAGTGCGTCTTGCCCGTGATCGGGCGCACTGCATCCGCCACCAGGGCCTTGGTACCCAGGCATTCGGTGATCGACGCGATCAGCACGCCGCCGACTTCCATCACATAAGCCGATTCACCGCGCGACGCCGGGATCTCGCTGACGCCATGCGACGCAAGGTTGCCGCGCGTACTGCTGGCGGCTTGCTGGGCGAGGATCTTGAGCGGGTCGATCTTGCTGTAATCGACGCCTGCGGCGGTGTAGTCGAGGGGCTTCTGGGACATGGAAATTCCGGCGTAAAGCGAAAACCGCGCATTTTACCTGTTCGGGGCGCCCCTGCCTCCCGCGCGGTAAGATTGCGGCCCGTCGCGCTTCGCCCCGGCAGCCTCCTTTCCGCCGTCCTGCACCTTGAAACAGCTCATCCTCGACGTTCGCCCCGACTTCGTGCCCACGCTGGACAACTTCGTGGCCGGCGACAACGCCGCCCTGGTCGCAGCCCTGCGCGAGCAGGTCCAGCGTCACGACGGCAGCGTGCTGTACCTGTGGGGTCCGGCCGGTAGCGGGCGCTCACACCTGCTTGCCGCTGCGGCCGGGCTGGCTGACCGCCCCGTGTATCGCGATGCCGTGGCACGCGGGCCCGCTGCGCTGCATTGTCTGGATGACGTAGAGGCCTTGCCCGAAGCCGCTCTCGCCGATCTGTTCCGCCTGCTGATCGGCGCCCGCGAGGGGCAACGCAGCCTCATCGTGGCAGGCGGCACGCCGCCCTCGGCACTGAGCTTTCGCGATGATGTCGCGAGCCGACTGGCTCAGGGGCTGGTGTTCGAGATCCGCCCGCTCAGTGATGCGCAGAAGAAAACCGCCCTGCTGCAGCACGCCCATGCGCGTGGCCTGCAATTCGGCGAGGACATCGTTGACTACCTGCTGCGCCACGGCCGCCGCGACCTGCCCTGGCTTATGGCGGTGCTCGATGCGCTGGATGAAGCCAGCCTGAGTCTGGGCCGCCCGGTGACCCTGCCGCTGCTGCGGGAGCTATTGGCCGGCTGACCCGGTCAGCGGCGAGCGATTCAGTTTTCGACCGCCTTGCCCGACGCACGCACGGCCTCGACCCCTCGCCGTGCCAGCGCATCACAGCGCTCGTTCTCCACATGGCCGGCATGGCCCTTGACCCAAAGCCACTGGATCTTGTGCGCTTCGGCCAGGCTGTCGAGCAGCCGCCACAGGTCTTCGTTCTTCACAGGCTGCTTGTCAGCGGTCTTCCAGCCGCGCTTCTTCCAGCCGTGGATCCACTCCGAGATGCCTTTCTGCACGTACTGCGAGTCGGTGTAGATACGCGCCGTGACGGGCCGCTTGAGAGCTTGCAGGCCGCGGATGACGGCCAGCATCTCCATGCGGTTGTTGGTAGTGGCGGGCTCGCCGCCCCACATCTCTTTCTCCTTGTCGCCCAGGCGCAGGATGGCCCCCCAGCCGCCGGGGCCGGGATTACCGCTGCAGGCACCATCGGTAAAGATTTCGACAACTTGGGCTTGATCGCTCATGGGTGTTCAGCTGGCGTCCGGCAGACGCTTGGGTGGGGAGTCGGGGGCGGACGATACACCACGCTGGACCCGTTGCGGCACCGGCGCCATGGCCTTCTTGCTGCGCGGCGCGCGGCGCCAGCTGGGCACAATGAGGCGCATGCCGCGCACCTTCTTGACCGCGTGAATGAGGTAGGCGCCGCCTGCGAAGGGCCACCAGCGCGAACCCGCGAACTCCATGAACGACCAGCGCCGCAGCCACACATCGGACGACACCGGTGGGGCGTAACAACCGAAATTGCTGGTATGCGCCTCGAAACTCAGCAGCGTGAGCCAATCCTTGAGGCGATGCACGGCCAGGTACTGCCCCTGCCAGGGAATCGGCCCGAGGTTGCCCGAAAACGCACGCCGCACGCCCCACAGGCTGTATGGGTTGAAGCCGGTCAGTACCAGGCTGCCCTCGGGCACCAGCACGCGCTCGGCTTCGCGCAGCAACTGGTGCGGATGCGCGGCGAATTCCAGCACATGCGGCAACACCAGCAGATCGAGGCTTTGGCTGGCGAAGGGCAATTCCTCCGCGTCGCAAAGCACGTCCCCAAGGCTCCCGTCGCAACAATGGAAGCGGCTGGGCATGCGGTTGGCGCGCAGGTAGTCCGTGCCGGGCAGACCGATCTGCACGGCGTTGTAGCCGAAGATGTCGGCCACGATGTTGTCGCACTGCCGCTGCTCCCAGGCCAGCAGATACTGACCTCGGGGACTGGCCAGCCAGTCCTGGAATCCGGGAATTGACATGTATGGCGAACAACCGAGAATGATGCGGATGGAGATTGTTCCGCTTCCCGCCCTCCGCGACAACTACATCTGGCTGCAGCGCGAGGGCAAAGAGTGCGTCGTCGTCGATCCCGGTGACCCGGCACCGGTGCGCGCCTACCTCGCCGAACACGCGCTTGAGCTCGTTGGCATCCTCGTCACACACCGCCACAACGACCACATCGGCGGCATCCCCGCTCTGCTCGAAGACCGGCCTGTCCCCGTTTATGGCCCGCCCAGCATCGCCGTAGTCAGCCACGCCGTGCGCGAGGGCGACACACTGCAGGTGCCCGGCGCACAGCTCAGGGTATGGGCGGTGCCGGGACACACCGAAGAACACATCGCCTACCTTGGTGAAGACTTCGTGTTCTGCGGCGACACCATCTTCTCAGCGGGCTGCGGCCGCATCCTCGGCACAGCGTCAGCGGCCGAGTTCCACGCCTCGCTGACGCGTCTGGCCAGCCTGCCGGGCCACACCCGCCTCTACTGCACGCACGAATACACGCTCGCCAACCTGCGCTTTGCGGCCATGGTCGAGCCCGAAAATGCCGCCCGGGCGGCTTACGCCACGCGCTGCACAGGGTTGCGCGAACAGGGCCTGCCCACCGTCCCGGCGCTGCTGGAGGCCGAGCTCGCCATCAACCCCTTCCTGCGCACGGCGGAACCAGCCATTCAAGCCAGCGTCTCGCAACATGCCGGGCAGGAAATGCAAAGCCCGCCGGCAGTATTCGCTGCCTTGCGGGCCTGGAAAGACATCGCCTGACCCGTCGGGCCAGGCAAGCAGAAGTTCAGCTGCCTGCTGCAGGCGGCACGGGTCGCGAGAATGCCTGCTGGACAGCCGCGATGACGCGTGCCGCATTGAAGGGCTTCACCACGTAACCGCTCGCGCCTCCCGAAATGGCCGATTGCACCGTATCGCGGTCCGTCGAGCCGGTCACCATCAGCACGCGGGTCTCAGGCAATTCGGCGCGCACCTCACGCAAGACCTCAACCCCGTTGGCGCCAGGCATCATGACGTCCAGACAGACAAGTCTCGGCTTGAGCCTCTTGCAGGCCGCCACCGCCGACTCGCCGTCCTTCGCTTCGCCCAGCACTTCCGCCCCCTCCTGCCGAAGGATGCCGCGCAGCATGGCGCGTGTGGTGTCGTTGTCATCGACCACCACCACCGAAATGCCGTTCAATACGCGTTCGTCACTCATCGCAATTCACCTCATCCGTTACTTCACTCAGGGCGACACAATTGCGGCCGCCCTCTTTTGCTCGATACAGCGCCTCATCAGCCGCTTTGATCAGGCCGCTTGGACCCGCCATGCTGCGGTCGGCAATCAGGCTTGCGACGCCGAAGCTCATCGTCACCCGCCCCATCGGCGACTCCGGGTGGCGTGCGTCCATCAACATCACATCACGGCGCATCGCCTCGGCCAGCGTCGCCGCCCCAAGAGCGTCCGTGTCCGGCAACAGCACGGCGAACTCCTCGCCGCCGTAACGCGCCACCAGGTCAGTCGGCCGCCGCACGCGGCTTGCCAGGGCCTGTGCCACCGCACGCAGGCATTCGTCCCCTGCCTGATGCCCCAGACTGTCGTTGTAAGACTTGAAGTAATCCACGTCACACATCAGCAGTGACAGCTGCGAGCCGTGGCGCACGCCGCGCGCCCACTCCCGCACCACCGCTTCGTCAAACATGCGGCGATTCGCCACGCCGGTCAGCCCGTCCACCGAAGACAGGCGCGTCAGCTCGCGATTGGCGTCATCCAGCCGACGCGTCAGCACCACCAGCGAGTAACGCATCTGCGCGATGCGCTGCATGGCGCGCACCTTCGCCGTCAGCACGATCTCCGACACCGGCTTGACCAGGTAATCGTCACCTCCCACGGCGATGCCGCGTTCCACATCTTCGTCGCTCGCCCGTGCGCTCAGGAAGATGATCGGCGTCCACTCCCCGTCACGCTCCAGCTGGCGCAGGCGCTTGGCCACTTCGAAGCCGTTGAGGTCGGGCATGTTCACGTCCAGCATCACCAGATCGGGGTGATGCTGCTTGAACAGCTCGATCGCCTCCCCCCCGCTGCGCGCCGTCAAAGGCTCAATGCCAATACGGCGCAGCTGATGGGCCACCAGGGTCACGCTCGTCAGGGTGTCATCCACCACCAGTGCCTTCATCCGGGTCCCATCGCTCCCACGTTGCTGTGAGACAAGTCCTTGAAAATTCAGGCTGGCTATCAGCGCCGAAATGGCTAAAATCCGTCCAGTTACATGAACGGCAGGAATCCATGAAGGCTTTAGCGCACCGCATCGGGCTGCACCGCAAGACTCTGCCGGCGTTCGCGGGCGCCTGCCTGCTGATCGCCGCCCCCCTGTTGCAGGCCGCCGAGGGCGCCTTCGCCCTGCAGGCAGCCACGGCACTGGGCAGCGCTCAGCGCGAAGTCGCCCCCGCACCGGCGCCCTCAGGCTCGACCACTCCTGCAGCCATGCCGCTGGTCGCGCCCGTCGTCGCCCCGGTTCTTGGCCCATCCGAGACCGAGAATCGCAACAGCAACATCACCAGCGTCGACCACTCCGCCGAAACCGAGGACATCTGGCAGCGCATCCGAGCTGGTTTCGCCATGCGAAATCTCAGTGGCCCGGTGGTCGACGACCGCATGAACTACTATCTCGCGCGCCCCACGGCCATCAAGGTGATGCTGGAACGCAGCCGCAAGTACCTCTACCACATCGTCACCGAGCTCGAAAAACGCGGCATGCCCACCGAACTGGCCCTGCTGCCCGTGGTCGAGAGCGCCTACAACCCGCAGGCCCTGTCGTCCGCCAAGGCCGCCGGCCTCTGGCAGTTCATCCCCTCCACCGGCAAGAGCTACGCGCTCGCACAGAACTGGTGGGTCGATGAGCGCCGAGACATCATCGCCTCCACCGATGCCGCGCTGGCCTACCTGCAGACCATCTACGAAATGCACGGTGACTGGCATCTCGCGCTGGCCTCCTACAACTGGGGTGAGAACGCCGTGGCCCGCGCCGTCGCCCGCAACAAGGCCGCCGGCCTGCCCACCGACTACGCCAGCCTGCGCATGCCGGAAGAGACGCGTTACTACGTGCCCAAGCTGCAGGCCATCAAGAACATCATCGCCCAGCCCGAGCGTTACAAGGTCGACCTGCCCGACATCCCCAACCAGCCCTACTTCACGCGCGTCGAACGCGTGCAGCGCATGGACGTCGCTGTCGCCGCCAAGCTGGCCGAGCTGCCCACCACCGAATTCCTGATGCTCAACCCCGGCTATAACCGCCCGGTGCTGCCAGGCACCAAGGACACGAGCATCGTGTTGCCGCTCGACAACGCCCGCAAGTTCGAAGAGAACCTCGCGCGCCACGTCGCCACCAGTGACAGCCCGCCGCTGCTGACCTGGAAAACCTGGGTTGTACCCAAGACCTCACGCATCGAGCAGATCGCCAAGGAACTCGGCATGGCCGTGCAATCGCTGTGCGTCGCCAACGGCCTGCGTGCCCGCGCACTGCTGGCAGCCGGTTACAAACTGCTGGTGCCATCCAGCATCTCCGAACCCCTGCCGGAATCCCTTGCCCGCCTCGGCCAGACGCCCTCTGCCAAGCCAGCCAAATACAAAGCCCCCAAGCGCGGCGTTGTGCGCGGCAACCGCCGCAAAGGCTGATCCGCCGTCGGGCTCGCGCCCATTCTCTGCATGTCCCCACACCACCCTGCGTCGCGCAGGGCGAAGGCGGCCCCCTCGCCCTTCTCGCCCTTTGCGTTGTTTGAAGACAACCTCGGCAGCCCGGCCCGCGCGCGCCTGCTGCACGGCCATCTGCTCACGCTCGATTGCCCGCTGGCCAACGACGCACCCACCTTTTTCGACGCCATCGACGCGCAGACCGCACGTGGACGCTGGGTCGCACTGATCGCGAACTACGAACTCGCCAGCGCCTTCGAGCCCCGCCTGAGCGACCACCGCGACACGGCAACTCCCGCACCACTGGCACGCGCCCTGGTGTTCGAACACAACCGGACACTCGAAGGCGACGCCCTCGCCGACTGGTGGCAGCAAGCCCTCGACCAACTCAGCGGCCAACAACGCGAAGCCGGCCTGCTGCACCTCGCGCCACAGTGGCAGGCTGATGAACACGCCACGCGCGTCTCGCGCATCCTCGACTACATCCGCGCCGGCGACTGCTACCAGGCCAACCTCACCTTCCCGCTGACCGGGCAAAGCTTCGGCCACCCCCTCGCGCTCTACGCACAGCTGCGCGAGCGCCAACCCGTGCAGCACGGCGCCCTCATCCACGACGGGCAGAACTGGCTGCTCTCACGCTCGCCCGAACGATTCTTCACGCGCCACGGCGACACCCTCAGCTGCCGCCCCATGAAAGGCACGGCCCCCCGCGCGGCCGACGCCACCGAAGACGCCGCCATCGCCAGCTCACTGCAAGGCTCCGAGAAGAACCGCGCCGAGAACCTGATGATCGTCGACCTCATCCGCAACGATCTCGGCCGCCTCGCCCCCGCCGGCAAAGTCAGCGTCAGCAGCCTCTTCGCGCTGGAAACCTATGCCACCGTGCACCAGCTCACCTCCACCGTCGAAGCCAGCGGCGTCACCGCCTCCACGGCTGAAACATTCCGCGCCCTCTTCCCCTGCGGCTCCGTCACCGGCGCCCCCAAGCTGCGCGCCATGCAGATCATCGACGAACTCGAAGCTGGCCCGCGCGGCGCCTACTGCGGCGCCATCGGCTGGCTCGCCCCCGATGGCGACGCCGATTTCAACGTCCCCATCCGCACCCTGCTCATCGACGCACAGGGCCACGCACGGCTCGACGTCGGCAGCGGCATCGTCGCCGACTCCGACCCCGCTGCCGAGTATGACGAATGCCTTACCAAGGCCCGCTTCGTCCGCGACGACGGCCTGCAGCTCATCGAAACCCTGCGCTGCGAAGTCGGCCCGCAGATCCGCTACCCCATGCTGCCCGGCCACATCGCCCGGCTCGAAAAATCGGCGCGAACCCTGGGTATCCCGTTCAGCAAGAGCGCAATCCTCGCCACACTCGCCGCACAAGCTGCGACGCTGCAACACGGCACCTACCGCATGCGCCTCACCCTGGCGCGCGACGGCCGCTGCGAGGCCAGCAGCACCGTGCTCGCACCGCTGCCGCCCGTACTCACCGTCACCATCGCCAGCGAACGCCTGGACCCCGACGACCTGCGCCTGCAACACAAGACAACCGCGCGCCGCTTCTACGACACCGCGCTGGAACGCACCATCGCCGCCGGCCATTTCGACCTGCTGTTCTTCAACACCCGAGACGAACTGTGCGAAGGCGCCCGCAGCAACGTCTTCATCGAACGCAACGGCGTGCTGCTCACGCCCCCGCTCAGCAGCGGCCTGCTGCCCGGCGTGCTGCGCGCGCAGCTGATTGCCGAAGGACGCGCGCAGGAAGGAGTGCTGACGCGCAAGGATCTTGATACGGCGGAAAAGCTCTTCGTTGGTAATGCGCTGCGCGGGTTGATGGCAGTCAGGCTGATCGCCTGAGACCCATCCGGATCGAGTCCCTTCGGTTATTGCGCCTTACGCCCTTGTCGTGGAGATGAAGGGCGGCTCAAGGCGAAGGAAACCGCAATCGCCAGCTTGCAGAGAGGATCTTGCCCCGGTCCGCTTGCCTGTAGGGTTAGACGCCGCGGATTCACAAACGAAGTGCAACGCCCCGCGAAGCTGGAGGGCGAGCTGAGATACTGAGAGCTTCCATTTCCCGCGAAGAAAGAGGAAGTACTCATGAATAAGTACCACCAGCTCACCCGAGAGGAAAGATACTGCATAACGGGGCTGCAAAGTGCGGGGCTGTCTCAAGCCGCGATTGCCCGGCACATGGGGCGTGCGGCCAGCACGATCAGCCGCGAGTTGCGGCGCAACCGCACGACTCACGACGGGCGCTACCGTGCGGAGAAAGCGCAGAGATACGCCAGCGCCAGACGCCGACGAGCACGGCGACGCTCCTGGTACAGCGCCTTGCAATGGCAGACCGTCGAGGCGCTGCTGCGCAAGAAGTGGAGCCCTGAACAGATCAGCGCGGTACTGCGACAAAAAGCAGTCTGCAGGATGAGTCACGAGACCATCTACCGGTACATCCTGCGAGACAAACGCGAAGGCGGAACGCTCTACAAACACATGCGCATCATGGCCAAGGTGTGCCGCAAGCGGTACGCGGGCAAGGACTCGCGGGGCGTGCTGGCAGGCAAGCGGCACATCAGCGAAAGGGGAGCGGCGATAGAACAGCGCCAGCAGCTGGGGCACTGGGAAGGCGACACGGTCATTGGTCAGGACAAGCATCACTGCATCCTTACACTGCTTGAACGCAAATCCGGCTACGCCGTGATCAAGAAGATCAGCTCGCGGACTACCCGACAAGTGAACTGGGCAGCCAGCATCGCCTTGCGTGAACATGCCAGCCGCTTCCATACGCTCACACTGGACAACGGTACCGAGTTCCACGACTACAAGGCGCTCGAAGAGCGCTTCCCGCTCACCTGCTACTTCGCCACGCCGTACCACTCCTGGGAGCGTGGGGCCAACGAAAACCTCAATGGCCTGATCCGGCAGTACATCCCCAAAGGCACCTGCATGAGCACACTCACGCAGAAACAGTGCGACTGGATCGCTAACGAATTAAATACCCGGCCGAGAAAAAGACACCAGTTCAAAACCCCGAAGGAGATTTATTATGGTTCCAGATGATCGTTGCACTTCAACGTTGAGACTACGCCATATGATGCGCAAAATTCCCAAAATATCTCTTCAACGACTCTGTTATTTCATCACGGCCGCTACCTTTTGCGAGGCGAACTACAAATTCAGGAAGACTGCCATTGGCAAGGCCGAGCGCTGAGCTTGCTTGCGCGGATAGCGACTTACGATTGTATATAGCCAATAGGCCGTCAAAATCTCTTGCAGACAATACAGCATTAAAATCTGCAAGTGACTGAGTGTAGATGGCGTTGACGTCAATTCCTGTAGTAAGCGAATGAAGAGCAGAAGCCAACCCAGCAGAACCTTTTGCTTTTTCGTCAAACATGTTGAGCTGAAACTTTATTTCACCTGCGGCGCGAAGCGAAGCCTGAACCTCTAGCTCACCCTGTAAGCGAGAGAATATTGCAGACGAAACGGATTGGAAGTCGGCATTGACATCACGCTCCAGTCGAATGCTAACTAGTTCAAGGATTTCTTTAGTGCAAAATAGGTTTTCTACCTCTGCAACGGATAGGACGAATATTGAATCTTGCTCGAGCTTTGCTATTTCAGCGGGAACTCGCCTGTCTCTATCAATGATGCCAAATACGTTTAGGTGATGAAGTTGCGTATTGGCTTTCATCGCCCTAACTGATTGTATTACTTGGCTACAGCTACCAACCGGTATGACCAAGTAGTTATTTAGAATTGCCGCATAAAGAGCAGAATCAAAGCTGCCGGCCACTCCTTCAACAAATACGACAGACCTCCTGCTGCCGAGCACTTCCAACAAAAGACCTTCAGGGATGCTATCGTCTTGCTTTATTAAATCCCAATCCCACTTTTCACCGTCGTAAGACTTTAGCCAAACTTTTGTTGCCTCTTCCATTGCCGAAGCAAAATCTACGTCATGAGTCAGATATATAAAAAAGCAATCAGGCCTTGCTTGCTCGATCTGACCCCAAAGGGGAGCTTGCACGGATTTATGAAGGTGTAACTCTGGCTCGTCAATGATGACTATCGCGCCTGAAGGTGCTGCCAAACATTGACCGATGAGATAAAAAATAACCCGCTCACCATCACTCATCTCTGATGAGTTGTATATTTTTCCTTGCGAGTCCCTAGTTTTTGTTTGAATTCGGAGACCGCCAATCACCAGCTCTCTATGTGGAAGAATTCTTTCCCAAATTTCTTTGACTACATCTAGCTTTGTCTTTGGCGGTTCAACTCTGTTGGTGGTTGATTTTGAGGCTGCTAGATATTTGGCGCTTTCCTCAGTGTGATCTGAGAAAAGAAAAACCATTAGCTGATGATAGTCATTGAGCAGGCTTACTGCTGGCTTGCTTTGCCATCTGCTTCCTTGTTTGTGCCCGATTATATTGTTTTGTTCGATTGCTCGCTCATACCCCGTCCACAACTCGGAAGTTGCTAAATCAATTGATTTTGGCGTTGTTGAGTCAGGCATTGATAATGATTTTTGAGCAGAAATCCGATGCACCTTTGCACTGTGCGGTGAGCTAAATTCGATCCAGGTTCCGAGTCTGGTTTTCCCTGCACCATTTGCACCTACCACCATCAAACTTTTTGACGACTCGATTTTTGATATCCCGGCACTGTTTTGCGGCAAGTAAATTTCTTTTTTCATTGTTTTCCCGTCGCTATGGAATTAAGTGGGTAGGGCATAACGAGATGTCGACAACACACCGAGTGTCGCCATTCAGAAATGGACGGCCGCGTTCCAACATCTGGCCATCCGTCCCGGCAACCATAAGACATGTCGTTCCGGATGCCAAGACACGAACCACAAGCCGGAGCACTTGCGGTGCCGGCGTCCGACCGGGCATCTCACTGTAACCTCAGGCCACATTCCCCGCCATGCCGAGCGGTGCCAACCCATGCCGCGCCCTTGCCCGATTGCAGGCCTCGTTGCCAATGCCATGCACACCATGTGCAGCAAACTCGCGGCAGGGATCAGGGCGGAACTCGTAGATGCCGCATTTCACTGATTCACCGATCTTGCCGACGAGGGCGACGCAGCGTGGCGGGCTGCGGTCGGTGCCGCGCATGCGGCATGTGCTGCCAGTCTCTTCGTCGGCCAGCATCTCCGGCACGTAGCCGCCGGGTTCGGTGTCGAGCTGGCTGCGGTGGAAGCTGACGCGGAAAGCAGCACAGCACACGCCGCAGGTCTGGCAGGGGTTCATGAGGCATCCTGGGGAATCGAAGCGCGCATGATGCGCGAAGCGGGCCACTTGCGCATCTTGTTGTGCGCCTCAACGCCGCTTCAACGCAGCCTCACTGAGGCATCAGGGCAGACTGATGGGCCAGCTGTTCGATACCGCGCCGTCGTCGCGCACCACGTAGAGCCATGCCTGCCCGGCGGCAAAACCACTGCGCAGCAGCGGGGCTGTAATGCTGCTGCCTGACCAGGCGCTCGCCGGCAATGGCGCGCGCAGGGTCGCGGCAGACCATGTCGCAGCGTTGGCCAGCACGACACGTGCACGACTGGTGTCGAGGTAGTGGTCGTCGTACCAGACACTCACGCCGTTCGTGCTGCCGGGGTTGAGCCAGTAGTCCATGCCGATCACAAGGTAGCTGCAGTTGAGCATGTGCGTGGCATCGCTGCGCACCTGCAGGGCATTGCGGTTGATCTGCAGGTTGCCATTCACCCAGGTGAGGTGCTGACCATTACTCTGGCCGATGTCGTTGAGGCGGTAGTACTCCTCGACCTGGTACCAGACTTCCTCCTGCAAGGGAATGACGGTACCACTGCCCATGCTGGCCTCGCCCGCCCAGCCCTCGTCGCGCGTGCCGTCACGGCGCAGAATGCCGCCCTGCACCCCACCCGCCAGCGTCTTGTCGCTGTCGTACCGATTGACGCTCGGACCGACAGGGTAATAGCTCGAATAGAACTTGGGACTGCCGCCATAGCAGTCGCCATTCACCTCCATGCCGCTGCGGTTGAACTTGAGCTGCGCGATGCGGCCACCATTGGTGCGGAACTTGATGCGATAGCTGAGGTAAAGCTCCTGGCTGCTGAAGCCGCGCACGGCAATGTGCGGGAACGACTCCTCGACCGCGCCCTCTGGCGAAGCCGGGCCGGAGTGAGACTGATGCAGGAGGGACTTGCTGCCACTGAATGCTGCCGAGGCATCCACCGTAGTCGTGCCGCCGAAGCCCCCGTAGTTGTAGTACCCGAAGCTCACGGGTGCTGCGCCGACCGTGCGGCTGTCGAAGTCTTCAAACTTCAGCGGTGCGGCTTGTGCCCGGCTGCCAAAGCCCGCACCCGTTACGGTGACGTTGCCCGCACTGACGCTCGCAGCGCTGATTGCAAAACCCGCCACACTGCTCGACACGGCGCTGCTCGCTGCCGAGCTGCTGGACGCTGCGGCACTGGCGCTGGAGGCTGCCTTGCTGCTGGCGCTGCTGGAAGACTGCACCGCACTGCTGACGGACGAAGTGCTGCCGTGGGTACTTCCACCCCCTGCTCCGCCACACGCAGCAAGCAGCAGTGCGGTCAGCAGCAAGACTATCGGGCCAAGGCGGCGCAAAGACCTATCGAGATCAGTTCTATGCATGGCGGTTCTCAATACTGGTGGCCGCGCGTGCCGCGTCGCGCATCGCTCGCTGGCAAACCCGTCAGCGCTCCGCTCCCCGTCAGCGCGCTGGTGCTGCTGACGCTGCTGCCCGACGCCGTCGTATCGAAGCCATAAGTGCCCTGCCACACGGCCCAGTTCATGTCGTTGCCGGTGCACTCGCTGTCCTTGAAGGCCAGGCTGTTGCTGCTCTCGATGAGGTTGGCCGCCACGCTCATCTGGGTCGCCAGATTGGCGGGGCGGCTCTGGCAGGAGAGGCCGCCGTAGGGCGCCTGGCTGCCGTTGCTGATGAGGTTGTAGGAGATGCGCGTGCCGTAACTCGTCGGGTTGAACGGCCCCCAGTTCACGCCGATGCCGGATCTGACGACCGTGTTGTGATGCACATCGTGGTCGCGCATGTAGCAGCTCGACTGGAAGCACTGCAGGCCAAGATGGATGCCGGCGTTGATGAGCAGGTTGTGGTGGATGTGCAGGTTGGCCGAATTGTCCTGCGCCGAAATCTGGATACCCATGCCGGTGCGGTTGGCATCCGAAAAGACAATGTAGTTCTCGCGATAGGTGTTGTGCTGCGAGTTGTCCTTGTCATGGAAACCACCGAAAACCTTGCCGAGATTGAGCTGGTTGTTCTCGATGATCGATTCGCCGGCATCGAACAAGGTGGTTGCATAGCCATTGCCGACATAGGTGCCGAAGTCGTTATCCTGAATCAGGAACTTGTGGCGCCAGGCCGGACCGGAGTCGCCCCAGCCATGAATGAAGGCCGGGTTCTCGCCATTGTTGGCGGCCTCGCCATCGAGGAAGCGCATGTTGCGGATCACCACGCCGGCCTTGCTCGGGTCGCTGACGATGCCCCACTGGCGCACGCCCGTCACGTCGAAGCCTTCGATGCGCGCTGTTGGCGCCGCGTCGCTGCGCACGCTGATGTCGTAGGTCTTGTTGAGGTCAAGCGTCACCACTTCATCCGGGTAGGCGAGGAACTGCTTGGCCTTGTCGTCGTAGATGATGAGGCCAGTCTGGTAGCTGCCCTTGCGCAGCACGATGGCCTGACTGGACGATGAGTTGGCCAGCGCGTAGGCCAGCGTGCGGAACGGCGTGGTGCGCGTGCCCCGCCCTGCAGCATCAACACCATCGGTCGCGACAAACAGGAAGCGCGCCGCAGCCGACTGGATCGTGAAGCTCTGCTCCAGCGTCTTCTGCGTCGCGCCGCTGTCGCGGATCTCCAGCGTCAGCACATACGTGCCCTCGCTGGCAGGCGTGAAACGCACCGTGCCGCGCCGGAAGTCCAGCGACACCCCGGCGGTGCTCTGCGCTACGCCACCGAGAGTGAGGCTCTTGATTCGATATTCGTACGGAAAGATGCCGCCCGCCACGCCGGGGCGGCTCTCGTAGGGAATGCCGGGGTATGCCACGTCGCGCAAGCCGATGCGCACCGTGAGCGCATCATTGGGCAAGGTGTCCGGCAGGGTGATGCGCGCCGCAGGCTGGCTCACGCAGCGCACGAAAACCGGCGCGCCATCCGTCGGCACCGTCGCCGGCGCCAGCGCCGACACAGCACAGAGCTGGCCCACCGGCTGCGCCGTCACGCTGAGGTTGAGGGCACTGCCCGCCACGGATGTGGCGAACGCATAGGGCTGGTTAAGCGTCGCCGACACACTCTCGCTGCCGTGCCTGAGCGTCAATTGACCACCCAGAGCGAGGCCCTGAACACGCACGACAAGCGCGCCCGAGGCCGCTGAGCTGCTCGCTGCACTCGAAGTTGTGCTACTCGAACCGGCGCTACTGGATGTGCTGGCACCCACACTGCTTACCGCGCTGCTGGCTGCAACGCTTGCGGAAGCCCCTGTCGCCGACGTACCGGCAGCGCTGCCAGTGCCACCACAGGCATTTAGCAGGAAACACAGCAGCCCCGTGCAAATCAGCCCGTGCACGGTGGAGAAAACTGCCGAACAAGGATCTGAATCGGCACGCGGCAACTGCCGCGTGCTATCGAAGTGAGAATGAGAACGCATCGATGTCTTCTTGTACTGTCGGTATGGCGGGCGCCATACCGAAGCGAGAAGCACATTCGGCTGCTTTCCGCTATCAGGAAAGCATATCGATGCGGCAGCGGCGAGGCCTGCCGCCCGTCCGGGCTTGCCGGACTTGCCGACAAGAGGCGGTTGCTTGATTTCGCGGCAGCATGGCTATCTGCCGCGGCGGCTCGTCAGTCGCTTTCCTCGTGCTCCGTCATCTGACCGCGCTTGCGCAGCTGGCCGACCACTCGCGGCAGGATCAACAGCACAGCGGCAATGATCAGAAAGCTGGCCGACAGCGGGCGCGAGAAGAAGGTGCTCCAGTCGCCCTGGCTGATGACGAGTGCCTGACGCAGGGAGCGCTCCAGCATGGGGCCGAGGATCATGCCGACGACCAGCGGCGCGACGGGGATGTCGAGGCGCCGCATCATGAAGCCGACGAGGCCGAAGACGAACAGCAGGCCCACGTCGAACAGCGAGTTGCTGGCGCCATACACGGCCGCGGTCGAGACCAGCAGGATGCCGGCATACAACCAGCGCGGCGGAATCTTGAGCAACTGCACCCACAGACCCACCAGCGGCAGGTTGAGCAGCAGCAGGATGACGTTGCCGACGTAGAGGCTGGCGATCAGCGTCCACACCAGGTCGGATTGCGTGGCGAACAGCATGGGGCCTGGCTGGATGCCATAGCTCTCGAACGCAGAAAGCATCACGGCAGCTGTCGCCGAGGTAGGAATGCCCAGCGTCAGCAAGGGCATCAGCACGCCGGCTGCCGAGGCATTGTTGGCCGCTTCAGGGCCGGCCACACCCTCGATGGCACCGTTGCCGAACTCCTCCGGGTGCTTCGAAAGCTTCTTCTCCGTGTAGTACGACAGCAGGGTCGGCAACTCGGCACCGCCCGCCGGCATGGCGCCGATCGGGAAGCCGAAGAACGAGCCGCGCAGCCAGGGCTTCCAGCTGCGCTTCCAGTCCGATCTGGACAGCCACAGGCTGCCCGACATCTTCATCAACTCAGCGCGATTGAAGTGCCCCTGCCACGCAAGGAATAGCGCTTCGCCGACCGCGAACAGGCCGACCAGTACCACGGTCACCTCGATGCCATCGAGCAGTTCGAGGCTGCCAAACGTGAGGCGTGGCTGCCCGGTCTGCAGGTCGACACCGACGAAGCCGACCATCATGCCGAATACCAGCGCGATGAGCCCACGCAATGCCGAGCTGCCCAGCACGGCGGACACTGCAACAAGGGCCAGCACCATCATGCTGGCGTACTCGGCCGGGCCGAAACTGAGGGCGATGTCGACCACCCAGGGGGAAAAGAAGGTCAGCGCCACAGTGCCGATGGTGCCGGCGATGAAGCTGCCGATGGCCGCCGTCGCCAGCGCGGGGCCAGCACGGCCGCGACGCGCCATCTTGTTGCCTTCCAGAGCGGTGACGATGGTGGCCGATTCCCCCGGCGTGTTGATGAGGATGGAGGTGGTCGAACCGCCGTACATGGCGCCGTAGTAGATGCCGGCGAACAGCACGAACATCGCTTCGGCCGGCACCTTGAAGGTCAGCGGCAGCAGCAGCGCGATGGTCAGCGATGGTGCGATGCCGGGCAGCACACCCACCAGCGTACCGATGAAGCAGCCTGCGAAACCCCACACAAGGATGCCGGGCGAGAGTGCGTGGGCAAAGCCGCCCAGCAAGGCGTCGAAAGTCGACATGCGTGTTTCCTCCTGCGTGGCGGCTGCGTGCGCCGCCCTCTTGTTTTCAGCTCTGTTGTCAGCTCTGTTGTCAGCTCTGTTGTCGGCTCGGTTGTCGGCTCAGCGCTCAGCCAAGGCGCCACTCGCCGAAGTGGATCAGGCCACCCAGCTGCACGCCCAGCAAACGGTCGAACAGCAGCCAGATCACCAGCGTCGTGCCCAGCCCGATCAGTGCCGCCTTCGGCATGGAGTCACTGCCGAAAGCCCGCGCGAACAACGCAAAACTGACGACGCCCGCGAGGCCGATGCCGGCATAAGCCAGCAACACGAACAGTGCGACCAGCCCGGCAACCAGCCAGAGCGCACGCTGCCTGCTGCCGGGATCTGGCGCTTCCTCCGGGTCGTTGACCACGTCTGGCACACGCCCCTGCCAAGCGGCCTGCGTGAAGCCCATGGCCAGCAACATCAGGAAGCCTGCGAGGATGGCCGGCATGAGGCGCGGCCCAAGCCCGTCGTCGATGACAGGCTTGGGAATCTGCGCGACGGCCACCAGCATGGCGACCGCCGACGCAAACATCGCGATGCCCGCCGCGACCGCAAAGTGCTTGCGCGGTGTGCTCACGAAGCGAGACCCAGGCTCTTCATCACCGCTTCGGTCTCGGCGATGTCCTGCTCAAGCTCGGTCTGGAAAGCCGTGCCTGCGAGGAACACGTCATTCCACTCGCGCTTGTCGAGCAGCTCCTGCCAAGCCGCCGATTTGACCATCGCGGCCATCAGGTCGGTGAGCGCCTGACGCTGTTGAGGCGTGATGCCGGGGGGCGCGAATACGCCCCGCCAGTTGGCCGCAACGACGTTGGTGCCCTGCTCCTTGAGGGTAGGAATATCGATACCCGGAATGCGCTTGTTGCCCGACACCGCCAGCGCGCGCAGACGGCCTGACTTGATGTGTTCGGCAAACTCCGAGTAACCCGAAATACCTGCTGCAACCTGGTTGCCCAGCACCGCCGCGACGGCCTGACCGCCGCCGGAGAAGGCGACGTAAGCGCCATCTTTCGGATTGCCCTTGAGCGCCTTGATCAGCAGACCCAGCAGCAGATGGTCGGTACCGCCCGCGCTGCCGCCAGCGACGCTGACCGACTTGGGATTGGCGGCGAGGGCCGCAGACAGGTCTTTCCAGGTCTTGTGCGGGCTCGCGGCCGGCACAACGATGACGCTGGATTCTTCGGTAAGCCGCGCGATCGGCGTCACGTCCTTGATGGTCACCGGGCTCTTGTTGGCGATGCCTGCGCCCACCATCACCGAGCCTCCCACCATCAGGGAGTTGCCCTGGCCACGGCGCTGGTTCACGAACTTCGGCAAGCCCACCATGCCGCCTGCGCCGGCCACGTTCTCGAACTGGAAGGTACCAACCAGACCCGAGGCGCGAGCAGCCGCCTCGATCGCGCGCGCAGTGCCATCCCAACCACCGCCCGGAGCTGCGGGCACGAACATGTTGATCGATTCAAACAGCGGCGCGGCAAAAGCCATGCGCGGCAGCATGGCGGCCAGCGGGGCAAGGCCAGCGCCCAGCATCAGCTTGCGACGGGTGTCATTCATGTGAGGTCTCCTTGGGGCATGCGCTGATCGTGGTCAGCAATGTCATCAACCGGCGAGATACCAGTCTTGTAGTCGCATCATCCTGCGCATGCCCACGGGGCGGATATTGTGGATTGCCGCAGTCTCGCCCTTCCCTGCTGTCGCCCCCTTATTCCTGATGGATGCCGGCTGGATCCCGGCAGCATGAGACCTACCTGTCGAAGGCGTTGCTCAGGTCGTCCAGCGCCACCAGCAAGCTGTCGCTGGCCTTGGCCACCGACTCGAAGGTGGCTTGCCGGTCCCACGGCTGTGGCGTGGTGCCGAGCGCCTCGGCGAAGAACTGCCATTGCAGCTCGGCGAGCCGCAGGATGGCCTCCTGTCGCGGCTTGTCCTGCACCAGTGTGTCGAGGTTCTTGATGGCATCGCGATAGGCCTTCTGCGCCGCCGCAAGGTCCTTGGCCACGAAGGGGGCCGTCGCTCCCAGGCTGCGGAAGAAGTACAGCTTGGCGATGCGTTGCGACAGCGCCCGCGCCTCGCTGGCCAGGCGCAGCCCCTCGGTCTGCTGCGCGCCAACACGTTCGCGCAGCATCTGCGCGCCCTTCTCGGCGATCCACACCAGCTCTTCGTTCTGGTCGGCCAGTGCCTTCACGTTGTCAGGCGTCGCGCCCAGCTTGTGGAGTTCGACGAAGTCGCCGTACAGCTGGCCCAGCAGGGCATAGTTGTCGCGCAGGTCCTGCGAGTCGGCACTCTCCTGCATCTGCTTGAGCAGACGCTCGTAGCGCTTGCTGTCGATCTCGAATTGGTTCTCTGCGCGCACTTTGAGGGCACCCAGCCCGGTCATGGCCCAATTGCGCGTCAGCCGCTCGCCCAGCATCTTGAGCTGCTCAGCCGTTATAAGTCGCTGCGGCAGGGTCGACCCCGCCACCGGCTTGGCGGCGACCGGTTTGGGCGGGGTGGCCGCCTGCACGGCCGGCAAACCGGCGCACGCAACAACGACCAGACTGATCGCCAGGCAACGCGCTGCGCCCGATGCGCCTCTGCGCAAGGCTCCGCTGTTCGTGCTGCCAGCGGCCTTGACCGCTTCACCTTGTTCTCGTGCAGCTGAACGCGCGACTGACATTCCAGGCTCCTTGCTGTGGTGATGACTACTACTTTCGGCATATCGCGGCGCGATGCCTATCATCGCTTTCCGCAACACCCGGGAAGACCGGCCACGACAGGGAATCCTTACTTCGCGTTCAATCCGTACCAGTCAGCTCGCCCGCCAAATCGGTCGTCAGGTAGGTCCGCAAAGCCGCACCCTGCAGAGCCAAAGCCAGCGCCAGCCACAATTTGGCGTGTGCAGCCTCCGGCCCCAGATCACCGCCTTCCACAACCCCGGCGGCCTGCAGAGCCGTGGCACTCTGGTAGGGCGAATGGCGTACCTCGCCATGCGGGGCCTGGGTGATCGCCAGCATCGCCACGCTGGCAGCCGCCAGGTCTTGCAACGCGGCCACGAATGCCGGCTCCTCAGGCGCGTTACCCGCCCCGAAACACTGCAGCACACAGCCCTTGCGGGCCTGCGGTAGTTGCGCCACGGCATGCAGGAGTTCGGCGGGCATGCCCGGGTGCAGGGTCAGCATGGCAACACGGACGTCGGCCGCCCCAGCCGCGATGCGCGCCAGTAGCGCCTGCTGCCTAACCGGGTCAAACGCAGTGGATGGCGCCGGCAGACCTGCCCCGGTCTGCCAGTCGATGGTGTCCGCGTACACCGCCCCCAATTGCCGCCAGCGTGGGCTGTGAAATGCATCGTCCTGCTGCGCGCTGCGCTTGCTGCAGCGATTGCCCCGCAGAATGCGGCCCGCGAAGCAGACCGCCACCTCATGCAATCTGCCAGACCGCGCCACACGGATGGCATCGGCAACATTGCGCGCGGCGTCGCTGTCTTCAGCGACCAAAGGGCGTTGCGAGCCCGTCAGCACTACAGGCTTGTCCTGCCCGGCGAGCAGATACGACAAGGCAGCCGCCGTCCAGGCCAGCGTGTCGGTGCCGTGCAGCACGATAAAGGCGTCAAAGTCGCTCCAGTGCTCCAGCAGGAGCCCGGCGATGCGTAGCCAGTCAGCAGGCTGCATGCTGGCGCTGTCGAGCGGTGTTGCCAGCGCCTCGAAGCGGTCGTCAGGCCCCAACCAGCCACGCCCGGCAAGCAATGCCGCAAAGTCAGCGCCCGCCATCGGCGCCAGTGGCACGCCGGCACAGCCGACGGTTCCCCCGGCGTAAAGCACCAGCACACGGCTCAAAACAGGCTCTCCGGCAGGCTTTTCAGGTCACAAATCACGCCACTCGTCCTTTTGATTGCAGGAAGTATTCAAGCATTCTGCCCTCCGGCCGCTAAGAGAGACATGGGCTGGCGGCAGAAATTTCCTGTTTTGGAGACCCCTGCTACTCGCCCCGGCAAAAAAGGCCTAAAGTTCCCTCCGGAGCTGTCGTTATGGCCGGTGTGCAGCGTGCGTCAGGTTTTTTCCTACAAGAAAATTCCGGTCAGCGCAGGATTGAACACCAACCGCTTGAGAAAGTTTGAGGAACGCCATGAAAATCGATAATTCAATCAAGTCGACCGGCCAGGTGTCGGGCGAAAACCGAACGCGAGAGACACGTGCCGCCAGCACCGCTCCCGCGCAGTCGGGCACTCAGGTGGCTTTGTCGGCCGGCCTGCAAAAGTACGAAGCCGTGCTCGCGCAGTCGCCTGTCGTCGATTCCGCCAAGGTCGAAGAGATCAAGTCCGCCATCGCCAATGGCAGCTTCAGCGTCAATCCCGAGAAGGTCGCTGATGGCCTGATCGAAAGCGTGCGCAGCATGCTGTCGGCACAGCCTGGCACCGCCGCCTGAAGACGACTGCATGAGCATTGCAGGGGACTCCGGCGCGCCTCGCCAGCGCCTGATCGCCTTGCTGGGCGCGGAACGCGACCTCGCAAAGACGTTCATCAACGTGCTCGTCGAAGAGCGCGAAGCCTTGTCGAAAACCGACATGGAGCCACTGTTCGCCCTCTCGGAGCGCAAGGGTCAGATCGTCCGCCAGCTCGAACAACTGGCGACTGCACGCACCGCCCTGCTGGCCCAATCCGGCCTGCCAAACGAGCGCGAAAGCGTGCAGAAACTGCTGGGTCCGAAAAGCGATCCGATCTGGCAGGACTACCTTGCCGTAGCCACCGAGGCGCGCAACACCAACCTCGAGAACGGCCGCATCATCACCGAACGCCTCAAACACAACCATCAGGCACTTGCAGTGCTGATGGCCCATGCCGACCAGCCTGCCATCTACGGCAAGGATGGCGTCTCGCGCGTCAAACCCGGCTCGCGCATCTTCGGCAGCGCCTGAGCGGCGCCACCCTCGCGCGTTGCCTCACACGGCCGACGCGGCAGCTTCTTTCATCGCCCCCGCCAGGATCGTGTAGGCACTGAGCCACGCGGCTTTCACGTCGTCGGTAAATGCCTCGCCCAGCCCCGCCCCCAGCGTCCAGATCAGGGCCGCGCCCACCGTGTCGTAATGCTTGTCCTCGACGCCGTAGCCCACATGGCGACGCCCCAGATCCTGCACAGCTGGCACGATTTCACCCAGAACGCCAAGCTTGGCTACCACCGTGCTGATCATGGCCATGAGCTTGCGCCCCTGCTCCGCCATGTCGCCTTTGAACAAGTGCTTGAGCTCGGGGTCGAGCTCGAACAGCTTGTTGTAGAACAGGCCGGCAGCGGTGTCTGCAATCGGTACGACCTTTTGCCAGGACTGCTGGATCAGGGTGACTTGCTCGGGCGTCATGCGTGCTCTCCAGAAAAGAAACGGGGCGCTACCAGCGCCCCGATCCGCACTCGCCACCCTGTCGCAGACGGCTAGGCAGACACCATGCCGCGCTGGCGGCGTGCTTCGAACAGGCAGATGCCGGATGCCACCGAGACGTTGAGACTTTCGACCGTGCCGAGCATGGGAATCTTCGCCAGCTCGTCGCAGGTCTCGCGCGTCAGGCGGCGCAAACCGTCGCCTTCTGCACCAAGTACCCAGGCAACGGGCCCCGTCTGATCAATCTCGTACAAGGACTTCGTTGCCTCACCCGCTGCGCCGAGACACCAGACGCCTGCTTCCTGCATCTCTCGCAAGCTCCGCGCCAGATTGGTCACGGTGATGTAGGGCACGGTGTCGGCCGCACCGCTGGCAACCTTGATGGCCGTAGCGTTCAGGCCCACGGCGCGATCCTTGGGCGCGATGACAGCATGCGCCCCGGCCGCATCAGCCACGCGCAGACAGGCACCGAGGTTGTGCGGATCCTGCACGCCGTCGAGCACCAGCAACAGCGCCTTCTCGGTCAGCGTGTCGAGCACGTCGTCGAGCTTGATGTCGCGCTGCTTGCCATCAACCCGGGCGACCACGCCTTGGTGACGATGCGTGCCGGCCATGCCATCGAGGCGGCTGCCTTCGGTGGCGATGATGCGCACGCCGGCTGATTCGGCACGTTCGAGCAGATCGCGCATGCGTGCGTCCTGCCGGCCCATGGCGATGAAGAGTTCAAGAATGCTGTCCGGCGCCGTGCGCAGACGCGAGGCAATGGCATGAAAACCATGCAGGTAACGAGCACCCTGATCAGCCACGGCGACCTCCCTTGCGTGCGGAAGACTTGCCACCCGACTTTGCTGGCGACTTGCCCGAGCCCGGTTTGAAACTGGACTTGGCATTGGCATTGCCACGCGGCCCAGCAGCAGGCTTGTGGCCGCCGGAATTGCCGCGACTGCCTCCCCTGCTCTGCGCTGGCGCACGTTCAGGCGGTGGCAGATCATGCAGCGGTGGCGGGCCCTTGCGGTCCGGCAAGCCAGCCAGGGCGCGCCAGCTGACAACCTCGTCGTCATCTTGCCGGGCTGGCGCAGCAGGCGCTTTGGGCGTCAGCAAAGCGGCTTTCTGCTTGCTGCGTTTGGCTGCCGGTGCGGTGGTTGTGGGAGAGGCCACGACAGCCTGGTTCGTCTCGACAGGAGCAGCCTTCACTTTGGCTGTGGCCTTGGGTTTGCTCTGCGCGGCAGCCGGCGCCTCTGCCTTGCCACGCGAGCGGGGTGCCGGTGCGGCGGGCACCTCGACAACGGGCACAGCGCGCTTGGCGGCATCCTTCGCCGTCTTGCCAGTGCGCGTCGTCGCGCGCTCGACGCCTTCGACGAGCTTGAAGTCGATCTTGCGCGATTCCAGATCGACGCGCACGAGCTGCACCGTCACGCGATCCGAGAGGCGGAAGCGCTGGCCCGTCGCCTCGCCCACCAGTTCATGGCGTGCTTCGTCGAAGTGGAAGTAATCCTTGCCAAGGTCCGAGATGTGCACGAGGCCTTCGACGAACAATTCGTCCAGCGTCACGAAGATGCCGAAACCCACCACGGCGGTGATGTTGCCGGTGTAGATCTCGCCGACGCGGTCCTGCATGTAGAAGCATTTGAGCCAGGTCTCGACGTCGCGGCTGGCCTCATCCGCGCGGCGCTCGGTGGCCGAACAGTGCACACCGATGTCTTCCCAGATGCCACCTGTCTTCACCTTCTCTTCGACGGGCTTGGGCGCAGGCGCAGGACGCTTGCCGCGCTTGTCGTCATCGCGGCCGGAGCGGTTGCGCTTGCGACGCGTGTCCATCAGCAACTCGACCGGGCCCTTGTCGGGGCTGTAGGGCTTCTTCGACAGCACCGCCTTGATCGCACGGTGCACCAGCAGATCGGGGTAGCGACGGATCGGCGAGGTGAAGTGCGTGTAAGCCTCGTAGGCCAGACCGAAGTGGCCGACGTTGTCGGGGCTATACACCGCCTGTTGCAGCGAACGCAGCATGACGGTCTGGATCAGTTGTGCGTCGGGGCGCTCCTTGAGCTTCTCGACCACGCGCGCGAAATCGCCCGCCTTGGGCGAATCACCACCGCCCAACGAGAAGCCGAACTCGGCAAGGAATTCGCGCAGGCGCTCCAGCTTCTCGGCCGTCGGCCCTTCGTGGATGCGATACAGCGCCGGATGCTCGTTGCCGATGAGAAACTCGGACGCACACACGTTGGCGGCGAGCATGCACTCTTCGATGACCCGATGCGCGTCGTTGCGCTTCTCCGGCACGATGCGTTCGATCTTGCCCTGTTCATCGAACACCATCTTGGTCTCGACGGTCTCGAAGTCGATGGCGCCACGCTTGCCCCGCGCCTGCAGCAGCACGCGGAACAGCGCGTCGAGGTTTTCGAGATGCGGCAGCAGTTCTGCCAGCTCGCGGCGGATGCCGGGCTCCTTCTCGTACAGCGCGGCAGCGACCTTGTTGTAGGTCAGGCGCGCGTGCGAATACATCACGGCCGGGTAGAAGCGGAACTGCTTGATCACGCCCTGCGCATTGATCGCCATGTCGCACACCATGCACAGGCGCTCGACCTGCGGGTTGAGCGAGCAGAGGCCATTGGAGAGCTTCTCCGGCAGCATGGGGATCACGCGGCGCGGGAAGTACACCGAAGTGCCACGAGCCAGTGCATCGGCATCCAGCGCCGAGCCCGGCGTGACGTAGTGGCTCACGTCCGCAATCGCCACGATCAGGCGGTAGCCCTTGCCCTGCTTCGCGCAATACACGGCGTCATCGAAGTCGCGCGCGGTCTCACCGTCGATGGTTACCAGCGGCAGATGGCGGATGTCTTCGCGCTGCGCCTTGGCGGTGTTCCAGGTCCAGTCCTTCTTTCGCACCTCGTCCGGCAGCTTCCTGGCCTCAGCCTCGGTGGCGGCGGAGAACTCGAACGGCAGATCGTGCTTGCGCAGCGCAATCTCGATTTCCATACCCGGGTCGGCGTAGTTGCCCAGCGTCTCGACGATGCGGCCGATGGGCTGGCTGTAAGGGCCGGGCTGCTGCGTGATCTCGACGGTCACGATCTGGCCGTCGCGCGGCTTGGTTTTCGCCGCTTCAGGGGTCAGCAGGATGCGGTGCGCGATACGGCGATTCTCGGGCTGCACGAGTGCCACGCCCTGCTCCACCAGCACGCGGCCGACCAGTTCCTTCGTGCCGCGCTCCAGCACCTCGACGATCTTGGCTTCGCGACGACCGCGCTGATCGGTGCCCATGATGCTGACCAGTACCTTGTCGCCATGCATGACCTCTCGCATCGCTCGCGGCCCGAGGAAAAGGTCCTCCCCGCCGTTGTCGGGCACGAGGAAGCCAAAGCCGTCCGGATGCCCTTCGACCTTGCCGCGAATGAGATCGGCCTTGGCCGGCACGATGTAATCGCCAGCGCGGTTACGCAGCAACTGCCCGGCACGCTCCATCGCGAAGATGCGACGCGAGAAGTTATCGACCTCGTACTCGCGAATATCCAGCGCCGCGATCAGATCTTCACCCGACATGGGCCGACCGGCCTCGGTGAGGATCTGCAACACGTACTCACGCGAAGGGAGCGGATCTTCGTACTTCTCGCGCTCGCGCTCGAGGAAGGGGTCGAGGCTGCGGACCTTCGACAGTTTCGGCTGGCGCCTGGCCGGCGCGCGGGGCGCGGGAGGTGCCTTGGGTGCCGCAGGTGTTTTCGGTGCTGCCGGCGTCTTCGGTGCTGGCGCCGCTTTGGACGCAGTGGACGCCTTGGGTGCTACTGGCGCTTTGGATGTGGCAGCCCTTGCGGACACCGCCTTGGACTTTGCAGTAGCTTGCTTCGCCGGCTTGGGCGCAGCAGGCGCTGGCGCAGCGACCACGGCCGCTGCCTTCACAGCTTTTCTGGCTGGCGCCTTTGCAGGGGCCTTGGCGGGGGTCTTCGCTGGCGCTTTGGCTGGCACTTTGGCCGGTGCCTTCACAACGACCTTGGCAGCCACTTCGGCTGACTTTGCTTTGCGCGGTGCCGGCTTGGTCGCCGCGGCTGTTTTCGTAGTTTTCTTTTTATCTTGACTCATTCAAAAAGTGCTTTATAATGCGCGCCTCTTGCCCAGGTGGCGAAATTGGTAGACGCGCTAGTTTCAGGTACTAGTGCCGCAAGGTGTGGAGGTTCGAGTCCTCTCCTGGGCACCAAATTCGGGATGAAGGCCGGTTCGAAAGAACCGGCCTTTTTCTTTTCCGGATTCCGCTTTGTCAGCCGGCCCTGTTTCGGCCGGCTTCACTCCACTACGGCTGCATGTTGCCAGCACAGCGCAGTGGCTCACAACACCGCTCTCGCGGCGCAAGTTAAAAGGCCGGCTTGCGCCGGCCTCGATGAACGCCTCAGGCAGCAAAAGGATGTTGCTTGAGAATGGTTTCATCGCGCTCGGGGCCAGTCGACACGATGGCGATCGGCACTTCGCAGAGCTGCTCCAGACGGTCCAGATATGCCCGTGCGTTAGCAGGCAGGTCTTCCCAGCGCTTCACACCGAAGGTGGTCTCGCTCCAGCCCGGCATGGTCTCGTAGATCGGCTCGCAGGCCGCCACTTCGTCCGCACCGATCGGCAGCAGATCCAGCACCTTGCCATTGAGCTTGTAGCCCGTGCAGATCTGCAGTTCTTCCAGCCCGTCGAGCACGTCGAGCTTGGTGATGCACAGACCCGTCAGACCATTGATGCGCGCCGAACGACGCAGGGCCGCAGCATCGAACCAGCCGCAACGACGCTTGCGACCCGTGACGGTGCCGAACTCGCGGCCCACGGTCGACATTTGATAGCCCGGGCAGGCCGGCGTTTCGATGTCGAGTTCGCTCGGGAACGGACCGCCACCCACCCGCGTGCAGTACGCCTTGGTAATGCCCAGCACGTAGTGCAGCATGCCCGGGCCGACGCCCGAGCCAGCGGCCGCCTGGCCCGACACACAGTTCGACGATGTCACGAAGGGATAGGTACCGTGGTCGATATCCAGCAGCGTGCCCTGCGCGCCTTCGAACAGCAGGTTCTTGCCCGCCTTGTGATCGGCATGGATGAGGTCGGAGACATCCGCCACCATGGGGCGGATGGCTTCTGCGTCGGCCATGGCCTGCTTGAAAACCACATCGAAATCGACCGGCTCGGCGCCGAGGTACTGGGTGAGCACGAAGTTGTGATAGTCCAGCACTTCACGCAGCTTGGCGGCAAAACGCTCGGGGTTGAACAGGTCATACACACGCAGCGCGCGGCGCGCGACCTTGTCGGCATAGGCCGGGCCGATGCCCTTGCCGGTCGTACCGATCTTGTCATCTGCACTCTTCTTCGCCTCACGCGCCTTGTCGAGCGCCGAGTGGTACGAAAGGATCAGCGGGCAGCCGGGGCTGACCTTCAGACGCGAACGCACATCGATGCCGTCCTTCTCCAGCACCGCGATCTCGGACAGCAGGTGATGGATGTCCAGCACCACGCCGTTGCCGATATAGCACTGCACGCCCTCACGCACGATGCCGGAGGGCACGAGGTTGAGCTTGTATTCCTTGTCGCCGATGACCAGCGTATGACCCGCATTATGGCCACCCTGGAAGCGCACCACGCCCTGCGCGTGATCGGTCAGCCAGTCGACGATCTTGCCCTTGCCTTCGTCGCCCCATTGCGTACCGACGACGACGACATTCTTTGCCTTTGCAACCATTGCCTTCATTCTCCAAGCGGCACGACGCGCCATGCGCCGTCCTTCCATTCCAGACGCCGGTCACAACCAGCTTCACGCCAGCTGCCGGCATGCCCCGGCAACTCACTCATGACGATTTCACCCTGTGTCCGCAGCGCGGCCACGGCCGCCTGCAGCACTGCATCACCCTCGCACGGCGCCAGTACGGCACCAGCAGGCAGAGCCTCCTGCCCCAGACGGATCAGGTCACGCAGATCCATGCTGAAGCCGGTCGCCGGACGTGCGCGACCGAATGCCTTGCCCACTTCGTTATAGCGGCCACCCAGGGCCACTGCTGCAGGGGATCTGCCACTGTAGGCCGCGAAAACGATGCCGGTGTGATAGTGATAGCCACGCAAATCCGCCAGATCGAAGGACAAGGGCAGATCCGGCAAATGTTTGGCCAGATGCAGCAGCTCGCCCAAGGCATCGCGAACGGCGGGCACATCGGGCAGTTCGCCCATCGCCCGTACCAGTACATCAGCTCCGCCGTACAGGCCCGGTAGCGGCAGCAAGACTGCTGCGGCAGGACGCGCGGCCACGAACTCACGCAAGGCTGGTACGTCTTTGGCCTGCAGGATGGCGTACAGCACCTCTTCTGCTGCTGCGTCGAGCCCAGCATGAGACGCCAGCGCGCGGAACAGGCCCATGTGACCTATATCGATACGTACTGTCCGGGCACCCGCCAGTTGAAGAGAGCGCGCTACCAGTCGCAAGACCTCCACGTCCGCCTCGATGCCCGCGTGACCGAACAGTTCGGCACCGATCTGCAGTGGCTCACGGCTCGCCGTCATGCTGCGCGGCATGGTGTGCACCACGGCTCCGGCGTAGCACAAACGGGTGACGCCACGACGATTCAGCACGTGCGCGTCTATACGTGTCATCTGCGGCGTCATGTCGGCGCGTAATCCGAGCGTCCGGCCAGAAATGCGGTCGACGAACTTCCAGGTGCTGTCGTCCATATCGTGGCCCGTACCCGACGCCAGCGCATCCATGTGTTCGACACTGGGCGGAATCACCAGCTGGAAACCGTGCAAGCGAAACTCATCAAGCAGCACACGACGCAGACGCTCCATGCGCTGCGCCTCGGCAGGCAGGACATCTTCAAAATGTTCGGGCAGCGCCCAGCGCGGCATGACCATGGTCGAAATCAGAGCACGACGAAAAGGAGGATGAGGCCAGTCAGCATCGACATCAGCCCCATGAAGCGCACCTGGCCATCTGCAAGGCGCGTCAGGCGCTCAAACATCTTGCGCCAGTGCGACGGAAAAGCAAGCGGGAAGAGGCCTTCCAGCACCAGCATCACAGCCAGTGCTGTCAACAACGTCACAAGCATGATTACTTGCCCTGACCGCCGCTCTTCAGATACTTGAAGAAGTCCGAGCTGGGATCCACGACCAGCACGTCGCTCTTGCTGCGGAAGCTCTGCCTGTACGCTTCCAGACTGCGATAGAAGCGATAGAACTCCGGACTCTTGCCGAAGGCTTCGGCATAGATCGCGGAAGCCTTGGCGTCGGCCAGACCCTTGATCTTCTGCGCTTCGCGGTACGCCTCGGCGCGGATCAACAGGGCTTGCCTGTCAGCATCCGCCTTGATCTTTTCCTGCTCGGCAGCACCCGTCGAGCGCAGTTCATTGGCGACACGCTTACGCTCGGCCTCCATGCGGCTGTAGACCGAGCCACTCACCTCGGTCGGCAGATCCACACGCTTGAGGCGCACATCTATGACAGTCATGCCGTACTTGCGCGCATCCTCGTCCGCCTTGCGACGCACGTCGTCCATGATCTGCTTGCGCTCTCCCGACACCACATCCTTGACGGTGCGCCTGCCGAACTCTTCGCGCAACCCCGAGTTCACAGTCTGGGCAAGACGGTTAGTCGCTTTGGCTTCCTCGGCATTGAATGACTTGTAGTAGAGCTGAGGGTCGGAAATCTGCCACTTGATGAACAGATCTACGAGCACATTCTTCTTTTCCGAAGTCTGGAAGAGCTCGGGATCCGGGGTGTCCATGGTGAGGATACGGCGGTCAAAGTAGCGCACGTTCTGAATCATCGGCCATTTCAGCTTGATGCCGGGCTCGGTGATGATGCGCTTGATCTCGCCGAGCTGGAACACCAGCGCGTATTGACGCTGATCCACGGTATAGACGGACATGAACAGCACGGTGATCACGAAGAGCACCATGCCGACCAACAGAGGCAAACGATCACGCATCAGCGCTCTCCCCCACGTTCACGACCGCGACTGACCGAAGGCGTCTCGGCAGCCGGAGCAGGCCGCGGCACGGGAGCAGCTTCCATCGGAGCCAGGGCGGGCGGCGTATTCTGCTGCAGGATTTTGTCGAGTGGCAGATAGAGCATGTTGCCGTTGCCCTTGGAATCCACCAGCACTTTGCTGGCATTGCTGAAAACCTGCTGCATCGTTTCGATGTACATGCGATTGCGCGTCACCTCGGGGGCTTTGGCGTACTCGGCATAGACCTGCTTGAAGCGGCTGGCATCACCCTCTGCGGTTGCAACCACGCTACCGGCATAGCCGTTCGCCTCTTCCAGCAGACGCGAGGCCGTACCCCGCGCCTTCGGAATCACGTCATTAGCGTAGGCCTCGCCCTCGTTCTTGGCTCGCGCCTGATCCTGACCCGCTTTGACAGCGTCATTGAATGCGTCTTGAACCTGCTCCGGCGGCTGCGCGTTCTGCAAGTTCACCTGCGTAATCTGGATGCCCGTCTGGTAACGATCCAGAATGGCCTGAATCAGACGCTGAGCCTCTTTGACGATGGCTTCACGGCCCTGGTAGAGCACCACATCCATATCGCTCTTGCCAACAATCTCGCGCATGGCCGTCTCGGCGGCCTGCTTGACCGACTCTTCGGGGTTCCGGTTCTTGAACACATAAAAAGCGGGATCGTTGAGCGTGTATTGCACCGAGAACTGGATATTCACAATGTTCTCGTCACGCGTGAGCATCAGCGCTTCGCGCAGCACCTTGTTGCGCTCGTTGCCCGTAAAGCCAACCTCAACGGTACGGACTTGCGTGACATTGACGATTTCGTGCGACTCGAAGGGGTATGGCAGTCGCCACTGCAGACCTTCCGAAGTCGTTTCCTGGAACTTGCCGAAGCGCAGGACGACCGCTTTCTGCGAGGCATCCACCGTGTAGAAGCCAGTTGCCAGCCACAACACCACCACGACGCCGATGATCAACAATGCGCCGCCACCGATGGCGCGCGGGCTCGGGCCGTTTCCGTCACCAAAGCCATTGCCACCCCCGCCCGACTTGAGGCCGAAGGCGTTCGAGAGCTTGCGGTTGAGGTCGCGCCAGATCTCTTCAAGATCCGGAGGGCCCTGATCGGGGCCACGTTTGTCGTCGCCCTGTTTGTCGCCGCCCCAGCGGGGGTCGTTAAGGGACATGAGAATGCCGGTAATCACGATGACTCGCTCTGCGGGGAATGTTCTGGATCGGAAGAACGGGACGAGTGTGACAGCGCGGTATGCGGTAAGGTTTCCGGAAATATCCGGGCAGCCAACGCCGTCCGGAAATCGTCCAACCCTGCACCCGTGCGAGCGCTCAGCAAAACGCGGTGGATATTACCACATGCGTCCAGCTCGACGCCCGGCGCCCCGGCAGTAGCGTCGACCTTGTTCCACACCACGACGCGTGGCACATCACCCGCACCGATCTCCTCCAGCACCCCGTCGACTACCCTCATCTGGGCCTCGCGCTCGGAAGACGAGGCATCGACAACATGCAGCAATAAATCAGCTCTTGCAGTCTCCTCCAGCGTAGCCTCGAAGGCCGCCACCACCGAGTGCGGCAGGTCCCGGATAAAGCCCACAGTGTCGGACAGAATGAAGCTGCGTCCGGCATCGCGCAGGAAAACCCGGCGTGAAGTCGTATCCAGCGTCGCGAACAGCTGATCGGCCGCATAGGCGCCGGCCTTGGTCATGGCGTTGAACAAGGTGCTTTTGCCGGCGTTCGTGTAGCCGACCAGAGAGACGACAGGGACCTCCTGCCGCTCACGGGCCCGCCGGCGCACGCCGCGCTGCTTTTCCAGCTTGCGCAGCCGCTCTTTGAGCAACTTGACGCGATTACCCAGCAGACGGCGGTCGGTCTCGAGCTGGGTTTCGCCCGGACCACGCAGGCCGATACCACCTTTCTGGCGCTCAAGGTGAGTCCAGCCGCGCACAAGGCGCGTAGCCAGGTGCTGCAGTTGGGCAAGCTCCACTTGCAGCTTGCCCTCGTGACTCTTGGCGCGCAGCGCAAAGATATCGAGAATCAGCGCGGTGCGATCAACAACCCGCTTCTGCAGCAGACCTTCAAGGTTACGCTGCTGACCGGGTGCCAGTTCGTGATTGAAGATGACGATATCGGCCTGATGCTCGCTGGCGGCAGCTGCTATCTCCTCTGCCTTGCCTTTACCGACAAACAGGGCAGCGTCGGGGGCTTGGCGCTTGCCCTGCACAAGGGCGACGCACTCCGCGCCCGCCGACTCGGCCAGCAGGGTCAATTCTGCGATGCGGTCAGCGACGCTGGCGTCACCGAAATCTACCTGAACGAGAACAGCCCTCGTCCCGCTGGCCGGACGCTCAAACATGGCGCCCGCAGCCTTTCATCGCTTGCCGCACTCAGTCCTTCGCTTCGGGCGCTTCGTGCGGAATACTGACCGGACGCGCGGGAACGACGGTGGAAATGGCGTGCTTGTACACCATCTGGGTGACAGTGTTCTTGAGCAGGACGACATACTGGTCAAACGACTCAATGTGTCCTTGCAGCTTGATGCCGTTGACCAAGTAAATCGACACCGGCACATGTTCCTTGCGCAAAATATTCAGGAACGGATCTTGAAGCAATTGGCCTTTGTTACTCATGTGTGGGCCTCGTTTTCTTATTGATTAAGGGACAACGCTACGCCGCTACCGCAGCGCAACAAGCTGCCAGCATAGCGCAGAATCGGGTTAAAAAACTTACAGACTTGAAAGGTTCGCCTGCCTGCGCCCGCTCAATCCTTGCCCTTGAACGGGTTCGATGTCGAGCGGAATTCCACGCGCATGGGCGTGCCTTGGAGTTTGAACGCCTCCATGAAGGAATGTTCCAGATACCGTTTGTAAGCGTCAGGAACATGCTCCAGTGCGTTGCCATGAATCACCACGACAGGCGGGTTCTGGCCGCCCTGGTGGGCGTAGCGCAGCTTTGGCCGGAACAGGCCATGGCGTGGAGGCTGTTGGCGCGCCAGCGCAGCTTCGAGCACCCGCGTGAGCTTGGGCGTCGGCAGCTTGACCATCGCGGCGGCGTAAGCTCCGTCCACCGATTTCAGGAGGGCACCGATACCCATGCCTTCCAGAGCCGAAATATGGTGGAAGCGGGCAAAGCTGAGGAATTGCAGTTTGCGGGCGATATCGACCTTCACACGATCACGCCGGTATTCGTCGACGTCATCCCACTTGTTGACGGCCACCACTAACGCACGCCCGGCTTCCAGCGCGAAACCACCGATGTGGGCGTCCTGATCGGAAATATCCTGGCTAGCATCGAGCACCAGCACGACCACGTTGGCCTGCTCGACCGCCTGTAGCGTCTTGATCACCGAGAACTTCTCGATGGCCTCGAACACCTTGCCACGACGACGCAGACCCGCCGTGTCGATAAGGGTGTACTGCCGGCCATTGCGTTCGAAAGGCACGGAGATCGCATCACGCGTCGTACCCGGCATGTCAAAGGCAATCACGCGATCCTCGCCGAGCAAGGCGTTGATCAGCGTGGACTTGCCGACGTTGGGGCGTCCGACGATGGCTACCCTGGGTCCAGTCGTCTCAGAATCGTCTTCAGGATCGTCCGGGAAGGTGTCGAGGACCAGGTTCAGCAGTTCGCGTACACCATCACCGTGTGCTGCCGAAATGACGTAGGGCTCGCCGCATGCCAGCTCGTGGAACTCCGCGCTGACCATCGCGCGGTTCATGCCCTCGCCCTTGTTCACCGCAAGAAACACCGGGCGACCGCTACGACGCAAACGCTCGGCGATCTGCTTGTCATGCGGCGTCAGTCCCGTGCGGCCATCCACGATGAACAGCAACGCGTCTGCCTCCGCAATCGCCGATTCGGCTTGACGGGCCATCTCGGCCACGATGCCTTCCTTGGCAAGCGGCTCGAAGCCGCCGGTGTCCACGACCAGATAGGGTTTGCTGCCGCCGCGCCCGATGCCGTAGTGTCGATCACGCGTCAGGCCTGGCATATCAGCTACCAGCGCATCGCGCGTGCGGGTCAGACGATTGAACAGCGTGGACTTGCCCACATTGGGCCGTCCCACAAGAACGAGAGTAGGTTTCACTTGACTGCCGGTTTGATACTGAGTGCCACAACGGTGCCATCGCGAGCCTGGGCCACAAAACCGCTGCCAAGCTTGGCCATGGGCGCGCTGAAGCCCGTACTGTCGGCACGCAGGCGCGCCGCGAACAAACCGTCCTTGCGATTGAGCAGATGGACCCAGCCCAAGGTATCGGTCACTACAACGTACTCGCCGAACACGAGCGGGCGACCGACGCCACGCCACAGCAACTTGTCTTGCTTCCAGGCGGTCGTACCGGTCTTCAGATCCAGTGCGTGCACTGCGCCGCTGCTATCCGTGACATAAAAGAAGGTGTCATCCGCGTCAGCACCAACTCCCGAGGGGATATCGCGAGTCCAGCGCACAGTGCCACGCGCGGCCTCCACACAGGCCACACGCGCCTGATAGGCCGCCACACACACCTGGTCGCCACGCACCAGCGGCTCACCGACAATATCGGTCATGCGCTCCAGCTCATTGGCGCCACGTGGTGTCGCCACGGTTGCTTCCCACCGCGGGAAACCACCCGCCAACGACAACAACACCAGCTTGCCGCCCGAGAAACCCGCCAGCACTGCATCGCCCAGGCGCGTCACACCGGAGTAAGTGCGCAAGTTCAGCGAGGACTGCGCGCGCTCATAAACCCAACGTCTCTTGCCGTCGGCGACGTCAAACGCCAGCACCTGGTTGTCGCCCACGCGCACGATTACGAGCTCATCTGCAATCAGGGGCTGACCCGACACTTCGCCGCTGAGCTGCACGTTCCACAAGGGCTTGCCCTGAGTGCTGTCGAAAGCCAGCAGCTTGCCGTCCGAGGTACTGACAACCGCAGCGCGGCCATCAACCGCCACGCCACTGCTCAGGCTTTTCGCCGCACGGATGGACCACAGCTCACGACCCGCTTCGTAGCGCGCCAGCTCCCCGCGTGCCGATGCTGCAAACACCGAAGCACCTCCCGTCACCGGACGCAGCACGGTGTGCGCCAGGTTACCCGTGCGCAGGGACCAGTCCTCTACCAGGGTCTCAGTGGCCTTGAACGGCGCCAAGGCCATCGGCTCAGGCGCTTTGCTGCTGGAAAAGCAGCCCGCCAGCGTCAGGCAGAGCAAGGCGCCGCAAGCGCCACGCAGAGCTTCGATACGCGACATCTCAGTTGCCTCCGAGGGCTTCCAGCTTGGTCTGCACCACGTTTTTCAACGAAGCGAACTCGCCACCTTCGCTGTACTTCTCAAGCGCCTGCTTGAACGCGGCCTTCGCATCCTCCGTCTTGCCCTGCTCGATCAGCACATCGCCACGCATCTCGGCAAAGCGGCCGGCGTATTCCTTGGTCGTGCCGGCGTTGGCCTGGGTCAGCGCCTCGTCGAGCAGCTTGTCGTCAAGCAGCACAGCAGCCAGACGCAGACGCGCGACGTCCTTGATCAGCGGGTCCTTGACGTTAGCCGTGATCCATTCGAGCTTCACGCGAGCCGCCTTGCCATCGTTCTTCTCGACGTCAGCACGAGCGGACAGCAACGTGGCCAGCGCAGCCTGCAAGTGTCCCGGGTAATCCTTGGTCAGCTGGTTGGCAAGTTGCTGCAGCTTGGGCACGTCGTTGGCCTGCGCAGCACGGAATGCTTCGGCGTACAGCACGCTTGCGTTCTCGGACTGCGAACCCTGGTAACGCGACCAGGCCGTCCAGGCAATTACGCCGATGGCGACCACGGTTGCACCAGTACTGATGATGTTGCCGTACTTGCCCCACCAGGCCTTGAGTGCGGAGAGTTGTTCTTGTTCTTCGAGATCGTACACAGCCATTTTCGTGTCTTCCGGTAAGTTTCTGTTTTCAAGCCTGACCGTACAACTGGCCCGACAGTTCTTCTGCTATATCCGCCAGCGCTACGCGGCGCTGTTCCACTTCTTCACGCAAGGGTTTGAGCATCACAGCCTGCGCCGCCACTTCGTCCTCACCGATCACGATGGCGTAGCTGGCACCGCTGCCGTCAGCCTTCTTCATCTGCGACTTGAAACTGCCCCCACCACAGTGATAGATCGCCGACATGCCGGCCGAGCGTAACTCTTCTGCCACGCGGAAAGCCTGCTTCGCCGCTGCGTCTCCCTGGTGGACGATGTAGACGTCGGGACGCGACAGCGGCCCCTCTTCCATGCCTTCCGTCCACAGCATCATCACGCGCTCGATGCCCATGCCAAAACCGCAGGCCGGCGCGGACTTGCCGCCGAGACTCTCGATGAGACCGTCGTAGCGGCCACCGGCACAGATGGTCGCCTGCGACCCCAGGCGGGTGGTCGTCCATTCGAACACGGTACGGTTGTAGTAGTCCAGTCCACGCACAAGACGCGTGTTGAGCTTGTAGGGCACGCAAGCTTCGCGCAGCAGCGCGGTCACGCCTTCATAGTGCTTCAGCGATTCTTCGCCCAGGAAATCCATCAGCTTCGGCGCTGCTTCAACAATCGCCTGCAGGTCCGGGTTCTTGGTGTCCAGCACGCGCAGAGGATTGGTGTAGAGGCGGCGCTTGCCATCTTCGTCGAGCTTGTCCTGGTGGCCTTCGAGATAGGCGATGAGGGCGGTGCGGTGATTCGCACGCTCGGCCGCATCACCCAGCGAATTGATTTCCAGAGTAACGTCTTCAAGCCCGAGGTCATCCCACAACCGCGCGCACATCACGATGTGCTCGGCATCGACATCCGGGCCGGCGAAGCCCAGCGCTTCGACACCGACCTGGTGGAACTGGCGGTAGCGGCCCTTCTGCGGACGCTCGTGACGGAACATCTGGCCCGTGTAGTAGAGACGCTGCGGTTGTGAAAAGAGCATGTTGTGCTCGGTCACCGCGCGCACGCAGGGCGCGGTACCTTCAGGACGCAGCGTCAGCTTCTCGCCATTGAGACGATCTTCAAAGGAGTACATCTCCTTCTCGACGATATCGGTGTGCTCGCCCACACCGCGCACGAACAGCGCAGTCGGCTCCAGCACCGGCGTGCGGATCGGGCGATAACCGTAGCTCTTGAGCCAGTCACGCACGATCTCTTCGAATGCTTCCCAGCGCTCCGCTTCATCAGGGAGCAAGTCGTTCATGCCACGAACGCCTTGAATCTTGTTGCTTGCCATATGTCTTCTACGCGTCGCTCAGGCAGCGACGCCTTTCTTCGGATATTTCGTTGCGACGTAGGTGTCGAGGATGTCGCGGAATTCGTTGGCGATGTTGTCGCCGCGCAGGGTCACAGCTTTCTGGCCGTCGATGAAGACCGGCGCGGCCGGACTCTCGCCCGTGCCCGGTAACGAGATGCCGATGTTGGCGTGCTTGCTCTCGCCGGGTCCGTTCACCACGCAACCCATCACGGCCAGCGTCAGGTTCTCGACGCCGTCGTACTGGTTGCGCCAGACGGGCATCTGCTCGCGCACATATTCCTGCACCGATTGCGCGAGCTCCTGGAAGAAGACGCTGGTCGTGCGGCCGCAGCCGGGGCAAGCCGTCACCATCGGCGTGAAGGCACGCAGGCCCATGGTCTGCAGGATTTCCTGCGCAACGATGACTTCTTCGGTGCGCTTGCCGTTGGGCTCGGGCGTCAGCGAGATGCGGATGGTGTCGCCTATGCCTTCCTGCAGCAGCACACCCAGTGCAGCAGTCGACGCCACGATGCCCTTGCTGCCCATGCCGGCTTCGGTAAGGCCGAGATGCAGCGGGTAGTCGGAGCGGCGCGCGAGTTCGCGATAAGTCGCGATCAAGTCCTGCACGCTGGAAACCTTGCACGACAGAATGATGCGGTCACCGGCCAGACCCACGTCTTCAGCCGCAGCCGCAGATTCGAGTGCAGAGACGATCAACGCCTCCCGCATCACCGCACCGGCATCCCAGGGCTCGGCGCGCTTGGCGTTGTCGTCCATCATGCGCGCAAGCACCGCCTGATCGAGACTGCCCCAGTTCACGCCGATACGCACAGGCTTGTCGTACTTGCAAGCCAGCTCGACGATCTGCGCGAACTGCGTGTCGCGCTTGGCACCATGACCCACATTGCCGGGGTTGATGCGGTACTTGGCGAGAATCTCGGCGCAGGCAGGGTTGTCCGTCAGCAGCTTGTGGCCGTTATAGTGAAAGTCACCGATGATGGGCACGTCCACGTTCATCTTGAGCAACTGCTCGTGAATCTTCGGCAGAGCCTTGGCCGATTCGTCGTTGTTGACGGTGATGCGCACCAGCTCGGAACCCGCACGTGCCAGCTGCGCAATCTGCAAAGCAGTGGCGATGTGATCTGCCGTATCCGTATTGGTCATCGACTGCACGACGATGGGTGCAGCCGACCCCACGACAACCTTGCCGATACGGACTTGTCGCGTGGTGTGACGGGGCGCCGCGGATGCGGGAAGGTTCTGGCTCATGAGCGATTCGGGTAACGAGACTGGAGAGAATCGGGGGATTTCAAGGCAGGCGCATGCGCGCCACCGTGCTGCCGGTAGCAACCTTGAGGGCAACGGGTTTGCCGTCCTGGTTCAACTCGACCTGTGCAGCATTGCCGACAACCAGATCAATAGGCGGCATACCACGCACCTCCTGCGTCGAGCCGGCTGGATTCACACGGGAAAAAATGACGATACCGCTGCCATCACGGATCTCGACCCAGGACTCTCCCTTGAAGCTGAATCGCAACAGGCGCGAGGCGCCTTCGGCCGCTTTGGGCGCAGGCTGAGCTGCTGGCTGGGACGCGGCAACGGGAGCCTTTTCCGCAACCGGCGCAGACGCCTTGGGGACGGGGCTCGCCACAGGTGCGGAAGCCTTGACAGGCACGGCTGCCGCAGCGGATGCCGCCGCCGGAGTGGACATCGCAACGGGTGCCGACACGGCAGCGGGAGCGGACATGGCCAGCGGAGCCGAGACCGCGGGTTCGGACGCGGCCTGCGGTGCGCTGGTGGGCTCGGAGCCCGCAGCAACAATCACTTCGGGCGCCGCCTGCAGCAACTCGGATGCCGGGGCGGAACGTCCAGCCAGCATCGCTTCCGATTGGGCCATCCACTCTGCAATGTATTGCTCGTCACGCTGCTCAAACCACGAGTAATGCCAACCGGCAACAGCCAGTCCGAGCAGGACCGCTGCGATACCCAGTGCAGGCAAGGGCGAGAATTTCCAGCCGCCGGGGGCGGGCATGCTGCCCAGCGGCATTGCTTCAAAGCCAGACGCCGGCTCTTCGCGCTGCAGGGTCGTCAGTGCGGTGAAAGGCGTGATGTCCAGATTCAGGAAGCGGGCATAGTTGCGCACGAAACCTTTGACGAACGCAGGCCCCGGCAACTGAGCCATGTCGCCAGCCTCGATTGCCTCGATCTGGCGCGGCGTCAGCTTGAGGTGCTGCGCCACATCCATTACCGTCAAACCACGCGCTTCCCGCGCTTCACGCAAGGCTACCCAAAGCGAGGTCGGGGAGGTGGGCGCGCTGCTGTCCTCGGCACTCGCTACGGATTCGCTGACTTGTTGTTCTTCGCTCACTCGAATTTTCCCTGCAGATAGGACTGGTACTCGGCCGATGCCGGGTAATCACGCGCCAGCTGGTTTGCCAGCTTGGTTTCTGCGACGCGATTGCCCATCTTCCGTTCAATACGCAGCGACAGCCAGACACTTTCCGGCGTCGCGCCCGGCGACAGTTTGGCAGCGAGCTCATTGGCGAACTCGCGTGCGCGTGGCAAAGCGTCTGCACGCAAGGCCACTTCAGCGAGCTGATAAATCACGCGCAGGTTCTGAGGATCTCTCTGGTAGGACTGAGACAGTGCCCGTTCGGCTGCCACGTAATCCTTGGCACGGATATGACAGAAGCCCAGGAGCCCCAGGGCGCGGGCGGGATTCTTGAAATACGGATTCCCCAGCGCGGCTTCGAGACGCTGCACACCTTGTGAGAATCTGTCACGACTACACAGATACCAGCCGTACTCGCTATTGACCTCAGGATCTCCGGGAGCAAGACGCACTGCCTCGGCAAACGCGGCTTCGGCCTGCGAGTACTGCGTCAGCAACGCGAACACTTTACCCATCAGCACATGAGCAGGCGCATAGCCCTTGTCGTAGGCAATCGCATGGCGTGCTTCGTCCAGCGCCACACCGAGCTGCTCCCCTTCGACATATGCCGTACCCAGCTCGACGTGCACCTTGGCGTTGCGGCGGTATTCAGTCGTTGCCGGTTGCTCCGACATGGGACGGTCTATTGACACGACCGGATTGGTCTCCTTGCCTCCACCACTGCTCAAGGGTATGCCGCCACAGGCAGCCAACAGCAAAACCGCCATGCATGCAGGCAGAAAGCACAACGTCCGGATAGCACTCATTGACGAACCTCATTGATGGGCACGATCCGCGAGGCGGTACGACGCGTCTTGTCCTTGACCTGACCTGCGAGCTGTCCGCAGGCGGCATCCACGTCGTCGCCGCGCGTCTTGCGCGTGGTGGTGACGATGCCGGCATCCATCAGGATCTGCGAGAAGCGCTTGATGCGTGCCGCGCTCGAACGGTTGAAGCCGGAATTCGGGAAAGGATTGAACGGAATGAGGTTGTATTTGCAAGACACCTGACCGGCGATGTCAATCAACTGGCGAGCGTGCTCATCCGAGTCATTGACGCTATCCAGCATCACGTATTCGAAGGTGATGAAGTCGCGGGGCGCCTTGTCCAGATAGCGGTTGCAGGCGGCCAGCAATTCCTTCAGCGGGTACTTCTGATTGATTGGCACCAGCTTGTCGCGCAAGTCATCATTCGGTGCATGCAGCGACACGGCGAGCGCTACCGGGCAGGCGTCACGCAATCGATCCATGGCCGGCACGATGCCTGAGGTCGACACCGTCACGCGACGCCGCGACAAGCCGTAGGCGTTGTCGTCGAGCATCAGGTTGAGCGCAGACACCACGTTATCGAAGTTCGCCAGCGGCTCGCCCATGCCCATCATCACGACGTTGGAGATGACGCGCTCTCCGTCCGTTGCGGCTCCGAGCAAACGGTTCGCGAGCCACAGCTGACCTATGATTTCGGCCGCCGTAAGGTTACGGTTGAAGCCCTGCTTGCCGGTAGAGCAGAAAGCGCAGTCCAGCGCGCACCCGGCCTGCGACGAAATGCACAGTGTTCCGCGATTGGTCTCGGGGATGAACACCGCTTCGACAGCATTGGCATTACCCACGTCCAGCAGCCACTTGCGCGTGCCGTCGGACGACACCGAATCGCGCACCGGAGTCGGCGCCACCACACAGGCCTCATCCTTGAGCTTGGCGCGCAGGCTCTTGGCCACATCGGTCATCGCATCGAAGTCCGATTCGCCAAAACGGTGCAGCCAGCGCAAGACCTGGCGCGCGCGGAAAGGCTTCTCGCCGCGTTCAGCGAACCAGTCAGTCAGCGCTTGTGCATCAAGGTCAAGGAGGTTTTGCATTCACTTCAAGTGAGGAGAGAGGAGTCAAAAGGGAGGAGCCAAACCAGCGGAGCGAGACGCCCCGCGCATGACTCCCCACCCATTTCTCCTCACCGCGCCTTAGCGCGAATAGACATTCATGCCCGGGAAGAAGAAAGCGACTTCCACCGCAGCGGTTTCAGCGGCATCAGAGCCATGGACAGCGTTGGCGTCGATGGATTCCGCAAAGTCAGCGCGGATCGTGCCGGGAGCAGCTTTCTTCGGGTCGGTTGCCCCCATCAGGTCGCGATTCTTGAGGATGGCGCCTTCGCCTTCCAGCACCTGGATCATCACCGGGCCGGAGATCATGAAGGAGACCAGGTCCTTGAAGAAGGGGCGCTCCTTGTGCACGGCGTAGAACTGGCCAGCCTCTTGCTCCGAAAGCTGCACGAGCTTGGCAGCGATGATCTTCAGGCCGGCATCTTCAAAGCGCTGGTAGATCTTGCCGATCACGTTCTTGGCGACGGCGTCGGGCTTGATGATGGAAAGGGTGCGTTCGATGGCCATGGAAAGACTCCGTTGGTTAGGCTTGTGAAAAGATAACTTTTAATTTTATCAGCACTTTGCTGCATTCCGAACCCCTGTCTGGTGCGCCGCGTTAGACTTTTCGATCTTTTTTCACGCCTTTCCCGCCAACCCAGACCGTTTGCCCCGCCCCCCTGTCCCGTGTCCAACACCTCTACCCCACCTTCCCCGCCTGAAGGCCCCACCACAGACCAGGTCCTGACCGGGTTCGCCATCCTGCTGGCGTGCTGGCTGCTGGGCGAAGTCGTCAGCACCCTGCTGCCATTCGCCCTGCCCGGCGCAGTGGCCGGCATGCTGCTCCTGCTGGCGTTCTGCCTCATTCGCCGCCATGTTCCCAAACCCATAGAGGCGGCCGGCCGTGGCCTGCTGGATCATCTATCCCTGCTGTTCGTCCCCGCTGCCGTCGGTCTCATCGACCAGGGGCCACTGCTCAGCGTGCATGGGCCAGGCCTGCTGGCCACCCTGGTTCTGTCCACCGGCATCACCATGGCTATCACGGCCCTGACCCTCAAATGGCTGCTCGGGCGCCGGAAGGCCGAAGACTGACATGCACGCCTTGCTGACCCACCCTGCCTGCTGGCTGACCCTGACACTGCTGGCCTACCTCGTCGGCCTGTCCATGCACAAACGCTGCCAGCGCAGCGCCTGGAGCCACCCGCTGATCATTGCCGTCGCGCTGTTACTGCCTTTGTTGTGGCTCAGCGGCATCAGCTATCCGCAGTACTTCGACAGCGCTCGCCCCATCCACCTGCTGCTGGCGCCAGCAACCGTGGCCCTCGCCGTGCCGCTCTACGCCAACCTCGCCCATGCCCGCAGCATGCTGAAGCCGCTGCTCATCGCACTGGTGGTGGGCGGCCTGTGCGGCATTACTTCGGCGCTGCTCATCGGCCAATTGTTCGGCTTGCCGCGCGAGGCCCTGCTGAGCCTGGCGCCGAAGTCAGTCACCACTCCCATCGCGATGGCACTGTCGGGTCAGTTGGGCGGCAACGTCTCGCTCTCTGCCGCTGTGGTCATTGTCACCGGCGTGATCGGCGCTCTCAGCGCCAGCCCCCTGATGCGCTGGCTAGGCATCCGCGACGAGGCCATGCAGGGCTTTGCCATCGGCCTGTCCTCACACGGCATCGGCATGACGCGCGCCTTCCAGATCTCGACGCGTGTCGGTGCGTTCTCTGGCCTTGGCATGAGCCTCAACGGCATCTTCACCTCCCTCGTCCTGCCGCTGCTGATGATGGTCTGGCCCCTCTGAAAACCAATGTGTTTTCAATAAAACAATGACTTAGCCGCACAGCAGCTCGATTTGCTGTTGCGGCAGTCAGAGCCTGCGCCCCGGGCTTTTTCTTTGGCCCTGGTCTGACCAGGGCACCCAGGCGACTTGCCAGCCCTGCTCGTCTGGCGCGCAGCAATGCTCTGCTGCGACGCCGAGCCCACCAATCCACAGCAAGTCATTGCCCTGCCACAAACAGGGCAAGCCATCGCGCTGCCAGGGTGGAATATCCGCCTCCTGCGCCAGTTGTTTGAAGGCTCGCGAAGGCCCGTCCATCAGGGGGCGCAATCGCTCGCCTCCAGCCCGCGTTGCAATACGTACGGCGCCCGGCGCGATACGCAGCGCACGTGGTCCGCGGTCTTGCGCGAAGCGCACAACGCCTGCTCCCCAAGGCAGACTGGCCTCACCTTGCCAGACCTGAGGCACGGGCTCTGCCTGCACCGCAGCCTCCAGCCAGAAGCGCTCACGCCAGGCGCACAAAGCCTGCTCCACCAGCACCAGACGCACCCCCTCCTGCGCCTCGCACAGCTGGCGTAACGCTTCGCCCAAACGATCCGCCTCCGGCGACAAACCGCAAGCGCGGACCAGCAGATGGCGCAACAGATTGCGCGCACGCGGCACTGACAACGCCCGCAGACGCAGCAGCGAATCAGCCTCGCCCGGTGCCACACGCAGGGCATCTTCCGCAGCCAGCTCGTCGAGCAGTAGCGCGCCCTCGGCAAACAGGCCCGCAGCGCGCGCCAGATTCGCCTCCAGCGCGGGCTGCCGCGCCGACCACACGGGCAACACCTCGCGCCGCAGGAAATTGCGCGTCAGCGCCGTATCGGTGTTGCTCTCATCCTCGATCCAGTGCAGACCCCGCGCCCGCGCATACGCTTCCAGCGCACTGCGCGGCACATCGAGCAGCGGACGCAGGAGGCGTCGCGCTTCATCCCTCGCCCGCATCGCCCCGACACCATGCACGCCCGTACCCCGCATCAATCGATGCAGCACGGTTTCCGCCTGATCGCCACGGTGGTGGGCCAGCACGATCCAGTCACAATCCACGCCCGCGAAGGCCACATGCCGCGCCGTCCGCGCTGCGGCCTCCAGCCCCTCTCCCGCCACCGTCACCTGAACACGCTGCACCGCCAAAGACACATTCAGGCTCAGCGCCACGCGCTCGCAATGCGCAGCCCAATCATCGGCATGCGGACTCAGGCCGTGATGCACGTGCAAGGCTGAAACGGAAAAGCCGCAAACCGGCGCAAGCTTCGCCAACAGATGCAACAACACCGAAGAATCCAGCCCTCCGCTGAAACCGACGCAAAGCCGCTGTTCGGCATGCACTGCCAGCGCAGCTTGCAAACGCGAACTCAGATTTTCAGGGGGCATGAAGAGTAGGCTCAGGCGCGCGGCGCCTTGCGCCCGCTACGCGGCGGAAAGTACCACCAGCTCGCCAGCACAGCCAGACCGAACAGGGAATAAGCCAGCGTGAACACCCAGGGCGGCGCATTGAAGTACAGCAGGCTCTGCAACCAGTGCTCGATGAAGCCCCCGGCATAGCCCTCCTGCCGCGCCTGCCGCCGCAACCACATCTCCAGCGTCGTCAGCGGACATACCACGCCAACCCAGGACTCCAGCACTACGAACAGGATGGTCGCCAGATGCACAAGACGAAACCACAAAGCATTGACCCAGCGCCAACCGCGCAAATTGCCGACCAGGACGAGTAACAGGCCACCGACTACGAACAGGACGATGGCGATGTGGAGGATGAGGGTGAGGTTGGCGAGTAGTTGCCAGGATTGTGGGGTGAGCATTTGAACCCTCAAGCGTCCGGCGCAAAGTACTGTGGCAAATGCGCCTTACGCCGCCCCTACTTCGAGCGATAGTGCTTTGACACGCGAGAGGCCGCGCGGCTAGCTATCGACGAAGCTACGTTATCAAGGCTTTCATTGTCGAAGCCATGACTATCAGTCCACAGCACTGAGCCGTCCGGGGCACGCAATGTCACCAAAGGGCGAATTTCATAGCTGTTGTAACTACTATTCGCGAAGACTCCAATTTTGCTTCGCACGGAGCTTTCTACCGTTGGTAGCGCAATCGTCAATTTGACGTCAGTTGCCTTGCACCTGTCGCCAACAGCAGTTGAGATGCTTTCATCAGCCAAGTACTGAACGACATATTTCTCGATCCGTAGCGATATCCGTTGAATGATTTCTGGAGTCACTATCGCAGTCCAAAGAGTGTCTTTGGTGTCGATATCAATGCAAACAGGGGAAGACTTCGGAAATCGCAGTGCGTTGCTAGCGCAGCCAGTCAGACAACACAGCAGCGCTACCAACCACGCGAAATTCTTGAAGTTCGGCATGCCGAGTTATCTCCGCGAAGCAAAAAGCGGAGTCCTGCTCCGCCCTACAGAAAACAAGCCATCAATCGACAGGTTCAGTTGAATGCGGCAGGAAGCGTAGCGAGCGGGTCGAGGTTGCGCCGAGGAGCGGAGGCGTACGTCAGTACGTTGAGCACCGGAGGCGCAAGATCGGCCCGCGCAGTAGCTTCATGCCACGTTCAGGCCGTATTCAGCTCTTTGAACTTGCCGTAGGCCATGAGTCGCTCAAAGCGCTTCTCAAGCAGCTCATCCACAGGCAGTTCCGAGAACTGCTTGAGCGAATCGATCAGCGCGCGCTTGAGGGTTTGTGCGGTCGCGCGGTGGTCACGGTGGGCGCCGCCGACGGGCTCGTTGATGATCTTATCGATCAGACCCAGCGATTTGAGGCGGGCGGCGGTAATGCCCATGGTTTCGGCCGCTTCGGAGGCTTTGTCGGCGCTCTTCCAGAGGATGGAAGCGCAGCCTTCGGGCGAGATCACCGAGTAGGTGGAGAACTGCATCATGAGCTGCTGGTCGGCCACGGCGATAGCGAGGGCGCCGCCGGAGCCACCTTCACCAATGATGGTGGAGATGATGGGTACGCGCAGCTCGGCCATGGCGTAGAGGTTGTGGCCGATGGCCTCGGACTGCCCGCGCTCTTCGGCGTCGATGCCGGGGTAGGCGCCCGGGGTGTCGACGAAGGTGAAGACGGGAATGTTGAACTTCTCGGCCAGCTTCATGAGGCGCAAAGCCTTGCGGTAGCCCTCGGGGCGCGGCATGCCGAAGTTACGCAGGATCTTTTCCTTGGTGTCGCGGCCCTTCTGGTGGCCAATGACGACGCAGCTGTTGCCGTTGAAACGGGCGAGACCGCCGACGATGGCCTTGTCGTCGGCAAAGGAGCGGTCGCCGTGCAGTTCCTGGAAGTCGGTGAAGATGTGCTGCACGTAGTCGAAGGTGTAGGGGCGCTGGGGATGGCGCGCGACTTGGGCGATCTGCCAAGGGGACAGCTTGGCGTAGATGTCTTTCGTCAATGCCTGTCGTTTGACTTCCAGACGGGCGATCTCTTCGGAGATGTCGACAGCCGACTCGTCCTGCACGAAACGCAGTTCTTCGATCTTGGCTTCCAGATCGGCGATGGGCTGTTCGAATTCAAGGAAGGTGGTTTTCACGTAACGAAATGCCTGACGGCCGGAATGCGGAGGCCGGCATTGTAACCGATTGGTCTTTGAGGCCCAATCCACTCCCCTGCACAGCGTTTCAAACGCTGGATGCCAGCCCGCTCAGCCGCACAGATACATGCGGATCTCGTGATCCGTCGCGTATTCAAGGGTACTCAGAGGCGTGAGCTTGAGCGGCGCCGCGCCTGAGAGCAGATAGACCGGCACGCCGCCCCGCAAACCCGGCGTCGGCACCAGCAGGCGTAAGGGGTGGCCGCGCTTGACGGTATCCATCACGATGACGCGGGACTCGCCGGAACCATCCTCGGCCAGCGCCACCACGGGGTCCCCCCCCAGCAACTCGACACCCACCTGGCCGGAATGTTCGGATGTGCGCCACAGGCGGCGGATCGTACCGATACACCATTTGTTGCCATCCGGCAGGTGCATGCCCACGAGCATGCCAACCGCCAGATCATCGTCATCATCCAGGCGGGCTTCAGCACCCACGCCTCGCAGGCTGGCGTCGCGCATCTGCCAGGTGGTCTGTCCATGCTGGCCTCCACCGGCGAGGCGATTGGCGAACTGCATCAGACCTTCCACGACGTACAGAGTACCGAGCATGCCGTGGCGGCGATTGCGGCGTACGGGCGGCTCGCTGGACCAGCTACGCACCATGTGCGACAGCACGCTGGCCACCTTGCCAGCCACGCTTTCGTCCGCATCTTTCTCACCAATGCCCAGCAGGGGCGCGGGAATGTCGCCTGCGACCACCAGTTCGAGCATTTCCTGCAGGGGCTGGGTTGCGACCATGCCACTGAAGAAGCGTGGCAGACCGGCGTTTTCGGGCGTGCGGACCAGCCGCGCCGGCGGATTGCGTGTCGCCACGTCGATCCAGTGCAGGCTGGCAGCGTCGGGATGCACTGTCAGTTCCAGCCAGGGTAGAACGTACTGGATCAGCCGTGACGCCAGCTCCAGCCGGTAAGGGTCGAGCTGGTCTACGCCCAGGCTGTGCAGCGCAAAGACGCGCAGGAATTCGCGCTCCACCGTCGTTTCGGTGGCGCGATCGGTCCGCAGTCGAACGTTGTTGCGGGCAACCCGGCATTCGGCCGCCAGCCGATAGGCACGGTTGAGGCGCCCCCACAGCGCATCTGTAACCGGACCGTGGCGGAAAGCGTCCCATTTGACGCATTGGGCACCAGCGCGGATGGCGCGCACACCCAGCTCGGCCATCAAGGCATCGCCCAGTGGGTCCGGGCTGCCCTCGGCCTTGGCCAGACAGGCGCCATACGTGTCGAACATCAGGGTCCAGTGGTCGTGGGCACAGCGCCACAGGCTATGGCGCGCGGCCGATCCGATGTTGACGGCGGAAAGGTAGTGCTCGATACACGCACGTGCCTGGCGTTGCACGGCCTGATCTGCCGCAAAGAGGGTGCGCAGGCGCTCCTGTTCGCTGATCTCGCGGCGCCCAAGCACCGCAGTTACGAGCTCGGCCACTGCGCCCAGCGCCCGGGCGGGCTCCATCTGCGCAATACCGACGAGCAGGGTTTCGTCCTGTCGAGGCACGTTGAGCGTCGGCATGTTCTGCACCAGCACCTCCCCCCACTCCTGGTTAATTTATGTAAATCAACAAATTCCATTTTACCCGTGACTTCGCGCTTGCCAAGCAGCGACGCCCCGCCCCCCCGCGGAACTGCCCCGGAGGGCAGCAGGCTGTAGAATCGGTGGGCTATCACGGTGCTTCAGTGGCCTGTCGCCGGACACCCGGCATCCTGCCAAACCATTGTTTCAAGCCATCTGCTTCAAGTAACCACCACACGGAAACTCCATGCGCCAGTATCACGACCTCATGCGCCACGTGCTTGAGCACGGCCACAAGAAGACGGACCGTACCGGGACGGGCACGCTATCCGTGTTCGGCTGGCAGATGCGCTTTGACCTGGCTGAGGGGTTCCCGGTACTGACGACCAAGAAGCTGCACCTGCGCTCCATCATTCATGAGCTGCTGTGGTTCCTGCAGGGCGACACCAATATCCGTTACCTGAAGGAAAACGGCGTGTCGATCTGGGACGAGTGGGCGGACGAAAACGGCGACCTCGGCCCCGTCTATGGCAAGCAGTGGCGCCGCTGGGAGACAGCGGATGGCCGCACAGTGGATCAGATCACCCAACTGATCGAAGGATTGAAGAAGAACCCTGACTCGCGCCGTCACCTGGTCTGTGCCTGGAATCCGGGCGAAGTCCACAACATGGCTCTGCCGCCCTGCCATGCGATGTTTCAGTTCTATGTGGCTGACGGCAAGCTGTCCTGCCAGCTTTACCAACGCAGTGCTGACATCTTTCTGGGTGTGCCCTTCAACATCGCCAGCTACGCGCTGCTGACGCTGATGATTGCGCAGGTCTGCAATCTGGCGCCGGGCGAATTTGTACATACGCTGGGCGATGCGCACCTCTATCTCAATCACCTCGATCAGGCCCGCCTGCAGCTGTCGCGTGATTTCCGTCCGCTGCCGACGATGCATCTCAACCCGGCGGTGCGAGACATCTTTGCCTTCAAGTTCGAAGACTTCAAGCTCGAAGGCTACGACCCCCACCCCTCCATCTCGGCTCCCATCGCGGTATGAACGGCCCGCTGCACAACCCGCCGATCTCCATCGTCGTCGCCGTGGCCGACAACGGCGTGATCGGCCGCGACAACCGCCTTCTGTGGCGTCAGCGTGAAGACATGCGCCACTTCAAGGCGCTGACACTGGGCAGCCCGGTGATCATGGGTCGCAAGACCTGGGAGTCAATCGGTCGCCCCCTGCCCCAACGCCGCAATATCGTCATCACACGCCAGACCGATTACGTGGCAGAAGGCGCCGAGCGCGTCGGCTCCCTGGACGAGGCCCTGGCAAGCTGCAGCGCCGAGGATCGTGTTTTCGTCATTGGTGGTGGCGAAATCTACCTACAGGCCATTCCTCTCGCCGAATGCATCCACTGCACTTATGTGCACTGTGCACCGCAGGGGGATACATTCTTCCCGGCGCCGGACCCCGGACGCTGGAAAGAGGCCGAACGCATGGTTGGCAAGGCGGACGAATTCAATGAATTCGACTATGACTTTGTAAAATTTGTGCGCTTTTAACGGGGAAACCCGAATAGCCGGAATTTCTGCCTCTTATCGGCTGGCAGAACTGCAACACCAACGCTTTAAATCTCCCCGTTCCATCAGCATTTGCTGAAGAGAGCGACAGTCTTCAGGGAGAGATTCCATGCAGGTACAGCAACGCATTCTGGTGACCGGCTGCAATGGCCAGATAGGTCAGGTCCTCGTGCCAGCGCTGCAGCAGCGCTACGGCAAGCAAAATGTCTTTCACAGCGACGTCCGGGGTGATGTACCTATCCATCTGGACGTAACCGACACGACGGCCTTGCTCAAGCTGGTGCAGGAAATCCGCCCGACCATGATTTACCACCTGGCCGCCGTGCTCTCCGCAACCGGAGAGCGCGACCCCGTGCGCGCCTGGCAGGTCAACCTCAATGGCTACTTCAACGTGCTCGAAGCCGCTGTGGCGTGCAAGGTGGAGCGCGTGTTTTTCCCCAGTACCATCGCGGTGTATGGCCCGGACGCCCCGCGTGAAGCCACGCCGGACGATGCACCGACACGCCCGACGACGATCTACGGCATTGCCAAGGCGGCTGGCGAAAATCTTGCCGCCTGGTACCGCAAGAAGCACGGCCTCGATGTGCGCGTATTGCGCTACCCCGGGATCATCGGCTGGGAGAGCGCGCCGGGCGGTGGCACCACCGATTACGCGGTCGAGATCTACCACGCTGCGGTCGACGGACAACGCTTCCGCTGCCCACTTTCAGCGCAACGCGCCCTGCCCATGCTGGCAATGGCTGATGCCGTACGCGGCACCATCGAATACATGGAAGCCGACGCAGAAAAAATCCTGCAGCCCAGTGGCTACAACCTTGGCGGCTTCTCTGGCGCACCGGCCGATTTTGCGGGAGCCATCCAGCAGCGCATGCCGGATTTCGCTATCGATTACGTGCCGGATCATCGCGACGCCATTGCCGCTTCGTGGCCAGAGGGATTGAACGACAGTGCCGCACGCCGTGATTGGGGCTGGCAGCCGCAGTACGACCTGCAAGCGCTGACGGCTGCGATGCTGGGACACATCGGCGCAGCCCGTGCCGCACGCGCGGCAGAAGCCGCCGGCAAGGTAGTTCCGAACGCCGCAGCCAACGCGGCCTGATTTGGTGCCCGGCACAACAGGCCGGGCACTGCAGGCTCGACCTCAGCTCATGAAACCGAGGTCGTTGGTGAAATTGGCGATGTTGGGCGCGATCAACCCGAAGTCGCTGCCCGACACGCCGAACCAGCGCGCCAGCGTCACGGCGAGCGAGTCGACCGATGTCGTCGGAATGAGACGCCCCGAGCCCGAGTCCTGCAGATTGGGATTCGCCGTCGTATGCAAACGGACATCGGGCATGGTGCCGTACATGTCCCCGCCCTTGACCGCACCGCCCAACACGAAGTGATGTGCGCCCCAGCCGTGATCAGAGCCGTCGCCGTTCGAGGTGAGCGTGCGGCCGAAATCTGATGCGGTAAACAAAGTCACATTGTTCTGGATTCCCAGCGCCACCGTCGCGTTGTAGAAGTAGTCCATGCAACGCGACACCTGACCATGCAGGCCGAGCGCGCCATTCGCATTGTCTTCCAATGTCGTGATTTCGTTGTCGTGCGTGTCGAATCCACCGATGCTGACAAAAAACACCTGACGTTTGGCGCCCGTCGTCGCCCGTGCGCCGATGAGACGCGCCACAACCTGCAGTTGCTGCGCCAGACGATTGTTGGCCAGATTCGTCGGCAAGGTGATGCCGGAGGTCGACGTCGGCACGGACGCGAGCGCCGCGGTCACCGTACTCTGAGCCCCCACTGAACGCTCGACAACGTCGGCATGGTCGGCCTCGACGGCCAGTGTCGAGGCGTTGATACTGTCTGTCGACAGTTCAGTCAACGCCTGCTTCGCCGCAGTATTGGCTGTTCCACTGAGGCCGAACATCGACGAACCGGTAATGCCGTTGATGGCGGTCGCGCCGCTGGTACCCACCTGGTATTGGAAGATGCTCTGGCCAGCAAGGAACACGGCGTTCCCTGATGCCGAAATCGCCGTGAAGATGCTCTGCGAATTGCTGCTCGCCAGCAGATCACCCATGCGACCGCCCCAGCCGAGCTTGACCCCTTCTGACGCAAAGGCCTGCCAGACAGACTGTTGGTCATTGTGCGAGAAGAGTTTGGGCGGCAACGGCACGCTGCCTGCGTTGAAGGTCGTGCGCGTGGTAGGTGTAATCAGCGGACCGATATTGGGCAGCACGGCAAGCTTGCCCGCGCCATACAGGCTGTGCAGGGCCGCCATGCTGGGGCAGAACGCAAACTCGCTACCGATGGCCTGCGGCGTCAGCGGACTGAACTTCGTGGCGGTAAGCTGGGCACGATCGTAAGCAATACCACCAACCGAACGGGCTCCGCCGCGCGCAGCCGCATAGGTGTCATAGGCTGTCTGGTCGTAGGGCATGATCATGTTGTGGTGATCGTTGCCCCCAAACATGAACAGACAGACGATAGCGCGGTAATCCGCCGGCGCACTTTGCGCGCTGGCAGCACCAAGACCGGCGAGATTCAGGGCAAACGGCGCAGCGCTGCCTAACGCAGACAAGGCACCAAGACGCTTGAGACATTCACGACGTGAGAGACGGGTAGGTGTCATGGCTTTGTCCTCACTTCTGCACGAGGTAATCGGGAGAGGCCATGGTGAGGAACACCGTCAGCCAGACACGCCGCTGGCGCGCAAGGTTAGCTGCGCTGGATGCGCTACTCGTCGAACCCGTCGGAATAGCCACCGCATCCACTGCATTCTTGATACTTGTGCGCGTCAGCGCCTTCATCGCACCACGCGTCAGCAAGAGGTCCACGCGGTTGATGAGCGCGGTCGAGTCATCCGCCACAGCCAGCTCGTTCACGTAGTTTGTGCGGTTCTCGCGTGCCCCGCTCACCGTGGGCCCTACACCGTTCTGGACCGTGCTCTGCATGTAGTTCAGGTAACCCGCGACGGAAGTCTCGTGCGTGATCTGCATTTCCGGCGATACCATCCCCAGCGTTGCTGTCTGCGTGTTCGGCGGCACGTAGCCAGGTCGGTAGTAGTTGAACACCGACGGCGAACGCATGGCGCTCTGCCCCAGCGAGTTGGTCGTGCTATCCGTATTGCCGATGCGCCACAGTCCCGTGCTCGAAGCAACGTCGAACGCACGTGCCCAGTTGGCGAGGCGGACAACAGGCTCGCGCAACTTGCCTTCATTGCTCGGCAGCGAAGCCGGACGTGCTTCGGCATCCAGCAGGATGGCTGCGATGGTGGCGCGCATATCGCCACGCTGGCCGCTGCCGATGGTCGGCGCCAGTGCCGTGTAGCCTGTGTTGAATGCTGTCGCGACGCGATTGACGTAGGCTGCCGACGGATTGCTCTTCACTAGGCGCTGGATGAGCTGCTTGCCGATGAAGGGGCCAACGTTGGGATGGTTGAACAAAGTATCCAGTGCCGTCTTGAGCTCACTCGCGATGTTCGCAGTGGTTGCCGTGCCCGAGGCAGGAATCGTCACCCCAAGAAAAGTTTTGGCCGACACCGAGTGATACTGCGGATAGCCCTGCATCGGGATGACGTTGTAGTTGGGATCACGCACGCTGCCCCAGAAACGGTTGTTGGTCGTATCGGCACCGCCATGGCTGAAGCCCGTGAAGACCTTCGCCAACCCTGATACGTCAGCATTCGTGTAGGTCTCGATGGGCTTGCCGTTGCCGTCGAGTTTGAGCGTGCCGTCGTTGTTGAGCTGATACAGACCGATCGAGAACAGCTGCATCACTTCGCGTGCGTAGTTCTCGTCCGGCACGCGGCCACTGCTGTTTTCCTTCTGGTTGCGCAGGTGCGACAAATAGGCGCCCATTGCCGGATGCATCGAGACGTCCTGCAGAAGGTTGCGGTAGTTACCGAAGGCATTCTTTCCGAGCATGTCGTAGTAGGACGCGACGCTGCGGACATCCTCCGACAACACGCCCTCGAATGACACGACAAGGATCTGCGACAATGCAAAAGTGACGCGCTGACGCAGCTGGTCACGCCCCGTGATGGCCTGCCCCCAGAAACTCTGCAGAAAGTGCGTCTGGTCTACAGCACCGAGTCGCGCCTGCTCCATCTTCACGCAGTCCAGGTGCGACACCTGAGGCTGCTCCATCTGGCGAGCCAGCCAGGTCGGGAAACTCCCCTTCTTGAGCGCCGTGATCGAGGCGGACGAAGGCCCGAAACTGGCTTGATGCAGGAAGCGTGACGCCTCGGCATCCGTGGGATGCGCGTTACTGTCCGTGACATCGACCTCAACCGAGGCGCTGTAGGTACAGGCCGGCGCCGCCGCATCGCCTCCGCTCTTGCCTCCGCCCCCGCCTCCGCACGCGGCGAGCATCAGCAGCAGCCCGATAGATAGTATTGTTTTCACAGCCGACTCCATGCTCTCTGTTGGCAATGACCGGCACGGTGCCATTGCGTCCGCACGGATTCTAGGTAAATCCTGGTAAAGGTTTTCTCGGCCGTGGATGAATGGCCGCTGAGGAGCAGCCGGTGGACTGCCGGGGCGCCGGGCGTCGCCTGGTGCAGATCAGCGGTTGCTGCGCCTGGCCAGGACGATGCCTGCAAGCACCAATCCACAGCCAATAAGCCGCAACAGGGTAATCTGCTCGTTGAACAGAATGACAGCGAGCCAGGCAGCCGTGACTGGCTGCACCAGCAGCACCACCGAGGCCAGGTTGGCGCGGACATGGCGTACGGCCGAGGTGATGAGCCCCTGACCGATGACCTGGCAGATCAGGGCGATGCCGATGACAGCCACCCAGCCCTGCAGGGAGGTGGGGATCACCTTTTCATCCAGCAGAAAAATCACGGGCGCCAGCACCAGCGGGGTGACGATGGCCGTACCGGCAAGGATGTGCGCCGTCGCGTAGTACTTGCGACAGTGCTTCACCGAAAGCTGGTAGCCCGCATAGAAGACCGCAGCTGCAAGGGCAATGAGATCGCCGGTGAGATCGCGCATCGACACATCGAAGCTGGCACGCACCAACAAGGCCGCACCGGCAATGGCCGCCGCCAGAGCCAAGGCGAAGCCCCCACCTATGGTTTCGCCGAAAAGCATCCAGGCTCCGATAGTCACGAAAATGGGGGCCAGGTTGAGAATGAAGGTCGAATTGGCAACCGAGGTGTAGTGCACCGAGATGTGCCACAGCGCCAGATCGATGGCCAGCAACACGCCTGATACGACGAGCCAGAACCGACCGGGTCGCCCGCCATCACGTCGGCGGTCCGGCGTGACCGGGCGGTGACGGATCTGCCACCACCAGAACAAGGCAAAGGGAATCGACAAACCCAGGCGCCAGGCCACAACCGAGACAGGGCCCACATCGGCCAGACGCACGAAGATCGGCGCGAACGCGATGCACATGGCGCCAGCAACGAGCATCAACAAAGCGAGGCGGGAATTGCTGCTGTCCGGCACTACAGGCGTGTCTGACATCGGGGCAGGTCTCATGAAGGATGCGTAGTGTCTCATGAAGCGTGTTACCGGATGGAACATACAGTGAATAACTGCGAAAGGTTTTGACCGGGATCTCCTCCGCTCCACGGACGCCAAACCGGTAAAATCGCCCGATGCTTCCGGACACGCCCATCGCCCCACATCAGCCCGCCTTCGTCCACCTGCGCCTGCATACCGAATTCTCGATCGAGGACGGCATCACGCGCATTGACGACGCCATTGCCGCAGCCGCCAGCGACGGCATGCCTGCTCTCGGCATTTCGGACCTGGGCAACCTGTTTGGCATGGTCAAGCACTACAAAGGCTGTCGCAGCGCGGGCCTCAAGCCCATCGTTGCGATAGACGCCTGGATCAGTAACGAGACAGACCGGAACAAGCCCACCCGCGTCATGCTCGTCGTCAAGCACCGCGCGGGTTACCAGCAGCTGTGCGAACTGCTGTCGCGCGCTTACCTCGAGAACAAACACCACGGCCACGCAGAGCTGAAGAAGGAGTGGCTGACTGCGGAATCTGCCTCGGGCCTGATCTGCCTTTCGGGCGCCATGCAGGGTGACATTGCCGTTGCGTTGGCCGCCGGCAATCAAAAGCTCGCCGAGCAGCTGACGGCAGACTGGGCAAGCCGCTTCCCCGGCAGTTTCTACATCGAGATCCAGCGCGCCGGCCACCCGGGCACCGAGAATTACATCAACGACGCCCTGCAGGTTGCCGCGCGCTTCGAACTGCCGGTGGTCGCCACGCATCCGGTGCAGTTCCTCAAACGCGATGACTTCAAGGCGCACGAAGCGCGTGTCTGCATCGCACAGGGCTACGTGCTCTCCGACAACCGCCGTCCCAAGAGCTTCACACCCGAGCAGTACTTCAAGACCCAGGCCGAAATGGTCGAACTATTCGCCGATCTGCCGGAAGCGCTCGCCAACGCCGTCGAGATCGCCCGCCGCTGCTCGCTGACCATCACGCTGGGCAAGAATTTCCTGCCGCAGTTTCCGACCCCCGAGGGCATGACGCTGGACGACTTCCTCGTCTTCGAGGCAAAACGCGGGCTGGAGGAGCGTCTTGTACAACTCTACCCCGATGAAGAAACGCGCAACCGCGAGCGCCCGCGCTACGAAGAGCGTCTCAAGTTCGAGACCGACACCATCATCCAGATGGGCTTCCCCGGCTACTTCCTGATCGTTGCGGACTTCATCCAGTGGGGCAAGAACAACGGCGTGCCGATCGGTCCGGGCCGGGGTTCGGGAGCGGGCTCGCTGGTGGCCTACTCGCTCAAGATCACCGATCTCGACCCGACCGCCTACGCCCTGCTGTTCGAGCGCTTCCTGAACCCCGAACGCGTGTCGATGCCCGACTTCGACATCGACTTCTGTCAGGAAAAGCGCTACATGGTGATCGACTACGTGCGCGACCGTTATGGCCACGACGCCGTCTCGCAGATCGCCACCTTCGGCACCATGGCCTCGAAAGCCGTGGTGCGCGACGTGGGCCGCGTGCTCGACTTGCCGTACGGCCTGTGCGACCGGCTCTCCAAGCTGATCCCGGTGGTACAGAACAAGCCACTGGGCCTTGAAGAAGCGCGTGAGCAGGAGCCCGCCATCAACCAGATGATGAGCGAGGAAGGCGACGGCGAATCGGTCAGCGAGCTGTGGGAGCTGGCCCTGCCGCTCGAAGGCATGACGCGCGGCGTCGGCATGCACGCCGGTGGCGTGCTCATCGCGCCGGGCAAGATCACCGACTTCTGCCCGATCTACCTCGCCGATGGCGCCGACGCGACCACGGTGTCGCAGTTCGACAAGGACGACGTCGAGGCTGTGGGCCTCGTCAAGTTCGACTTCCTCGGCCTGCGCAACCTGACGATTATCGATCTCGCGCTCGACTACGTGGAGCGACTGACCGGCGAACGACTCGATCTCATGGCGCTGGGCTTCGAAGACCCGGCGGCTTACCAGATCCTGAAAGACGCGAACACCACCGCGATATTCCAGGTTGAATCGGACGGCATGAAGAAGCTTCTCAAGAAGCTCGGCCCCGACCGCTTCGAGGACATCATCGCCGTGCTCGCGCTCTACCGTCCCGGCCCGCTGGGTTCCGGGATGGTCGACGACTTCATCCTGCGCAAACAGGGCAAACAGGAGATCGATTACTTTCACCCGGACCTGAAAGCCTGCCTTGAACCGACCTACGGGGTCATCGTGTATCAGGAACAGGTGATGCAGATCTCGCAGATCATCGGCGGCTACACGCTCGGTGGCGCGGACATGCTGCGCCGGGCAATGGGCAAGAAGAAGCCTGAGGAAATGGCCAAGCACCGCGCGACCATCGCCGAGGGCGCGGCCAAGCAGGGCTACGACCCGGCGCTCGCCGAGCAGCTCTTCGACCTGATGACCAAGTTCGCGGAGTACGGCTTCAACAAGTCGCACACCGCCGCCTACGCCGTGGTCACCTACCACACGGCCTGGCTCAAGGCGCACCACTGCGCGTCCTTCATGGCCGCCACCCTGTCGTCTGACATGGACAACACGGACACGGTGAAGATCTTCTTTGAAGACACCATTGCCAACCGTGTCGTCGTGTTGCCGCCCGACGTCAATTTCTCCGCCTACCGCTTCGAGCCCACTGATCCGAAAACCATCCGCTACGGACTTGGAGGCGTGAAGGGCGTCGGCGAGCCCGCCGTCAAATCCATCATCGCGGCGCGTGAAGCCGGCGGCCCGTTCAAGGATCTTTTCGATTTCTGCAACCGCATCGACCGCCGTGCAGTCAATCGTCGCTCGGTCGAAGCCCTGATCCGTGCTGGCGCGCTCGACGAAATCGCACCGAAGAAACCCGACGGCAAGGCCCACCGCGCCAAGCTCATTGCCAGCGTTGGCGTGGCCATGGAGGCCGCTGATCAGGCCGCAGCCAGCGCAGGCCAGGGGGGCCTGTTCGACATGGGTGACGGGCCCTCGGCCATTGCCCCCGAATACATCGAAGTCAAGCCCTGGTCCGAGAAACAGCAGCTGATGGAGGAGAAGACAGCCATCGGCTTCTTCCTGTCCGGCCACCCCTTCAACACCTATCGCGACGAAGTTCGACGTTTCGTGCGCACCCCCCTTGTGAAGGCCGAGCCGAAAAAAGAGCCGCAAATGCTCGCTGGAGTCGTCTCGGGCATCCGTACCAAGATTGGCCAGCGCGGCAAGATGTGCTTCCTGACCCTTGACGATGGCAGCGCCCAGCTTGACGTGACCGTCTATTCCGAGACCCTGGAAGCCGCGAAGAACAAGATCCAGCCCGACGAAGTACTGGTCGTCGAGGCCAAGATCAGCCACGACGACTTCTCGGGTGGGCTGCGCGTCGTGGTCGACAAGGTACTGAGCCTTGCCGAAGCGCGTGGCCGCTACGCCCGTGGCCTGGCCGTCAAGATCAACGGCGAGGTCGCCAGCAGTGGCGGCCCGCGGGCTGCAGCAGACAAACTACAGGGCTTGCTGGCCGCCTACCGTGGCGCACCGGCCGACGGGGCTGCCCCGGTACGTCTGCGTTACCGCAATGGCCAGGCCGAGGCCGACCTGCCACTGGGCGACCGGTGGTGCGTCCGGCTGGACGACAAATTGCTGGAATCCCTGCGGGATTGGCTATCCTCAGAAAGCGTAGAAATCCTCTACGCCTGATGCGTGGATGCAACACTTTCCTGGCAGGCACTTGCCAGTTCAGGAAAATTGCGAAACTCTACTAATTCGTTGGCCGAGGCACGTTCTGCAGAAGCACGCTCACCCTGAGTGGGCCCGGCCCCAAAACGGACGACAGTCGATGATGACCTTGCGCACCCGATCCGGCATCGCCCTCCTTGCCACGCTCTGGCTGAGCGCCTACGCCCACGCCGACAGCGGACTCCGCCTCACGACCCGCCCGGCTGATGACGGGTTCCCGGGCAAGTTACGCGTTTCCGCGCTGGACAGCACTTACCCCTTCTCGAACGACCGTTGGAGCAGCTTCACAATTGGTCGCACAACGGACATCAACCTCGTCCAGCCGACGCTGCGCGCGGACTGGTACCCCTTCGGCAGCGGCCTGCGCACCTCGGCCGGCATGCTCTGGGCGGACCCAGGCATCTCGGGCAACACCACTGCCAACTGGCGCAACGAAACCTTTCTCGGTCTGGGCTGGACAGCCTCGGCCAGCAGCTCGAGCACGGGCAGCGGCTGGCAGCTGAACGCTGATGTCGGCGCCAGCCGTGGCCTGTTCAGCGATTGCGGCCGCTACGGCAAATGCGCCAGCCAGAGCGGCGCCGGCCTGCGACCGGGCGGCAGCGGCGAAGGTATCCGCTGGAATCCCTATATCAGCATCGGCGCCAGCCTCTTCTACTGATCAGACATGGCAGCCCGACCGGCGATTCTCCTGGGCCTTTGCCTGCTCTTTGCCCTGCACGCAGCGGACGCCGCCACAACCAGTACGAAAAAGAAAAACCGCAAACCGACACCTGCCACCAAAGTAGCGCCCGCTGCGCCGCCCAAGAAACTGATCAGCAGCCTGAACCAGCTACCCGCAGACAAGCGCGCCGACCTGCAGGCAAGCAGTGAGTCGCCCCCGGCAGATGCCCCGGGCTTACTGGACGACGGCTGTAGTCGCACACGTGGCCGCATTACGCCTTGCCTTGGTATCGGCGAGCAAACGAAACGCAGCGACGTCCTGTTCCGTTTCGAGCTCTCCCGTAGCGTCCCCGGCGCCCCCAAAAGCGCCCTTTTCGGTGCCTGCACCAAGACGGGTAGCGATGCCTGCGACACCAATGCCGACCTGCAGAGTGACCAGGAAAAACTGGCCGACATGCTTAACCGTGGCAAGCGTGCCCCGCAAGCCAACGTGGGTATTGAACTGAAGTTCTGAGCCACGCACCGAAGTCTCCGTTCGCCGCCTGCAACCGCCCGCGAAGCCACAAGTCCTCACACCCAGATTCTTCTGCACTGCGAATAGCCTGTTCCCGGTAACTCGTGCGATTATTGCGCGCTGTTATTCCGAAAATATCGCCTTTAGGCCATTTTCGATGGACTGATAACGGTCACATCGTTGCGGACAGCATAAAAACAAGGTTTCAATGGAGGAGAGTCAGATGTCCCATTCCGTTCCGTCCCGTCTCAACGGGGCAGTATCCCTTGCTGGCTTGGCGCTGGCCCTGTCGGCTTGCACCGTCAACCTCAATGTCCCGCCGGCCGTAGCATCGGCAAATGTCGTCACGTCGCCTGCACCTGCCCCGACCACCCCGGTGGCAACAGCAACCCCTGTCAAACCTGTGGCGACACCGGCTGCTACAGCGCCGGCCTCAGCAAACGGCGCAAGCACGTCCCTGACAGCGACAACCTGGAGCGAGCAGTTCTCGGCGCGAGACAGCACGTTCTTCCTGACCCCCGCCTACGCCGCCATCCCGACCGACAGCAGCAAACCTCTCTATGCCACACCCTCTCCCGGAAGCCTGCGTGTGGCCGATGGCGCGCTTACGCTCTCCAACGCCCGGTTCACGGTTGGCGCTCTGGGCTCCACACCTACCTCGTCAGCAACCCCCGGCGGCGTATTCAACATGGTCGGCAAGACCTGTGCTCTGACGCTCAACGTTCGCAGCGTGTCCGGCACAGGCAATTTCTACGTATATGTCGACAACAACACGACCTCGCAGGACAACTCCCCCCATGGCAAGGTGTCTCGCGTCGTCAACGTTGGTGCGAGCTCGCTGACCGAGGGCCAGAACATCTTCAAATGGTCCATCCCCAAGGCTAGCTTCACGGGGGAGTCCTTCATGCAGATCCGTGCCGACTCCGCCTCAACTGTCGTCATCGACAGCGCCAACCTCAGCTGCGTCTGAGTTCCGACTGCTGATTTGCGCCTGACCTGCCGCGCACCCCGGTCGGGGTGCGCCCTTTCATTTGCCGACTGCCCCATATCCATGCCGCTTCGCGCCCTCAACGTTATCGCTGTCAGCGTCCTGCTGGCCTTTGCCCACAACGCCCACGCCCTGCCTGCCTTTCCGGGCGCAGAAGGCTTCGGTGCCGCCACCCCCGGTGGTCGTGGCGGCCAGGTGTTTACAGTCACGACGCTGGAAGACAGTGGCGAAGGCAGTCTGCGCGCGGCTATCGAGGCGAACGGCCCACGCATGGTGGTGTTCGCCGTCAGCGGCACCATTGCGCTGCGCTCGCCCCTGACCATCAGGAATCCCAACATCACCATCGCCGGGCAGACCGCACCGGGGGGCGGCATCACCTTGCGCGACCACTCCCTTCGCATTGATGCGCAGGACGTGGTAATCCGCTACATCCGATCGCGTCTGGGCAGCACCACCAAATCTGAAGACGATGCGATCAGCATCCGCGACGGCGCACGCAATGTGATCCTCGACCACGTCACCGCAACCTGGTCCACCGACGAAGCGCTGTCCCCCTCCGGTGATATCCAGAACGTCACCATCCAGTGGTGCCTGATCGCCGAGAGCCTCAACAAGAGCGTGCATCTGAAGGGCGCGCATGGCTACGGTAGCCTGCTGCGCGCCACCGGCGGCGTCTCGCTCCATCACAACGTGTGGGCCTTCCACCGTGGCCGCAATCCGCGCTTCGGTGACAACTACGGTCGCAACAGCGAACCGGCGATCTACGACTTCCGCAACAACATCGTTGCCTCCTGGGGCGACTATGCCTCGGGCACCAACGACGGCAGCATGCGTATCAACTACGTCGACAACATCATCCGCCCGGCCGCCTTCAGCTCGACGGTCGAACCAATTGTGATGACGGACAAGGGCAGCGAAGATACGAAGCTCTACATCGCGGGAAACCTCGTACCGGGCAACGCAGCCTGGACGGGGGACAACAACAAGCTCGCAGCCTGGGGAGCTCCGCCGAAAACCCTGTCGACTGCCCCAGGCAAGTTCCTGTTGATGTCCGAACCCTTTGCGACTCCGCGCGTCACCACCTGGCCCACGAGCGAACTGATGGAGCGCGTGCTGGACAAGGTCGGCGCCAGTTTCCCCCTGCGCGACAGCGTCGATGCCCGCATCGTCAAACAAGTGGCCGACAACACTGGCAAACTCATCGACTCACAGGACGACGTTGGTGGCTGGCCTGTCCTGCCCTCGCCGCCGGCTCCAGTCGACAGCGACGGCGACGGCATTCCCGACACCTGGGAACGGGCCAACGGCTTGAACCCCAGGGACGGCAAGGATGGCGCCCTCCCGGGCAAGGATCAAAGCGGCTACACCAACCTCGAGATCTACCTCAACGCCTTGCTGCAAGCGGCTGAAGCGCCGAAAACCGGTCGCCCGAAGAGGCCCGCCAACTAGGCTGTATGCGGCTGGCAGAGCTGCCGGGGGTGCTACAATCCGGCACTCCTTCCAGCAGCCCTGTCTCGTGAGCATCCAGCCGACTGCCGATGACGTCCGCAAGAAAGTCCTGGTCGTCATGTACTCGCAGACCGGGCAGCTGTCGCGCATCGTCGAGCGCATGCTCGAAGCCCTGCGCGACGATCCGCGCATAGCGCTGCAAGTCGAAACGCTGCATCCCGCGACACCGTTCCCGTTCCCGTGGTCGCTGCGCCGTTTTTTCGACACCTTCCCTGAATCTGCCCTGCTCAAGCCCGCGCCCATCGCACCGCTTGCGCTGACGGGTGACGAGCGCTTCGACCTCATCATCCTGCCCTGGCAAGTCTGGTTCCTCGCTCCCAGCCAGCCCATGACAGCCTTCCTGCAGCACCCGGCGGCGCAGCGCGTGCTGCGTGACACACCGGTCGTCAGCGTCATCGCCTGCCGCAACATGTGGATCATGGCGCATGAGAAGTTCAAGGGACTACTGGCTGCCGCTGGGGCACGCCTCATCGACAACGTCGTCTTCACTGACCGCGCGCCGACACTCGCCACCCTGCTGACCACGCCGCTATGGATGCTGACCGGCCGCCGCGATGTGCTGCGCAGCCTGCCACCGGCCGGCATCAGCGATGCTGATATCGCAGATGCCGCGCGCTTCGGCCCGGTCCTGCGTGACGCCTTGGCAAGCAACCTCGAACGCGGCACGGCCCCCTTGCTGACTGGGCTGGCCGCCGTCGAAGTCAATCCGCATCTGATGACCAGCGAGAAAGCCGGTACGCGCAGCTTCTTCCTGTGGGGCAAACTGCTTCACACCGCCGGCCCGGCCGGATCGCCGCAGCGCATGCCGCTCTTGGTACTCTATGCGGTCTTTCTGGTGGCGTTGATCATCACCGTCGTCCCCGTCAGCCTGTTGCTGCAGCGCGCACTGCGTCCGCTGTTGGCCAAGCGGCTGGCGCGTATCAAGGAACACTACGAACAACCTTCCGGCTCCGGCACGGAACGGCTTTCCCGACATGAGCGTTGAAGTTTTCATCACCCGCACCGCAGCAGCCCTGCCCAACGAGCCCGTCGATAACGAGTCCATCGAGACCGTACTGGGCATGGTGGGCGGCAAGCCCTCGCGCGCGCGCAGGCTGATCCTGCGCAGTAATGGCATCCAGACGCGCTACTACGCACTGGACCGCAATACCGGCAAGCAGAATATGAGCAACGCGCAGCTCACCGCGCAGGCCATCCGCGCGCTCGGCGACGACATCTCGCATGTCGAATGTCTTGCCACCGGCACCGCCATGCCCGACCAGATGATGCCCAACCATGCCGTCATGGTGCATGGAGAGCTCGGCTGGCCACGCCTCGAAGCCGTCTCCTTCGCCGGCATCTGCCTGGCTGGCACTGCTGCACTCAAGCACGCCTGGCTGGACGTGAAGAGCGGCGAGGCAAAACGTGCCATCGCCACGGGCTCCGAAGTGGCCTCGCCCGGCCTGCGTGGCGAATTCTTCGATGCCGAAACCGATCACCAGATCCGCGCACTGGAAGCCGAGCCACAGATAGCGTTCGAGAAGGACTTCCTGCGCTGGATGCTGTCCGATGGCGCCGGCGCCGTGCTGCTCGAAAACCAGCCGCGCGCGCCACTGAGCCTGCGTATCGACTGGATCGACCTCTCGTCTGCCGCGCACGAACTGCCGCCCTGCATGTACGTGGGCGCCGACAAGGATGCCGATGGCACCTTTCGCGGTTGGCTCAGCTACAGCGCACAGGAATGGGCTGACAAGTCGATCTTCTCGATCAAGCAGGACGTCAAGCTGCTCAATGAACACATCGTGCGCGCCACGCTCAAGGAGCCGCTGCTGGCCGTCATCGCCAAGCGCGACCTCAAGGCCGACAAGATCGACTGGTTCCTTCCGCACCTCTCGTCGCTGTACTTCGCAGAGCCCGTCGAACAGGCGCTGCGTGACATCGGTTTGCCGATTCCGCGCGAGCGCTGGTTCACCAACCTCACGCGTTACGGCAACACCGGCTCGGCCTCGCCCTACATCATGCTCGACGAACTCTTCCGCTCCGGCCGCATCCAGCGTGGCCAGCGCATCCTCATGTTCGTGCCCGAGAGCGGCCGCTTCTCCAGCGGTTTCGTGATGCTCACAGCCGTCTGAGATGCGTATCGATGAGGTACCGCAGGACGACAACCCCAGCCTCGGCGGTTATCGCCGCGCCGTTTATGCGCGCGATGCGGATGGCCGCATGGTGCTCGCCGCCAGCACGGGCTGGGAGGTCGAAGAGATCACCAACCAGGACGCCGTCGAGCAGCTCAATGCCCTGGCCAACGAAACCCGTACGCGTGTTGAAGCTGGTCTGACATCACCACTGGAATACTGGATGCACGTACGACGCATGGATCTCACCCTGCTCGCTCAGAACGCCGGCCTGTGGCGCTGGCGCGTGCGTCGCCACTTCAAGCCGCAACGCTTCGCCGCCCTGTCGCCAGCCATGCTCGAACGCTACGCCAGCGCACTGAACATTCCCGTCGCACAACTGGTGCGCCTGCCATGAGCGCTCCTGCTCCGCAACAAACATTCCAGCATAGCCACGCTGCGCATTGCGAGAGCGGCGTCATCGGCAGCCTGTTGCGCCACCATGGCGCGAATGCCAGCGAGCCCATGGTGTTCGGCCTCTCTGCCGCACTGGCTTTTGCTTACCTGCCCTTCATCAAGGTAGGCGGCCTGCCGCTCGTGTCGTACCGCATGCCGCCGCGCGCCATCATCAAGGGCATCCGCCAGGCTTTCGCCATCCGCTTCCGTTTCGAGACTTTCCGCTCGGTCGAAGCTGGACAAGCACGCCTGGATGATCTGCTTGCGCAGGGCACCATCGTCGGCCTGCAGACCTCGGTGTTCTGGCTGCCCTACTTCCCGCAGGACATGCGTTTCCACTTCAACGCACACAACCTGCTCGTGTACGGCAAGGAGGGTGACGAGTACCTGATCTCTGACCCCATCGGCGATGTGCCCGTGCGCTGCGCGACAGCCGACCTCAACCGCGCGCGCTTCGCGAAGGGTGCATTGGCCCCAAAAGGCCTGCTTTACTACCCCGACAACACGCCACGCGCACAGGCCGATTGGCCCGCCGTGCAACGTGCGCTCAAGAAAACCTGCCGCGGCATGCTCGCCCCCTTCCCCCTCGTCGGCGTGCGCGGCATGCGACTGCTGGCGGGGCGCTTCGCAAAACTGGATGCCCAACACAGCAACACCGGGCACTTCATCGGCAACGTCATTCGCATGCAGGAAGAGATCGGCACCGGCGGCGGTGGCTTCCGCTTCCTGTATGCCGCCTTTCTGCAGGAAGCCGCGCAGTTCGCACCTGCCGAGAAGCGCACAGCCCTGGAAAACATGGCCGAACGCATGCTCGCCATCGGCGATGACTGGCGTGCCTTCGCACTCGCCGCAGCACGCATGCTGCGCGGCCGTGACGCCATGAACCCGCAGCACATGGCCGATCTGCTGCGCGCGCAGGCCGACAGGGAAGAAGCCTTCTTCCGCGATCTGCGAAAGCTCGCCGCCTGATGCTGGAACTGCGCGACCTCGCCCACCTCTACGCAGGCAGCCAGCGTGCTGCGCTCGATGGCGTCTCGCTCACCGCACGGCGTGGCGAAGTGCTGGGCCTGCTGGGTCCTAACGGCGCTGGCAAAACCACACTGATCTCGCACCTCGCCGGTCTGCTGCCGATCCAGCGAGGACAGATCCTCGTCGACGGTGCGGCACTCGATACCGCACGCCGGCAGCGCCCCACGCGCATTGCCATCGCACCACAGGAGTACGCTTTCTACCCCAGCCTCAGCGTACGCGAGAACCTCGAATGCTTCGCCGGCGTCTGTGGTCTGCGTGGCAGCAAGCGCGATGAACGTATCGCCAACTGCCTCGCCTTCGCCCAGCTCGAACGCTTCAGCGACAAGCGTGCCAGCCAGCTCTCCGGTGGTCTCAAGCGTCGCCTCAACCTCGCCATCGCCTTGCTGCCGGAACCCGAGCTGGTGCTTTTCGACGAGCCCACGGTCGGCGTTGACCCGCAATCGCGCGCTTTCATCATCGATGCAGTGAAGAGCCTCGCACGCAACGGCACGGCCGTGATCTACACGACGCATTACATGGAAGAAATCGAGGCCATAGCGGATCAGGTGGTGATCATGGATCACGGCAAGGTGCTGCGCGCCGGCACGCTCAGCGAGCTGATATCGCAAGGCGCGCCGCGTCTGCGTCTGCTGATCGGCAAGGACAGCGCAACAAGGCTCGCGAGCCAGCTTGAGGCAATGGGCGAATGCCATGCGGAAGGCGAATGCCTGGTCATCAGCCTCGCTGCCGGCACGACGCCCGAGCTGGCCATCAACCGTGTCGCCGCCAGCGGTGCGACGATCCGCGAGATCGACTACGGCCACTACAACCTTGAACATCTGTTCATGGCACTCACCCAACGCTCGTTGCGAGACGACTGACGATGCGCGCCACCATTCTCCTCGCCCTCGTTCGCAAGGAATTGCTGGCCCTTGGCCGCGACATGCACGCGCTGGTGTCACTGTTCCTGATGCCCGTGCTGTTCATCATCATCATGTCGCTGGCGCTCAAGGACGTGTACAGCCCCAAGATCGGCAACCTGCCCTATGCCATCGACCAGCAGGATCAGGGCGAGCTCGGCAGCGCCTTCACGCAGCGCTGGACGAAAGTGCGCGGCACACCGCAAGCCTCACCCGCCACACGCGATGCGGCCATAGAACAGCTTCGCCAGGGCAAGCTGCGCTATCTCATCGTCATCGAGAGGGGCTTCTCGGAAGATCTCGCTTCACCACAGACACCCAAGGCCGTGCGCGCACGCGTGATCGCCGACCCGGCACTCGAATACAGCATCTTCCGTGGCACAGAGGCCGAGCTTGCTGCGATGGTCGGTGAGTTGCGCGCCGAAGCACTGCAAGAGCGCTTCACCGGCATCAGCCGAGAAGGTGGTCAATCGATCCGTCTGCTGGTTGCAGCCGAACGACTGGCCTTCGGTGGTCGCCCCACGGCAGTCCAGCAAAACGTGCCGGCCTGGCTGGTCTTCGGCATGTTCTTCGTGCTCAGCGCCATCGCCAGCCTGCTGGTGCAGGAGCACGACAACGGCACCCTGTCACGCCTCATCAGCCTCGGCGTCTCACCACTTACCCAACTTGCGGCCAAGGGACTGCCCTACCTTGGCGTCAATGCGCTGCAAGCCGCGCTGATGCTGGCGGTAGGTGTATGGGCAATGCCGCTGTTCGGCAGCGACGGTTTGTCACTCGCCGGCATCAACTGGCTCGCGCTCATCGTCATGATCACTGCGATCAGTCTCGCAGCCATCGGCATGGCCTTGGCCCTCGCCAGCCTCATGAAGACCCACGCGCAAGCCAGCACCATCGGCCCTGTCGTCAACGTGCTGCTGGCCGCCATTGGCGGCGTCATGGTGCCGCGCTTCATCATGCCGCCCTTCATGCAGGACATCGCCGCGCTGTCGCCCATGAACTGGGCGCTGGAAGGCCTGCTCGCCGTGATACTGCGTCACGCCAGCGTCGCCGAGATCGGCGGCGACATTCTGCGCCTCGCTCTCTTCGGAGTTGTCATGCTGGCGCTGGCGACCTTCCTCTTCTCGCGACGGACTCGCGCATGATCGACGAACTGACTTCCCTGCGCGAAGCCCTGCGCGTGCTGGTGCTGGACGCCAGCGAAAAGAGCGAACCCGAAGGTGGCCTCGCGCCCGATGAGATCCTCTTCAGCAGCGAGTCGCGCCTGCAGCTCGATTCACTCGACGCACTGCAGATCTCGATGGCGATCCAGAAACGTTTCGGTATCCGCATCACCGACAGCAAGGAAACGCGCCGCGCGCTCGCCACGCTGCAGGATATGGCCGAGTATCTGCACACCAAAGGCGCACGTGTGCCATGAGCACCACCATGCGGCCGGTCTGGCTCGCCGGGCGCGGTCTCTCGTGCCCACTCGGTGCCTCACTTGCTGAAAGCCTCGCCCGCCTGACGCAGCCGGCGCTGAGGACCCTGGTCGATTGCGGCGACCTCGGCACGCTCCCTCTGTTCAGCCTCAGCAACAACACCGCGCAGGACGCCGAGCAATGGCATCTGCAGACGCGCGTACAGATACGGCAGGTAGCGGCCGAAGCAGGGCTGACGAACAAGCCAGACGCACCGCTCTTCATCGCCAGCTCGTCGATCAACATCGGCGCACTAGAGTTGGGCTCTCGCTGGCAACGCGACAGCGCCTTCGCGGAGCTCGAAGAGCTTGCCAAAGCACTCGACTGGCAAGGGCCGCTGTACTGGATCAACACCGCCTGCACGAGTGCACTCAATGCAGTGCTTGCCGCCCGTAGCCTGATTGCCAATGGCCTGCATGACGACGTGATGGTGCTGGGCCTGGAGCTACCCAATCGTTTCACGACGCGCGGCTTTGCCGCCATGCAGCTGCTGTCGCCAACCCGGCCACAACCACTGGGGGCTGCGCGCGATGGCCTCGTCCTCGGCGAAGCCATTGCGGCCCTTCATCTATCCAGCGCCCCGGCCCGCTGGCAGATCGGACCCGGTGCGCATATCGTCGACGGCGCCGACTCGACGGGAGCCAGCGTAGACGCCATCGTGCGCTGCTGGCAGGACGCTCTCGGCACGCCGGTCGAATCCGTCGACCTCATCAAGCTTCAGGCATCAGGCAGCCCGATGAACGACCAGAAAGAGGTCGACGCCGTCACCAGACTGGGGCTGAAGCCCACGCCGGAGCTCACCAGCCTCAAGGCCCTGCTGGGCCACAGTCTGGGCGCATCGGGTGCGGCGGAGCTCGCCCTGCTCAGCGCATGCCTCGAAGCCGGCACCTGCTCCGCGCCAGACTACCCACTGGACACAACACTCCCTTTGACGCTGACGACTGCCCCGGCAGCCAGTGTGCGCAGGGCACTGCTGAGCATCATCGGCTTTGGTGGCAGCCATGCGGCAGTGCGGCTCGAAGACGCGGACGTCACAACCCCGTCTCCACCTATCCCGACACGCACTTACAAAGTGATTGGTCGCCAGACCGACGCACAGTCAGCAGACTGGCAGAACGAGCTCTACACGATGCTGGGCAGCCGCCCGCGACGCCTGGGCAGCTGGGTTGAGCTCGGTCTGTGGGGCGCGCTACGCTGCATGCGTCAGGCAGGGGTTCCTGAGCCCGGCGACGACCTGATCATCCGCATCTCGTCACTGGATGGCCCGCGTCAGGCCATAGAAAAAGCCTTGTCGGAGAGCCTGGATAGCGGCACACCCATGCCTTTCAGTTTCCTGCAGAGCCAGCCTTCACAGTTGCTGGCACGGCTGGCTGCGGCGCTGCACTGGCAAGGGGATGCCCGCATCGTCACTCAGCGCGACCCGATTGCGTTGATCCGGCTGGCCCTCTGCGAACAGGCTACGTGCGGCGGGGACATCCTCCTGGGCTGGCTGGACGAAGCCACGCCCACACTGCCGGCGCGCAGCCAATGGCTGTTTCTACGCAGCGATGCTGCGGCCCTGACATCAGAGGCACCCGCCGGTATTGATGGCGACGTGATGCTGGCCCACGCATTCCGCCTTGACGAGGGGGTGCTGCGCTGGTGGTGATCAGACGACGCGCAGCGCGGGTGGCTGGCGAAAGTCTTCGGCACGCACGTGCATGCCGGTCTGCATCACGCGGCTGAACACGTCGAAGGTCACCGGCGGACAGAAGAAATAACCCTGCGCGGTGCGACAGCCTTCGCGCACAAGGAAGTCAACCTGGGCGCGCGCCTCGGCACCTTCAGCCACTACATCCAGCTTGAGACTCTTGCCCATCTGGATGATGGCCCGCACGATGGCAGCGTCATCAGGATCCTCCGCAATGTCGCGCACGAAGCTCTGGTCGATCTTGAGACGATCCACGGCGAAACGCTTGAGGTAGGACAGCGAGGAGTAGCCCGTGCCGAAATCGTCGATCGACAGCCGCACGCCCAACGCCTTGAGGTTCTGCATGGTCTCCAGCGCGCTTTCGGCATGCTGCATGATCAGGGACTCGGTGATTTCCAGCTCCAGCAACGCCGCGGGCAGTCCCGTATCGCGCAGCACCTCGCGCACAGTCGCGACGATGTCATCGCGGCGGAACTGCAGGGGAGAAATGTTCACCGCCACACCCACGTTCTGATGGCCCGCCAGTTGCCAGGCGCGCGCATGCAGACAAGCCTGCCGCAGAACCCAGCGGCCGATGGGCACTATGAGGCCGGACTCTTCCGCAATCGGAATGAAGCGGCCTGGCGGCACAAAGCCCAGCGTGTCGGACTGCCACCGGATCAGCGCCTCGGCACCCACGATCTCGCCACTCGTGAGATCAACCTGCGGCTGGTAGTGCAGCAACAGCTCGCCGCGATCGAGCGCCAGACGCAAATGGTTTTCGATCTGCAGCCGCTCCAGCGCATTGGCATTCATCTGCTCGGTGAAGAAGCGGTAGGTATTCCGGCCGCTCTCTTTGGCGTGATACATCGCCGTATCGGCGTTCTTCATCAGCACGTCGGCGCTGCGGCCATCGTCCGGATAGACCGCGATGCCGATCGAGAACGAGGTGCCGAGCGTGTGACCTTCGAGGTCGAAAGGCTCAGCCAGCTTGCGCAGGATCTTTTCCGCAATGCGCGCGGGCACCTCGGCATCCAGCAGGTCAGAGAGAACGATAAGGAACTCATCGCCGCCCTGCCGGCAGACTGTGTCGGTATCACGCACGCAGAAGCTCAACCGCTCGGCCACCGCGCGCAGCAGGCGGTCGCCGGCGATATGCCCCAGCGAATCGTTGATGGTCTTGAAACGATCGAGATCGAGGAACAGCAGCGCGACTTTCTGCTCGCTGCGCTCGGCACGCGCGAGGGCTTGTTCAAGGCGATCCTGAAACAAGGTGCGGTTGGGCAAGGCAGTCAATGGATCGTGGTGGGCCAGGAACGCGATACGCGCCTCGCTGGCCTTGCGCTCGGTGATGTCAGAGAACACGGCCACGAAATTGGTCAGCGTACCGGCGCGATCGCGCACCGCGCTGATCGACTGCCAGCCGGGGAACTCCGTCCCGTCGTAACGGGAAATCATTGACTCACCCTGCCACGAACCATTGCGCTCCGTGCTGTTCCACACCAGCTGGATCTGACTGGCATCGAAACGGCTTGCCGACAACATCTGCGGCATCTGTCCGACGGCCTCACTGGCCTCAAAGCCGGTGAGCTCACAGAAGGCGCGATTGACCGAAAGGATGCGGCGCTGCGCATCGGTAATCATGATGGCCTCGACGCTGTTGTCGAACACAGTCGCCGCCAGGCGCAGCTCTTCTTCGGCACGACGCTGGGCCGAGATGTCGCTCATGGTGAACACGACCGGGTGCAGGCCGGTGCGATCATCACGCGCCAAAGGCTCGGCACGCGCCACGAACCACACCCGAGAAGCGTCCCGCCGCTCTACACCGACCACCGCAGAGGTCGAGCGCCCGGTGCGCATCGCGCGTGCACCAGGCAGCTCGTCGATGGGACATGGCGAGCCATCCTCATGGAAGTAGCGCAGACCCATGGGGTCGAACAGAGGCGGAAAGGTTTCGTCCGGCGCCAGACCATAAGTGCGCCGTGCCGCGGCATTGGCAATGATCACCTGACCGGACGCATCGCGCATCACGACGCCCTCACGCATTGCGGAAAGAATCAGACGCATCCGCCCTTCGCTCTCGCGCAACTCGGCCGCCGCCTGTTTGCGCGCCGTGATGTCCTCGATAACCTCGACGAACTGACTGGAGCCCTGACGACGCGTGCGCACCAGCGACAGCGTCAGGTTTACCCACACGATCTCGCCGTTGGCGCGGCGCAAGCGCTTCTCCATCGAAACGCTTTTCTCTTCGCCCAGCACCAGCTGATCCAGCAGGCTCTCATTCGGCTCGATGTCGTCCGGATAGGTGATCTCGCGAAAGTCCCGACGCAGCAACTCGGCCTCGGTGTAACCGACGATCTCGCAATAACGCAGATTGACGCGCAGCAGTCGTCCGTTGATTGCACACAAGGCCATACCCACAGCGGCCTGCTCGAATGCACTGCGCAGGCGCGCCTCGCTGTCTTCCAGCGCAGCTTCCGAAGCACCGTGCGCGCTGATGTCGATGAATATTCCGCGCATGGTCGTGACATGTCCACGATCACCCGAGACCAGCGTGCGCAGATCGCGTACGAAGACCTCGCTGCCATCAGCATGCAGCATGCGGTATTCACATTCGTGCGAGCCGCTCATCATGGAGCGCTCGAGCAGGAAGTTGGTTGCGATGCCTACGTCTTCAGGATGCAGGCGTGAGCGCCAGAACCCGGGGCACTTCCAGTCCGCAATGCTGAAGCCGAGCAAGCGCGCCCCCGGCGCGGAAACATAGGTGAAGGAATCGGTGCGTGCCTCGTACTCCCAGGCAACGACGTTGGTGCCCTCAATCAGGAGCCGGTAACGCTGCTCCGACAGCTCCAATGCTTCGGCGCGTGAGCGCATGCCACGCAGCTGACGTCGATAGGCCAGTGCGGCAACCAGCAGCACGATAGCTGCGACAAACGAAGTCAGGCCGACCACACCGGGTGACAAGGCGGCGTCCTCTGAGGATTGGGCCACAGCTTCAGGACAGCACGGCACGGCCAGCGCAACCGCGGTTACGGATGCGCGCAGCAGTGCCAGACCGGGAAACCGTTTACTCACTCACGCCCCCTTCGTGCATTGTCATCGCCACAACGATGCCAGAGTCATCATGCGCCCTGCATACCCCTGCTATCAGCTATCCGGACCCTGCAACACCCAGGCCCTGTTTATTACGCAGCTCATTGATACTTCAGGGATAGTTTTGTCCGTCCAGAATACCTCATCAGGACGGCTGTGCATCATTGTGGCATTGCAGCATCGCGACACATCACACGGTAAACGATTACAGCGTTGCGGCCTGCGCAAAAGCCCCGCCAAGCGCTGCCAGTTCCGCCAAGGCCCCCTCTTCCACCTCGATGCTCTCTACACGCGCTCCGGCCGGACCTCTGCCAGCCCAATGAATCAGCGCCACAACGTCAGCATGCGTACCGCCGACAAGGGCCTCCACGCTGCCGTCGCTGCGGTTCCGCACCCATCCCTGCAAGCTCAGGTCGTTGGCGGCCTGCACCATGTTCCAGCGGTATCCAACACCTTGCACCAGGCCACGGATACGTAGCCGGCGGATCACCCGTTGCGTCATGCGTTTTCCCCACTCTTTCCAGGCCCGTCGCCGGACGGTTCAGCGCCATTCTGTCTGGCGCTGCCCCCGGCCTCGCGCTGAGCGATCAACAGGCTCGCATGCAGCAGAGCGGCTTCCCGATCGCTCAAGACATTCTCCGCTCCCAGCAAGTCAATGAAACCGGACCTCTGCAACAAGGACCGCGGCTGCTCACCGGCGGCACATAGCAACAATTTCCCACCCCGCCCATGCAGGTCACGCCGCAGACCATTCAACCAGTCCACGCCCGAAGTATCGATGTTCAGGACATCACGCAAATCCAGCACGGTGACCTGCGCTACCGTCTGATGCGCAGCCATCTGCGCATCGAGCTTCACCACTGAGCCGAAGAACAAAGAGCCATGCAGGGAGAACATCGCAATCCCATCACCGTCATGAAGACGTCGCACGGCGGTCAGGTCCTGCATGCGGTAGATGAAGAACAGGCTGGCCAGCACCATGCCGATTTCTACCGCAATCGTGAGATCGAACAGCACTGTGAGCAGGAATGTGCTGACGAGAATGATGCGGTAGTTCCAGGAGAAGTGCCGCAACCGCGCGAACTCGTGCCACTCCCCCATCCCCCAGGCCGTCACCATCACGATGGCGGCCAGCACGCAAACGGGCACATAGGCAGCCAGCGGCGCCGCTACGAGCACAATGATCAGCAGGGTCAGCACATGCACAATACCCGCCACCGGTGTGCGTCCGCCAGAGCGGATGTTTGTAGCCGTGCGAGCTATGGCTCCGGTTGCAGCAACGCCACCCACCATGGGAGAGACGATGTTGGCCAGGCCCTGCGCCACGAGCTCCTGGTTGGGGTCGTGGCGATCATTGATCTGCGCATCGGCCACGCGCGCAGACAAGAGTGATTCGATGCCGCCCAGCAAGGCAATCGTTATCGCCGGGGCAAGCAGCTTGCCGACGTGCTCCAATGAGGGCAGAGGAAAGCCGAACGCCGGCAAGCCTTGGGGAATGCCATTGAAGCGGCTGCCCAGCGTTTCGACTTCCAGCCCACAGAGGCTCGCCACCAGCGTGCCCAGCAGCAGCCCCGCAAGCTGCGCCGGCATCACGCCGAGACGCGGAATGCGTTTCACGACTCGCGACCACAGCAGGATGAAGACAAAGGTGCCAGCGGCCAGCAGCGTAGTGAGCGGGTCCAGATCCGGCGCCGCTTGCGACAACACGCGCCAGCGCGCAAAGAACTCGGCCGGCACGCTATCGACGGGAAGGCCGAAGAAATCACGCAGCTGCGAGATGGCAATGACAACTGCAATCCCGTTGGTGAAGCCGATCACCACCGAAACAGGGATCATGCGGATCAGGCTGCCCAGCCCTGCCAGCCCGAGCGCAACGAGCAGCCAGCCAGCCAGGAAGGTGGCTGCCAGCATGTTGCTTACGCCGTAAGCCACGACGATGCTGTACAGAATAGGGATGAAAGCCCCGGTGGGGCCGCCAATCTGCACACGGGAGCCCCCGCAGGCCGAAATGATCAGACCGGCAACAATGGCCGTCCACAACCCGGCCGCCGGACTGACACCACTGGCGATCGCGAATGCCATGGCCAGCGGCAGCGCCAGCACACCGACGGTGAAGCCTGCCGACGCATCGCGCAGAAAAGCTGGACGGTCGTAGCCCTTGAGGGCTTCCAGCAGTTTGGGTTTGAATCGGAATGCAATGCTCATGAACGCTCCTGACAGACACGGAAAGAGAAAATCTCTTTCAGCGTCGGTCAGGCGCGTGCAGATGCTGAATCAACCAACGACGGCGCGGAGAAAGCCCCCCCCCGGCTGGACTCGGCGAGTCCAGCCCGCCCCCCAAGGGGGCCAGGAAAGTCTTGGGACGGCCCTGCGACTTTCCTGAGCGCCCGCTCATCGCCACGCGCTCACTTGACCCGCATGCCAGGCTGGGCGCCCGAATCGGGCGACAGGATGAACAGCCCCGGCACCTCGCCCGACTCGTCGGACGCCGCCAGCACCATGCCCTCGCTCATGCCGAACTTCATCTTGCGCGGCGCCAGGTTGGCCACCATGACGGTCAAGCGACCAACCAGCAAAGCCGGGTCGTATGCCGACTTGATGCCCGCGAAAACCTGACGCGGCTGGGCTTCACCGATATCGAGTTGCAGCTTGATCAGCTTGGCAGCGCCTTCGACATGCTCGGCCGCGACAATCTTCGCGATGCGCAGATCAACCTTGCCGAAGTCGTCAATATTGATAACCGGCGAGGCCGCATCCTGCTCCCCTCGCCCGCTTGCGGGAGCGGGGCTGGGGGAGAGGGCTGGCGCGGCGGCCACCTTGGGCGCTTCGGTCACGAGGCTTTCCTTGTTGGCGTCGATCAGTGCATCGATCTGCTTGCGTTCGATGCGCGTCATGAGGTGCGCATAAATGTTGATGGCATGCCCTGCCGCCAGCGGCGAACCCAGATCGCTCCACACGAAAGCCTGCACACCGAAGAAGGCTTCGACCTGTTCAGCCAAAGCAGGCAATACGGGCTTGAGCATGATGGTCAGCGCGCGGAACTGATTCAATGCCGTGCTGCAGGCACGATGCAGGCGGTCGACCTGTGCGGGGTCCTTCGCCAGCTCCCAGGGCTTCTCGTCATTTACGTAGACGTTGGCCACATCGGCCAGACGCATCACTTCACGCAGCGCCGTGCTGTAGTCACGATCATTGAACGCACGGGTCAGCGCAGCAATCGTTTCGGTGGCCACAAAGGGCGCGAGCGCAGCAGCGTCACTTGCCGCGAGCTTTCCTTCAAAGCGCTTGCTGATGAAACCTGCACAACGACTGGCAATGTTCACGAACTTGCCGACCAGATCCGAATTGACCTTGGCGACGAAATCGTCGAGCGAGAGATCGAGGTCTTCGATATTCGAATTGAGCTTCGCAGCGAAGTAATAACGCAGCCACTCCGGATTGAGCTTCTGTTCAAGATAGGAGCGCGCGGTAATGAAGGTGCCGCGACTCTTGCTCATCTTCGCGCCATCAACGGTGAGGAAGCCGTTGACGTTGAGGAAGTTCGGCGTGCGCAGCCCGGCAAAGTGCAGCATCGCCGGCCAGAAAAGCGCGTGGAAGTACAGGATGTCCTTGCCGATGAAGTGCACCATCTCGGTACCGGCCGCCGCGGCGCGTGCGGGATCGATATAGTCCGCAATGTCCGCCTTGCCGGTGCGATCGAGGTAGTTCTTGAAACTCGCGAGGTACCCGATAGGTGCATCCAGCCAGACATAGAAATACTTGCCCGGCGCGTCCGGAATCTCGAAGCCGAAGTACGGCGCATCGCGCGAGATGTCCCAGTCCGACAGTTTGTTCTCGCTTTCGCTGCCAATCCATTCGCGCATCTTGTTCGACGCCTCCGGCGGCATGCGGCGCGCGCCATCAGCATTCGCCGATTGCGTCCACTCACGCAGGAAAGCCACAGCCTTCGGATCGGACAACTTGAAGAAATAATGCTCGGACGAACGCAGCTCGGGCGTCGCACCCGACACCGCCGAATACGGATTCTTCAGCTCGGTCGGCGCATAGGCCGCACCGCAGACTTCGCAGCTGTCGCCGTACTGATCCTTTGCCGCACACTTGGGGCACTCCCCCTTGATGAAACGGTCCGCAAGGAACATCTGCTTGACCGGGTCATAGAACTGCTCGATGGCACGCGTCGCGATCATGCCGGCCGCACGTAGCCTTCTGTAGATGTCCTCGGCGAGCACCCGGTTCTCTTCGCTGTGCGTCGAGTGGTAGTTGTCGAAGACCACGCCAAAGTCGGTGAAGTCACGCAAATGTTCGACGCGCACACGATTCACCAGCGCCTCGGGGGTAATGCCCTCCTTCTCGGCGCGCAGCATCACCGGTGCGCCGTGCGTGTCATCGGCGCAAACGTAATGCACCTCGTTGCCGCACATGCGCTGGAAACGCACCCAGATGTCGGCCTGGATGTAACCCACCAGGTGACCGAGGTGGATATCCCCGTTAGCGTATGGAAGGGCGTTGGTGACAAAAATCTTGCGCTGGGACATGGAATTTCCGGCTTCTTCGTAGGCCCGTGATTCTAGCAAACCCGAAAACTGCCCGAAGATCCATATGGTGCGCCCCTCTTCCTGCAGGCAAACTCGGCACAAACTAGTCGTGGTGCGCCATGAATCGCCCCCAAGCCGTCCCAACGAGCCCCAATCCCGATGAGCTGGAGATACGCAGAGAGCAGATAGAGCTGCTTTACTCGCACGGCTCTTCCGTTCTATTGGGCAACACGCTCGGTGTTGTTGCCACCACGGCACTGTTGTGGAACACGATGGATCGCACGATCCTGCTGATCTGGCTGAGCGTCGTGGCAATCTGGAGCCTCGCGCGCATCGCAATGTTCCGCGCCCACAACGGCGCCATGCATGACCGCCTCAGCGTGGAGAGCTGGGGCTGGCTGTTCGTAGCCGGCACGGGTGTATCCGGCTTCTGCTGGGGTGTGCTGGCCTGGCTGATCCCTGACGCCGACACCATGACCCTGGCTGCCATCGGCATGATTCTCGCGGGCTTGCTAGGCGGCGCAGTGCCGGCACTGGGCACTTTCTTTTTTGCATACCTCTGTTACGCCAGCACGGCTCTGCTGCCTTTTGCCCTGCGCTGTTTCCTTGAGTCGAACGAGCTCGCCTACGGCATGGGCTTCATCGCCGTCAGCTACTACCTCTGTACGCTGATGTTTGGCCGCATCTCCAATCGCTTCACGCGTGACAGCATCCGGCTGCGCTTCGAAAACCTTGCCCTGCTGCGTCAGCTCCAGGTGCATACCGAAGCGGCAGAAGCGGCGCGCCTCGGCGCCGAGACAGCGAATGCCAGCAAGACGCGCTTCCTCGCGGCAGCCAGCCACGACATGCGGCAGCCCCTGCAGTCCATCACCCTGCTGGCCGATGCCCTGCAGGCCGAACCGCTGACCCCTCTCGCGCAAGAACTCCTGGCCAGCATGCGCGAAGCCAGCACCAGCATGGGCGAGCTGATGGACGAGTTGATGGATTACTCGCGGATCGACACGGGGTCACTGAAGGCGGAATTCCGATCTTTCGACGTCGCACAGATCCTCATCCGTATCGAGGCCGAGTTCGCCCCGCTGGCTCGCCAACGGGGCTTGCGGCTGACGGTCCGCAAGATGCCCGCACGTGTGCTGAGCGATGCACGCATGGTCGAACGCATCCTGCGCAACCTCGTTGCCAACGCCGTCAAATACACGCCGCGTGGCGGCGTATTCGTCGGCGCGAGACGCCGCGGCAAGAACCTGCGGCTAGAGGTCTGGGACTCCGGCGTCGGGATCCCCGGCGATCAGCAGACCGAGATCTTCCGTGAGTTCTACCAGCTCGATAACCCGGAGCGGGATCAGCGCAAAGGCCTCGGTCTTGGTCTTGCCATCGTCGATGGTCTCGCCCGCCTGATCGGCCAACGCCTGACCTTGCGATCCATTGAAGGCCGCGGTTCGGTCTTCATGCTTGAGCTGCCGCTCGACACCAGCGAAGCCGCCAAGGAGATCACGCGCATCCAGCCCGTCCCGTTGCCGCAGAATCTCAGCCGCGTGCTGATCATCGACAACGAGCCGGTCATCCAGCAGGCCATGGCCGCGCTGCTGACAGCCTGGGGCTGCCGCCCCATAGCAGCGGAATCGCTGGAACATGCACTGGCACAGCTCGACACGGCACCCGACGCCATACTGGCCGACTATCGCCTGCTAGAAGGCCGCACCGGCATAGAGGCCATCGAAGGGGTACGCAGGCGCTTCGGCCGTTCGATTCCGGCCGCCATCATCACGGGCGACACCGACCCGCACCGCATTGCCGAAGCGCGCGCCAGCGGCTTCCCGCTTCTGCAGAAACCCACGCCAAGCGCACACCTGCGCGAAGTGCTTTCCAAACTGCTCAGCACACCTGCCCCGATTATCACGGCCTGATTGTTGCCACGAAGCCGCGTGATAAGCTTGAGTAAATTCATCAAGTATTCACACGCAGCATGAACCTCTCCCCCGCAGAACTCCAAGCCTTCGTCGGTGACCTGATCGACTCCAACACAGGCAAAAGCTACGCCGACGGCCGCGCCACCATCAAGATCGACGCCGCCTCGGTCGCCGTCGAGCTAGGCTATCCCGCACGCAGCCAGCACGAGATCATCGCCAAGCAGATCTCGGACGCTGTCGAGCAGCATGTCGGCACCAAAGTCGCAGTTCGCGTCACCTCCAAAGTGCTCTCCCATACGGTGCAAGGCAACGTGCCGCTGCTACCCGGCGTACGCAACATCATTACCGTTGCCTCCGGCAAAGGGGGGGTCGGCAAGAGCACGACCTCGATCAATCTGGCATTGGCACTCGCACAAGAGGGCGCCCGCGTCGGCCTGCTCGACGCGGACATCTATGGCCCCAGTCAGCCACAGATGCTGGGCATAGCGGGTCAGCAACCCGAGTCGGAAGACGGCAAAACCATGAAGCCCATGCTTGCGCATGGTCTGCAAGCCAATTCCATCGGCTTCCTCATCGATACCGAACAACCCATGGTGTGGCGTGGCCCAATGGCCACACAGGCACTGCGACAGCTTCTCAACGACACACGCTGGGACGACCTCGATTACCTGATCATCGACATGCCCCCGGGCACGGGTGACATCCAGCTCACGCTTGCCCAGACCGTGCCGGTCACTGGCTCGGTCATCGTCACAACACCTCAGGACATTGCCCTGCTCGACGCCCGCAAGGGTCTCAAGATGTTCGAGAAAGTCGGTATCCCCATCCTGGGTATCGTCGAGAACATGAGCATCCACGTCTGCTCGAACTGCGGTCATGCCGAACACATTTTCGGCAGTGGCGGAGGCGAGAAAATGTGCGCTGACTATGGCGTACCCTTCCTCGGCAGCCTGCCGCTCGACATCCGCATCCGCGAACAGGCCGATGGCGGTACGCCTACCGTCGTTGCGGCGCCGGAGAGCCCGATTGCAGAGGCTTACCGCAGCATTGCGCGCAAGGTGGCAATAGCGATTGCAGAGAAGCAGCGCGACCTGCGCCACAAATTCCCGAACATCGTCGTGCAGAACACCTGACGGGTCGCTCGCCTCGGCGCGAGACGATCAGAGGATTGGTGCGATCAGGCGTTCAAGCAACAGGAGCGCCATGAACACCACAGCCACAGCAACGCCAATGCGCAGGAGCATCTTGGCCCACTGCATATAGTGCTTCTGCCCGGTCAGCACAGCGGCGCCAAAGCACAAGGCAATGGCAAGCAGCAGCAACAGACCTACGACGCGCAGAATCAGCATGCTCAGACCGGCTGCAGCGCGATCTGCTCTTGCAGTGCATCGGGCACCGGCGTGGCAGCGTCAAAGCTCACAATCTCCCACGCCGTTTCGTCTTCCAGCAGGGCACGCAGGATCTGGTTATTCAGCGCATGGCCCGACTTGTTGGCGCTGTAGGCCGCCAACAAGGGCTTGCCCGCAATGTAGAGATCACCGATGGCGTCCAGCACCTTGTGCTTCACGAACTCGTCGGCATAACGCAAGCCGTCGGCATTCAGCACCCGGTACTCATCAACCACGATCGCGTTATCGAGACTGCCACCACGCGCCAGACCAGCACTAAGCAAGGTTTCCAGCTCCTGAACCTGACCGAAGGTGCGCGCACGCGCCACATCGCGAGCATAGACGTCGTGTGCGAAATCGACACTCACCTCAGTCGGCGTACTGTCGATGGCAGGATGATTGAAGCGGATTGCAAAACTCAGCTTGAAGCCATCGTGCGGCGACAACTTCACCCACTTGTCGCCCTCCTTCACTTCGACTTCCTTCTTCACACGGATGAACTTGCGCGGCACGTTCTGTACTTCGATGCCCGCCTGTTGCAGCAGAAAGACGAAAGGCGCAGCGCTGCCATCGAGAATGGGGATCTCGGCCGCATCCACGTCCACGTGGCAGTTATCGATGCCCAGCCCGGCCAACGCCGACATCAGGTGCTCAATGGTACCCACCTTGGCATTGCCACACTGAAGACCCGAGCACATGCGCGTATCGACAACCGAATACGGATCGGACGGCAGATCGACCACCGGATCCAGATCGACGCGGTGAAAGACGATGCCAGTGTCTGGTGCAGCCGGGCGCAGCGTCATCTCGACGCGCTTGCCGCTGTGCAGGCCGACGCCTGTAGTCTTGACGATGGATTTAAGGGTGCGCTGACGAATCATGGTCATGCCCGAGAATTCCTTCCTAGAGCCTTCTTTGTGTGCTGCAACAAGTATACACCCCTTGAAATCAAAGCCCTGTTTATCAACGCAATAGCTTGCAAAGCGCTGACAGGCGGCGATACATGGTGCTACAAACAAAAACGGGCCGCTAACTGGCGGCCCGTCTGGTGTTTTGCCTCACGGCAAGCTCAGTCTGCCTGCTTCCGCAGAAAGGCAGGGATGTCGTAAGTACCGAAGCCATTGGCGCTCATGGCTTCAACCGTACGGCGCTCGGGGCGACGGATCACGGCGGGCAGTTCCAGGTCGCCGTAGTTCACTTCGGTACCGATGTTGTCGGTACCCGTGCGGTTGATGACCTGCATGACCGGCTGCTGACGTGCCACGGCGCGACGCGTACCGAGGCCGGTCGCCAGCACGGTGACGCGGATGCGGTCTTCCATGCTTTCGTCAAATACGGTGCCGTAGAACACACTGGCGTCTTCCATGGCAAAGGCACGCACGGTCTGCACGGCTTCGCGCACTTCGGCCATCTTGAGCGAGCGGCTGGCGGTAATGTTGATCAGCACGCCGCGTGCGCCTTCGAGCTCGACACCTTCCAGCAGCGGGCTGTTGGCAGCCTGCTCGGCAGCGATGCGCGCGCGGTCGAGACCGGCCGCTTCGGCGGAACCCATCATGGCGCGGCCCATTTCAGCCATCAGCGTACGCACGTCCTGGAAGTCGACGTTCACGAGGCCAGGCACGTTAATGATTTCGGCGATGCCGCCGACTGCCTTGCGCAGCACTTCGTCTGCGTTGCGGAAGCAATCCACGAAGCTGGCTTCCTCGCCGTAGACTTCCATAAGCTTGTCGTTGAGCACGACGATCAGCGAGTCGACCTGCTTGGAGAGCTCTTCCACGCCGCTATCGGCAACACGGATGCGGTTCTCGAAATCGAAGGGCTTGGTGACCACGGCCACCGTCAGAATGCCCAATTCGCGGGCCACTTCGGCCACCACCGGCGCTGCGCCAGTGCCCGTACCACCGCCCATACCGGCAGTGATGAAAACCATGTGCGAACCTGCCAAGGCATCAGCGATGCGCTCGCGGAATTCGAGGGCGGCTGCGCGGCCGGCTTCAGGCTTGGCACCTGCACCGAGGCCACTACCACCGAGCTGGATCTTGGTCGGCGCCAGTGAGCGCTTGAGTGCCTGGGCGTCGGTGTTGGCGCAGATGAATTCCACGCCCTGCACGCCTTCGCGAATCATGTGGTCGACTGCGTTGCCGCCTGCGCCACCCACTCCAACCACCTTGATCACCGTACCGCTGGTTTCCTTCTCAACGATCTCGATCATGCGTGCACTCCCAGGTTGATGCGCCAGACAGCTCTCTGCTTGCTTGGAATTCACTCCGGTTTGTCACCGGATTGAACCCCTAGATATGGTATTGGGGGCGAAGTGTACTACTAAATAGCCCGTCCGCACACAAGGTTTTTACATTTCCCTTCAAGGCAGGTTTGCATCACTTCATATCCTTGCGGACAAGCGCTTGCAAGATGTTGACCTGTCAAAGATTTTTCTCGAACCAGGACTTCATGCGCTGGAAGACCTGCTTGAAGCTTTGTCCTTCGCGCGCCTGCATTCCGCGTCTGCGCTGCGCTGCACCCTCCAGCACGAGCCCCATCACGTTGGCGTACTGAGGCTGGCAAACCACGTCGGCCAGACTGCCCTGGTATTGCGGCGAACCGGCACGCACCGGCAAGTGGAACACCTCTTCGCCAAGCTCGCAGATGCCGGCCAGGGTGGCGGAGCCCCCCGTCAGCACGAGGCCCGACGAGAGCAGTTCTTCGTAGCCGCTGCGGCGCAGTTCGGACTGCACCAGCTCGAACAGCTCCGTCACGCGAGGCTCGATCACGTCGGCCAGCGACGAACGCGACAGGCGGCGCGGCGGACGATCGCCGACGCTGGGTACTTCGATCATGTCCGCCGGATCAATCAGCGCCTGCAGCGCCACACCGTGACTGATCTTGATTTCCTCGGCCTCGGCCGTTGGCGTACGCAGCGCCATGGCGATGTCGTTTGTGATCTGGTCGCCAGCAATGGGAATGACCGCTGTATGGCGGATAGCGCCTTGCGTAAAGATGGCCAGGTCAGTCGTACCACCACCTACATCAACCAGGCAGACGCCCAGCTCTTTTTCGTCTTCTGACAGCGTGGCGAAGCTCGATGCCAGAGGTTGCAGCACGAGGTCCGACACCTCCAGCCCGCAGCGGCGCACGCACTTGATGAGGTTCTGCGAAGCAGACACCGCACCGGTGATGATGTGCACCTTCACTTCGAGCTTCACGCCGCTCATGCCGATCGGCTCACGCACTCCGTCCTGCCCATCGATGATGAATTCCTGCGTGAGGATGTGCAGGATCTGCTGATCCGCCGGGATGGGCATCGCGCGGGCCACGTCGATGACGCGCTCTACGTCCAGCGGCGACACTTCCTTGTCCTTGATCGCCACCATGCCGTTGGAGTTGAAGCTGCGGATGTGGCTGCCGGCGATACCGGTATAGACGTGCTGAACCTTGCAGTCGGCCATCAGCTCGGCCTCCTGGATCACGCGCGAGATGGCGTCGACGGTGGCCTCGATATTGACCACCACGCCTTTCTTCAGGCCATTGGAGGGTTGCGACGCGATGCCGACTACCTCAAGTCGGCCGTCTGGCCGCAACTCAGCCACCATGGCGGTGATCTTCGAGGTGCCGATATCCAGACCGACGATGAGATTCTTGCTATCCCTGCTCATGGCGTGCCTTTTTTCCCTGCTTCGTTGTGATTGGATGTTGAGGATGCGGCCACCCTGACGGCAAAGCCGGCGGGATACCGCAGATCCGCGACGGCCCACTTGCCGTCCAGTTTTGCATGCGCCTCGGGCCATGCAGCGATGAAGCGCTTGAGACGATCTTCGAGCGGCGCCTTGGCCTGGTCGCGGCCCAGCTCGATCTGCAAACCGTCATCGAGCTTGAGCTGCCAGGCTCCGCGTTCAGAGAGCTGCAGACTCGCAACAGTGCGCGAAATCGGCTGCAGCAACGTATTGATGTTGCGCAGGCTGGTCAGCATCTCGCCTGCGCGCTCCGGCGGGCCGGAGAACATCGGCATACTGGCGTTGCTCGCGGCATCGAAGATCTCGCCTTGGCGATTGACGAGACGCATGTCGCCGGTGTCGACCACGCGCCAGTAAGCCACGGCCTCCTGCTCTTCAAGGCTGACTTCGATGGTCGCTGGCCAGCGACGACGCACCTGTGCGCTGCGCACCCAGGGCAGCTTTTCGAATGCCTGTCGCGCCTGATCTAGATTGACAGTGAAGAAGTTGCCACGCAGCGACGACACCGCCGCATATTCCAGCTGTGCGCTGGTGACCTGACCCAGCGGAGATGTCACGACAACCTGGCGCAGCTCGAAGAAGGGCATGCGCAGCACGCCTTTGACAGCCGCATAACCAATCGCCACGGACACGGCCAACAAAAGGATGTCCGAGACCAGATTCATCCACTCCGGGCTATGCCAGAAACCGAAACCTTCGTTGTCGCGCGTGCCTGCCGCGCCAGCCGCAGGCTTCTTGCCCTCGGCCGGCTGACTGGAGTAGGCGGGGACTCGCGAACTCATGGCCTCATCCCAGCGCCGCGCTGGCAAGCAACTGCACGCACAGCGCTTCAAAGCCGATGCCTACCGCGCGTGCAGCCATGGGCACCAGCGAATGTCCGGTCATGCCCGGCGCCGTGTTCATTTCGAGCAGGACAAAGCTGCCGTCATCACGCAGGATCACGTCGGCCCGGCCCCACCCCTTGCAGCCGAGCACCTGGAAGGCGCGCAATGCGGCTTGCTGGATCGCCTCTTCGGCCTCCGGCGCGATACCAGACGGGCAGTGGTACTGCACTACATCGGTGAAATACTTGTTCTGGTAGTCGTAGCCTTCTTCGGGCGCTTCGATCCGCACGAGCGGAAGAGCCATGTCGCCCAGCACGGCAGCAGTCAGCTCGCGGCCGCGTACGAACTCTTCGGCAATCACCAACGGATCGAGCTTCAGCGCCGCATCAAGTGCAGGACCGAATTCCGCTGCGGTGTTCACCTTGGCAACGCCGATAGACGAACCTTCGCGCGCCGGCTTGATGATCAGCGGCAAGCCCAGTTCGTCAATGACGTCAGCGGCAATGACGCCCGGCGACAGCAAGCGGTAGCGCGGCGTCGGCACACCTGTCGACAACCAGACCAGCTTGGTGCGCCACTTGTCCATCGCCAGCGCGGAGGCCATCACACCGCTGCCAGTGTAGGGAATGCCCAGAGCCTCCAGTGCGCCCTGCACAGTACCGTCTTCGCCAAACCGGCCATGCAGCGCAATGAATGCGCGTTCGAAGCCTTGAGCACGCAGTTCCCACACCGGCGTCTCGGCCGGATCGAAGGCATGGGCGTCAACACCCTGGCTCTGCAATGCGGCCAGCACGGCGCGGCCAGAAATCAGCGAAATCTCGCGCTCGGCCGAATTGCCCCCCAACAGGACGGCGACCTTGCCCATGCCCCCAGAGAGGAGTGAGGAGTGAGGAGTGAGGAGTCGGTCGGTCACAGCACGGGGCTTTCAATCAAGCACAACGAATTGGGTCGGAAAAGATATTGCGGCGCGCAATGGAGATTTTGCTCCTTACTCATCTCTCCTCACTCCTCACCAGTTTTGAGGGCACGGCACCAATCGAACCTGCACCCATGGTCAGGACCACGTCGCCATCGGCGGCAACTTCCATGACGCGGGCAGGCATGTCAGCGATGTCTTCAACGAACAGCGGCTCAATGCGGCCGGCGACACGCAGGGCGCGGGCCAGACTGCGGCCGTCAGCCGCCACGAGGGGAGCTTCGCCCGCGGCATACACATCCGCCAGCAACAAGGCATCAACGGTGCCAAGCACACGCACAAAGTCTTCAAAGCAATCACGGGTACGGGTATAGCGGTGCGGCTGGAAGGCCAGCACCAGACGACGGCCCGGAAAGGCGCCACGCGCCGCTGCGATCGTCGCCGCCATCTCGGCCGGATGGTGACCATAGTCGTCGACCAGGGTAAAGGCGCCCCCATTCGGCAAAGCCACTTCACCGTAACGCTGAAAGCGACGTCCCACGCCGTTGAAACCCGCCAGTGCGCGCTGGATCGAGGCATCGTCGACGCCCAGCTCGGTCGCCACGGCGATTGCCGCCAGCGCGTTGAGCACATTGTGGTGACCCGGCAGGTTCAGCACGATGGGCAGCGTCGTGGTCGTGCCGTTGCGGCGCACACAATCGAAGTGCATCTGCGCACCCACGGCACGGATGTTCTCGGCACGCACCTGCGCCGACGCATCGGTGCCATAGCGCACGATCTGCTTGGACACGAAGGGCATGATCTCGCGTACATGCGGATCATCGACGCACAGCACGGCCACGCCGTAGAACGGCAGCCGCTGCAGGAACTCCACGAAAGCCTGGCGCAGACGTGCGAAGTCGTGGCCATAGGTCTCCATGTGGTCGGCGTCGATGTTCGTCACGACCGACACCACGGGCGTCAGCAGCAGGAAGGACGCGTCGGACTCGTCGGCCTCAGCGACGAGAAACTCCCCACTGCCCAGCTTGGCATTGGCGCCAGCAGAGTTGAGGCGCCCACCGATCACGAAGGTCGGGTCCAGCCCCCCTTCGGCAAGGATGCTAGCCGTGAGGCTGGTCGTCGTTGTCTTGCCGTGCGTGCCGGCAATCGCCACGCCCTGCTTGAGGCGCATCAATTCGGCGAGCATCTGGGCGCGCGGTACCACCGGAATCTGGCGCTGACGCGCAGCCAGCACTTCGGGGTTGTCGCTGCGGACAGCCGTCGAGGTGACGATGGCGTCGGCGTCGACGAGGTTTTCGGCCGCGTGGCCGATCATGACCTTGACACCCTGCGCTTGCAGGCGGCGCGTCGTGGCGCTCTCGGCGAGGTCGGAACCGCTGACGCCGAAGCCGAGGTTGGCCAGCACCTCGGCGATGCCGCTCATGCCGGAACCACCGACGCCAACGAAATGGATGTTCTTGATCTTGTGCTTCATGCGGACAGGCCTCCTGCCCGCTCAATGTGTGCTGCGCAAATGATCATCTGAATGCTTTGACTGGGCGCAGTGAGCGCAAAAAAGCCGGCAGTGTTACAGATTTGCCGCACTCGCACACGTCTTGACTTGTGGCCCGGGACAGCCTCCATGGCTTGCTGCCTGAGCGCGCCGGAAACGGGATTTTTTGCGCAGCGACCAATCATGATTTCAACGCCGCCTCACAGGCGTCCGCCACGGCCACGGCAACCTGCCGGCGGGCGCATTTGCGTGCCGATTGGGCCATCTGCAAGAGCTTGCCGCGGTCCAGCGTCGCCAGGCGAGCTGCCAGCAGCTCCGGCGTCAGATCTTTCTGGGCGATCAACTCACCCGCCCCGCGTTCGGTCAGGAAGCGCGCATTACCCGTCTGATGGTCATCCACGGCATGCGGATACGGCACCAGCAGACTCGCCGCGCCCGCAGCAGCCAGCTCGGCCACCGTCAGCGCACCGGCACGACAGATCACGAGGTCAGCCCTGGCGTACTGCGCAGCCATGTCATCGATGAAGGGCAGCAGTTCCCCCTCGACACCAGCGGCCGCATAGGCTGCACGCAAAGCGTCGATCTGCTTGGCACCCGACTGGTGCACCACGTGCGGGCGCTGATTGGTCGGCAACATCGCCAGGGCGCGTGGCACGGTATCGTTGAGCGTCTGCGCACCCAGCGAGCCCCCCACGACGAGAATCCGCAACGGCCCCTCCCGCCCCGCGAAACGCTGTTCAGGCGCCGGCAGGCTTTCGATCTCGTGGCGCACCGGATTGCCGATCCAGCGCGCGGAGCGAATCACCTCGGGGAAGCCGCTCAGAACCTTGTCCGCCACGCTGGCCAGCACGCGATTGGCGAGGCCTGCTACCGAATTCTGCTCATGCACCAACAGAGGCTTGCCCATCAAGGCCGCCATCATGCCGCCGGGAAAGCTGATGTAACCGCCCATACCGATGACCACATCGGGACGCGTGCGGCGCAACGCCCGCAAAGCCTGCCAGAACGCACGCAAGAGGTTCACCGGCAGCATCAGCTTGCGCACCAACCCCTTGCCGCGCAGGCCCCCGAAACTCACCCAGGCCATCTCGTAGCCCTGCTCTGGCACCAGGCGCGCCTCCATGCCTTCGGGGTTGCCCAACCAGACGACGTCCCAGCCGCGCTGACGTGCCACGCTGGCTACAGCCAGCCCCGGATAGATGTGGCCACCGGTGCCGCCAGCCATGATCATCAGGCGCGGCATCAGCTGCCCCCCCCGCGCATGACGTGGCGGCTTTCGAGATCGATGCGCAGCAGGATGGCCAGCGCGATGCAGTTGGCAACGATGCCTGAACCACCGAAGCTCATCAGCGGCAGCGTCAGACCTTTGGTGGGCAGCAGGCCCATGTTCACACCCATGTTGATGAAGCCCTGGAAACCCAGCCACAGGCCGATGCCCTGTGCGACAAGGCCGCTGTAGTAACGGTCCAGCAGCAGCGCGCGGCGACCGATCGCAAATGCGCGTTGCACCAGCAGCGTGAACATCGCCACCACCACAATTACGCCTGCGAAACCCAGCTCTTCGGCAATCACGGCCAGCAGGAAGTCGGTGTGCGCCTCGGGCAGATAAAACAGCTTCTCGACGCTGGCGCCCAAGCCCACGCCCATCCACTCACCGCGACCAAAAGCGATCAGCGCGTGCGACAACTGATAGCCGCTGCCGTAGGCATCGCGCCAGGGGTCGGCAAAGCCGAACAGGCGCTCGCGACGATACGGCGACAGCCAGATCAGCAGCAGGAAGCCCACCAGCGCGACGACGAACAACAGCGCGAAGATGCGCGCATTCAGCCCGCCGAGGAACAGGATGCCGAAGGCAATGGTGCACACCACCACGAAGGCACCAAAGTCCGGCTCGCGCAGCAGCAGGAAGCCGACCAGCAGGATCACTGCAGCCATCGGCGCGAAAGCGCGCTTGAAGCTGCCCATCTCGTGCAGCTTGCGCACCGTGTAGTCCGCGGCATACAGCACGGCAAAGAGCTTCATGAACTCGGACGGCTGCATGTTGATCGGCCCCAGCGGCAGCCAGCGACGCGCGCCGTTCACTTCACGCCCGACATGCGGAATCAGCACGGCAATGAGGAACACCACGCCCACAACAAAGAGGTACGGCGCAATGCGCTGCCAGGTCGCCATGGGCACCTGCAAGGCTGCGAAGCCTGCCGTCAGGCCGATGCCGAGAAAGGCGGAGTGACGCATCAGGAAGTAGTTGGCGTTGTAGCCCGTGAACTTGCTGCCCTCGGCATAGGCGATGGACGAGGAATAGACCATCACGAGGCCCAGCAGCAACAGCCCCAGTGCGGACCAGATGAACAGCATGTCCATCTCGCCTTTGCGCGCCGGTTCGGCAAAACGGTTGCCAACACGACTGGTCGAGGGCATCGAGACGTGGGCGCCGGCACCCGGTAAAAGATTGCCGATCAGACTGCTGATACTCATGCGGAAATCACTCCGGGCAGAACCTTTACCGCGTTGCAGAACACCTCTGCGCGGTGTGCGTAGTTACGGAACATGTCCAGGCTCGCACAAGCGGGCGACAGCAATACGACATCACCAGTCTGGGCCAGCGCGTTGGCGGCGAACACGGCTGCGTCCATGTCGACAGCGTGCTCCATCGGCACGCCACAATCGGCCGTCTCCTGCTGCAAGCGCTGCGCATCACGCCCGATCAGGACCACGGCGCGCGCATGCTCACGCAGCGCCGGGCTCAGCGGCCGGAAGTCCTGTCCTTTGCCATCGCCGCCAGCAATCAGCACGACCTTGCGGCCCATGCCTTGCAGCGCGGCGAGTGTGGCACCGACATTGGTCCCCTTGGAGTCGTCGTAGAAGCGCACGTCGTCCTCGCGCCGTGCGACCAGTTCGACACGATGCGGCAAGCCGCGAAATGCGCGCAGACCCGCAAGCAAGGCAACGCGCGGCAGCCCGATGGCCTCACACAGTGCCAGTGCCGCGAGCGCATTGGCGGCATTGTGCGAGCCCGCGAGTTGCAACTCGGCCTGCGGCAGCAATGGCTCTTCGCCACGCATCAGCCAGGTCGTCCCTGCGTGCTCACCCAGTCCGTAATGCGTCTCGCCCGCCATTTTCTGCAACCCGAAGTCGCGCACCACACGACCAGCGATGCCCATGCCACGCACCAGCGCGTCGTCACGATTGAGTATCTGCACACCCTGCCCTGCAAAGATCGCCGCCTTGGCTTCGGCATAGGCAGCCATGCTGCCATGTCGGTCAAGGTGATCGTCGGTAATGTTGAGGATGGTCGCCGCTTCAGCAGCCAGCGAGCGGGTGGTTTCCAGCTGGAAGCTCGACAGCTCCAGCACCCACACGTCGGGACGCACGCCCTCATCGAGGCAGCGCATCAACTCGCTCAACGCAGCAGGCGAGATGTTGCCGGCGACCACGGTCTGCAAACCGGCAGTGCGACACAACGCGCCGGTCAGCGCCGTAGTCGTGGTCTTGCCGTTGGTGCCGGTGATGGCGATGACCTTGCACGCAGCCCGCCAGCCCAGCTGGATCAGCGCCTGCGCGAAGAGTTCGATCTCGCCCGTGATGGCAATGCCGCGCTGGCGTGCCGCTTGCACCACAGGCTCGCGGGGGTCGAGGCCCGGGCTGATGGCCAGCTGCTCGATACCATCGAGCAGCGAGTCGGTGAACGGTGCACAGATTATCTCGGCATCCGGGGCCTGTGCACGCAAGGCATCGAGCCCCGGCGGATTGCTGCGCGAATCGGCCACACGCAGCGTCGCGCCGTTGCGCGCCAACCAGGCAGCCGCCGCCAGGCCACTCTCACCAAGGCCGAGAACCAGGCACCGCTTGTTGGCGTAGAAGTCCGTCATGACGTCTTGTTTCCAGGAGCCGTGAAACGCTGACGCCCACCGGCCTGAACCGGTGGGCGTTGCGCTGCGTTTTTCACTTCTCTTTTTAAACTTGGCATTCGCTATCTGAGTTTGAGCGTCGAGAGCCCGAACAGCACCAGCATGATGGTGATGATCCAGAACCTCACGACCACCTTGGTTTCTTTCCAGCCGCTCAGTTCGTAATGGTGGTGCAGCGGCGCCATGCGGAAGATGCGTTTGCCGCCGCTCCACTTGAAGTACGCCACCTGCAGCATGACCGACAGGGTCTCGGCGACGAACACACCGCCCATGATGAAGAGCACGATTTCCTGACGCACGATCACGGCCACGGTACCCATCGCGGCCCCCAGCGCGAGCGCGCCGACGTCACCCATGAACACTTCGGCGGGATAAGCGTTGAACCAGAGGAAGCCGAGCCCCGCGCCTGCCATGGCACCGCAGTACACCGCCAGCTCCCCCGCGCCCGGCACATAAGGCAAGCCGAGATATTTGGAGAAACCTACGTGGCCGGCCACGTAGGCAAAGATCGCCAGCGCCGCCGACACCAGCACGGCCGGCATGATGGCGAGGCCATCGAGGCCATCGGTCAGGTTCACCGCGTGGCTGGTGCCGTTGATGACGAAGTAGCTCATCGCCACGAAGCCGAACATGCCCAGCGGATAGGCCACGGTCTTGAAGAACGGAACGATCAGCTCGGTTTGCGTCGTCCCGCCAATGAGGGCCAGATAGACGGCGGCGAGGCCCGCGATAAGCGATGTCCAGAAATACTTCCAGCGGCTGGCGAGGCCCTTGGGATCACGATGCACGACTTTGCGCCAGTCGTCGACCCAACCGACGGCACCAAAGCCCAGCGTCACGAAAAGCACTACCCACAGGTAGCGATTCTTGAGGTCACCCCACAGCAGCACGGTGACCGAAATGGCGATGAGGATCAGCGCGCCACCCATGGTTGGCGTCCCCGCCTTGACAAGGTGGGTCTGCGGACCATCGCTGCGCACGGCCTGACCGATCTTCTTGGCGGTGAGCCAGCGGATCACGGCGGGACCGAACACGAAAGAGATGACCAGCGCGGTCAGTGCAGCCAGCATGGTGCGCAGGGTGATGTATCCGAACACGTTGAACGTGCGGATGTCGGTACCCAGCCAGCGTGCGAGTTCAAGCAGCATTGTTCAAAGCTTCCTTATTTCGTCGCGGGCGCAATCAGCTGCACCACGCGTTCCATCTTCATGAATCGTGAGCCCTTGACGAGCACCACCACGTCGTCGCCAAGCATCGAGCGTAATGCCGCCACAAGGTCTTCCACCGATTCGAAGTGCTCGCCGCCGGCGCCGAAGTTGCGCACAGCCACTGCGCTGTACTCACCCAGCGCCAGCAGGCGGTCGATACCCTGGCTCTTGGCGTAGCCGCCAATCTCGTCGTGGCATTGCGCACTGGTGTCGCCGATCTCGCCCATGTCACCCAGCACCAGCAGCTTGCGTCCCGGCGTTGCGGCCAGCACATCGATGCCGGCACGGACCGAATCGGGGTTCGCATTGTAGGTGTCATCGAGCACAACGGCCCCTTCGGCCGTGCGTTTGACTTCCAGGCGGCCCTTGGTTCCCGAGTATTGGGACAGCCCGCTGACCACCACATCCAGCGGAATGCCCGCAGCCAGCGCTGCGGCCGCGGCGGCCATCGCATTACGCACATTGTGGATGCCCGGCACGTTGAGCACGAAGTCACGCACTTCACCCAGCGCCGTCATGTGCACCTTGTTGCCGAAGGCCATCATGCTGTGACTGGCCGATACGTCTGCCTGTGCGCCAAGGCCGAAGCTCACGATGCGGCGGCCATTATTGAGCGAGCGCCAGTAGTCTGCATGCGGATCGTCGGCATTGACCACGGCCACGCCGTCAGCGCCCAAAGAGGAGTAGATCTGTCCCTTTTCGCGCGCCACGCCCATGACTTCGCCCATGCCTTCAAGGTGGGCACGCTGGGCGTTGTTGACGAGGGCAACGGTCGGTCGCGCCAGGCCGGTCAGGTAGGAGATCTCGCCGGGGTGATTCATCCCCATCTCGAAGACAGCAGCGATGTGCGACTCGCGCAGTCGCAGCATCATCAGCGGCAGACCGATGTCGTTGTTGAGGTTGCCCTGTGTCGCCAGCACGGCGGCCTGCGGTGCAAGCCCTTTGGACTGCGCCCATGCAGCGAGGATGGCCGCACACATTTCCTTCACGCTGGTCTTGCCATTGCTGCCCGTCACGCCAATAACGGGGATGCGGAAGCGGTTGCGCCAGTACGCCGCAAGCGTGCCCAGAGCGAGACGCGTATCTTCTACCCCGATGAGGGGGAAGTCCGGCGGGATGTTGAAGACGCCGCGACGGTCGACCAGCCCGGCAATCGCACCAGCCTTCTTTGCCTCAGCCAGGAAGGCATTGCCATCGAAACGTTCACCGCGCAGGGCGACATAGAGTCCGCCACTGAGATCGGCGCGCGTATCAGTGCCGACCGAACTGAAGGTCACATCGCTACCCGTCAGCACGCCGCCACAGGCTTGGGCGGCTTCAGACAATGCGAGCATCAGGCATTCCCCTCCGGTTCCCGCCAGACTGACAAAGCCTTGCGCGCGTGTTCAGCATCGCTGAAGTGGTCGCGCTGGCCATTGATTTCCTGATAAGTCTCGTGCCCCTTACCCGCCAGCAGCACGATGTCGTCGGCCACCGATTCGGCAATCGCACGGGCGATCGCTACCGCGCGGTCCAGCTCCTGCTCGGCACCGGGCGCACCAGCCAATACGGCGTTGATGATGTCCTGCGGCGCCTCGCTGCGCGGATTATCGCTGGTGACGATGACGCGGTCGGCGAGGCGATGTGCCACTTCCCCCATGATCGGGCGCTTGCCCGGGTCGCGATCACCACCACAGCCGAACACACAGGTCAAACGGCCACCGCGCGAATTGGCGGTGGGGCGCAGCGCCATCAAAACCTGCTCCAGCGCATCCGGAGTGTGGGCGTAGTCGATGATCACCAACGGCGCACCTACGCCACCGAGGGTCTGCATGCGGCCTTCAGGCGGCGTCAAACGACGCGCAGCCGCCGCAGCCTGCGAGAAGCTGTAGCCCGACTGCATCAGCACACCCATCACGGCGAGCAGATTGGAAACGTTGAACTGCCCGACCACACCCACCGTCAGCTCCTCGCGCTGACCTTCGCAAGCCACCAGCACGCGGATGCCCTGCGGCATGCTGCGCAGGTGCTCAGCCACCAGCACACGTGCAGCGGGTGCGGCGTTGGCGTTGTCGGGGATGAGTGTATAGCCGACCACTTCAATATCACTGTGCTCCAGCTTGCGCGCCTGGGCCACACCCATGATGTCGTCGAAGTTGAGCACTACGGACTTGAGGCCATGTTGCTCGAAAATGCGCGCCTTGGCGGCCGCATAGGCATCCATTGTGCGGTGATAGTCGAGGTGATCGCGCGTGAGATTGGTAAAGGCTGCGACGTCCATCTTCACGCCAGTAATGCGGCCTTGGTCCAACCCGATGGAGGAGACCTCCATTGCCACAGCCTGGGCACCTTGTCCGCGCAAGCTCGCCAGCTGCTCGTGCAGGATGATGGCGTCGGGGGTAGTGTTGGGAGAGGGATCGAGTCGGCCGGGGAAACCCATGCCCAGCGTGCCGACCACGGCGCACTTGCGGCCCAGGTCGTTGAAGGCACGTGCCAGCCATTGCGACACGGAAGTCTTGCCGTTGGTGCCCGTGACGCCGACAACCCACATGTCATGCGAGGGGCGACCGAACACTTCGTCTGCAAGGTCGCCCGCCATCCAGCGCAGCTGGTCGACCGGCACGTTGGGTACGCCGAATCCGGCTTGCCATTCGAAGCCCTCACGCTCCCACACCACAGCAACCGCACCGCGTGCGATGGCATCTGCGATGTAGAGACGGCCATCGCTGGCGTGCCCTGGATAGGCCAGAAAGATATCGCCCGCCTGAACGCGGCGTGAGTCTGCGCAGACGCGACGCGGTGTGATGCCCTCTGCCTCCAGCAGCGCGAGGATCGCTGCAGCGAGGCGGGTGCTCACATATCCTCCTTGACAGGAACGGCTGTCTGGCGCGCGATCTGCGTGGGCACCAGGGGAGCATCCGGACGCACACCCAGTGCGCGCAGCGAGCCGCTCATGATCTGCGCGAACACCGGTGCAGCAACCGTACCACCGTAGTACTGCCCACCACTCGCTTCATCGATCATCACGGCGACGACCAGACGCGGGTCGGACGCCGGCGCGAAGCCAATGAACGACGACACGTACTTGTTCACGTAGCGACCACCTTCGAGCTTGTGCGCGGTGCCGGTCTTGCCCGCCACGCGATAGCCGGGAATACGCGCCTGCGGTGCGGTGCCGCCGTCTGAAACAACCAGCTCGAGCATGCTGCGCACCTGCTGCGTCACCTCGGGGCTGAAGATCTGCTGGCCATGCATGGGTGCCGCATCAACGCGAGTCAGTGACAGCGGCACCATCTCGCCCTGTCGCGCGAGCACCATGTAGGCCTGCGCCATCTGCATCAGCGTCACAGAGATGCCGTGACCATAGGACATCGTGGCCTGCTCGATGGGGCGCCAGGTCTTCCAGGCGCGCAGCCGACCACCGGCTTCCCCGGGGAAACCGATCTGCAGCGGACGCCCAAAGCCCAGGTTGTCGAACAGCTTCCACATGTGTTCGGGTGGGAAGGTCAGCGCCATTTTCGCGGCACCGACGTTCGACGATTTCTCGATGACCTCGGCGACAGTCAGCGCGCCATGTGCATGCGAGTCGTTGATGGTCGCACCATCCAGCGTCATGCGACCGCCTTGTGTGTCGATGAGGCTGCCGGGCTTGAACTTGTTCGACTCAAGCGCCATCGCAGCGATGAAGGGCTTCATCGTCGAACCGGGCTCATAGGTATCGGTCAGCACGCGGTTGCGCAATTGCTCGCCCGACAGCTTGCCGCGATTGTTGGGGTTGTATGTCGGGTTGTTGACGAGTGCCAGGACTTCGCCGGTGCGCACGTCGAGCACCACTACCGCGCCAGCCTTGGCCTTGTTCACCTGCACGGCCTGCTTGAGCGCGCTGTAGGCCAGGTACTGCACCTTGGCGTCGATGGAGAGGTTGATGTCTTCGCCATTGCGCGGGCGGCGGATCGACTCGACGTCTTCGACGACGGAGCCGTAGAGATCCTTGATCACGCGACGCGAACCGTTCTTGCCGGCGAGGCGCTGCTCGAGCGCGAGCTCAACGCCTTCCTGTCCACGATCATCGATATTGGTGAAGCCCACCATGTGCGAAGCCACTTCGCCCACCGGGTAGTAACGGCGATAGGTATCTTCGCTGTGAATGCCTTCGAGCTTGAGTGCAGCGACTTGCGCAGCCACATCGGGCGGCACTTCGCGCTTGAGGTAGACGAAGTCCTTGCCGCTGGCGAGCTTGCGGTTGATGTCTTCGAGCGGCATGCCCAGCACCTTGGCGAGCTGCGCAACCTGACCTGCATTGAGATTGGCAAGATCGGGAATGGCCGTCACCGATTTGACCGGTGTGCTCATCGCGAGCGGTTCGCCATGACGATCGAGCACGCGGCCACGCGTGGCGGTCAAGGTCAGAGTGCGCGCATACCGCGACTCGCCTTTGGCCTGCAGGAAGTCACGATTGACCCCTTGCAGGTAGACCGCACGACCGACAAGACTCACCAACCCGATCAGCAGCACACCCACTACGAAGCGCGCACGCCAGGGTGGCAAGCGCTCGGACAGCAACGGATTGTGGTTGAAGGTGTAGGACTTCATCGTGCGCCCCCTGTGGAGGCTTCAAGCGACAAAAGATGATCGCGCGCTGGCTGGTTCATGCCCAGTCGCTCACGGGCAATTTTCTCGACGCGTGCCGGGGCGGCCCAGGTACCGTTCTCCAGTTGCAGCTGCGTCCATTCCGCTTCGAGCGCACGCGAGCGAGCCTGTTCCCGCTCCTGTGCCTTGACGAGACCACGCGAGCGATGGGTCAGATTGACGACCGCCAGGGCACTGGCCACCACGAGCACAACAAGGATGGCGGAGATGCGGATCATGCTGCACCTCCGGCAAAAGCTGCGTCGGTACGCTGAGCCACGCGCATGATGGCGCTGCGCGAACGCGGGTTGGCGCTCAATTCGGCATCGGACGCGCGCACCGCGTCGCCAACAAGTCCCAGGGACGGACGCGGGCGGTCGGCCTCGCGAATCGGCAAGCCACGCGGCAAGGCAGGCGGACGCGAGTGATCACGCATGAAGCGCTTCACGATGCGGTCTTCCAGCGAATGGAAGGAAATGACCACCAGACGTCCCCCTGTGTTCAACTTCGACACCGCTTGCGGCAGTGTCAGCGATAGTTCCTCAAGCTCCCGGTTGATGAAAATCCGTAGAGCCTGGAAGGTGCGCGTCGCCGGGTGCTGACCCAGCTCGCGTGTGCGGACGGTCTCCGCCACGAGCGCGGCAAGTTGTCCTGTGGTAGCAATAGGGCTCCCCGCCCGAGCAGCATCAATCGCCTTTGCAATCGCATAAGCAAACCGTTCTTCACCGTAATCCCTCACTACATTTGTGATTTCGGCGACGGTTGCCCGCGCCAGCCATTGCGAGACAGGCTCGCCCCTTGTCGTGTCCATGCGCATATCGAGCGGCGCATCGAAACGGAAACTCATTCCCCGCTGCGGATCGTCGAGCTGCGGTGACGACACGCCGATATCCATCAACACCCCATCCACACGCGCCACACCGAGCGCATCCAGCGAAGCCGCCAGTTCCGAGAACGGCTCGTGCACCAGGGTGAAACGTCCGTCGTTCAGCGCCTTGCTGGCCGCCACCGCCGCCGGATCGCGGTCAAACGCAATCAACCTTCCCTGCGCACCCAGCTGCGCCAGAATCGCCCGGCTGTGTCCGCCACGCCCGAAGGTCGCATCGACGTACACACCGTCTTGCCTGATGGCCAGCGCCTCAACTGCCTCATCCAGCAAGACCGTGATGTGCCGCAGGTCTTCATTCACTTAGCCACGCTCACAGACTCAAATCGGCAAGGCCGGGTGGCAGCTCGGCCGACTGGAAGATGGCCAGCATCGCTTCCTGTTGCTTCTTCCAGCGCTCGTCCGACCACAGCTCAAAGTGCGTGCCCTGCCCGACCAGCCAGACAGACTTGTCCAGCGCAGCCCACTCACGCAGCTCCGGCGCGATCAACAGGCGCCCCGTCGCATCCATTTCCTCATCGCGCGCATTACCGACCAGCAGGCGCTTGATGGCGGCCGAACGCGGGTCAAGGCTGGGGGCGGCGAGCACCTGCGCGCGGATCGGCTCCCAGGCAGGCTCCGGATAGATAACGAGGCATTGGTGCGGGTGTGCGGTCACAACCAGGCGGCCGCCACAAGCCACTGCCAGCGCATCGCGATGCCGCGCGGGGACGCCCAGGCGTCCCTTCGCATCGAGAGTCAGCGCCGCAGCACCTTGAAACATCCACGCTCCTCAGCCGGACCAGCGCCAGCCACCGTTCAACCAGACACCCGGGGATTCCGCCCTCCGGACCACGACCCTCCGCCGGAGCGTCGTTTTTGTGCACTTTTATCCATTTCTTACCACTTTGCACCACTTTAGTTGAACTGTCATACCCGGTCAAGCGCCGGAGCGGGCGGTTTTCAGGCCGCAATTCCGAATGTTTTCAAGGGCAAGCGCGCTCCATTCCTGCAAACAGAACAGCGGGCCGCCTTACGTCGTTTTGTTGCCTCTGCAGCACGCGACGCCACGTCTCACGCGGCGGCATGGCAAGATCGTCGCCACGATTTGCCCGGGAGGAAGAAGAAATGGAAAGCGCTGGACGACGACTCCGCCTGCTGGCCACGCTGGCGATCACCTTGGGCATTGCCGCCGCCCTGCTGGCCAGCTTTGCAGGCAACTACCTACGCAACTCACTGGCCGCCAATGCCATCGCGACGGGCACGAACGCCTGGCTGGCCGACAACCACGGCCTCATGCAAATCGATGCGCAGGGCAAGCTGGTGCGTGAACGCAGCCTCAGCGAATTGGGCGTCAAAGCCATCAGCGAACTGCACGCCATCGATGCCACTCACCTGTTGCTCGCAGAGCCAGGCAGCGCGCGACTCAAGTTGCTGGACGCCAATACGGGCAGCGCGTCGGGCGTCATCCCGCTCGCCGCCCCGGCCCCGCAGGCGCCGATACGTCTCGCCAGCCGCAAGCGCGGCCAGAGCTTCGAAATCGCCGCCGTGCTCGACGGCGCCGTGCAGCGCTTCGATGACCAGGGAAAATCGCTGGCAAGCAGTGTCAAGGGGGAGGTGCGTCAGGCCGAAGGCGTGCTGTTCGATGGCGAAGCCTGGTGGGTAGCCGACAGCACCAAGCAGCAACTCACGCAGTTGCAAGCCGACTCGCTCACGGCGCAGGACAACGTACCCTTGAGCGGCCTCAACGCCTTACGCGTACCCGGCATTGCCCGCCTCTCACGTGGGCAGATGAGCGACCGCGACAAGCCGGCGGTGGCGACCGTGATCCGCCGTCATCCTGAAAACGGCCAGACCCGCGTCGTCGACGTCTTCAGCGACGCCACCGAGGCGGAATTCCCGTTGCCCGTTGGCAGCAAGGCGCTGGATGTGGCCTGGCTGGGCAAGGAATTGTGGGTGCTGGATGGTGCGCAGGGGGCCGTGTGGCGCTTCGATGCCGCGCGCAAGCCGCTCGGCAAAGTCAACGATCCGACACTGAACGGGCGACTGACGGGGTCGGCGTTCTGGCGCAGCTTTGCCGAAGGCATCGCCACCGCATCAAGACTCGCCGCCATCGTGTGCCTGAGCCTGGGCGCACTGTTGATCGCATGGCTGCTGCACAAGCCGGTCGTTGCGCTGATCCGGCGCAAGCTGTCGCCGCCGGAAGAGGTGTCTGACGAAGAAGATTGGGAAGCTCGCCGATAGGCGCCGGTCCTGCTGTACGTCTACACAAACCTGAAGTTGCATATCACCAAGCATCAAAGTGCACTCACTCCTGGACCTCAAAATGCTGCAAACAGCGCCACGCCTCATTTTCGTCGCTTCGCTTTGTCTGCTGTCATCGACTTCACAAGCCCAAAACGAAGCTCCTGTCGAAATTGCAATTCTTCATATTGACCGGGATAAACGCATAGCCCTGCCCGTACTGTCGATACCAAGCCCAGATCAGCGACAAATCGATATTGAAAGCCGTCAAGAAGGAACACCCGAGATTCTCTCGGCAGTAGAGCAATGCAGGAAGCGGCTTGGGATTCCCAAGGACCAAGACATCGTTCAGTGCCCGATTGCATCGTCGCTGGTCGCAAAACGACACTACATGACCGCGCCGCCCAAGCAATGGTTCGATGCAGAGGGCCACACTTATTCCGCAAGGGGCGGAACATATTTCGCTGATGCATCAGGTTCCGGTATCGGCTTCGATCTCGGGCCGTCTTCTGCACAGGACATGCAGGGTGCCGTACTTGCCAACAGCAAACAGCTGGAGTTCGCGAAAGTCAGGAAGGCGCCTCGAAAAGAGTGGCTCAACTGGCCCGAACTGTCGTCACAACTTGCATTCTGGCGCAACGCGAAGGTCAAGCAATGCGACTCAAAGCAATGCACCCAAACATATGCAAAAGCTGCTGACCTGACGGAACTGGACGGAGTTGCAACCGAATTCACATTTCAGGACGGACAGAAAATTCAGCACTTTGGCGCGAATACTCGTGCAAGCTCTAAAAGATCGCGCAAACGCCCTATCGAATACGCAAGTATTTCGCTATGGCGAAACCTGAATCACAAAGGAAAAGTTCAGCTGCTACCACCCAACAACGAAGACGAATGGCTCAGTGGCATCACACAGGAGCTTGAGGACTGCGAAACACAGTGCGGACTGTCTTGGGACAACACACCGCAAGTTTTCTCGATCAAAGGCCGGACATTTGCGTTCGCTCCCTACTCAGGAGGAACTGTCTCAGGATACTTGTTTGTCGAAGTTACGCCGCAAGCCGTCAAACGACTCGGCTGGTATCGCTGGGGAAGCTAGCTGCATCATGGCTATATCTTGTGCAGTAGCGATTGGGAAGCTCGCCGATAAGCCGGGTTCTGTCGCGCATGCTTGCGCATGCGGGGCAGTCATTCCTCTGGTCCCTGCATTACTGCAGGGCTCTAGCAGCCTACCCGGGGGCTCTGCGGGCCGCATCAACGCCCCCCTATTTGGCCTTGCCCCGGATGGGGTTTAGCGTGCCAGTCCGTGTTACCACGTCTGCGGTGAGCTCTTACCTCGCCGTTTCACCCTTACCTGTGCTCTTGCGAGCCATCGGCGGTCTATTCTCTGTTCCACTTTCCGTCGCCTTGGGTCAGGCAAGCCTGACTTATAGCGCCCGGCCGTTAGCCGGCATCCTGCCCTGCGGGGCCCGGACTTTCCTCGATGTACCGATTTCCTCCAGCACACCGCGACTGCCTGGCGAACTTCCCGGGGCGGAGTATAGCTGTGTGAGCAGTAGGGCCTGTTAACAATTATCCGGCGGATCGCATTGAGTCTTATGGCTTGTGGGACAAGGCGCGCGACGCGGTGTGGGGTCTCAGTTGGCAGATTCGCCCCACACAAGGAGTGCAACGCAGTATCCACGAGCCATAAGACTCAACCCGGAGGGCTTGCATTCAATTGAACGTGGCACTGTGTTGCAGCGCCTCGACAGGGGGCCACCCTGTCTTCGTTGCTGCGCCTTGTTCCACGCCCAATTGAACGCAAGCGCGACCGCCGGATAATTGTTAACAGGCCCTAGAGACTGGATTATTTGCCCGGCGGCGTAGCGGGCTTGGTGGCGACAAACTTGAATGTGCCGTTATCGAAACGGAACTTGCCGAGCAGATCGCCGTATTTTTCCGGTGGCGTCTTGAAGGCCTGCAGCTCGCACTTCTCTGTGCCCACGCCCCACCAGTTATTGCCCTGGTGCAACACGTAGAGCACTTCGTTCACCTCGTACAGTTCCAGCTCGCCTGCACCGGCTTTGCCATCGGCAATGTCGTAACGCTGCTGGCAGATCGGGAAGCGCGCCGCGACCACTTTCTGCGCCACGGCGCTGCCCCAGAAGTAGCGCTGCTCGCGCACGACGCTGATCGAGTGATCCTTGTTGCCATCGATCATGTAAGACGCGCCCGTGTTTTCGCAGGCTGTGAGGCAAGGCAGCAACAGCAAGGGCAGCAGACGCGTCATGTGCATGGTCAGGCAATCTTCCAGTGGATGGCTTCACCGGCACGCAGCGGCACCAGCGGGTCGCCCGGCAGGTAGTCGATGCTGGCGGGCACGGCCCAGTCTTCTTTCACGAGGGTGACCTTGTCGGCATTGCGCGGCAGACCGTACCAGTCGGGGCCGTTGTGGCTGGCAAAGGCTTCGAGCTTGTCGAGCGCACCTGCTTCGTCAAAGGCTTCGGCATAGAGCTCGATGCCCGCGTGTGCGGTGTAACAGCCAGCGCAGCCACAAGCCGCTTCCTTGGTGCTCCTGGCATGCGGTGCGGAGTCCGTGCCGAGGAAGAAGCGCGGATTGCCGGAGATGGCGGCCTCGACCAGTGCAACACGATGCGTTTCGCGCTTGAGCACGGGCAGACAGTAGTGATGGGGACGAATGCCACCAGCGAAGATTGCGTTACGGTTCATCAACAGATGATGCGCAGTGATGGTGGCCGCCACATTGGGGCCGGCACCGGCTACGAACTGCGCGGCTTCCGCAGTCGTGATGTGCTCGAAGACCGTACGAAGACCCGGGAATTTCGCCTGGAGCGGCGCGAATACGCGATCAATAAAAACACGCTCGCGATCAAAGATATCCACATCAGCATGCGTCACCTCGCCATGTACCAGAAGGGGAACACCCAGTGCCTGCATGCGCTCCAGCGTTGCAGCCACCTTGTCCATCGACGTCACTCCGGCATCGGAATTGGTCGTCGCCCCGGCCGGGTACAGCTTGACGGCATGCACGAAACCGGAAGCCTTCGCCCGATCAATCTCGTCGGGCGGAGTGTTGTCAGTCAGGTACAACGTCATCAGGGGTTCGAACTTGAGGCCAGCCGGCACAGCGGCGTTGATCCGGTCACGGTAGGCGGCGGCCTGCGCGACGGTGGTCACCGGGGGGCGCAGGTTCGGCATGACGATGGCGCGGCCGAAGCGTTGCGCAACGTCGGGCACGGTGACGGCGAGCGACGCACCATCGCGCAGGTGAAGGTGCCAGTCGTCGGGGCGTGTGATGGTCAGTGAAGCGAGAGACATCGGAGTTCCATTCAGGCCCGATCGGGCCAAGGTAGCAAAAGTCGACGGTAAGTTTACAGCATGTCCCCGGCGCCCCTGCCTGCCACGACAGAACCTTCTGCCATCACACGGGTCACACTCTTGCAAGTAGCGGGCACACTGCCTCCGCTGATGCCACTTCAGATCGCCCAGCCTCCTGGCTGAGCCTGCCGCCGTAACGCATTTCAGCAATCCCTCCCGCAAGTCCGCCCTCGGCATCCCTGCCCGGACGACTTACTGCCATCTGAAACAAGAAATGCTCAAGGAGGAGAGATGGAGCCATTTTTCTTTTTGCCGACCTTGCCGCTGCCCATCAGTGATTTCGGCTGGGCTGCTCTGGTCCTGTTATGTGCCGTCGCTTTCGGCGAGCTGACCATGCGCACCTTGCGCCTGCCACGCATCACCGGCTACGTCCTCCTCGGCACTCTGCTGGGGCAAGCCGTGACGCAACTCTATACCCCAGACATCCTGCCGCTGTTGAGGCCGCTCTTCGAGTTTGCCTTCGGCCTGCTGTTGTTCGAACTGGGGCAGCGCATCGATCTCGGCTGGTTGCAGCGTAACCCCTGGCTGCTCGCCACCAGTCTGGCCGAATCCCTGTTGGCATTTGCCAGCGTTGGTCTGCTCCTGTTCGCTCTGGGCGTGCCCACACTGGTTGCGCTGATCAGTGCGGGCATCGGCGCAGCGACGGGGCCGGCCGTCGTGCTGGGCGTCTGCAAGGACACGCATGCACGCGGCCCGGTTAGCGAACGCCTGCAACTGCTCTGCGCGCTAGGCAGTTGCTACGCCTTTGCCGCACTGGGCATTGCCTACGGCTGGCAGCACACCGCGTCGCGCAGCGATGATCTGTTCGCAAGCCTGCTGCACCCTGCCTACCTGCTGGTCGGCTCGTTGCTGCTGGGCCTGATCATTGCGCACGTCGTACTGTGGGTACCAGCCCGTTTGCGGCCCGAGCACAACAGCCAGACGCTTGCGGCGATTGCGTTGATCATTTTCTCGGTCGCGCTGACCTCGGCACTGCAACTCTCGGTTGCTGTCAGCCTGCTGGCAGCGGGCGTGCTGAGCCGCACCATGGACAAGCGCAGACGATTACAACCCATGGACTTCGGCCTCGTCGGACGCCTCGCCCTCATCGTGGTGTTCATCTCGACGGGGGCCTTGCTCACGCCAGCCGCACTGCAGGCCGCGATCGTCCCGGCCATAGCCCTGATCGCCGCACGCGCCGTCGGCAAGCTCATTGGCATATTCGCTTTCGCCACACCCTGCGGTCTCAGCTATCGCAAGGCATCCTTGCTCGCAGCCTGCATGCTGCCCATGTCGGGTGCAGCCTTGCTGTGGGTGGATCGCACCAGCGTCCTCTGGCCCTCGCTGGGCGCACAGGTCGCTGCCATCGTGCTGACTGCCCTGCCCCTGACCGAATTGCTGGCACCGCCCCTGCTGCAGTTTGCCCTTCGCCGCGCCGACGAGACCAGGGAGGCCGCATGAGTCGCGATACCGCCGCATTCGCACCCGATACGACCAGCCACGCGCTGAGCTTCACGACCTCCGACCCGCTGACGCTGGGCGTGGAACTGGAGCTGCAGGTTGTCAGCCGGCTCGATGCCGACCTCACGCGCGGCGCGACCGAGCTGCTGGGCCTCATCAACCGGCACCCGCATCCTGGCGACTTCAAACCAGAGATCACCGAAAGCATGATCGAGGTATCCACCGCGCAGATCCATAGGCGCATCGATACGCTCGCTGCCGAGTTGCTGGCCGTGCGCAAAACACTCGTCGAAGCCGCCGACAAGCTCAACCTGCTCATCTGCGGCGGTGGCGCCCACCCCTTCCAGCATTGGGCCGAACGCAAGATCTTCGACAAGCCGCGCTTCCACCAGCTCGGCGACATGTACGGCTACCTCGCCAAGCAGTTCACCGTCTTCGGCCAGCACATCCACGTCGGCTGCCCCAACGGTGACGAAGCGCTCTATCTGCTGCATGCACTGTCGCGCTACCTGCCGCATTTCATCGCACTTTCGGCCGCGTCACCCTATTACCAGGGCGTAGACACGGCCTTTGACTCCTCGCGGCTGAATGCCATCTCGGCCTTCCCCTTGTCGGGTCGCGCGCCGATGGTCAAGCGCTGGAGTGAATTTATCGACTACTTTGAGCACATGCGGGGTTTCGGCATCGTAGAGAGCATGAAGGATTTCTACTGGGACATCCGCCCCAAACCGGAATTCGGCACCGTCGAAATCCGCATCTGCGACACGCCACTGACCGTCGAGCGCGCCATCGCCCTCGCCGCCTTTGCACAGACACTGTGCCGCTACCTGCTGGTCGAACGCCCTTTCGTGATCGACGACTCGCTCTATGCGGTCTACAGCGTCAACCGCTACCAGGCCGCGCGTTACGGCATGGAAGGCTGCCTCGTCGACCCCGCCTCCCGCCAACGCGTGGCCCTGCGCGATGACTTGCGGATCACGCTGCAACGCCTCGCACCACATGCTGAAGAACTCGGCACCGCGCACTACCTCGCTTCGCTGGGCGCTGTGTGCGAAGAAGGCAATGGCGCGCAGTGGATGCGTAGCGCCTACCAGCGCCATCACTCGTTCGGAGATCTCGTCTGGCAACAGGCCCTGCAATGGCGCGAGAGCTGAGTACGGCCCCGCCCGCAACCGACCGGCCTGCGCCGCTGCGAATCGGCATCAGCGCCAGGCTGATGCACCAGCCACCGGCCGAGCTGGGGTTCCGTGGCAAGACCTTGCAGTACCTCGAACAGTCGATTGCGCACTGGATCCTCGCGGAGGGCGCCCTGTGCTTCATGCTGCCCACGCTGGAATCGGAAGGCTCGCTGCGCCGCGCTGCCGTGCATGTCGGCGACTACGTGCGCGCCATTGACGCGCTGGTGCTGCAGGGTGGCGCTGACGTCAGCCCCCGCAGCTATGGTGAGGAAGCCTTGCGCCCCGAGTGGGAAGGAGACCGCATCCGCGACCAGTATGAGCTGGACCTGATCTGGGAATGCATCATCCAGAAGAAGCCCGTACTGGGCATCTGTCGCGGCTGTCAGCTGCTCAACGTGGCCTTCGGCGGCACGCTCTACCAGGACGTAGGTCAGCAAGTTGCTGGCGCCGGACAGCACGTCGACCACGACGCCTACGACCTGCACACGCATGCCATCCGCTTTACGCCCGGCTCATTGCTGGAACGCCTCTATCCCTTCGAGGACGCGCCACGCGTCACCAGCATCCATCACCAGGCCATCCGCAGGCTGGGCAACGGCGTGCTGGTCGATGCCCTGTCTACTGATGAGATCATCGTCGAAGCCATGCGCTGGACCGGTAACAGCTTCGTTTATGGCGTGCAGTGGCACCCGCAGTTTCACCCTCCGGAACGCAAACACCTGCTCGACAGCGGTCCGCATCTGGCCGAATTCCTGCGGCAAGCCAGACGCCGGCGTGACGGAAGCCGCTGACCGAAGGGGTAGGAAATTGCACGCCTCCCGTCATCCACCTATCATCGCGGCACAACGAAGACGCTCACCCTGAGCCGGCCGAAGAACAGACGGGACCTGTGCATGCAGAATAAAAAGACACTCTACGACCTGCTCGAAGTCAGCCAGGGCGCCAGCCACGAAGCCATCCAGGCCGCGTGGGAGCGCGTGGAAGCAAAGCGCGCAGCAAACAACCTGAAATCGCCCGACGGGCTGGCGCCAGACGCCCACTACAACCTGCTCAAGGACGCGTTCTACACACTCAGCGATGCGCAGCGTCGGGCCGACTACGATCGCAAACTGCGTGGCGGCAGCGCAGCGAGCGTCGCCGCAATCAGTTATGTCGAGCAGGAACCTGGCATGTCCTCCACGACCAAGGTGGTGCTGGCCTTGATCGTGGTGGCAATCGCAATCATGGGATACCGCTGGCATCTTGGCGTGGAGCAGGAGCGACTGCGCATCCGTGCCGAGCAGGTGCGCCTGGAACAGCAACGCTTGGAGCAGGAACAAGCCCGCCAGGCACGTGAAGACGAACGTCGCGACACCTATTCCGTCGAATCGGCACGGCGCGACGCACAGGAAGATGAACGCCGCCGGCGCCAGGAGCGCGACCAGGCCATCGCCGAGGCAGACCGTAACGCACGCCGCCTGCAGGCGGCAGATGAGAGCTATCGCCGTGAAGACGAGCGTGCACGCTACGAAGAAGAGCGCCAACGCCGCCAGCAGACAGCGGAAGCCGAACGAGCCTTGCGCGATCTCAAGCGTCAGGCCCAGCGTGTGGATGCCCAGTACGAACGTGGCAGCAGCATGCGCGGCGGAGGCATCCCGCTGCAGAGTTCCAGCTCTTCACGTCGCTACTGACGCACTACTTCTCGCCCTGCTTCAGGCTCAGGGCATGCTCATACAGCGCATTGCGTGATGCGCCGGTAATCCCGGCGCACAGCTTCGCAGCGGTCTTCACCGGCAACTCCTCCAGCAGCAGCGCCAACACACGCTGCGCCTCGGCAGGCAAGCCCTCCGCAGCGGGCGCAGGCCCGACCAGCAACACGAACTCGCCGCGCTGGCGGTTGCTGTCGGCTTGCAGCCAGGCACTCGCCTCGGCCAGCGGCATGCGCGCAATCTGCTCGAACAGCTTGGTCAGCTCACGACAGAAGACGATTTCGCGCTCAGGCTCCAGCACCGCGACGAGATCTGCCACGCACTCGACGACGCGATGCGGTGACTCGTAAAGCACCACATTGCCCTCCAGCCCCTTGAAGGCTTCAATTTCTGCCTTGCGCGCTGCCGTCTTGGGCGGCAGGAAGCCGATGAAATGAAAGCGATCACTTGCCAGCCCGGATGCCGACAAAGCAGCCACCGCCGCGCAGGCACCCGGCACGGGAATCACCGGGAAGCCCGCTTCCTGCACACGAGCGACGAGGCGCGCCCCCGGGTCCGATACGGCCGGCGTGCCGGCGTCGCTGACGAAAGCCACGTGCTGCCCTTGCTGCAGACGCTCGATGACGCGCGTCGCGCCCTCCTGCTCGTTGTGCTCGTGCAGGGCCAGAGTGCGCGGCGACAGGCCGAAGCTGTCGAACAGCTTCTGGCTGTGGCGCGTATCTTCGCAGGCCACCAGATCGACCTTGCCCAGCAGGGCCAGTGCGCGCAGGCTGATGTCATGGCGGTTCCCGAGCGGCGTGGCCACCACATACAATGCGGGCGAGGCATGCAGAACATTTTCTTCGGGCAAGGAAAGCATGGGTGACGCGACCGGCTTGTGGCAAAAGATGCGGCATTGTCTGCTCGCCTTGGCGGGCGGGCAAGGCGCGTCGTCGCAAGACGCCCCCAGCGGGGCCCGCGCCGAGCGCCTGGCCGCAGACTTCCTGCAATCACAAGGGGTGCGCATCATCGCGCGCAACGTGCGGTGCAAGGGCGGCGAAATCGATCTCATCGGCGAACACGCCGGCACTCTGGTGTTCTTCGAGGTGCGGCTACGCAGCGATCCGCGCTTCGGCGGTGCAGCGGCCAGCATCACGCCCACCAAGCAACGCCGCATTACACTCGCTGCGCGCGTCTGGCTGCAGGGTGACGGTCGCGCCTACCGCCAGCGGCAGATGCGCTTCGACGCGCTGCTGCTCGACTCTCTCGAAACGGCCAACATCGAATGGCTGCGCGACGCCTTCTCCGCCAGCTGAGCCTGGGCGCGCTGCTGTGTTATGCAGCGCTGCACGCGGGTGCGGCGTCACGCCTGCTTTTGCAGCGTGTGAGCGTTGCCGGTGTGGCGTACCACGAAGCCAAAGCCGTCTGGCCGCGCCTGCGTGAAGGAGATGCACTGGAAGTCGTTCGCGATGCGAGCAACCCGCACGATCCGCTTGCTGTGCGCGTCGACTGGCAAGGTCACGTTCTGGGCTACCTGCCACGCGAGCTGAGCGGTCCGGTCGCCAGTGCGCTGGACAAAGGCATGCCGATCACGGCCCGCATCGTCCGCCTGCGCGATCACCCCAATCCGCGCGAGCGCATCCACATCGAAATTTTTGCGAGCCTGCAGCCATGAGCGTCTCCGCCGACTATCTCGCCTGGTGTGCCGAACTGCTGGCACCGCTCGGTCGCATCTCGCACAAGCGCATGTTCAGCGGCGCCGGTTTGTACAGCGACGGCATCATCGTGGCGATCATCATCGACGACCAGCTGTTCCTGAAAACCGACGCCGGCAACGTGGCGGAATTCGAAGCAGCAGGCTCCTCGCCCTTCACCTACAAGACGAAGACTGGCAAGGAAACACGCACCAGCTATTGGCGTGCGCCCGATGAAGCCATGGACTCCCCCGCCCTCATGCTTCCCTGGGCGCGCAGTGCGCTGGCTGCTTCGCTGCGTGCCGCGCAGCGAAAATCCCGCAAGAAGTAAAACGCCCGCCCTGCTCTCGCAGGACGGGCGTTCGTGATCAGGCAGCCGCTTACTTGAGCTGGCAGATGTCCAGCACCTTCATGTCGGTGTAGTCGAGGTTCTCGCCGCCCATGGCCCAGATGAACGCGTAGTTGCTGGTGCCCGAGCCCATGTGGATCGACCAGGGCGGCGACATCACCGCTTCGTCCTTCGCCAGCACGAGGTGACGCATGTCTTCCGGTTCGCCCATGAAGTGCATGACGCGCTGATCGTCCTTGAGATCGAAATAGAAATACACCTCGGAGCGGCGATCATGCAGGTGCGGCGGGCAGGTGTTCCACACCGATCCGGTCTTGAGGATGGTGAGCCCCAGCAGCAGCTGGCAGCTCTGGCAGGTGGCCGGCACGATGTACTGGTAGATCGTGCGTTCATTGGATGTCTCTGCCGCGCCACGCTCCAGCGGTACGGCCTTGTCGATGGCAAGGTGCCGGGTCTCGTAACTGGCGTGCGCCGTCGTCGACACGAGGTAGAACTTCGCCGGGTTGGCTGCGTCAGCCGATTCGAATTCAACGCAGCTCGCCCCCATCGCCACATACAGTCCGTCCTTGGGCGCCATGTCGTAGCGCGTGCCATCCACGGTGATCGCACCGACGCCTCCGCCAACGTTGATCACGCCCAGCTCGCGACGTTCGAGGAAGGGCTTGCCGGCCGCCGATGCCGGCTCGGTCTGCGCCGGCAGTGCCACCCTCTTGCCCACTGGCGCAGCACCGCCGACGACCATGCGCTCGAAGTGCGAATAGTTGAGCGTGACCTGATCGGCCACGAACAGATCAGTGAAGAGGTAACGCTGACGCAGCTGCTCGTTCGATGCGCCAATCATCGAATCCGGTGCCGTGGCGTAATAGGTCTTGCGATAGATCGTCATGTCAGTGTCTCCAGAGAAGGCGTAGAGCAATCGAAAGCCCCATTATTCTGCGCCAGACTCGTAACGACTTGCAGAAAAACAAAACGCCCGCCGGGCTTGCGCACGACGGGCGTTTCACATCTGGCGAAGCGGGTGATTAACCGACAATGCTCTTGATGTAGGTTGCGATGCCGTCATCCTTGGCATTGGCGAAGAAGTATTCCTTGAACTTCGGGCCAGCGACGGCGCCCTTCAGCAGCTCCTGGTCGATTTCCTTCAGCACCGTCAGCATGTCCTTGCAGGACTTGGCCTTCACGTCCTTCAGGATGCCGCGGTTCTTGGCCATGATGGCTGCGCGCTCTTTCGGGTAGCCCAGGCCGGGTTCGAGTTCGAACAGCTTGCGGTACACGTCTTGCAGGTTCAGTTCAGCGGCCCAGCCGAAACCCTTGGCATAGGGCATCGAGATGGCGTTGCCCGCGTTGATCTGCGAGAACAGGAAAGCGTCGGTCGGGTCGGCAACCAGGCCGCAGAACACGCCGGGCATTGCGTTGCTGGCGAGCATGGCGCCCATGCCGGTGCCACAGCCGGTGACGATGAAGTCGGCCGCGCCGGAGTTCAGCAGGATGCCGGCGAGGATGCCGTTCTGCACGTAGGTCAGCGAGTTCGGATCTTCAGCGCTGTACATGCCGTAGTTGAACACCTGGTGACCCAGGGGCTCGGCAACGGTCTTCAGCGAGTTGAAGATGATTTCGTTCTTGGCGCACTGGCTGTTTTCGTTGATCAGGGCGATCTTCATGGGGTATCCCTTCAAAGTTTCGGAGGAGACGCTGGGCGTCGAATGGAAAAGCAGATGTGGCGCGGTTTTGCGGGGCCTGCGGGACCTTATGGCTCACCACGGGCCAATTTCGCGCGCGACTGAGCCCGTAAGGGTAAACGTGCGAGGCAGCAAACGCAAACGTGGACGGGCCCTGACGCTGCGAGTACGCCCCGCACGCACGGCAGGCCCTTGATCTGCCGCAACAAAACCCTCTCGCAGGACGCCAGCCGTGCCCTTGCCGCTTGAATCGGCTAAACTCGCGGGCTCTGACCAGACCGGGCAGCGGCCCCGCCAGCCCCGGACAAGAGTCATGCAAACGCCGCCCCCTCTGGCGAATTTCTGAAAAATCTCTCGGGAGAGTGAATCGAATGAGCAACCCTTTTGATCTGACCGGCAAGGTCGCCCTCGTCACCGGCGCCGCACAAGGCATCGGCGCTGCCATCGCTGCCAAGTACATGGAAGCCGGCGCCTCCGTGATCGCTGCTGACTTCGCACCGCTGGCTGCCGAGTCCATCGCTGCCTACGACGCTGCCAAGGCCAAAACGGGCGCCAACTACTGGTACCTGCAAGCCAACCTGACCGAGAAGGGCGCTCCGCAGAAGGTCATCGACGAAGCCGTGAAGATCGCCGGCCAGGTCGACATCCTCGCCAACGTCGCCGGCACCATTCGCCGCGCACCGTTCCTTGAGCACAAGGAAGAAGACTTCGACTTCGTCATGCAGATCAACCTGTATGCCCCGATGTACCTGTCGCAAGCCTTCTGCCGCCACGTCATCGGCCGCAACGGCAAGGGCAAGATCATCAATATCTGCTCGATGCTGTCGTATCAAGGCGGCATCCTGGTGCCGGGCTACACCGCTTCCAAGCACGGTATTGCCGGCATCACCAAGCTGATCGCCAACGAACTGGGCGCCAAGGGCATCAACTGCAACGGCATCGCCCCGGGCTACATCGCTACGGCGAACACCGCCCCGATCCGCGCTGACGAAGCCCGCAACAAGGCCATCCTGGACCGCATCCCCGCTGGCCGCTGGGGCCAACCCGAAGATCTGGCCGGCACCGCTGTGTTCCTGGCTTCTGCCGCTTCGGAATACCTCAACGGCACCATCGTGAACGTTGACGGCGGCTGGCAAGCTCGCTGATATCCATCAGCCTGCAGCAAAACAAAAGGGCCGGTCGCAAGACCGGCCCTTTTTGTTTGTTCCGTGCGCGATGCGGCCTAAAGTCTCTTGAAACGCTTCATCAGCCAGGCATCCAGCGACAGGGCGCCAGGCCCGAAGGCAGCGAGCCCCAACAGGCTTGCGCCCCAGAAGTAATGCGACTGAATCGCCGCCGGGCAATCGAACTGGAACAGCGCGGGGTACGAAATGACCGCCATCGCATTCACCACGAACAGCCCCAGCGCCGCGAAACGCCCCGCCAGCCCCAGCAACAGCAGCGGTGGCAGCAACAGCTCGCCCGAAGCCCCCATGAAAGCAGCCAACGCCGGTGGCAACAGCGGCACCTGGTATTCGTCCTGGAACAGGGCCAGGGTAGTGCCCCAGTCATCGATCTTGGTGAGACCGGATCGAAAGAAAACCCAGGCGATGTAGAGGCGCACAGCCAGCAACAGCACGGGCTGTGCAGCGTTGAGCCAGGAGACCGGTTGCGCGCTGAGGGCGATACCGCGCTGGAGTAATGCTGTGTTCATGGAAATCCTCTGTATGTCTGTCGTAAAACCGGATGGGGAAATCTCAAGCAAGCTGGAGGCGGGTCACCAGCTCTGCCGTGAAACCGCGCGATAGCGCCGTCTGCACGTCAAAATCTTCGTCCAGCGAGAACGCTGCGTCGAGCATCGTGGCCAGTGGCGCACCGCTTTGCGCGGTTTGCCAGAAGGCCAGCTCTGCCACCACCACTGGCAACACTGCGGCATGCCAACCGATGCGATGCACGATGCAGCACTCGGCGACGCCCAAATCGATATTCAAGGCGCCGTCGTAGGCCGGCTGGTGCTGCAGCCAGATGCTGGCGACAGGAAAGTCCGCCCGCACGAGACACGCTGCGGCTTGCAGACCGAGCTGCAGATCGCCCAATTGCTCCGGGGCAAAACTGGCGAGTTCGGCCATCGACAGCGGTACATGATCGGCCGCCCTCTCCGCCTCGGTGACCGCCCACTCCAGCTGCGCCACGGCAGGCAGATAAGGCATATCCGCAACATGCTCGAACTCAGCAAGGAAATCCGCAAAGTCAGCACCGTACTCGTTGAGATCGCCAGAGCGCGAGGCATGACTGTCGCGATATGCGCGCGCCAGTCCCTCGAAGAAGTCTTCTCCAACAATCTGGCAAATCACCGGATACGCCAGTTGCAGCGCCTTGTGCGCGTTAGCGACGGCGTTGCCGCGATATACCGCCAGCAGGCTCGCGTTGCGCTGGGCATCGCCCTGCAGGCAAGCGAGCATGTCGGCCTCGCCCTGCCCTGCGCGCAGCACGTTCGCAAAGCGACGCTGAACGTCGATCAGGCTGGGCATGTCTGCTCCCGGTTGATGGCTGCGGCACGCGCCGCTTCGTCACGCAGCACTTCCAGCGCAGGAATGTCGGTGTCCCACTCGATGAGGGTTGGCCTCGGCCCACCCAGCGCGACCGCCTCGCGATAGAGCGCCCACACTTCGTCGCAAACACGGCTGCCGTGCGTATCAATCAGGCAGAGCTCGCCGACGCTATGGCCCGCGAGATGGATCTCGCCCACGGCATCCCAGGGCACTCGGGCCAACTCCTGTCGCGCGTCGAAATCGAAGTTGCAGGCATTGACGTAAAGGTTGTTGATGTCGAGCAGCACGCCACATCCTGTGCGGCGCACCAGCTCGGCAAGGAAATCGAACTCGCTCATGTCGCAGTCGCGGAACGCGACATAGGCAGACAGGTTCTCAAGCAGGATCTGGCGCTTCAATCGCGCCTGCACCCGCTCGACGCGCTCGGTCACGATCTGCAATGCCTCGCTCGTATGCGGGAAGGGCAGCAGGTCGTTGAAATGCTCGCCATCGATGGCGCCCCAACACAGGTGCTCCGACACCAGCGCGGGCTCTACCCGCTCGACGAGCGAAGCAAGCTTTTCCAGATGCGGCAGGGCCAACGCATCAGCCGACGCCAGCGACAAGCCCACGCCATGCAGGCTCAGCGGATAGCACTCACGCGCACGCTGCAACATATGCAGGCTGGCACCACCAGCGTGGAAGAAATTCTCGGAGTGGACTTCCAGAAAGCCCAGCGACGGCCGCTCTTCGAGCACCTGTGCGTAATGCGGTGCGCGCAGGCCGATGCCTGTGTAATCCGGTTTGATGTGATTCATCATGGTGAAAAGCGCCCGGGCAACGACACCGTCACCCAGGCGCAATCAGGCATTACTTCTTCATCGGGGCCTTGGTCATGCCACCCATCTTTTCGCACGTGCCCTTGGCAACGTACTTCCAGTCGGTCGGGCTCTTGTCCATCTTGGCCTGGCCGGCGCACGAGTGCGAGCCATCGCTCGAAGCGCAGTCATTGGCGCCAGCCTTGGCCACGCCAAAACACTTTTCCTTTTCGTCCGCAGCAACGGCGGATTGGCTGACAGCGCCCAGTGCAACGACGGATGCGAGGGCGGCACGGATGAGGATCTGCTTGTTCATGTAAAGACTCCTGTTGCGTTGATATGCCTTACAAGCCGGGATGGCCTGGGGCTAGGGGAAAACACTTGTCACTCACTTGTCACCAAGTTGTCACGACGTTTGCCAGGCGGCGAACCGTCCTGTCACTGCACAAGACCCGGTAGGGTGTGCATTCCTTACATGCCTTGCATAAGAGAATCTTGCGAGCTGGCATCTGCCGCGCAAAACCGTAACTTGAACAAGCCCTGCGCAGCCGCCACAATGCAGGCTTCACATCTGATTCCACACCCGATTCTGGCAGAGGCACCATGACTTACAAGGTTTTCATCGACGGCCGTCACGGCACGACCGGGCTCAAGATCGACGAGCGGCTGGCTGGCCGCGATGAGATCGAAGTCCTCACGATTCCTGAAGACCAACGCAAGGACCCCGCCGTCAAGGCACGCTTCATCAACGATGCAGATATCGTTTTCCTGTGTCTGCCCGACGCTGCCTCGAAAGAATCCGTCGCCCTGCTCGCAGCGGGCAACACGCGCACGCGCTTCATCGATGCCAGCACAGCGCACCGCACGAATCCCGACTGGGTCTACGGGCTGCCCGAACTCAACGGCGGTCAGCGCGAGCGCATCCGCAGCGCACAGAAGGTCGCCAATCCGGGTTGCCATGCCACCGGCTTCATCCTGCTGATGGCGCCGCTGGTTGCCGCCGGCATCGTGCCTGCCGACTATCCGGTCAGCACCTTCTCGATCACCGGCTACAGCGGCGGTGGCAAGGAAATGATTGCCGACTACGAAGCACGCGGGGAGCAGGACATCCTGCGCAGCCCACGCCTCTATGCGCTAGGGCTCACGCACAAGCACCTCGCCGAGATGCAGGCGCTCACGGGCCTCGCCCACAAGCCGCTGTTCAACCCCATCGTCGGCAACTTCGCGCAAGGCATGGTGGTATCGGTGCCGCTGATCGCGCGCCTCCTCGCCCGCAAAGTGAGTCCGGCCGACTTGCATGCGCTCTACAGCGAACACTACGCGGGTCAGACCTTCGTCAAGACCATGCCGCTCGATGCGACGCCTGTGCTGGACGCGGGCTTCCTGCCCGCCACCACCTGCAACGACACCAACCGTGCCGAGGTCTTCGTCTTCGGTCATGACGAACAGCTGCTGCCAGCCTGCCGCTTCGATAATCTCGGCAAGGGCGCTTCGGGTGCGGCCATCCAGTGCATGAACATCATGCTGGGTCTCGACGAAGCACGCGGCCTCGCCGCCTGACGCCGCGCACCGGGCCGGCAAATGACGCGTGCTACCATGCCGCGTCATTTTCCGGAGTCATACGTGGATCTTCTCAGCCGCATCGAAGCCCAGTTTGACGAAAGCGCACGCACGCTGCGCTCGTCGTCCGAGGTCCTCTCCGGCCCCATCGCACTCGCCGCCGAAGTGATGGTCGAAAGTCTGCTCGGTAACGGCAAGATCCTCGCGTGCGGCAATGGCAGCTCGGCTGCCGACGCGCAACACTTCGTCGCCAAGATGATGGGCCGCTTCGAACGCGACCGCCCCCAGCTGGCCGTGGTGTCGCTATCGGCCGACACTGCAGTACTCACGTCGCTCGCCAACATCTACCAATACGGCCAGGTCTTCGCGCGGCAGATTGCCACGCTGGGCCAGCCCGGTGATGTCCTGCTGGTCATCTCGGCCAGTGGCCGCTCGGACAACGTGCTGTCTGCCATCCAGGCCGCACACGAACGCGACATGCGCGTCGTCGCCCTCACCGGCCGCAACGGCGGCCACGTCACGGAACTCCTCGGCGAACAGGACATCCATATCTGTGCGCCCCACGATCGCGTGGCGCGCATCCAGGAAGTCCACCTGCTCGCCCTCCACTGCCTCTGCGACGGCATCGATTGCCTGTTGATGGGAGAAGAAAACTGATGAACACCTTCAAAGCCCTACTCAAGAACCTGCTGATCGCCGGCCTGCTGGCCAGCAGCCTCAGCGCCTGCGTGCCCCTGATCGCCGGCGGCGTCGGCACCGGCGTGGCCTCCACGATTGATCGCCGCACCTACGCCGAGCAGTACAAGGACCAAGAGCTGGAGGTCAAGATCATGCGCGCCATCAACCGCAAGCTCGATGACAAGGCCAACGTCTCCACCACCGTGTTCAACAAACGCGTGCTGCTCACCGGTCAGGCGCTCAGCGAGTCTTACAAGGCAGAAGCCGCAAAGCTCGCCCGTGAAACCGAGGGTGTCGCCAGCGTGTTCGACGAAGTCACGGTCGGCTGGCCCGCCACCTTCGGCACGGGCGCCAGCGACCGCCTGATCACCTCGTCGGTGAAGACGCGCCTGTTCGATCCTGAACTCAAGAGTGTCTCGGGCCACCACGTGAAGGTCGTGACCGAATCAGGCATCGTTTACCTGATGGGCCTGCTCGGCCAGAGCGAAGCGGACGCTGCCGTCAAGATCGCCAGCACCACGCGCAACGTCACCAAGGTTGTCAGCGTCATTGAAGTGATCAGCGACGAAGAGATCAAGCGACTGGACAAGAAGCTGGAGCCGTCAAACTCTCCGACCAGCCAGCGCTGACCGGGAACTCAGGCTGACGAGCGCTCCCGCGTCACCAACCAGATCCCCCCGCACACCAGCAGCAGCGCCACGAGGTTCTTCCACTCGAGAATGCTCTCGTCAAGAAACACCGCTGACAGCAGTGCGCCGAAGATGGGTACGAGGAAGTTGAAGATGGTGACCTTGCCCACGCTGTTGTACTTCAGCAGCAGGCTCCACAGCGAGAAGGCGGCTGAAGACAACACGGCGAGGTAAGCCAGCAGCGCCGTCGAAGCAAACGTAAAGCCGCTGATGTGCCCACCCGCCGCATAGCCACCGACGAGCAGCAACACACCACCGAAGAACAGCTGCCAACCCGTCATCAGCACACCATCCATGCCTTGCGACACGCGTTTGCCGTAAATCGACGCTGCCGCAAGGATGAAGGCGGCGATGACCACGAAGCCCTCACCGAGCAGGGTGAAATCGAAGTCCAGTCCACCGCGCCCGAGATTCACCACCATCACGCCCGCAAAGCCGATCAGGCAGCCCGCCGTGCGCTGCCAGGTCAGGCGGTCATCGCGATAGAGGAAGTGGGCGATCAGCACGCTGAAGAAGCTCACCGTCGCATTCATGATCGAGCTCTTCACCCCCGTGGTGTAGGCCAGACCGATGTAGAAGAACACGTACTGGATCGCCGTCTGCGTCGTGCCCAGCAGCCACAGCTGGCGCCAACCGGCCGCGCTGATGCGGAACACGGAGCGTCCGCCGATGGCTGACATGAGCAACAGGATCAGACCGGCTGCCGCGAAGCGATAACCTGCGAACACCATCTTCGAAGGCACGTCCTGCGGGGCGATGCCGAACATCGCGTAGCCATTCTTGATCGCCGGGTAGGAGCTGCCCCACAACAGGCAACACAAACTGGCCAGCACAACGACAACCCAGGTGCGGGTGAAGAACTGTCGCTGCTGGCTCACCCTGCCGCGTCTCCTGCGGCATCCTCCGGCTTGTCGGCACCGTTGTCCTCGGGCACGGTTGCGCGTGCAATCTCGATCATCTGCGCACGCGATGCGGGCGTCTCAAGACTGATGCGGCCGATGACACCGGTGCGGTAGTCCTTGAGGAAGGCCAGCGCAGCCTTTTCGATATCCAGCTCGCCGCCCTTCACGCGCCAGGCACGCCGGGTAGCAATGCGCTCGATGAGCCCGACGCCATCCAGACCCGACACATCGAAGCCATACCGCTGCGCGACAAGACCCGCGTAGCGCTCAAGAAGCAGGTTACCGAGAAAGAAGGCCACCTCATCATCGATCACCGCATTGGTGCCGATGGCATGACTCGCCGCCAGCATGTAGCCATCGGACGGGAATTCGATCTTCGGCCACATCAATCCCGGCGTGTCGATGAGCACGGTGCTGCTGTTGATCTCCAGCCGCTGCGCCGACTTGGTCACCGCCGGCTCATCACCGACAGCGGCGACCTTGCGCTTCATCAACGCGTTCATGAGGGTGGACTTTCCGCAGTTCGGGATGCCCATGATCATCATGCGCAGCTGCTTGTCGGGCGAACCGCGATGCGGCGCCAGCTGGCGGCACCAGCCAACGATCTTCGCCACGTCGGAGGCCTTCTTGAACGACACCGCCATGGCCTTCATGCCCGGCGTGCCGGCGAAATGCTCTATCCACGCCTGCGTCGCCTTGGGATCCGCGATGTCAGCCTTGTTGAGCAGCTTGAGACAGGGCCGCTGGCGGAACTTGCGCAACTCCTCGATCATCGGATTGCTGCTCGCCGCCGGCAGGCGTGCGTCGACAACCTCGATCACGACATCGGTGAACTCCATGTTCTCGGCGGCTTTCTTGCGCGCCGAGTTCATGTGACCGGGGAACCACTGGATGGCTGCCATTACTTGAATCCTTAACCGTCATTCCCGCCAGATTTACGACCAGCAAAGCTGCTCCATGCTCCCCTCGCCCGCTTGTGGGAGAGGGGTTGGGGGAGAGGGCTGGAGCGGGAATCCAGTGTCGTTTGAATACATTCTGAAAGTCGCTGGATCCCCGCCTTCGCGGGGATGACGAATAGAGCGAATATCAGACGATGATCCCGCCACCGAGACACACCCGGCTCTCGTACAGCACCACCGACTGCCCAGGCGTCACAGCCCACTGTGGCGCGGCGAAAGCGATCTCGGCTTCGCTGTCCGCCACGCGATCTACCTCGCAGGGCTGATCCGGCGTGCGGTAACGCGGCTTGGCGGTGTAGACCCAGTTGGTGCGCGGCGCACGGCCAGCGATCCAGTTGAGATCCTGCGCCACGAGTCGCTCGCGATGCAGGGCCGGATGTTCGTGGCCCTGCACGGCGTACAGCACGTTGGCCTGCATGTCCTTTCCGGCCACGTACCAGGCTTCGTGATCGCCGGCCGTGTCATTGCCCTTGATGCCGCCGATGTGCAGGCCCTTGCGCTGGCCGATGGTGTGATACATCAGGCCCTGGTGCTCGCCGAGCAAACGATTGTCATCGAGCGAGCGGATCTCGCCCGGTTTCGTCGGCAGATAACGCATCAAGAACTCGCGGAACGGGCGCTCGCCAATGAAGCAGATGCCGGTGGAATCCTTCTTGTCGTGCACATGCAGGCCGGCCTTCTCGGCCATGCCGCGCACGTCGCGCTTGTAAACATTCGCCAGCGGGAAGATCGTCTTCGCGAGTTGCGCCTGGTTGAGACGGTAGAGGAAGTAGCTCTGGTCCTTTGTACCGTCTTCGGCCTTGAGCAACTGGTACTCGGTGCGACCGTCGCTCGTCCATTCGCGCACGCCGGCATAGTGGCCGGTGGCGATCTTGTCCGCGCCCAGATCCATCGCATGGTCGAGGAAGGCCTTGAACTTGATCTCGCTGTTGCACAGGATGTCCGGATTGGGCGTGCGGCCGGCTTCGTATTCGCGCAGGAAGTCGGCGAAAACGCGGTCCTTGTATTCCTTGCTGAAGTTCACGACCTCCAGCTCCATGCCGATCACGTCACAGATCGACGCCACATCGACGAGGTCTTCGCGCGTCGAGCAGTACTCGTCGTCATCGTCGTCCTCCCAGTTCTTCATGAACAGGCCGGTCACGTCGTAACCCGCCTGCTTCAGCAACCATGCGGACACTGCCGAATCCACGCCGCCGGACATACCGACAACGACCTTCATGCCCTGCCCGTCTTTCAAACCTGCTTCATTCATCTCGTAAGGACCTGGTCGTTCTAATCGTAATGACGGATCAACTCCAGCGGAAAGCTGCGTCCGTTCACATAGTCCTGCACACATTGCAGCACCAGCGGGCTGCGATGCCGCCCGGCCTGCTCCTCCAGCTCGGTCAGCGTCAGCCAAGTCGCACCGATGATGCCTTGATCGAGCGAGCGCGTACTGTCAAAGCTTTTCACCTCACAGATGAAGGCAAAGCGCAGATAGGTGATGTCGCCCTGCGGCCGCGGCCATTGGTAGACGCCCAGCAGCGCCGTCGGCTCGACGTGGTGCCCTGTTTCCTCCAGCGCCTCGCGGACGCAAGCGGCAAGCAAGGACTCGCCCTCTTCGAGGTGGCCAGCCGGCTGATTCAGACGTATGCCGGTATCCGTGTGCTCCTCGACGAGCAGGAAACGCCCTTCGCGATGCACCACGGCGGCCACCGTGACATTGGGTTTCCAGACCATGCTGAGCTCCGCAGATACCAAAGCCGGTATTTTACGTCCCGTCTTACGCTAAAATCGCGGTTTTTCACCGAACGGAAACGGGAGCAAGTCTCATGTCGATGGCTGATCGCGACGGATTCATCTGGATGGATGGCAAGCTGGTGCCCTGGCGCGAGGCAACCACGCACGTACTGACCCACTCCCTGCACTATGGCCTGTCGGTGTTCGAAGGCGTGCGCGCCTACAACACCAACCGTGGCACGGCGATCTTCCGCCTCAAGGAGCACACGGACCGCCTTTTCAACTCGGCCCACATCTACATGATGAAGATCCCGTTCTCCAAGGACGAGATCAACGAAGCACAGAAGGAAGTCGTGCGCGCCAACAAGCTCGAGAGCTGTTATCTGCGCCCGCTCGCCTACTACGGCTCGGAGAAGATGGGCATCTCGACGCGCGGCGCCACCGTGCATGTGGCCATCGCCGCCTGGCCCTGGGGCGCCTACCTCGGCGCAGAAGGCCTCGAAAAGGGTATCCGCGTGAAGACTTCGTCCTTCTCGCGCCACCACGTCAATGTGACCATGCCGCGCGCCAAGGTGGCTACCACCTACGCCAACTCCATCATCGCCAACCTCGAAGCCACGCAGGATGGCTACGATGAAGCGCTGCTGCTCGACACCGACGGCTTCGTGGCCGAAGGCGCTGGCGAGAACCTCTTCATCGTCAAGGACGGCGTGATCTACGAGCCCGAGATCGCTTCCGCGCTGACCGGCATCACGCGCAACACCATCCACACGCTGGCCAAGGAGCTCGGCTACACGGTGCAGACCCGCCGCCTGACGCGCGACGACATCTACATCGCCGACGAAGCCTTCTTCACCGGCACCGCTGCCGAAGTGACCCCGGTGCGCGAGCTCGACAACCGCCAGATCGGCGAAGGCAAGCGCGGCCCGATCACCACGAAGATCCAGGCCCGCTTCTTTGACCTCGTGAATGGCCGCCTGCCCGAGCACGATGGCTGGCTGGCCTTTGTGTAATCAGGAGCATCGCCATGGCTGAAAACACCGACAAGTCGCAACCCATCGCCGTCGAAGCCAAGGACCTGCCTCTGCATTGCCCGCAGCCGGGCGCACCGCTGTGGGCGCGCCACCCGCGCGTGTTCCTCGACGTGACCAGGACGGGCGACGCCAAGTGCCCGTACTGCGGCGCGAAGTATGTGCTGCATGGTGAAGCGCCCAAGGGTCACTGACCACACGCTTCAAACCACGGACGGGCCGCAGATGCGGCCCGTTTCATTCAAGATGTCGCAATGAGCTACCGGATCGAGCACATCAGCGAGCAGCACATCCCGGGCTTCCATGCCGCAGTCGATGCGGTTGCGCGCGAGAAGCAATACCTCGCATTCACTGCTGCCCCACCGCTGGATGAAACACGCAACTTCGTCGAAGGCAACCTGCGCAGTGGCAATCCCCAGTTCGTCGTACTGAACGGTGGGCACGTGGTGGGCTGGTGCGATGTCGTACGACTGAGACAGGACGCTGTTCGCCACGGAGGCATTCTCGGTATCGGTCTGCTGCCAGAGTGGCGTGGTCGCGGCATTGGCCGCGAACTGATGGCACAAACGATCAGCAGTGCTTGGGCGCGCGGTTTCACGCGCATCGAGTTGGGCGTCTTGTACAGCAACCAGCGCGGCCTGCGACTCTACGAAAGCCTGGGCTTCCGCCATGAAGGCCGCCGCGTCGCCGCCATCTGCATCGACGGCCAATATCAGGACTCACTGGTCATGGCGCTGCTGCACCCGGACATGGCGCAATGAAAATCCTCATCGTCACCCCCTCCTGGATCGGCGACACCGTCGCCGCGCAGCTGCTGTTCATGCGCCTGCGTGCGAAGTATCCGGATGCCCGCATCGATGCCCTCGCCCCGCCCTGGGTAGCTGCCGTGCTGAGCGCGATGCCTGAGGTTGATGGCGAAGTCATCGACAACCCCTTCGGTCACGGCGCGTTGCGCCTGCGTGAGCGCTGGGCACTGGGCCGGCAGCTCAAAGCGCGCGGCTACGATGCGGCTTATGTGCTGCCCAACTCGCTCAAGTCCGCCCTGATTCCGTTCTTCGCCGGCATCCCGAAGCGGGTCGGCTTCACGGGTGAATCGCGCTACGGCCTCATCAATGTACGCCACACGCTCGACAAGACCGCGTTGCCGCTGCAGGTGGAACGCTATGCGGTGCTGGCTGAAGAACCGCACCAGCCCTTGCCCCGGCCGCTGCCATCGCCACGACTCAAGCTGGATGCGGCGGCCACGGCAGACACCCTGCAGAGCCTTGCCCTGAGCGCATCCCCAGCCCCTGTCGTGTTCTGCCCCGGCGCCGAGTTCGGCCCGGCCAAGCGCTGGCCCGAGCAGCACTACGCCGCACTGGCCCGCCAGCTCGCGGCACAAGGCATCCCGGTGTGGCTGCTGGGCTCGAAGAAGGATGCGCCGGTCGGCGAAGAAATCGTGCGCCTCTCCGACGGCTCGGCCCGCAACCTGTGCGGCGTCACGGGCCTCGATCAGGCCCTGCACCTCATCGCTTCGGCGCGCCATGTCGTCACCAACGACTCCGGCCTCATGCACGTTGCCGCCGCGCTCGACGTGCCGCTCACCGCGCTGTTCGGGTCATCAAGCCCCGGCTACACCCCGCCGCTGTCAGACAAGGCCAAGATCATCTCGCTCAAGCTCGAATGCAGCCCCTGCTTCATGCGCGAGTGCCCGCTGGGCCATCTGAACTGCCTCAACCACATCACGCCGGAACAGGTTGGGGCTACAGTCGCGCCATGAACCAGCAGGCCCTGCTCGATTATCTCTACGCCCATATCCCGCTGTCGCAGGCCATGGGCGTCACGGTCCAGTCGCTCGCCCAAGGCAGCGTGACGCTCGCCGCCCCACTGGCGCCCAACATCAACCACCGCGGCACAGCCTTCGGCGGCAGCATTTCCACACTGGCTACGCTTGCGGCGTGGTCCCTGCTGCGCGTCGGCACCGACACGCTCGACCCGCTGCCGCGCCTGGTCATTCGCCGCAACACGGTTGACTACAGCCAACCCGTAGCAGGGGATTTCACCGCCACGGCCCATGCACCGGGCGTTGAAGTCTGGAACCGTTTTCTCGACACCCTGGCACAACGCGGCCGCGCACGTATCACCCTGTCTGCCAGCGTCCGCTCTGGCGACGTGCTCGCCGCTACCTTCGTCGGCGATTTCGTGGCGCTGCGCTTGGTGTAGCATTCACGGGCCTCTCAACACGGCACACCCCACAACACATCGCCCTCTTCATGGCCAAAACCATCTTCGCCACACCGGATGACGCCGAGCAAGCCTTCTACGAGGCGCTGACGCAAGGTGATCTGGACGCCATGATGGCCGTCTGGTCCGAAGACGATGACGTGGTCTGCGTACAGCCCGGCGGGTCGCGCTTCACGGGTCTGGCAGCCATCCGTGAAGCCTGGCGCCAGCTCTTTGCCAGCGGCATGAAGATCCGCGTACGCACCAGCCACCCGGTCAAGACGCAAGCCATGCTGATCGCGGTGCACTGCGTACTCGAACACGTGAGCATCGAGGGCGAAGACACCATGGCCCCGCCCATGATCGCCACCAACGTCTATTCGCGCGGCGCACAGGGCTGGCAAATGATCCTGCACCACACCTCGCCGGCGCCCGATACCGACGGCCTGCTGTTGCAGGAAACACCGCGCATCGTTCACTAGCAGCCGGCGACGCCGCTGCAACTACCGTCTGGCGCGCCCGTCATTAAACTCGCTCGTTTAGTGGAACGTTTCCTCGACGACCATGCGTTACGAAGCGCCCAAGTGGCTCAGCAACCCACATCTGCAAACCATCTGGCCACTCGCCATCAAGGGGCCTGCGCCCAAGTTCAAGCGTCGGCGCTGGGACACGCCAGACGGCGACTTCATCGACATCGACTGTCTACCCACGCGCAAGGATACGCCGCTGGTGGTGCTGTTCCATGGCCTTGAAGGCTCCAGCAACAGCCACTACGCCCGCGCCCTGATGCGCGCCGTAGCAGCCCGAGGCTGGAATGGTGTGGTCGTGCATTTTCGCGGCTGTTCCGGCGAGCCCAACCGGCTGGGTCGCGCCTATCACTCAGGCGATGCGGACGAAGTCGACTGGATCATCCGCAAGCTTGCTGGCGGCTTCAAGAACGTACCCATCTACGCCGTCGGCGTATCACTCGGCGGCAACGCCCTGCTGTGCTGGCTGGGCACGCGCTGCGAGTCGGCTTTCCAGATCGTCACCAAGGCCGCCGCCATCTCGGCTCCGCTGGATCTCACTGCTGCCGGCATGCATCTGGGCAAAGGCTTCAATAAAGTCTATACGCGCCACTTCCTCAAGACGATGCGGCGCAACGCGGCGCTCAAGGCGCAGAAGTACCCCGAACTCTTCGACACGCAACGGGCAGCGAAAGCCAAGACCCTGTTCGATTTCGACGATGCCTACACGGCGCCCGTTCACGGCTACCGCAACGTGCACGACTACTGGGAACGCGCATCGTCAAAACGCCTGCTGACGCAGATCACGGTACCGACGCTGGTGTTGAATGCGAAGAACGACCCCTTCATGCCGCGCAGCGCCTTGCCGCGCAAGCGTGAGGTGTCGCCCGTCGTCACGCTGGAACAGCCGGATCAGGGCGGCCACGTGGGATTCGTGACCGGACGCTTCCCGGGGCGGCTCGACTGGCTTCCGAACCGCATCCTCAGCTATTTCGAGAGTTGAACGCCGCGCAGAGCGGCGGAGGCCTCAGGCGCGCGTATTGATGATGCCGCCAGGCTGACCTGGTGACACCGGCGGCAACTTGGGCAGCGCCTCCACCAACTGCGCAGCCTGTTGTGCCTCAGCGTCGACGGCCTTCTTGAGCACGGCTACTTGGGCCTCGCCACGCACACTGCTTACGCTCTCCGTGGTCAGACCACGGGTCACACTGCCAACCAGATCGTCCATGTTGCGACTCCTGCGACAGTCGGGCGAGCGACTTCGACAAAGGATGGCTACGGGCCATCCACGCCGGCAAACAGGCAAATACCTATTCGCGGAAATTGCCGAACTGGAGCGGGAAGTCGGTGATCGACTTTTTAAGCAAGGCGATGGTTTCCTGCAGCACATCGCGCTTGGCGCCGGTGACGCGCACTGTATCACCCTGGATGCTACCCTGAACCTTCAGCTTGCTGTCCTTGATGATCCGTACGATCTTCTTGGCCAGCTCGGTATCGATACCGGCTTTAACGGTCACCAGCTGCTTAACTTTATTACCGCTTATCGTCTCGACGTCTTTGCGCTCCATGCAGCGCACATCGACGCCGCGCTTCGCGAACTTGCCCGTCACGATGTCCCACACCTGATCGAGCTGGAAATCGTTGTCTGCAAACAGGGTGAGCGACTTTTCCTTGTCCTTGCCGGTCAGCTCGATACGCGCGTCCGAGCCCTTGAAGTCGAACCGATTTCCGACTTCCTTGTTCGACTGATCGACAGCGTTATGCACTTCGACCCAGTCGACTTCGTTGGTGACGTCAAAAGAAGGCATGAAAAACTCCGAAAACGAATCCGCTCAAACGCAGAGAATGGCGCGATGCGCGTAGCAAGCGGCCGGATGGCAAGGCGGCGCGCGCAGACGTACATAAAGTACGTCGAGCACGCCAACGCGGCAAGCCGGCCGCGCAGTAGCGCAGCGCGGCGTTCTTAGCCGAAGTGGCAGACGTAGTGATAGGCCTCGTCGACTTCGATGTCGAAACTCGAATTGGCCGGCACGTTGTAGCTCTGGCCCTCGCCGTAGGTCTTCCATTCCGTCTCGCCCTTGAGGCGGACACGGCAGCTGCCGGCCACGGTTTCCATGATCTCGGGAGCGCCGGTGTTGAAGGTCAGGCTGGCGGGCAGGATGACACCGACCGACTTCTTCGTACCGTCTGCCAGCACGATCGTGTGGCTGACGCACTTGCCGTCAAAGTAAACATTGGCTTTCTTGACGACCGACACATTATCGAACTGACTCATGGCAACTCTCTGAATGGAATGAAAAAAGGCCCCGAATTATACCGGAGCCCCTGTTGCGGCGTGACGTCAGCTCAGATGCCGAGCACTTTGGCGATCACTTCCTTGGCCATGAAACCGAACATGCCGAAGCCGAGTGCAAAAAACAGCCAGGCGGAGCCGTAACGGCCGGCGCGTGACTCCCGCGCCAGGCTCCAGATAATGAACAGCATGTAGCCAATCAAGCCACTGAGCAGCAACTTGAGAGATATGTCTTCGAATTCGGCAAAGCTGAGACCGGCAAACACGATAAAGCTCCAGATAGAGGGAATTTTCCTGTCGGGCCTTGATGATCAGGCTCGACAGGAAAAAACCTTCTCTCAGGCAACAATTCTAACGACCGATTGCGGCAATGCACAATCCGATAAATTGATGCTCTGATAGAGCAATTCGTCCGACAAAGCGACTTCTTGACCCAGCGCAACGAAAATGAAAAACCCCGCTGAAGCGGGGTTTTTTGTGGCGGGAGAAACCCCGTCTCAGGTCGGCGAAACCTCGCCGAGAAGAACGTATTCCAGCAACGCTTTCTGCACGTGGAGACGATTTTCCGCCTCCTCCCAGACGACGCTCTGCGGCCCGTCGATCACTTCTGCGCTCACCTCTTCGCCACGATGCGCTGGCAAGCAGTGCATGAATACCGCGCCCTTGTTGGCCACGCGCATCATGTCAGCATCGACCTGGAAGTCAGCAAAATCACGCAGGCGCTCTTCGTTTTCAGCTTCGAAGCCCATCGAAGTCCACACATCGGTAGTGATGATGTCAGCTCCTTTGGCGGCCTCCATCGGGTCAGCGAACTGCTCGAAGTTGGCGGTGCCATACAAGCCGGCGCGCTCCGGCTCCACTTCGTAGCCTGCGGGCGTCGAGACGTGGACGTTGAAATCCAGCACCTCGGCGGCCTGCAGCCAAGTGTTGCAGACGTTGTTGGAGTCGCCGATCCAGGCCACGGTCTTACCCTGGATGGAGCCGTTGCGCTCAATCCAGGTGTAGATGTCAGCCATGATCTGGCAGGGGTGGTATTCGTTGGTCAAGCCGTTGATGACCGGCACGCGCGAGTTCGCCGCAAAGCGTTCAACGATGCCCTGCTCGAAAGTACGGATCATCACCACGTCAGACATGCGCGAAATCACCTGTGCCGCGTCCTCAACCGGCTCACCCCGCCCAAGTTGCGAGTCGCGCGTGTTCAGGTAGATCGCCGATCCGCCTAGCTGGAACATGCCTGCTTCGAAAGACAGGCGCGTACGCGTGCTGGCCTTCTCGAAGATCATCACCAGCGTGCGATCAAACAGCGGGTGATAGGGTTCGTAGCGCTTGAACTTTTCCTTGATCCAGCGCGTGCGGGCAAACAGATGCTCGTACTCTTTGCGGCTGAAATCCTTGAACTGCAGGTAGTGCTTGATCGGTGTCGTCATGGGTAATCCTGGCGCAGCGCAACATTCGTGCGGTCAGGCCTCGCATCATTTCTGTGCCCAAACCTGATCCGCGACGGCACAAAAAACAAAAGCGGCCTCATTGCCGCCAAGGCTGAGGAGTTTAAAGGAACGCCTTGCGAGCCGCCACCCCTGCCATACCACCCTCTCGCCAAGCCCCGCCCGGCCTTGCTGGCGCGGCCTTACAGCGCTTTCTGTTAAACTTTGGCTGCTGCAGTGCCGCAGTAGACACATAACCGACAAGCTGGGTGGCCAAGCCTGAACGGCACCAAGCACGGTGTTTGCTTAGAGCACTGCATGCATACGCAAATCCAGCCGCACTCCAGCTCCCTGCCCTCAAGCCCGCCAGACGCGCTTCAGTTGCCCATGTCCGTAATCATCGCGAGCTTCACCATCATCGGTAGAACCCAGGACGGCAAGCAATTCCGCCCCAGCGACTGGGCAGACCGACTGTGCGGCATCATGTCCGTCTTCGGCGCAGACCGGAAAATGAAATTTTCGCCGTACGTGCGCCCGGGCAGCATGCCTGGCGGCGAGAAATGCGTGATGGTGGACGTTCGGCTCTACAAGCTTGAACCGCTGGCCTACAAATTCCTTGTGAACTTCGCCAAGGATAACGAGCTGCAGGTGGCCTACGCTGAAGACGATCCCACCACAGGCGCCATCAACTGAGCCTGCAGCGGCGCAGCTAACGCAAAAAGGCGATGCCGAGCATCGCCTTTTTCTTTGCCTTGCACTGACCCGCCGGAAGGCAGGTCAGGCAAGCATCAAGCAGCCGAAGCGCCCAGTGCCTTGACGGCAGCGGACAGACGGCTCTTGTGACGAGCCGCGGCGTTCTTGTGGATGATGTTCTTGTCAGCAATGCTGTCGATCACACTGACGGACTGCTGGAACACTTGTTGTGCAGCAGCCTTGTCGCCAGCTTCAACCGCCTTGCGAACAGCCTTGATGGCCGTGCGCAGACGGGAGCGCAGACTGGTATTGCGGGCACGGGCAGCATCGTTCTGGCGTGCGCGCTTGCGAGCTTGAGCCGTATTGGCCATGGCAATTCTTCCGGTTCGGTTTAACGAGAGCCGGCAATCATAATTCAGCCGGCACTGCTTTGCAAGCACCTGCCGCAGGCTATCATCCGGGCCACCCCCCCTTTTCCGCTCGCCTATTAAGTGAATCTGCTCAAGGCATTGGCCAAGATCAGCGGCCTGACTCTGCTGTCCCGTATTCTCGGCCTCGTTCGCGAGGTCCTGATCGCCAACCTGTTCGGCGCCGGCATGATGACAGACGCCTTCAACGTCGCTTTCCGCCTGCCCAATCTATTGCGACGCCTGTTTGCCGAAGGCGCGTTCTCTCAGGCCTTTGTGCCCATCCTTTCCGAATACCGCACGCAACGTAGCGAGGCCGATACCCATACGCTAGTCAACCGCGTTGCCACCCTGCTGGGTGTCATCGTTCTGCTGATCACCGTGCTAGGGGTAATTGGTGCTCCCTTCGTCATTCAGGCCACCGCCAGCGGTTTTGCCAATCACCCGGAGAAGTTCGCACTCACCGTCGAACTGACGCGCGTCACTTTTCCCTACATCTTCTTCATGGCCATGGTGGCTCTGTCAGCCGGCGTGTTGAACACCTGGAGTCATTTCTCGATCCCCGCTGTCACGCCCGTCCTGCTCAATGTAGCAATGATCGTCATGGCCCTTTTTGCCGCGCCCTGGTTCGACAAGCCGGTCACAGCACTGGCCTGGGGAGCGTTCATTGGCGGTTGCCTTCAACTGGCAATCCAGATTCCGGCGCTAGCGCGTATCGGCATGCTGCCGCGCTTTGATCTGCATTTCCGGGATCCCGGCGTCATTCGCATTCTCAAATTGATGGGCCCTGCCACACTGGGCGTCTCGGTAGCGCAGGTCAGTCTGCTGATCAATACTGCGTTTGCTTCGTGGCTGCCGACCGGCAGCGTGTCCTGGCTGACTTATGCGGATCGGTTGATGGAGTTTCCGGCAGGCCTGCTGGGCGTAGCACTCGGGACGATCCTGCTGCCCAGCCTGTCACGCCTGAATGCGGCAGGAGACAAGGAGGCCTTTTCGAGCATGCTGGACTGGGGGCTACGACTCGCACTGCTGCTGACACTGCCGGCAGCGCTGGCGCTATGCATCCTTTCCGTTCCGCTGACGTCGACCCTGTTCCAGCATGGGGCTTTTTCGGCATCTGACGTTCTGCAGACGCGTCAGGCGCTCGTGGCGTACAGCGTCGGATTGTGCGGCCTGATCCTAGTAAAAATCCTGGCACCGGCCTTCTACTCGCGACAAGACATCCGCACGCCTTTGCGCTTCGCCATCATTTCGCTGTTCGCCACACAAGTGATGAACGTACTGTTCGTGATGGTTGGCCCGTTGCGCCATGCCGGGCTGGCACTCTCCATCGGTCTTGCGGCCAGCCTCAACGCCTTGCTGCTGTATCGCGGCCTGCGTCGCAAAGAGGTGTTCATGCCTCAGCCGGGCTGGTGGGCATTCAGCGGCAAACTGCTGCTGGCACTTTGCGTCATGGGTGTCGTGCTGTGGTTCGCGATGGGCTCTGAACAGGACTGGCTGCACGCGCCGACCAGCCGTCGGCTGCTGTGGCTGACAGGCCTCACCTTCGCCGGTGCGGGTAGTTACTTCGTCACATTATTTGCGCTGGGCTTCCGCCTCGCAGACTTCAAACGGCGCGCCGCAGCCTGAGTCATCCAAAACAAAACGGGGCCGCAGCCCCGTTTCATCGCGTCCGATTCAGCGCAACATCATGCGCCACGCAGGGCCGCAAGCGCCGACTTGGTAACGTCTTCGACTTTGCCGAGTCCGGAGATGCGGGCGTAGCGCGGCGCAGTCATGTCGCCCGTGCCAGCCCAGTCCGAATAGTAGGCAACCAAAGGCTTGGTCTGGGAGTGATAGACGTCGAGGCGCTTCTTCACGACCTCTTCCTTGTCATCATCACGCTGCACCAGGTCTTCACCGGTTTCGTCATCCTTGCCGGCCACCTTGGGCGGGTTGAACTTGACGTGATAGGTACGACCCGAAGCCGGGTGCACGCGACGACCGCTCATGCGCTCGACGATTTCGCCATCGGGCACGGCAATTTCGAGCACCACATCCAGCTTCACGCCTGAAGCCTTTAGCGCATCGGCTTGCGGCAGGGTGCGCGGGAAGCCGTCGAACATGTAGCCCTTGGCACAGTCCGGCTGTTCGAGGCGCTCCTTGACGAGACCAATGATGATGTCATCCGACACCAGCTGACCGGCATCCATCACGGCCTTGGCGGCAAGCCCGAGCGGCGTACCCGCCTTGACGGCGGCGCGCAGCATGTCTCCGGTGGAGATCTGCGGAATGCCGAAGGTCTCGGAAATATATTTGGCCTGCGTGCCCTTGCCCGCCCCCGGCGGTCCCAACAAGATCAGACGCATGTGTGCTCTCCCCTCAGATGACAGGCTGGCTCAGCCTGCAGAATTCGTGAAAACAGCGCGCACGCGCGCCAGGTCTTGCGGCGTATCCACGCCACCGGGCGGAGCGGCTTCGAGCAACTCTACGCGGATTCTGTAACCATGCCAGAGCGCGCGCAGCTGCTCCAGCATCTCGATCTGTTCGTACGGCGACGGCGCCAGCTGCGCATAGGCGCGCAGGAACCCCGCACGATACGCATACAGGCCAACGTGGCGCAACACGGGCAATCCTGCAGGCAGCGCCTGTGGCCCACCAGCAAAGGCATCGCGCGGCCAGGGCATGGGCGCGCGCGAAAAATACATGGCACGTCCTGCGGCATCTCGTACCAGCTTGACGATAGCAGGGTTGAGGAAGTCTTCGAGCGAATGAATAGCGTGGCCGGCGGTTGCGATGGCGGCTTCGGCATCGTGTTCTAGCGCGGCCGCAGCCAGGCGGATGATAGCGGGCTCGATCAGAGGCTCATCGCCCTGCACATTCACAACGATCTCTGCGTCGCCCCAGCCCAGGCGATCGACGACCTCGCCCAATCTGTCAGTCCCGCTGGGATGATCTTCACGCGTCATCAGCACCTTGCCACCAGCCGCTTCGACAGCTGCAGCCACTTCGGGATGATCCGCCGCGACCCATACCTCACCGGCACCGGCTTGCAAGGCGCGCTCCATGACGCGCACGACCATGGGCTTACCGGCAATGTCAGCCAGCGGTTTGGCGGGCAAGCGCGACGACGCGTAGCGCGCCGGAATGACGACTTTGAATGTCACTGCTGCGCTTCGTCTGGCGTGAGCTCGCGCGCCTCGTCAGCGAGCATGACCGGAATGCCATCGCGGATGGCGTACGCCAGGCGGCAGGGACGGCAGACGAGCTCATGCGCCTCGCGCCGATAATCGAGCGGCCCCTTGCAGACGGGACAAACGAGGATATCAAGCAGTTTGGGATCCATGCGATGGCTTCAAAAGGGACTCAAGGGACGTCAGGTCAACGTCGGCATCCACCGGCAGCACCCAAGTTTCCTGTGGTGCCAGGCCGGCGCATTTTATCGCATCCTTCTCCGTCATCAGGAGAGCTTCCGCACCATCGAGCGCCAGATCGTTGCTCACATAGGGGTGATGGTCCGGAAAAGCTTCAAAGGTGGTCAGCGGCAAGCCCATCGCCAGCAAGGTCTCGCGGAAGCGCTCGGGTCGGCCGATGCCGGCCAGCGCCTTGAGCCGAAGCCCCGCAAAGTCTGCGGCCGAACGGGTTTGCGAAGGATCGTCGAGCCTGTAGAAACGGCCTGCCTGCAAGCCAAGACCCGCCTGGGGAATGGCAGGCAGTCGCGCAGCCAGGCCAGCACTGACAGGGCCGTGCAGCAATAACAATTGCGCAGACGCCAGACGGGACAGCGGCTCGCGCAGCGGGCCGGCCGGCAGAGGGAGACCGTTGCCCAGCACGCTCTCATCGAGCACGACCAGCTCCACATCGCGCCCCAGCCGGTAATGCTGCAAGCCGTCGTCGCTGACCAGCACGTCGACTTCGGGGTGTGTCGCGAGCAAAGCCTTGGCAACGGCCACCCGGTCACGACCGATCCAGACCGGGACTCCGGCACGTTGGGCCATCAACACAGGCTCGTCACCAACTTCTGACACCAGCGATGTCGCCCGTACGGCAGCCGGTCCGGTCAGCGAGCCGCCATAGCCCCGCGACAGGATGCCCGGTCGCCAGCCCGCACGCTGCAGCCAATCGACAACCGCAAGCACGGTGGGCGTCTTGCCGCTGCCACCCACGGCGATGTTGCCGACGATGATGACGGGAACGGGGACGCGTTCGACCGAGAGCCAGCCCAGCCGGTAGGCCAGACGACGGAAGGCTACGAGCAGCGCGAAACAGGCCGACAGCGGCAACCAAGGCCAGCTGCGCCAGCCGCGATCAGCCCACCAGGCGGGCGCTGAACGGGTAAGGCTAGCCATGCAAGGCCGATGAGCGCTCAGCGCCCGGCCTGAGTAGCGAAGGAAACGTAGGGCAGACCAGCGCGCTGTGCGGCCTGCATGACGTCGATGACACGCTGATGCGGCGTCTGCGCGTCAGCATTGATGACGATCACAGGCGGCTTGGTCGAGCCTTCGGGTGCGGCACGCTTGAGGACGTCGGCAATTGCGTCGACCTCCTTGCTGGGCACGGGGACGCGATTGATGAGGATCTCGCCGCGCGCGGTCACGACCACGTCGATCTCGGGAGACTTGTCCTGGTTGGTCTTGGCGTCTGCCGTCGGCAGGTTGATTTCCAGACCCGAGAAACGCGAATAGGTGGTGGTGAGCATCAGGAAGATGATGATCACCAGCAGCACATCGATCAGCGGGATCAGGTTGATCTCGAGATCTTCGCGCGAACGACCGCGGCCGAAGTTCATCAGCGCTCCTGCTTGCTCGGGGCGGTACGGCGCTCGCCGTGGATCACATCGACGAGGCGGATCGCCTGCTGTTCCATGTCGAGAATGATGCTGTCGACTTGCGCGCGATAGTGACGGTAAGCAATCAGGGACGGGATCGCGATCATCAGGGCGAAACCGGTGTTGTAGAGCGCCACCGAAATGCCGTGTGCCAACTGTTGCGGATCGGTACCGCCGCCCGTGGGATTCTGCGCACCAAAGAGCTCGATCATACCGATGACGGTGCCGAACAGGCCCATCAACGGACTGACGGTGGCAATGGTGCCCAGCGTCGTCAGGAAGCGCTCCAAGTCATGCGCCACAGCGCGACCAGCCTCTTCAATGGACTCTTTCATCACTTCGCGCGTCGAACGCACGTTGCGCAGACCCGCTGCCAGCACGCGCCCCAAGGGCGAGTGCGCATGCACGCGCTTGACCAGGTCGTCGGAGACGCCGCCCTGGCGCAGCTCGCCAATCAGCTTTTCGAGGAAGCCCGGCGGCACGATGACCGAGCGGCGCAAGGAAATGGCCCGTTCGATGATGAGAGCCAGCGAGATCACCGAGGCCAGCAACAGAAAATAGATGGGCCAACCGGCAGCGCGGATGATTTCCAGCACGAGCAAACTCCAGTGATCATTCGAGCGCGAGACTTTAGCCTTTCATGCAGTCACGCGGCAAGGGCAGCAAGCCGGACGGAGGTCTGGCAAGGACGCCGGAAGCCCCGCCGCCGCCTTCGGGGCCGGCTGCTGCCCAACGTGCAGGGGACAACCCGAGTGCTGCTTTTGCCGTCACTGTGACAATCCACAAAATCTGTGGACAACTGTGTGGGTAGCTTTTGGACGTATGCGCCAAGTAGGCGTCGCAGAAGGATTTTTGATACGGCGATCAAAAATTAAGCTACGGTTACAGTCGTTAAAAATCATATACTTATACATTCGCAAATCTGTCAACCGCGAATTTCCCCCAACCCGGTGCCTGCGCGCTATCGCACGCTGCACAAGAATGGAAAATCGCTAGAATCCGGCGATGAATTCCCCGCAGAACAACGTCGCCAACGTCGGCAACCAGCCCGTCCCGGTGTCGGAATTTGTCCGACGGATACGCCTTCATCTGGAACAGGGCATCCCCCTGGGCTGGATCCGCGGCGAAATCTCCAGCCTGACGCGCGCAGCCTCCGGGCACCTGTATTTCACGCTCAAGGACAGTGACGCCCAGCTGCGTTGCACGATGTGGCGCAACCGCGCCCAGCTGCTTGCCTTCCAGCTGCGCGAGGGTATGCAGGTCGAAGTCCGCGCGCAGGCCACGGTCTATGAACCACGGGGCGACCTGCAGCTATCGGTCGACAGCATCCGCCAGGCGGGCATGGGTAACCTCTTCGAAGCTTTCATGCGCCTCAAGGCCAGGCTGGAAGAGGAAGGTCTGTTCGACGCCGCCCGCAAACGCCCCCTGCCCCGCCTGCCACGCTGCATCGGCCTCGTAACGTCGCCCCAGGCGGCCGCCCTGCACGACGTGCTGACTACGCTGCGAAGGCGCGCCCCCGGCCTGCAAGTCGTGCTCTACCCGACGCGAGTGCAGGGTGATGGCGCTGCGGCGGAGATCGCGGCGGCCATCAACGTCGCTGGCGAGCGCCGCGACCTGGACCATTGCGAAGCACTGATCGTCTGTCGTGGTGGCGGCAGCCTTGAAGACCTGTGGGCCTTCAACGAAGAGGCCGTGGTGCGGGCCGTGCATGCCTGTCCCCTGCCCGTCATCAGCGGCGTCGGTCACGAAACCGACGTCTCCCTCTGCGACTTCGCCGCCGACCTGCGGGCTGCCACACCGACCGCCGCGGCAGAGCAGATCAGCAGCGGCATTGCCACCCTGCGCGAGACCCTGGCTCTGACCGCGCAGTCCCTGCTGCGCGCCTCGTCGCAACAGCTGCAGCGCGCCATCCAGAGCGTTGATCTGTTGGACCACCGCCTGCTGCACCCTCGCACGCGCATCCAAGCCAGCCAGGCCCAGCTCACGCAGTTTGCGCTGCGCCTGCTGCACAACCGGGCCGCTCACAACAACCGCCTCGCCCAAGACATCACCCAGCTTGCCAGCCGCCTGCAACGCCGCATTCCCGACACGCAAGCCCGTCAAACGCGGATCCAGGCCCTGGCCCGGCGTATGCGCCATGCCCACGAACTGCAGCAACAGCGCAAGGCGCAAGGCGTCGAACAACTCGCTGCGGCCATCAGCCACCTCGACCCGCGACAGACCATGCAAAGGGGGTATGCCATCGTACGTAATGTCGACGGCGCCATTGTCCGCGACGCGACCACACTGCACCCCGATGACGCCGTCTCACTGCAGTTCTGCACAAGTGCCGCCCAAGCAAAAATCACCCGGGTCGATAGGGAATGACCATGGCGCGAACGCGGGCTCGACCGTCACGCAGATTGTCAGCCCCCGGAACTCCCGACTAAAATGCTCAGGTTTTCCGACCCCCAATCAAGGAGTAACAACATGGCCCATACCCTGCCCCCCCTGCCCTATGCCAAGGATGCTCTCGCACCGCACCTGTCGGCTGAGACCTTCGATTTCCACTACGGCAAGCACCACCAGGCCTATGTAACCAACCTGAACAACCTGATTCCGGGTACCGAGTTCGAAAACGCCTCGCTTGAAGACATCGTCAAGAAGTCTTCCGGTGGCATCTACAACAACGCCGCCCAGATCTGGAACCACACCTTCTTCTGGAGCTGCATGAAACCCGCTGGCGGCGGCGCTCCGACCGGCGCCCTGGCGGATGCCATCAACGCCAAGTGGGGCAGCTTCGACGCTTTCAAGGAAGCCTTCACGAAGAGCGCCGTAGGCAACTTCGGTTCCGGCTGGACCTGGCTGGTGAAGAAGGCCGACGGCTCGGTCGACATCGTGAACACCGGCCCCGCCGGCACGCCGCTGACCACCGCCGACAAGGCTCTGCTGACCATCGATGTGTGGGAGCACGCCTACTACATCGACTACCGCAACGCCCGCCCGAAGTTCGTCGAGGTCTTCCTGACCAGCCTCGCAAACTGGGACTTTGCTGCCGCGAACTTCGCCTGATCGACAGGTTCCGCAGAAATAAAAAAGCCCGGGCTTGCCCGGGCTTTTTTATTTCTCCTGCCGTCCGTGCTCAGAGATAAAGCACGGCCGGAAACACGGTGACAGCGAGCACATAAACCAGCCACTCAAGATTGCGACGTGCAAGAAAGCCCGTGAACTGCAGCAGCAGAATCACGATTGCAACGACGTAATAGACGTAGAACCACATGACAGTCCTCTCTCCCTCATTCCTCGATGTGACGCAGTGACAGGTCGATTGCCCGCACATCCTTCGTCAGACCGCCAACCGAAATCCGGTCCACACCGGTCTCGGCAATTTCACGCACACGCTCAAGGTTAACACCGCCCGAGGCTTCGAGCAGCGCCCGCCCCGACGTGACCTTGACCGCCTCGCTCATTTCCTCGATCGACATATTGTCGAGCAGGATCATCTTGGCGCCCGCCTCCAGCGCCTCGCCCAGCTCGGCAAGGCTTTCGACCTCGATCTCGATGAAGGCATTCGATGGCGCAATCTTCGCGGCACGTTGCAGGGCTTTTTTTACGCCACCGGCGGCAATGATGTGATTTTCCTTGATCAGCACGCCGTCATACAGGCCGATGCGGTGGTTCTGCCCGCCGCCAACGCCAACTGCGTACTTCTGCGCCAGACGCAAGCCCGGCAGCGTCTTGCGCGTATCGACGATTCGCGCACGCGTGCCGGCCACTGCCGCCACGAACCGCGCCGTGGTCGTCGCCGTACCGGACAGGAACTGCAGGAAATTGAGCGCCGTGCGCTCCGCCGTCAGCAGGCAGCGGGCGCTGGCAAAGATGTCACACAGTCGCTGGCCGGGCGCCACGCGCTCTCCATCCTTGACGTGCCAGACGACCGACGACTCCGGCTCGAGCATCTGGAAGACCGTGTCGAACCAGGCAGTGCCGCAGACGATGGCGTCCTGGCGCGTGATCACGCGTCCTGTAGCCGACGCGGTCTCCGGAATCAGCTGTGCGGTAAGATCGCCCGTGCCGATGTCTTCGGCCAGTGCGCTGGCAACTTCCCGTTGAATCTCGACGCGCAGTTGTTGATTCATTTCCATGTGCTCTGTCCGGGAGGTAGCGGGATGCCAATTCTACACGCGGGGAGGAAGACGTGATGGAAGTCTCAGGGGGTCTGTTTACCATCCTCAGCGTAGGGCTCGGCACGCTGCTCGCACTGCTCTTGGGTCTGTTGCTGATCTACTGGTACGTCAGGGACATCACCCAGAAACAGCACACCATCCTGCGTAATTTCCCCATCATCGGGCGACTGCGCTACTTCTTCGAACAGCTCGGCGAATACTTCCGGCAGTACTTCTTTCTTGGCGACCGCGACGAGATGCCATTCGACCGCTCGACGCGTTCGTGGGTCTACCGCCTCGCCAAGAATGAGGGCGGCACCATAGGCTTTGGCTCCACTTACCGGCTGCAGGAGCCGGGAGCGCTGATCTTCGTAAATGCGCCCTTCCCCGTGCTCGAAGAGGACCGGCTGCCGACGCCGCCACTGCTCATCGGTGCGGGGCATTGCGACAAGCCCTTCGAGGCGCGATCCATCATCAACGTCAGCGGCATGAGCTTCGGCGCCATTTCGGCACCGGCAGTCCGCGCGCTGTCACACGGAGCGGCAACGGCCGGTTGCTGGATGGATACCGGCGAAGGCGGGCTGTCGCCACATCATCTCGATGGCGGCTGCGACGTCATCATGCAGATCGGCACAGCCAAATACGGCGTAAGGGAGGCGGACGGCAAGCTGTCTCTCGACAAGTTGCGCGAGCTCGCCGCTCACGATACGGTGCGCGCCTTCGAAATCAAGCTCGCTCAAGGCGCCAAGCCCGGCAAGGGCGGTGTGTTGCCCGGCGGCAAGGTCACCGAAGAAATCGCACGCATTCGCGGCATCCCGGTACACGTTGATTCGATCAGCCCCAACCGGCATCCGGAAATCGCTAACGCAGACCAGTTGCTGGATTTCGTACTGCGCGTACGCGACATCACAGGCAAGCCGGTAGGCATCAAGACCGCGATTGGTGGCTGGCAGTTCATGAACGAACTCTGCGACGCAACGCTGCGGCGCGGTCTGCACGACGCTCCCGACTTCATCGTCATAGACGGTGGCGAAGGCGGTTCGGGCGCGGCTCCACAGGCGCTGGCCGATCACGTCGCGCTGTCGATCAACGAGGCCCTGCCACGCGTGGTCGACAGCCTCCTCGCGGCTGGCATGCGCGACCGTGTGAAGGTCGTTGCTTCGGGCAAGCTCGTCACGTCGGCACGCGCGGCCTGGGCGCTCGCTTGCGGTGCCGACTTCGTGAATTCGGCACGCGGCTTCATGTTCGCCCTGGGCTGCATTCAGGCGTTGAGGTGCCACACCAACACCTGTCCAACAGGCGTCACGACGCATAACGAAAGGCTGCAGCGCGGTCTGGTCGTCGAGGACAAGGCAACGCGCGTCGCCAACTACGCAACAAACATGAACCGCGAAATCGACATGATTGCCCACTCCTGTGGCTTGCGGCATGCGCGCGAATTCCGCCGCGAACATGTGCGCATCGTGCAGCCCTCAGGGCGCTCGGAAGCGCTGTCGACGATCTATCCCTACCCGCGCCCGACCGAGGGCTGAGTCAGCGCCACGATCACGCCGCAGGCGCCAACGATCGCCATGCCGCACAAGGCAATCGAGTCCGGGCGCTGCCCGAACACCAGCCAGCCCAACAGGCCAGCCCACAGCAACTGCACATAGGTCAATGGCGCCAGCGTCGAGGCCTGTGTGTCGCGGAACGCTAACGTGAAGCACAGGTGCCCTAAAAACCCCAGTGTGCCGAAGCTGCACAGCAACACCATCTCCTGCCAGGGCGGCATGTAGGTTGCCCAATACCAGGGCAGGCTCAGGGTGAAGAGCATGGTACCGACGACGCCGCTGTAATAGAGCATGGCCACCGAGTTCTCGCTGCGCGTCAGCACGCGGGTCAGCAGCTGATACGCCGTCATGCAGCTGGCGGTGAGCATCGCGAAAACTACGCCCAACTGGTCCAGCGAACTGCCTGGCCGGATGATCAGCAGCACACCGGCGAAACCACCTGAGACCGCCAGCCAGCGCGCCTTGCCGATTCGCTCTCCGAGAATCGGCTTTGCACCGACGACGACCAGCAAGGGGGCGATGAACACGATTGATGTCGCCTCAGCCAGCGGCAGGCGCTGCAAGCCGAACATCATGAACAGCGTAATGCCGACCAGACACAGGCCGCGCAGCACGACAAGACCCGGACGCTGCAGGATGACCAGTTCGCGCCCCATGACAGGCGCAAAAATGGCCGTCATCAGCAGCAACTGCACCAGGTAACGCATCCAGGCCACGAACGGCACGGGATGGCGTACGGCAAGGAACTTGGAAATGGCATCCATGCCGGCAAAGAAAAGCAATGCCAACGCGTAAATCAGCATGCCCCGCACAGGAGAACGCTTGCCATCAGGGCGGGAAAGTCGAAGAAAGCTCACTGCGGCCAGTCATGACAAGAACGCTGTCATGATGCCTCAACTCCCTTGCCCTCCGGGGAATTGATCAGGGATTGGAGGACGGGAGGCTGAGATCCGCCGGCATGCCCAGCGCCCCGCCAGACGCATCAGGCGGCGATGCCGTATCGTCAGTCGCCACTTCGGGCAGCATCGACTCGATGAGGATCGTCACGCGACGATTCCGCGCACGCCCCTCGGCGTTGCCGTTGTCGGCAATGGGGCGCTGATCGCCATAACCCGCCGCCGTCAGCCGACGCGGATCAACACCGCTACCGACGAAGAGACGTACTACGGACGAGGCACGCACAGCGGACAGCTCCCAGTTCGACGGGAAGGACGAGCTTTTGATCGGCAGGGTATCGGTATGCCCCTCCACCGTGATGGGGAAATCGGCCTGCGCCAGCACACTGGCTACGGCTTGCAAGGCGCGTGTCGCCTGCGCACCAAGCGTTGCGTCCCCTGGCTGGAAGAGCACACTGGCGTTGATCTCGACTGACACGCCGTGCACGCCCTCCGTCACGTGCACGGCACCGCCTTGCACAAGGGGTTCCAGCACGCGCTTGATGTCTTCGGCCATGTTGCGCACTTTCTCGCGCTGCTTCTTGCGTGCAGCGTCGCGAGCCGCGTCGGCCGCTGACACTTTCTGCCTCAACGCGGCAACGGGCATGCCGTTGGGCGCCGGGGGCGAAATCATGACCATGCCGACCACGTTCGCATCGGCGCGAAAGGCCTGGACTATGGAGTCGGACAATACGCGATACTTGCCCTCGTTGACCGAGCTGACGGCATACATCACGACGAAGAATGCAAACAACAGGGTAATGAAGTCCGCGTACGAAACGAGCCAGCGCTCGTGGTTCTCGTGCTCTTCCTCTTCACGGCGCCTGCCCATCTGCGACCCCTGACATCTGGTGATATCCGGTAACTACGGCAAACAGAACGCGACTCTTGATCCAGTGCGTCAAAATTCGCAGCCGGTCCCCCTAAAGGGGCTCCGGCGTTTGCCGTAATCCGTCGGGTAGGTACCAGACCGGCACAGGAGCGTTTCATGGGCAGCACATTCAACAGCATGCGGAATCAGCTTCTGCTGGTTTCCGGCGCCGGCACGACCTTCGTCTTGCTGACAGCGGGCATCCTGGTCTCCTCCCTCTCCGGCAGCATCGATATGCTTGGGCAAGCGCTGCAGAAAGCCAGCGCGGGCAATGCTGCTACTCAAGCGGTACTGGGCAGCGCGAGCAACGCGATGTGGGTCGGCTGCATCGTAATGGGCCTGGTATGCATCGTTGCGTTCAGTAGCTTCATGTGGGTGCTGCAGACTCACCTGGTGCGCCGTACCCAGCTCCTGGCAGATGATCTGAAGCGCCTTGCCGCCGGCGATTTCAGTCGTGCGGTGAGCCTCGAGCACTGCACGGAGTTCGCACTTGTTGCCGCCTCGGCTGAGACGATACGCAAAGACCTCGGCAGCCTGATCGCCCAGATGCGCGAGGGCGCGGTCACTCTCAAGCAGGGAGTCGATGCCGTAGCGGACGACGCGGTCAAGGTCTCCGATTCCTCGCTCGAGCAGTCCCAGGCCGCCAGCTCGACTGCGGCGTCGATGCAGGCGCTGTCGCGCTCAATGGACGACATCACCGAAAACGCCGAGAACGCCAATCGACTCTCTCACGATAGCCTCAAGCAATCCCGCAACGTGCAGAACAAGCTGGAGGACGTGAAAGAGGTCATCGAAGAGACTGCGCACGTGATTCAGCGCGTTGCCACCGCATCACAGGAGTCCCTGCGCAGCATGCAGCGCATCAGCTCGATGACACGCCAGGTGCGTGAAATCGCCGACCAGACCAATCTGCTGGCCCTTAATGCCGCCATCGAAGCCGCGCGCGCCGGGGAGGCGGGTCGTGGCTTCGCCGTGGTGGCCGACGAGGTACGCAAACTGGCCGAAAAATCGGGACAGTCCGCGGCAGAGATCGACGCCATCACCGCCACACTCAATGCTCAGGCCGTCGATCTTGAAAGCTCGGTCGCACACGGGCTGACCACCATCGGCAACAGCCGGGCAGGCATGGACGAGACCATGGCCGCGCTGGCCAATGCTACAGATGCCGTAGCCCGTGCAACCAGCGAGCTCGATGCCATTGCCCCCGCAGTGCGCGCGCAGAACAACGCCAACAGCGAGATCGCCAACAACATCGACCGCATCGCTCGCATGGTTGAAAACAATAACAACGCTGTGGCCAGCATGACCCATTCGGCTGAGAAATTGCACACCCTCTCCGGCAAGCTCAACAGCGTCGCCGGCGCCTTCAGGCTCTGACTGAATGTCCAAGAAAAAAGCCGCAGGCATGCCTGCGGCTTTTTTGTCGACGCCTCAAACGCTCAGGTCAACCCCAGCACGTCCTGCATGTCGTAAAGACCATTCTTGCGTCCCTTGAGGAACAGCGCCGCACGCATCGACCCCGTCGCATAGGGCATGCGGCTACCCGCCTTGTGCGAGATCTCGACGCGCTCACCCAATGCCGCGAAGGTCACCGTGTGATCACCCACGATGTCGCCACCACGCACCGTCGCAAAACCGATGGTGTTTGCATCACGTTCGCCCGTCACGCCCTCACGGCCATAAACAGCGCACTTTTCCAGGTCGCGGCCCAAGCCGCGCGCCACCACTTCACCCATGCGCAGCGCCGTGCCGGACGGGGCGTCTACCTTGAATCGGTGATGCGCCTCATAGACCTCGACGTCGTAGCCGCTGTTGAGAATCTGCGCCGCCACTTCCAGCAGCTTGAAGACAGCATTCACGCCCACGGCCATGTTCGGTGCGAAGACGATGGGAATCTCATGTGCGGCTTCCGCAATCAGCGCTTTTTCTTCGGCCTTGAAACCCGTGGTGCCGATCACCAGGCCCTTGCCGGCTGAGCGTGCGGCCTGCAGGTGCAAGAGCGTTGCCTCGGGACGCGTGAAGTCGATCAGGCAGTCGGCCTTGGCAAAAGCTTCGGCCACGTTGGAACTGATCGCCACGCCGGTATTCACACCGTTGAATTCGCCAGCGTCTCGGCCAATCCATACGCTATCAGCACGATCCAGCGCCGCAACCAGCTGGACCCCTTCGGTCTGCAGGCTCGCCTCGATGAGCATGCGCCCCATGCGGCCGGAGCTACCGGCAATTGCAAGTTTGACTGTCATGAAAATTCCCGGTGATCAGGGTTTTGCAGCGGGCTGCGAAGCAGCGTCCGGCGTCACGGCAGCAATCACGTCACCTTCGATGCTGACCAGCTTGCCATCCGCAAACATCAACGTAACGCGACGCGACTCCTCCAGCTTGCCCTTGGGGGAAAAGCGATAGACGTAGTCCCAGCGATTGTTGCGGAACGGATCCTGCAACAGCGGGCTGCCCATGATGAAACGCACCTGCTCCTCAGTCATGCCGGGACGCAGCTGGAACACCATCTCCTGAGAGATCTGGTTGCCCTGGCGGATGTCCACCCGGTAGAGGGAGAAGCAGGCCGACAGCGTCATTGCCAGCAGCAAAGGAGCCGCCCAGACGCACGCAGTCCTGCATGCCGCAACAAGCTTGCCTGTATGTCCCTTATTGATCATTGCCGCCACTATCGATCCCTGCCCGAAGTACCCGAATGCGCATGGCAGATGCGCCAAACGCGAGCCTGAGACTATATCATAGGGGCCAAGGCGCTCTTCCCGCGCCACCCCATCGGAGCTCACCATGGCCTCCCCCCAGAGCCTCAAGAACATGGGCCTCAAGGCCACCCTGCCGCGCCTGAAGATCCTTGATCTTTTCCAACGCAGCAATGAACGTCACCTGACCGCCGAAGACGTCTACCGCCTGCTGCTGGCGGAGGAGCTGGATGTCGGCCTGGCCACGATATACCGCGTCCTGACACAATTCGAACAGGCAGGCCTGCTCAAGCGCCACCATTTCGAATCGGGCAAAGCCGTTTTCGAACTTAACGAAGGCCAGCACCACGACCACATCGTCTGTCTGGACTGCGGCCATGTGGAAGAGTTCTTCGATACTTCCATTGAAGAGCGCCAGCATTCGGTAGCCGAAGAACGTGGCTTCAAGCTGCGCGACCATGCCATGCACCTGTACGCCGAGTGCACCCGCAAGGATTGCCCCAACCGCAAGAGCTGATTGAGAAGGTCTTCAACGCAAGAGCGTCAGCGCGAACCCTCGGCCGCAAGAAAATGCCCCGCGTTGCGGGGCATTTTCTTTACTGCGTGGCGCGCTTCGGCAGATCACTCTGCTGCAGCAGGCGCCTCTTCCGTGAGCAAGGCCTTCATCGACAGCTTGACCTTGCCGCGCTCGTCGGTCTCGAGCACCTTGACGCGCACGACCTGACCTTCCTTGAGGTAGTCGGACACGGCATTGACGCGCTCCTTGGCGATCTGTGAGACGTGCAGCAGGCCATCGCGACCCGGCATGATGTTCACGATGGCGCCGAAGTCGAGGATACGCACGACCGGGCCTTCGTAGATCTTGCCGACTTCGACTTCAGCGGTGATCGCGTCGATGCGGCGACGTGCTTCGTCAGACTTGGCTTGATCGGTCGAGGAGATGGTCACGGTACCATCGTCCTGGATGTCGATGACGCAACCGGTTTCTTCGGTCAGCGCACGGATCACGGCGCCACCCTTGCCGATCACGTCGCGGATCTTCTCGGGGTTGATCTTGAACGACGTCATGCGCGGCGCGTAGGCCGACAGTTCGCCCGGGGCTCCGCCCTGCGCCTGGTTCATCAGGTTCAGGATGTGCAGACGGCCCTCCTTGGCCTGCTCCAGCGCCTTGTTCATGATGGCCGGGCTGATCGAGTCGATCTTCAGGTCCATCTGCAGTGCGGTCACGCCAGTGGTGGTGCCTGCCACCTTGAAGTCCATGTCGCCGAGGTGATCTTCGTCACCAAGGATGTCGGTCAGCACGGCGAAGCGGCCACCGTCCTTGATCAGGCCCATCGCGATACCGGCGACGGGTGCCTTCAGCGGCACGCCGGCGTCCATCATGGCGAGCGAACCGCCGCAGACGGAAGCCATCGACGAGGAGCCGTTCGATTCCATGATTTCAGACACGACGCGGATCGTGTAACCGAATTCAGCGGCATCCGGCAGCACGGCAGCGAGTGCGCGCTTGGCCAGACGACCGTGGCCGATTTCGCGACGCTTCGGCGAACCGACGCGGCCGGTTTCACCGGTCGAGTACGGGGGGAAGTTGTAGTGGAGCATGTAGCGCTCTTTGTACTCACCCGTGATCGCGTCGATGATCTGCTCGTCGCGGCCGGTGCCCAGTGTAGCGACGACAAGTGCTTGCGTCTCACCACGCGTAAAGAGCGCGGAGCCATGCGTGCGCGGCAGCACGCCAGTGCGGATGTCGATGCCACGCACGGTGCGCGTGTCGCGGCCATCGATACGCGGCTGACCTTCAAGGATGCGGCTGCGAACGATCTTCGATTCGAGTTCGAAGATCACGTTCTTGACGTCGTTATCCTTCGGCGCCCCTTCTTCGCCCGTCACCAGGGCGGCGATGGCCTTCTTGGTCACTTCCTTGAGCATCGCGCTGCGGGCCGACTTGCTGGTCGTGCCGAAAGCGGCCTCAAGGTCGGCCTGGGCAACTTCGCGCACACGCGCCACCAGGTTTTCGTCCTTTGGCGGAGCTACCCAGTCCCAAGCCGGCTTGCCGGCAACTTCGACGAGTTCGTGAATGGCCTGGATGGCCTTCTGCATTTCCTGATGACCGAACACCACGGCGCCAAGCATCACGTCTTCGGGAAGCTGCTGGGCTTCGGACTCCACCATCAGCACGCCGACTTCAGTACCGGCAACAACCAGATCCATCTGGCTGGTCTGGAGTTGCGTAGCGGTGGGGTTGAGGATGTACTGCCCGTCGGCGTAACCGACGCGTGCGGCGCCGATCGGGCCATTGAACGGAATACCGGAGATTGCGAGGGCGGCCGAAGTTGCCAGCATCGCCGGGATGTCGCCATCCACTTCGGGGTTTTGCGACAGCACGGTCGCAACGACCTGCACTTCGTTGTAGAAACCTTCCGGGAAGAGCGGGCGAATCGGACGGTCGATCAGGCGCGAAGTCAGCGTTTCCTTCTCGGTCGGACGACCTTCACGCTTGAAGAAGCCGCCGGGGATACGGCCCGCGGCGTAGAACTTCTCCATGTAGTCGACGGTGAGGGGGAAGAAGTCCTGACCCGGCTTCGGGTCCTTGGCACCCACGACGGTGGCGATGACAACGGTGTCGTCCATCGTCACGATAACGGCGCCGTGAGCCTGGCGAGCAACCTCGCCGGTTTCGAAGGTCACGGTATGCTGGCCGTACTGGAAGCTTTTCTTGATGGCTGTAGGCACTTTGAATTCCTTTCTATGACGTACGCGCACCGCAACTGGCGCGCGCGGGGGCGAGTCGCTGGATCAGTCTTGCAAGGAAGGCGTCAGGCCGGTGGGGGAGCGAACCGCAGAGAACCAGAAATGCAAAAAGCCGGCTTGCCCACTCGGGTGCCGGCTTGGTCCGCCTAGTTCGGGAACGCCCGATTCATGACTGAACGGGCGCCACGACCGGCCAGAAACATTACTTGCGCAGACCCAGACGATCGATGAGGCTGCGGTAACGGTCGAACTCTTTGCCCTTCAGGTAGTCCAGCAGCTTGCGGCGCTGGCTAACCATCTTGAGCAGACCACGGCGCGAGTGGTGGTCTTTGGTGTTGGCCTTGAAGTGGTCGGTCAGGCCGTTGATGCGGGCGGTCAGCAGTGCAACTTGCACTTCGGGGGAGCCGGTGTCGCCCTTGGCTTGCTGGAAGTCGCCGACGATCTTCGCCTTGTCTGCAGCGGTGATTGCCATAATCTCTACTCTTTTGGTCTCACTAGGTAAGTCCGCGAGCTTAATACGAAACCAACAGCTTACGCAAGCCCTGTCAATCATCAGGCTGCCCGGCCAGCTCGGGAAACAGCACTTCAGTGAAGCCGAACTGGCGCAGGTCGCGGATACGTCGCGGATAGAGAATGCCGTCCAGGTGATCGCATTCATGCTGGACGACGCGGGCATGAAAACCGCTCACTTCGCGCCGGATCGGTGCACCGAACTGGTCGAATCCGCTGTAACGCAACTGGACGTAACGCGGCACCAGACCGCGCATGCCGGGCACGGACAAGCAACCCTCCCAGCCCTCCTCTTCTTCGTCAGAGAGCGCTTCCAGTACCGGGTTGAGCAGCACCGTCTCAGGGACAGCCGCCGCATCGGGGTAACGCGGGTTGCTACCAAAGCCGAAGATCACAAGGCGCAGATCCACGCCGATCTGCGGCGCGGCCAAGCCGACACCCCGTTCGTGACGCATGGTGTCAAACATATCGGCGATCAACGCATGCAGTTCCGGCGTATCGAAAGCCGCGACCTCCCGGGCCCGTTGAAGCAACCGGGCGTCCCCCATGCGTAGAACCGGGCGAATCATTATTCCGGCAAAGCGCAGAGTTGCTCAAGCACCAGGCGCACTCGGACCATCGCTTCTTGCAAGGTCGCCTCGATGTCGCTCATGGCAATGCCGCCAGCACTGCTGGCACGACCTGCCGCATGATTGGCCACAACGGCGATGGCGGCGTAAGGGATGTCCAGCTCCCGCGCCAGCGCGGCTTCAGGCATGCCGGTCATACCGACCATGTCGGCGCCATCCCGCTCCAGGCGATTGATCTCAGCCGCACTCTCCAGTCGCGGCCCTTGTGTCGTCGCATAAACCCCGCCATCAAGAACCGGCTGCCCGGCAGCCTGCGCGGCTCGCAGAATACGGGTGCGCAAAGCTGCGTCATAGGGCTCAGTGAAGTCGATGTGCACGACTTTCGAGTCCGAGCCGTCGAAATAAGTCGCCTTGCGGCCCCATGTGTAGTCCAGCACCTGACTCGGGACTGCCAGCATGCCAGGCCCCAGATCAGCGCGGATGCCCCCCACCGAAGCGACCGACACGATGCCCTCGGCCCCTGCCTGCTTGAGCGCCCAGATGTTTGCGCGGTAATTCACGGCATGCGGCGGAATGGAGTGCCCATATCCATGGCGCGCAAGGAAGACCACCTGTTTGCCGCCAACCTGGCCGAAGAGCAAGGGACCAGAAGGCTCGCCATAGGGCGTACGGACAACCTCACGGCGCTCTTCATCCAGACTCGATAACTTGCTGAGCCCACTGCCGCCAATGATCGCAAACATGCCAAACCTCAAGCCACACAAGGGTTTCGATCTTATCACGCAGCCCCACTCAATCCTGGCGTGCGGCCATGGCGCAGCACAACAGGAATTCGAAATCAGTGCATCCCGGCGTGCGCACTTGATTTGCCGGTATTGGCAAAAATCATGGAGTCATTTACGGTTGCACTGCAGCATGCCAAAGGCATTAATACAGAGCGCAGCGCAAGCAACGACGGGCGTTCCGGGCGGCCAAACAATTAATTGAATTTTAGAACTTTCGTTGCTTTGACGATTTTGTAGGCATATGATCAGCCCCGTCCTCGGACGAGTCAGCCACACACAGAAGGTGGCCTGCCTGTGCCAAGGATCCAGATAACGCCAAGAAACAGGCACAGGAGACATGATGATGAATCGCAACGCCCTCGTCGTTGCGGCTCTGGCACTGGTCAGCACCAGCGCCTTCGCCGCCGACTACCCCTCCGGTTACACCAAGTGCGTCCAGAACACCGGCGCCACCTGCACCATGACCGGCACCCGCTCCACCGCGCTCGGCAAGAACGACGTGTTCGTTTATGCCGTCAAGACCGGCAGCTTCGTCTGCTCCAGCGCCAACTACCCTACAAACACCTACCCGTCGTCGGCATGGTGTTCGTACAGCAACACCACGACCAGCAGCAGCTCCAGCAGCGTCGCCTCCTCGGTGGCCAGCTCCAGCGTCGCGTCTAGCGTTGCCTCCAGTTCCTCGTCCTCCAAGTCGAGCTCGAGCGTTGCCTCCAGCGTAGCGTCATCCAGCGTCGCTTCGTCGGTCGCCAGCTCCAGCGTGGCCTCCTCGGTTGCGAGTTCCGTCGCCAGCGGCACCGTTGACGCCAAGACCCTGACCGGCGCCAGCACCCCGTTCCAGAGTGCCAACTACGGCGTACGTAACTACTCCGCCCCGGTCAAGGACAGCAATGGCCATGATCCAGCCAACTACAAAGCTGCCCCCGTGCTGCCCACTTGGCAGTTCGCCACCAGCGACCCCACCGGCGGCAAGCTGACCTTCGAACGCGAAGTCGCGCCCGCCAACGGTTGGCATACCTGGTCGCGCAAGGGCAAGGTCACCGTCACAGGTGGTTCGGGCGCTACGGCCAGCCGCGTCTACACGGTGTTCAACGGCCAACAGCTCGTCGCCGCAATCAACGAAGCGCAGAACGATCCGAAGATCATCCGCGTCGTCGGTCACATCGATCTGCGCTGGAGCAGCAACAACACCGTCTTCAAGGAATACACCAGCTATTCCGACCAGAAGATGGGTGGCTCGATCATGCTGCCGTCCAACACCACTCTCGTCGGCATCAATGACGCACAAGGTCGCCCGGCCCGCATCACGGGTACAACGATCCTGATCGGCAGCGAACTGGCCAACGGCGCGGTCGATGCAGAAACGGGCTACAAGGCCTGGATCGCTGCGGGCAAGGACTCGGAAGACTATCCGACCTGGACGCGCAACATCATCATCCGCAACCTGGTGATCGACGCACCGTGGGACGTGAACCCGGAAGACTCGGCCAACGCCTACGCTGACGCCATGACCCTGTCGCGCGCCCAGAACATCTGGATCGACCACGTGTCGATGGGCGACGGTGACACGCCGGATTCGCTGGCCTCCGACACCCGTCACGATGGCCTGCTCGACATCGTTCGCGGTTCGGACTACGTCACCGTCAATGGCAGCTATTTCTTCAAGCACCACAAGACCACGCTCATCGGCAACGGTGACTCGGGTCGTGCCTGGAGCGATGACGGCCGCCTGCATGTCACGCTGTCGAACAACTTCTACGACCGTCTTGAGTCGCGTCTGCCACTGAACCGTTACGGCCAGGTGCACATGTTCAACAACTACATCTACGGCCTGACCGACAGCGGTGTGTCGGCTGACCTCAAGTTCGGCAGCGGCGTGGATCCGCGCTACAAGTCGAACATGCTGCTGGAGAACATGTACTTCGAGATCACCGCTCTGGCCACCGACAGCTTCTGCAAGAAGGCCATTGACGGCGGCAACGGCACCAACCCGATCGGCTTCCGCTCCTCGGGCCACCAACTCCTGTCGAACAAGGGTGGCAACACCACCCCGATCGCCTGGGACGGTCAGTGCGGCTATGCTGTGCCGACGGGTGCCAACGTCTGGACCCCGCCTTACACCTACACGCTGCAAACCGCGACCGCCGCCAAGGCTTCGGTTGTGGCTAACGCCGGTGCAGGCAAGCTGAAGTAATTCACCAGGACGCCCCGCGAGGGGCGCCACTGCAGCATTAGCTGTACCTGGGGCAGACCGCGAGGTCTGCCCTTTTTGTTTGCGCGCTGTCGCGCGTATCATCGCGGGCGTTACAACCGCGTCTCCGTACCATGCATCCCCCCGCCATCACCACGCCGCTGCAATTCATCTCGTTCTACAAGTTCGTGCAGATCCCGGACCCAGACGCATGCTGCGCGCTGCTGCACAAGATCACGCAGGGTCTGCTCGGCAGCATCCTCGTGGCACACGAAGGCATCAACGGCATGCTCGCCGCCTCGGGCGAAGCGCTCGACCAGTTCGAGAAAAGTCTCAGCGAAGATCCGCGCTTCGAATCACGCTTCACCGGCATCCACTTCAAGCGCAGCGAATGCCGTACGCAGCCCTTCGGGCGCCTGAAGATCAAGCACAAACCGGAGATCGTGCCGCTGGGTATTCCCGACGTGGATGCCACCAGCAAGACCGGCATCGACCTCGACCCCGAGCAGTGGCGCGAACTCATCGCGCAGGATGACGTCGTCCTGCTCGACAACCGCAACAGCTTCGAATTCCGCCTTGGGCGCTTCCGCAACGCCATCGATCCCGGCGTCACCAACTTCCGCGACTTCTCGCGCTATGTCGAAGAACACCTCGACGAGTGGAAAAGCAGCGGCAAGAAAGTCGCCATGTATTGCACCGGCGGCATCCGCTGCGAAAAAACCAGCGCCTGGATGCTCGACCTCGGCATGCCCGTCTACCAGCTCAAGGGCGGCATCCTCAACTTCTTCGAAAAGCTGCCCGACGCCGAACGCGATTGGGAGGGCGAGTGCTTCGTATTCGACAACCGCATCGCGCTCGACACGAAGCTGCGCGAGACCGACACCACGGCGGCTGACGTCTATGGCGATCACCCCGACGAGGTCTGGCGCCTGCAGCGCGCCGAGCGACTCAACGACAGCGAGTAGTCAATGAATGCGCCCCTGCCACATCGCAATGGCGTGGGGCCAAGCTGCGTGGCACTGCCCCCGGGCAAATGGCTCACGGTAGCCGCGTTCCTCATCGAGCGCTTCCCGAAAGTGTCGCCCGAAGAATGGGCGCAGCGCATGCAGCGCGGAGAAGTGCGTGAAGATGGCGGCGCTGTCATCGACTGGCACAGCCGCTACCGCACCAACGCACGCATCTGGTACTACCGCCAGCTCGCCGATGAAGCGCGCGTGCCTTTCGAAGAGCGCGTGCTCTACCAGGACGACTGGATCGTCGTCGCCGACAAGCCCCACTTCCTGCCCGTCACTCCAGGTGGGCGCTACATCGAGGAATGCCTTGTCGCGCGCCTCAAGCGCCGGCTGGGTATCGACTCGCTGGCGCCCGTACACAGGCTGGATCGCGAAACCGCCGGGCTCGTACTGTTCAGCGTAAAGCCCGAAACGCGCGGCACCTACCAGGCCCTGTTCCGCGAGCGCGCCGTGGAGAAGCACTACGAAGCCGTCGTGCGCTTCAACTCCGCTCTCGATTTTCCGCTGCAACACCGCAGTCGGCTCGAAGAATCTGATCACTTCATGCAGATGCGCGAAGTGCCCGGCGAAGCCACCAGCGAGACGCTGATGCAACTCATCGAGACAGATGGCAACAAGGCTCGCCTCGCCCTGCAATTACTCACCGGGAAAAAGCATCAACTACGCGTGCATTGCGCCGCGCTGGGCATGCCAATTCTCAATGACCTGATCTATCCGACGCTGCAGCCGCATGGCCAGGATGATCTTGAGCGGCCGCTGCAGTTGCTGGCCCACTCGCTGGCGTTCAAGGATCCGATAACACAGCGGGAACATGTATTCGAGAGCCAGTTCCAGCTCAATCCGCTGAACAGCGACTGACTCCGCACTCCGTCATTCCCGCGAAGGCGGGAATCCAGTGTCGTGAGCTGCCCTCTTAAAAGTCGCTGGATTCGCGCCTTCGCGGGAATGACAAGGCCTACGACCGCTCGCCGTCCGAACCCTCTGAAGAATTTTGCCAGTCGGAAAACAAAAAGCCCTCCGGACTCCGGAGGGCTTCTCGCCAAGGCGGGCCGTGGAGCTCAGCGCTCAACCGCCAGCGCCACACCCATGCCACCGCCGATACACAGCGAGGCAAAACCCTTCTTCTTGTCGCTACGCTGCATCTCGTGCAGCAGGCTCACGAGGATGCGACAGCCCGATGCACCGATCGGGTGGCCGATGGCGATTGCGCCGCCATTCAGGTTGATCTTAGAGGTGTCCCACTCCATCTCCTTGTTCACGGCTATGGCCTGGGCGGCAAAGGCTTCGTTGATTTCCATCACGTCGGGCGTGTCGATGGTCCAGCCAGCCTTCTGCAGCGCGCGGCGCGATGCCGGTGCCGGGCCGATGCCCATGATGGCGGGGTCGACACCAGCAGTGGCGTAGGAAGCGATCACGGCGAGGATGGGCAGGCCCAGTGCCTTGGCCTTGCTCTCCGTCATCACCATCACGGCAGCCGCGCCGTCGTTGATGCCGGAGGCATTGCCAGCGGTCACCGTGCCGGCCTTGTCAAAGGCGGGCTTGAGGCCGGCCAGCGATTCCACCGTGGTGCCGTACTTGATGTATTCGTCGGCGTCGACAATCACGTCACCCTTCTTCGACGCGATCACCACGGGCACGATTTCGTCCTTGAACTTGCCGGCCTTCTGCGCGGCTTCCGCCTTCTGTTGCGAAGCGGCGGCGAAAGCGTCCTGCTCTTCGCGGCTGATGCTGTATTTCTTGGCCAGATTCTCGGCCGTGACACCCATGTGGTACTGGTTGTACACGTCCCACAGGCCATCGTTGATCATGGTATCGACGAGCTTGGCGTCGCCCATGCGGAAACCGTCGCGCGAGCCGTTCAGCACGTGCGGGCTGGCCGACATGTTTTCCTGCCCCCCGGCGATGACGATCTCTGCGTCGCCACTCTTGATGGCTTGCGCAGCCAGCATCACGGCGCGCAGGCCGGAGCCACAAACCATGTTGATCGTCATGCCCGGCACGCCTTCCGGCAGGCCAGCGCGGATCACAGCCTGGCGCGCCGGGTTCTGGCCAACGCCTGCGGTCAGCACCTGACCGAGGAGCACGTCACTGATCTGGTCACCGGACACGCCTGTCTTGGCCAGCAGGCCGCGAATGACTGTTGCACCCAGTTCTGCCGCGGGCACTTTGGCCAGCGCGCCACCAAACTTGCCCACTGCCGTACGCACGGCACCCACGATCACGATGTTTTCCATGACTTGCTCCAGTTGAGGGGGATTTACTGCTTAGCAGCATTTTACGCTGCGAATCGCTTCGCGCGACATTCGCGACGCTTCAGCTCGCCAACAGGAACTGAGTGATCTCCTGCAACAAGGCCACCGTCTGCCGCTGTAGCTCGGTTGCCGGGCGCTGCGCGCTGACGCCCACAGCCAGCGAAATCTTCATCACCCCCCCGCCCGCCAGACGGATGGGACGGATCGCAAAAGCAGACGGCTTACCAGAGCGCTGCACGGCGTGGCGCGACAGTACGGCCCCGCCCGCGCCGTCCTCCACCAGATCGAGAATCGCCGCCACGCCGTCAATTTCCAGTGCAATGCGCGGCAGCACGCCCGCCTCGACCATACTCGCCTCCACCAGCTTGCGGATGGCATTCGGCTGGCGCGGAATCACCAACGCCCGCCCGGCCAGCTCCTGCATGCTCAGTGGCTCGGGCGGCGGGTCCTCCTGCAAGCCCGGAGGGCGCGCCTCGACGAAGACCAGCTCTTCTTCGGCGAGATAACTCGTCTCGACCCCCTGCCGCGGCGTCGGGTTGTAGAGCACGACAATGTCCGCATGCCCCATCAGCAAGGCATCCTGCAAGCCCACTGTCAGTCCCTCGCTGATCGATACGCGTGCCTGCGGAAAACGCTGCCGGAAAGCCCGTGTGAACGGCACCGCCAGCACGCGCGCTACGCTGGGCGGCAAGCCCAGCGCCACGTGGCCCGCCAGCCCACCACGCGCACGCCCCAGTTCCTCGCGCAGCCGCGCCAACTGGTGCAGGATGCCGCGCCCGTGCTCCAGCAGCAGTTGCCCGGCCTCGGTCGGCGTGGCTCCACGGCCATTGCGCAAAAGCAGGGTCTGGCGCAGCTCCACCTCCAGCAGGCGCACCTGGCGACTGAGCGCTGGCTGGGCCACATCCAGGGCCTGCGCCGCTCGCGTAAAACTGCCTAACTCGGCCACACGCACGAAGTATTCGAGCTGCTTCAGATCCATGCTCGCACCCGGGGAAACCCGCATATCAGAGGCATAGTTATATCACCTTGCTATATCAGTTAGCGAGCCACAACGCTTACGCAGGAACCTCGCGGCTCCCACAATGCGCTCAGCCTTTGGCGCGTGAGGAGTAAGTCGCTTCCCTCACGACGCAGAGATCTTCCCGGCAACGACGGAAGTACAACGAGAGAGACACGGGCAATCCGAATGACAGTGACAGGCGTTTCATCCATGGCTACGCGCTTGCTGCTCACCGATGTGACGCAGGCGTTCTCATCGCGAGCCAACTTCGACGTGCAGATCACTTCGATGGGTGGGGTGGATGCCGTCAAGAAGTTGCAGGCGGGCGCTTGCTTCGACATCGTAGTACTCGCTCGCGATGCCATCGACATTCTCGCGGCTTCTGGTCATGTCGTCGCCGGCAGCGACGAGGACTGGGTGCACTCCAGCGTAGCGATTGCAATGCGCGAAGACGCAGCGAATGTGGACGTCGAAAGCGAACACAGTTTTCGCGAGGCCGTACTGGCGCATCGCGTGGGCTACTCCACTGGCCCGAGCGGCACTGCCTTGCTGAAGCTCTTCGAGCGCTGGGGCATTCAGGACCAGATGCGCACACAACTCACACAGGCCCCCGCTGGCGTCTCGGTTGCCCACCTCGTCGCTGATGGGCGGGTAGGCATCGGCATCCAGCAGCTCAGCGAACTGAAAAACGTACCTGGTGTGCGCGTACTGGGCCTGCTGCCGCCCGGTTGCGAGATCAACTCGACCTTTTCCACCGCCATCGGCGCGACCACCACACGACAGCGAGAAGTGCAGGAGTTCATACGCTTCATGCATTCAGCGGATGCGGCAGAGATCGTGAACCGGCACGGCATGTCGCCCGTGAAACAACACGGCGTTACGAAATCGGGGCTCTCATAATGATTATCGACTGTCATGGTCATTACACAACGGCGCCAAAGTCACTCGAAGAGTGGCGCAACCGCCAGATCGCCGGCATCACGGACTCCGGTGTCATGCCACGCGTGTCCGAGCTGAAAATCAGCGACGACGAATTGCGCGAATCCATCGAGGCAAATCAGCTCAAGCTGATGAGGCAGCGCGGCTCCGACCTAACCATCTTCTCGCCGCGCGCCAGCTTCATGGCGCACCACATCGGCGACTTCCAGGTCTCTGCCACCTGGGCGGCGATCTGCAACGAGCTGTGCCACCGTGTCGCGCAACTCTTCCCCGACAACTTCATTGGCGCCGCGATGCTGCCGCAATCACCGGGCGTCGATCCCGCGACCTGCATTCCCGAGCTGGAGCGCTGCATCAAGGCCTATGGCTTCGTCGGCATCAACCTCAACCCCGACCCTTCCGGCGGTCACTGGACCTCGCCGCCGCTGACTGACCGCCACTGGTACCCCCTCTACGAAAAGATGGTCGAGTACGACATCCCGGCGATGGTGCATGTCAGCACCAGTTGCAACGCCTGTTTCCACACCACCGGCGCGCACTACATCAACGCCGACACCACGGCCTTCATGCAGTGCCTGACGGGCGACCTATTCAAGGATTTTCCGACACTCAAGTTCGTCATCCCGCACGGCGGCGGCGCCGTGCCCTACCACTGGGGTCGCTATCGCGGCCTCGCGCAAGAGCTCAAGAAACCACTCCTCACCGAGCACCTGCTGAACAACATCTTCTTCGACACCTGCGTGTATCACCAACCCGGCATCGACCTGCTGACGCGGGTGATCCCCATCAACAACATCCTGTTCGCCAGCGAGATGATCGGCGCCGTGCGCGGCATCGACCCGGAAACAGGCCACAACTACGACGACACCAAACGCTACATCGACGCCACCAGCATCGAACCCGAAGCGCGCTACAAGATCTACGAGGGCAACGCGCGACGCGTCTATCCGCGTCTCGATGCAGCGCTCAAAGCACGTGGCAAATAAGGAAACCGGCATGGCCCCACTCATGAACCAGCTCGGCATCGTCAAACGCAAGATCGTGCGCACCGATGCTGCCGCCGTCGAAAAGCTCTCGCGCTTCGGCGTCGCCACCATCCACGAAGCCATGGGCCGCACCGGCCTCATGCAGCCCTACATGCGTCCCGTCTGGCCCGGCGCGAAGATCTGCGGCACGGCCATCACCATCCTGCTGCAACCCGGCGACAACTGGATGATGCACGTCGCCGCCGAACAGCTGCAGCCCGGCGATGTCGCAGTGGCCGCCTGCACCACCGACAACAGCGACGGCTTCTTCGGCGACCTGCTCGCCACCTCGTTCAAGGCACGCGGCGCACGCGGGCTGATCATCGATGGCGGTGTGCGCGATGTCGACGAGCTGCAGAAGATGGACTTCCCCGTCTTCTCGAAAGCCATCAACGCCAAGGGCACGATCAAGGCCACGCTGGGCTCGGTGAACATCCCCGTGGTCTGCGCCGGTGCACTCGTCACACCGGGCGATGTGGTGATTGCGGACAGTGACGGTGTGGTCGTCGTGCCTGCCGCGATGGCGCAACAGGTCGCTGATGCTGCCGAAGCGCGCGAAAACCTAGAAGGCGAGAAGCGCGCCAAGTTCGCCGCTGGCGTGCTGGGCCTGGACCTCTACAAGATGCGCGAGCCGCTTGAAAAAGCCGGCCTCAAGTACATCGACTGATGCCATGGCGAACAAACCCAACACTCCCCCATCGTCATCCCCGCGAAAGCGGGGATCCAGCGACTTGCCGCCATTGGCACGCCACGGGAAAGACACTGGATTCCCGCCTGCGCGGGAATGACGGAATCCGCGCGCGGGCGCCATTCACAAAGCAATGACAAACATGAGCACTTTTGAAAAAACACCGGGCTGGCTCGACTGGTACGCCGGCCCCAGCAAGCCGCACTTCACGCCGCCACCGGGCGCAGTGGATGCGCATTGCCACGTCTTCGGCCCCGGCGCGGAATTCCCCTTCGCGTCGGAACGCAAATACACTCCCTGCGATGCATCGAAAGCCCAGCTCTTCGCGCTGCGCGATCACCTGGGTTTCGCACGCAACGTCATCGTGCAGGCCACCTGTCACGGTGCCGACAACCGCGCCATGGTCGATGCCTGCATCGCTTCACAGGGCAAGGCTCGTGGTGTCGCGACAGTACGCCGCAGCATCAGCGACAAGGAGCTCGAAGAGCTGCACGCAGCCGGCGTGCGCGGCGTGCGCTTCAACTTCGTCAAGCGCCTCGTCGACTTCACGCCGCGCGACGAGCTCATGGAGATCGCCAGTCGCATCGCCTTGCTCGGCTGGCACGTCGTCATCTACTTCGAAGCGCAAGACCTGCCCGAGCTGTGGGACTTCTTCACCGCCCTGCCCACCATCGTGGTCGTCGATCACATGGGCCGACCCGATGTCAGCAAGCCCATCGACGGCCCCGAGTTCGGCCTGTTCATGCGCTTCATGGCCGAGCACCCCAATGTGTGGAGCAAGGTCAGCTGCCCCGAGCGCCTGTCAAAGTCTGGCCCGCCAGCGCTGGACGGCGAGCGAAACGCTTATCGCGATGTGATCCCCTTTGCACGCCGCGTCGTCGAACAGTTCCCGGATCGCGTGCTGTGGGGCGCCGACTGGCCGCACCCCAATCTCAAGGATCACATGCCGGACGATGGGCTGCTGGTCGACTTCATCCCGCACATTGCGGTGACGGCTGAGCTGCAACGGAAGTTGCTGGTGGACAACCCGATGCGTTTGTACTGGCCGGAGGAGGTGCGATGAGCCATCACACACTCGTAGGGTGGGCACGGTGTGCCCACGCGGTTCTGCAAGGTGCGTCGACTACGCGTGGGCTCACCGAGCCCACCCTACCTCTCATCCCGTCATTCCCGCGAAGGCGGGAATCCACAGCCTCGCCGCAGGCGAGTTTCCTTACCCACACAACAACAGACAGCAAAAAAAACCGCCATTGCTGACGCAATGGCCCTTTGGATTCCCGCGTCCGCGGGAATGACGGCAAAGAACCCGGAGGCTTGCTGATGCCGCTCGATAAACCCTACAAAGACATCCCCGGCACAACCATCTTCGACGCAGAAGAATCGCGCAAGGGTTACTGGCTCAACCAGTTCTGCATGTCGCTCATGCAACCCGAGAACCGCGAGCGCTTCAAAGCCAATGAACGCGCCTATCTCGACGAATGGGCAATGACCGAAGAGCAGAAGCTGGCCGTGCTCGCTCGCGATCTGAATCGCTGCATTGCCAACGGCGGCAACATCTACTTCCTCGCCAAGATCGGCGCCACCGACGGCAAGAGCTTCCAGCAAATGGCGGGCAGCATGACCGGTATGAGCGAAGAGGACTACCGCGCGATGATGATCTCGGGTGGGCGTCCCATCGAAGGCAATCGCTATCAGCACGAGTGGGATGCAAAGAAGCAAAAGGAGAACAACTGATGGCACGCATCACAGCAAGCGTCTTCACCTCGCACGTGCCCGCCATCGGCGCGGCCATGGACCTGGGCAAGACGCACGAACCCTACTGGCAGCCCCTGTTCGCCGGTTACGAATTCAGCCGCCAGTGGATGAAGGACAACACGCCCGACGTCGTCTTCCTCGTCTACAACGATCACGCTAACGCCTTCAGCCTCGACTTCATTCCCACCTTCGCGCTGGGCACAGCCGCTCACTACCCCGTGGCCGATGAAGGCTGGGGTCCGCGCCCCGTGCCCGCCGCCGAAGGTCATGCCGAGTTGGCTGCACACATCGCACAGAGCGTCATCCAGGAAGACTTCGACCTCACCCTCGTCAATCGCCTGCCCATCGACCACGGCTTCACCGTGCCGCTGTCGCTGATGTGCGGCGAAGTGCCCAAAGATGGCCGCTGGCCTTTCCGTGTCATCCCCTTCGCCGTCAACGTCGTGCAGTACCCGGTTCCCTCGGGCAATCGCTGCTTCCAGATCGGCCAGGCCATCCGCCGCGCCATCGAGTCCTGGGATGAAGACATCAACGTGCACATCTGGGGCACGGGCGGCATGACGCACCAGCTGCAAGGCCCGCGCGCCGGCCTCATCAACCGCGAGTGGGACAACCGCTTCCTCGACCGCCTCATCGAAGACCCCGCCGGCCTGTCGCAAGTCCCGCACATCGAATACGTGCGCGAAGCCGGCAGTGAAGGCATCGAACTCGTCATGTGGCTCATTGCACGCGGCGCGATGGCCGACGTGGCCGGTGGCAAGGCGCCCAGGGTGAAGCACCGCTTCTACCACGTGCCAGCATCGAATACAGCGGTGGGACATCTGATTCTGGAGGAAGCCAAGTGAGCATCCAGCCAACCACACTTCCGTCATTCCCGCGAAGGCGGGAATCCAGTGTCGTTTGCATCGCATGCAGCAAGTCGCTGGATTCCCGCCTTCGCGGGAATGACGGCGTAGGGGAGAACTGACATGTCATCCACCATCAAGGTTGCCCTCGCCGGTGCCGGCGCATTCGGCATCAAGCATCTCGACGCCATCCGCAACATCTCTGACGTACAGGTCGTTTCCCTCGTCAGCCGCGAGCTCGACAAGACGCGCGAGATCGCCGCGAAGTACGGCATCGGACACTGCACGACCGAGCTTTCCGAAAGCCTCGCCCTGCCCGGCCTTGACGCCGTGATCCTCTGCACCCCGACGCAGATGCACGCCGCGCAAGCCATCCAGTGCCTCAAGGCCGGCAAGCATGTGCAGGTCGAGATCCCGCTCGCCGATTCACTCGCCGATGCGCAGGCCGTCGTCGCCCTGCAGCAAGAGAAAAAACTCGTGGCCATGTGCGGCCACACGCGCCGCTTCAACCCCAGCCACCAGTGGGTGCGCAGCCGCATCGTGTCGGGCGAATTCAAGATCCAGCAGATGGATGTGCAGACCTACTTCTTCCGCCGCACCAACATGAACGCACTGGGCCAGCCGCGCAGCTGGACCGACCACCTGCTGTGGCACCACGCCGCGCACACCGTCGACCTCTTCGCCTACCAGACGCGCAGCCCCATCGTGCAGGCCAACGCCATCCAGGGCCCGATCCACCCCACGCTGGGCATCGCCATGGACATGTCGATCCAGCTCAAGGCCGCCAACGGCGCGATCTGCACGCTGTCGCTGTCGTTCAACAACGACGGACCGCTCGGCACCTTCTTCCGCTACATCGGCGACAGCGGCACGTACCTCGCGCGCTACGACGACCTCTTCAACGGCAAGGAAGAGAAGGTCGACCTGTCGCAGGTCGACGTCTCCATGAACGGCATCGAACTGCAGGACCGCGAATTCTTCGCAGCGATCATCGAAGGTCGCGAGCCCAACGCCAGCGTCGCGCAGGTACTGCCCTGCTACGAAGTGCTGCACAAACTGGAGCAACAGCTCAAAGGCTGAAGCCCCGGTCATGACAACAACAGGGAGACACACTTGAACACCCCACTCAGCGACGCCACGCCCGACCGCGTGATAGATCGCCTCTGCGACATCAGCGCGGCAATCGGCGGCGCAGTACTCGTCGCAATTGCCTGCATGACGGTGGTCAGCGTCGTCGGCCGCGCCTTCTTCTCGCACCCCATCCTGGGTGATATCGAACTCGTACAGCTCGGCTGCGCCGTCGTCGTCGCCTCCTTCCTGCCCTACACACAGCACCGCCGCGCCAACATCATGGTGGACTTCTTCACCACCAACGCATCGCCGCGCACGCAGGGCTTCATGGATGCCTTCGGCACCCTGCTCTACACCGTGGTGATGGCGCTGATCCTGTGGCGCGTCGCTGTCGGTGGCATCGACATCAAGGCCGCGGGCGAGCGCTCCATGCTCATGGACATCCCCTTGTGGTGGCCCTACACGCTGATGCTGCCGGGCCTGCTGCTAAGCATCGTGGTCGGCATCCGTCAGCTTCAGTGGCAATGGGAACGCCTCTGCCGTCAAGCCACAACGACCGGAGACGCGGCATGACTTCGATGCAAATCGGCCTCTCCGTCTTCGCCCTCATGCTCGTACTGATGGGGATCCGCGTCCCCATCGCCATCTCCATGTTCGTGCCCGGCGCCATCGGCTACCTCATGCTATCCGGCTGGCATCCGCTGCTCGCTCACCTCAAGGGCGCTGTGTATGGCCGCGTGTCGGTGTACGACCTCTCGGTTATTCCGCTCTTCATGCTCATGGGCGCATTCGCCGTGCAGGGCGGGTTGTCAAAAGCGCTGTTCGATTTTGCCAACGCCCTGCTCGGCCGCTTCAAGGGCGGCATGGCCATGGCCGGCATCCTCGCCTGTGCGGCCTTCGGCTCTATCTCGGGCAGCACGGTCGCCACCACGGCCACCATCGCGCAGGTCGCGTATCCCGAGATGCGCCGCATCGGTTACACCGGGCGCCTCGCTACTGCCGTACTCGCCACCGGCGGCACCATGGGTGTGCTGCTGCCGCCCTCGGTCACGCTGATGGTCTACGCCATCCTCACCGAGCAGAACATCACCAAGATGTTCCTCGCGGCCTACATCCCCGCGCTGCTTGCTGCCATCGGCTACCTCGCCGCGATTGCCATCATGGTGCGCCTGCACCCCGACCAGGCACCACCAGCCAAGGCCGCCCCGCTCAGCGAAGTGCTCGCCTCCGGAGCCAGGGTGTGGCCCATCCTCGCCATCTTCTTCGTGGTGTTCGGCGGCATCTACGGCGGGCTGTTCACGGCAACTGAAGGCGCCGCCATCGGCAACATTCTCACCTTCGCCATCACGCTGCTGCGTGGCGACATGGATCGCTCCCGCTTCGTCAATGCCGTGCGCACTGCTGCGCAAACCAGCGGCATGATCTTCATGATCTTCATCGGTGCGGACATGATCAACGCCGCGCTCGCGCTGTCGCAGTTGCCGATGCAGCTCTCCGACCTCGTTGCCCACATGCAGATATCGCCCGTCATCGTCATGGCCGGCATCATGATTTTCTACATCCTGCTCGGCTGCGTGATGGACGAGATGTCGATGATCCTGCTCACGGTGCCCACGCTGTTCCCCGTCATCATGGGCATGGACTTCTTTGGCCTCATGCCTGCCGACAAGGCGCTGTGGTTCGGCATCCTCATCCTCACCGTGTGCGAGATCGGCATGATCTTCCCGCCCGTGGGCCTCAACGTCTACATCATGAACGGGCTCGCCAAGGACGTACCCATGGCCGAGACCTACAAAGGCGTGGTGCCCTTCCTCGCCACCGACGCCATCCGCCTTTCCCTGCTGATCATGTTCCCGGCGCTCTCGCTGTGGCTCGTGCATCGGCTCACGTAGAGGTCACTCCAGACCGCCGCCGCCCAACTCCACCCAACGCCCACAGAGGAGACAGACATGAACACCACCATCCGTTTCGCCCTGGCCAGCATCGCGGCCGCCCTGCTGCCCTTATCGTCAATGGCGCAAGAGGCCGTCGTGCTCAAGCTGCACCACTTCCTGCCCGCCAGCTCCTACGCGCAAACCATGCTGCTGCAACCCTGGTGCGACAAGATCGCCGCCGAATCGAACAACCGCATGAAGTGTCAGATCTTCTCGTCGATGCAGCTCGGTGGCACGCCACCCCAGCTCATCGAGCAAGTGCGCGATGGCGTAGTCGACCTCGTGTGGACCCTGCCCGGCTACACCGCCGGCCGCTTCCCCTCGCTCGAAGCCTTCGAACTGCCCTTCATGATGCAGAACCCGGAAGCCACCTCCAAAGCCCTGTGGGAATACACGCAGCAATTTTCCATGACCGAGTTCAAGGACGTGAAGCCCATCGCCTTCCACGTGCACGGTGACGGTGTGTTCCACATGACCAGCAAACCCGTGAAGACCATGGCCGACCTGCGCGGCCTCAAGCTGCGCGCACCCACGCGCATGACCAACAAGTTCATCGCCATGCTCGGTGCCACGCCGGTCAGCATGCCCGTACCGCAGGTGGGCGATGCGCTGTCGAAGGGCGTCATCGACGGCGCCGTGGTGCCGTACGAAGTCGTGCCCTCGGTCAAGATCCAGGAACTCGTGAAGTTCCACTCCGAGACCGACCCCGCCGAAGCCTCCTTCTACACCTCCACCTTCGTGCTCGCCATGAACAAAGCGAAATACGACTCGCTGCCCGCTGACCTCAAGAAGGTCATCGATAACAACAGCGGCATTACGCCTTCCGGCAACGCCGGCAAGGCCTTCCTTGCGGCCGATGCCGAAGGCAAGAAGCTCACGCTGAAGAACACGCACAACACGATTTCCGCCAGCGAGCTGGCATCGTGGAAGGCACTCGGCAACAAGCTCGCTGCTGACTGGGTTGAAGAGATGAAGGGCAAGGGCGCTGACGGGCAGAAGATGCTCGACACCGCAAAAGCACTGATCGCCAAGCACGCGGCAGCCAAGTAAAGCGGGCCAGCACGTTGCAGTTCCCTCTCCCTTGGGGAGAGGGTGCCCCGTGAGGGGCGGGAGAGGGGAAATGTTCCACACGCTTACAAACCTCCCGTTTCAGGATGCGTGCGATCTCACCTCTCCCGGCGCACCGCGCCACCCTCTCCTCAAGAAGAGGGAACTGCAACGTTCGCGGCGCAGCCAAACCCTTTCCACGGAATGACGCAAACAATCATGCCCACCGCCCGACACCTCGCAGGCCACGCCGTCTCCGCCATCGGGCTGGGCTGCATGAATCTCAGCCACGCCTACGGCACACCACCGCCCTTTGAAGAAGCCGAGCGCCTGCTGCTGCGCGCGCTAGACCTCGGCGTCACCCACTTCGACACCGCCGCGCTGTATGGCTTTGGCGCCAACGAAGAGCTCGTCGGCAAAGTGCTCTCCCCTCATCGCCAGCAGATCTTCCTCGCCAGCAAATGCGGCATGCAGGGCGTGAATGGCACACGCGTCATCGACGGCCGAGCTGCCACCATCAAGGCCACTTGCGAAGACAGCCTGCGTCGCCTGCGCACCGACCACATCGACCTCTACACCCTGCACCGCTGGGACAAATCCCTGCCCATCGAAGAGAGCGTCGGCGCACTCGCCGACCTCGTGCGCGACGGCAAGATCGGCGCCATCGGCCTCTCCGAAGTCTCCGCCGCCACGCTGCGCCGTGCGCATGCCGTGCACCCGATAGCCGCACTGCAATCCGAATACTCGCTGTGGACGCGCAACCCCGAGCTCGGCGCCCTGCAGGCTTGCCGCGAGCTGGGCGTTGCCTTCGTCGCCTTCAGTCCCATGGGGCGCGGTTTTCTCGCCGGCAAGCTGCGCGATCCATCGACGCTCAATGCCAAAGACATCCGCGCCACCATGCCGCGCTTCGCGCCCGAGCGCTACACCCGCAACCTCGCCCTGCTTGACCAGGTGCAGGCATTCACCCAAGCCTCGGGCTACAGCCTCGCCCAGTTGGCGCTGGCCTGGCTGCTCACGCGCGGCGACAACGTGCTGCCCATCCCCGGCACCACGCAGATCGCCCACCTCGAAGAGAACATCTCCGCTCAGCACATCAAACCCGACGCCGCGCTGCTCCTGCAGATCGAAGGCGTGCTCGCTCCGCTCTCGATACAAGGCGGCCGCTACAACACCGCCAGCCAGGCCGAAGTCGACACCGAGGAGTTCGCCTAATGAGCGCCCATAGCACTGCCAGCACCATGCGCGCACAGGTGGCCATCATCGGCGCCGGCCCCTCGGGCCTGCTGCTTGGGCAGATCCTGCACCGCGCGGGTGTCGACAACATCATCATCGAACGCCAGAGTGCCGAACACGTGCTGGGCCGCATCCGTGCCGGCGTCATCGAACAGACCACCGCCGACGCGCTCGACGCCGCAGGCGTCGGCGAACGCATGCACCGCGAAGGCCTTCAGCACGACGGCTTCGACCTCAGCGTCGCCGGCCACCGCCACCGCATCGACCTCAGCACCCTCACCGGCGGCAAACACGTCACCGTCTACGGCCAGACCGAAATCACCCGCGACCTCATGGCCGCACGCGACGCCGCCGGCCTCAGCACCCTCTACGAAGCACAGAGCACCGCCATCCACGACTTCGACGGCCCACGCCCCTGGGTCAGCTTCACGCGCAACGGCGTCGAGCAACGCATCCACTGCGACTTCATCGCCGGCTGCGACGGCTACCACGGCGTCTGCCGAGCCAGCGTACCCCCCGGCGCCATCCAGACCTTCGAAAAGGTCTACCCTTTCGGCTGGCTCGGGCTGCTCGCCGACGTGCCACCCGTCTCGCACGAACTCATCTATGTGCGCAGCCCGCGCGGCTTCGCCCTCTGCAGCATGCGTTCCCCCACCCGTAGCCGCTACTACCTGCAATGCTCGCTTGGCGACGGGTCTGAGCACTGGAGCGACGAAGCTTTCTGGGCCGAACTGCGCCGCCGCCTCGACCCCGAGACCGCCGCCCACCTCGTCACCGGCCCTTCCATCGAAAAAAGCGTTGCCCCCCTTCGCAGCTTCGTCGCCGAACCCATGCGCTTCGGCCGCCTCTTCCTCGCCGGCGATGCCGCCCACATCGTGCCCCCCACCGGCGCCAAAGGCCTCAACCTCGCCGCGTCAGACGTGCAATACCTCTCCAGCGCACTCATCGAGCATTACACCGAACGATCGGATGCCGGCCTAGACCACTACTCCCAGCACGCCCTCGCCCGCGTCTGGAAAGCCGAACGCTTCTCCTGGTGGTTCACCAGCCTCATGCACCGCTTCCCCGAGGGCGGCGGCTTCGGGGAGCGCATGCAGGAAGCCGAACTCGCCTACCTCTTCGACTCCCCCGCCGCCCAGCGCACCCTCGCCGAAAACTACGTCGGGCTGCCGCTGGTGACGCACTAAAGCGAACCAGGCCCGGTCGCTGCAGTTCCCTCGCACTGAGGGGCGAAGTATGGGTTTCGTGCGGTATGCCGTACGCTTGCGTAGCCGTCTGGCAGTGCAATGCCAGACGTGGGCCCCGCAGCGGGGTGCTCCGTCAGGGGCGGGATAGGGGGAAATGCCGCACACCCGCACCAACTCACCATCACAGCCTGTAAATGCCGTCAATCCCGCGGGCGCGGAAATCCAGTGACGTTGATTTGGCTTTGGAATCGCAGGGTAATGCTGAGCGCGCGGCAAACGCGCGAAGACAGCTCCGGGCTGCCGCGCATCGTCGGCCCGCGTTCGGTGCTGCACTCCGTGATCAGCTCGGTACTGGAGGAGCGCTGCCGTCTGTATCCCGAAATGCAGACCGATATTCAGCTCGACGACAGCATCGGCAACTGGGTCAAGGATCGCTTAGACGTGGGCTTCCGCCTCGGCGCCTCACCTCAGGAGGGACTCATCGCGCGGCGCCTGTTCACCATGCAGCTGATCACCTGCGCGGCGCCGCCCTGTCTGCGAAAACTTGGAGTGCCGCAAACTTCTCACGCGCTCAAGGGGGCATCGCTGCAGCGTGTTCCGCAATCCCGACAACGGACGCCTCGTTCCCTGGCACATGAAGCTTGGCGACAGCGTGCAGGACTGGCCGGTACCGCCCAGCTTCTGCACAAATGATTCGCTGCTGGATCTGCTTGCCGTACTCGCAGGCGAAGTCATCGGTCAGATTGCAGGCCCGACGGCAGCGCGGAATTTGTGCTGAGCAAGGAAGCGCTGACACATGCCCAGCGTGAGACTTTGCGCGGAGCGCTCAGGTAGCGCTGTCGTTCAACTTTGCCGCTGTCTTGAAGAGTGCCTTCAGTGTCCTCTTGTCCAGCTTCTTACCGTCACTGCATTCAATTGCGCGCCGCACCTTGCCTTCGAGGCTGGAGTTGAAGAGGCCTGCCGGATCGGCAAGCGAATCACCCTTGGGGAAAGTGAGCTTGACGGCAGCATTGTAGGTCTCGCCCGTGCAGAGGATGCCGTGGTGCGACCACACGGGGCGCTCCACTTGCATTCTTCATCAACGCCTGGCGCCGCATCGAGAATGATGGCGCACAAGGCAGCCAGCTTTTCGCCACGACAGTCGCCGAGTTCAGCGATGCGTGTGTCGATGCGTTCGAATGCACCGGCATTGGGGTCTGACGAGCTTCTGTTCACGCAGGCGTCTCCTGGCCGGACAGTGTGGAATGTTGCGACGCTCTTTGAACCATCATCAAAACGCAACAATTGCTCGCGAGAATGCGCCGCATGCCCCGCGTACGGTCTCTCTTTCTCTCGGACATTCACCTCGGCACGCGTGCTTGCCAGGCTGAACGACTTCTCGACTTCCTGCGTGAACACCCGGCCGACAAGGTGTTCCTGATCGGCGACATCATCGACTTCTGGGCGATGAAGCGCTCGATCAACTGGAGCCCGGCCCAGAACACGGTGGTGCAGAAAATGTTGCGCCGTGCGCGGCATGGCGAAGAGATCATCTTCATCCCCGGCAATCACGACGAAGCGCTGCGCGACTACTGCGGCACGGATTTCGGCGGCATTCGCCTCGAACGTGAATGGGTGCACACCGCAGCCGATGGCAAGCGCTATCTGCTCGTGCATGGCGACGAGTTCGATCAGGTGACGCGCTACCACAAGTGGGTCGCCGTGCTGGGCGACATCTCCTACAACCTGCTGGTGCGCTTGAACGTCTGGCTGTCCTGGGTGCGGCGCCAACTGGGCATGGTGGGTTACTGGTCGCTGGCAGCCTATGCCAAACGCAAAGTGAAGACGGCGCTGCAGTTCATCTTCGACTTTGAAGAGAGCGTGATTCACAGCGCCCAGTCGCGCGGACTGGATGGCGTGATCTGTGGCCACATCCACTGGGCGGCGATCCGCGAGGTGGAGGGGCTGACCTATGTGAACTGCGGTGACTGGGTCGACAGCTGCACCGGCATCGTCGAGCACCTGGACGGACGGCTTGAGCTCGTTGCCTGGCGCGAAGCCCTGGCGACTGATTCCAAAACCGAAGAAGAACTGCTGGCAGGAGAAACCTGATGCGCGTGCTCATGCTGTCCGATGTCTACTTTCCCCGCGTCAACGGGGTGTCGACGGCGATCCAGACTTACCGGCAGCAGCTATCGCACATCGGCATCGACAGTGTGCTGATTGCACCGCAATACGACGGCGAGGCGAGCGAGCCGGGCTTCACACGGCTACCTTCGTGGCGGGTGCCTATGGACCCGGAAGACCGCTTTGTGCTGCCCTCGCGCTTTCGCAAGGCGGCGCTTGAGGCTGCACGCGATTGCGACGTGGTGCACATCCAGACGCCCTTCTGTGCCCATGGCGCGGGCATGGCCGCCGCGCGGGCTTTCGGCCTGCCGGTCACGGCGAGCTATCACACGCTGTTCGAGGAATACCTGCACCACTATGCCAAGGGCGTGCCCTCGTCCTGGCTGAAGGGCCTGGCGCGTCGCATCTCACGTTCGCAGTGCAATGGGCTGGATGCAGTGATCGTGCCCTCCTCGCCCATGGCGGAACGCTTGCGCGAGTACGGTGTGACACGACCCATGCATGTGCTGCCGACGGGCATTCCGCTGAGCCGCTTTCATGCCGGACAACGCAGCCGCTTCCGTGCCCACTACGACATTGCAGATGATCGCCCTGTGGCGCTCTACGTAGGGCGCGCCGCGCATGAAAAAAACATCGACTTCCTGATCGACGTACTGCGCGAATCACTGACAAGCGTGCCTGACCTGCTGCTGCTGATTGCCGGTGAGGGCCCCGCACTCGATCACCTCAAGGATCGCGTGCACAGCCTCGGGCTCAACAATTCGGCGCGCTTCGTCGGCTATCTCGATCGCCACACCGAACTGCCGGATTGCTACGCCGCGGCCGATGCGTTCGTCTTCGCCTCGCGCACTGAGACCCAGGGGCTTGTGCTGCTCGAAGCCATGGCTGCGGGCCTGCCCGTCATCGCCATCGCCGAGATGGGGACGTGCGACATCCTGACGCCGGAATCCGGCGCGATTGCGCCGCCGATGCACCTTGAGACCTTCGCCAAAGAGTTGGTGCGTGTGATGCGCAACCCCCAACTGCGCGAAGAGATGCGCAGCAAGGGCCTGGCCTGGGCCGGGCAGTGGTCCGACAGCGCGCTGACGGGACGTCTCGCCGAGCTTTACCGCTCGCTGCTGAGCACGCGCCGCTCCGCCAGTTCAGGCAGTACCGTCGCGATCACGCAGCCCTGAGTCATCACCATGGCACCGCCTACCCGCTCACCCCAGCAAGTGTCCGCCCCGGCAGACGGAGAAAAAATGGAAAGCCCCTTCAAAGGCAAGACAGGCATCACACGGTTGTTGAACGCTTTCGGCTACTCGATCGATGGTCTTCGCGAGTGCTACCGACTGGAGGATGCCTTCCGGCAAGAGGTGTTGCTGGCTGCCATCCTGCTACCGGTCGCCATCTTCCTTCCCGTTTCGGGCCTCGGGCACGCGCTGATGATCGGCAGTGTGTTGCTGGTGCTGATCGTCGAACTGCTCAACTCGGCAGTCGAGGCCACCGTGGATCGTGTCGGCCTGGAGAAGCACAACCTCTCCAAGCGCGCCAAGGACATCGGCAGTGCTGCGGTACTGATCTCCCTAGTCAATGTCGTCGCCATCTGGACCTGTGTCATCACTGGAGAACTGCTCACATGAACGACAGGTTGCGCGTCACCCTCGTCACGGAAACCTGGCCACCTGAAGTGAATGGCGTTGCGATGACGGTGTCGCGCCTTGTCGAGGGGCTGCGCAGTCGAGGCCACAGCGTACAGGTCGTGCGTCCCCGCCAGGGGCACGACACAAAGGACGCGTCACACAACGACGTGCTCGTGAAGGGGCTGCCGATCCCCGGCTACAAGGGGCTGCAGTTCGGCCTGCCCGCCGATGGCACGCTGCGCCGACTGTGGGAGCACCAGCGTCCCGATGTCGTGCATGCAGTGACTGAAGGCCCGCTAGGCTGGTCAGCGCTCAATCAGGCGCGCAAGCTGGGCCTGCCGGTCACATCGAGCTACCACACGCATTTTGACGGCTACAGCAAACACTATGGCGCGGGGATTGTCGGCCCCATCGTCAGCGCCGTACTGCGTCGCTTCCACCGCCGCACGGTATCGACCATGGCACCCACGCGCGTGCTGGTCGACAGCCTGACGCGCAACAAAGTGCCGGGAGCACGCGTGCTGGGACGTGGCGTCGACGCCCGCCTGTTCGATCCTGCAAAGCGCAGCGCCGAACTGCGCAGCAGCTGGGGAGCGGACGACGACGCGCTGGTCGTGCTCAACGTGGGCCGCCTGGCGCCCGAGAAGAATCTCGATCTTGCTGCTCGCGCTTTCGCTGCCATCAAGGCAAAACATCCGGACGCAAAGATGGTCTGGGTCGGCGATGGACCGTCACGCAGCAAGCTCGCGCAGCAGCACCCTGATCACGTCTTTACCGGCGCCAAACGTGGCGAGGAACTAGCGGCGCACTACGCCAGCGCCGACATCTTCCTGTTCCCCAGCCTCACCGAGACCTATGGCAACGTCGTGCCCGAAGCCATGGCCAGCGGCCTTGCTGTTGTCGCTTACCACGATGCTGCAGCAGCAGAGCTCATCACGCAAAACGAACACGGGCTCACAGCTCCGGTACGCGACGAAGAGGCCTTCATTGCAGCCGCCCGCCGCATGGCCGACGAGAGCGTACTGCGCCAGCATGTGCGCAGCCGCGCTCGCAGCCGTGTCGAGCCCATCACCTGGGATGCGGTGATTGGTGAATTTGAATCGGTGCTGCGTGCGGCGTCGCGTGGAGAGCTAGCTTCCGGCTGAGCCCCCTCTCTCGTCATTCCCGCCAGCTTTACAACAAGCGAAGCTGCTTGACGCTCCCCTCTCCAGCTTGCGGGAGAGGGGTTGGGGGAGAGGGTAATCGCGGAATCCAGAGGACCTTTGCGCCAGCAAAGGCGGTTCTTCAACCCCGCACCACAACCAACTGCACAACCACACGCCTGCGGCGTGCCTGTGGATTCCCGCGTTCGCGGGAATGACGGCGAAAGTGAACGACGCAAAAAAAGGGCTGCCCGCTGGCAGCCCTTTTCGTTGAAGCAGTTACTGCTTACTTCTTCTTCATCGGAGGCAGGTCAGTACACGTGCCTTCAAACACCTCAGCCGCCATACCAATCGATTCGCCCAGCGTCGGGTGCGGGTGAATGGTCTTGGCGATGTCGACAGGGTCAGCACCCATCTCGATGCCCAGCGCGATCTCGCCAATCATGTCGCCGGCGTTGGGGCCGACAATGCCGCCACCGATGATGCGGTGCGTCTCTTCGTCGAAGATCAGCTTGGTGAAGCCGTAGTCGCAGCCGTTGGCAATCGCGCGACCCGACGCGGCCCACGGGAACTTGCCAACACCGATCTTGCGACCGGCAGCCTTGGCTTCGGCTTCGGTGACACCGACCCAGGCCACTTCCGGCTCGGTGTAGGCGACGCCCGGAATCACCGATGCGTCGAAGTAGCGCTTTTCGCCCGCAGCGACTTCAGCCGCAACGTGGGCTTCATGCACGCCCTTGTGCGCCAGCATGGGCTGGCCGACGATGTCGCCGATGGCGAAGATGTGCGGGACATTGGTGCGCTGCTGCTTGTCAACGTTGATGAAGCCGCGGTCGGTCACTGCCACGCCAGCCTTCTCGGCGCTGATCTTCTTGCCATTGGGGCTGCGGCCGACGGCCACCAGCACCATGTCGTACTTCTGCTCGTCAGCAGGAGCCTGTTCGCCTTCAAACTTGACGAGGATGCCGTCAGGACGAACCGTGACACCGACGGTGCGCGTCTTCAGCATGATCTTGTCGAAACGATGCAGGTTCTGCTTCTCCCACACCTTCACCAGATCGCGATCCGGGCCGGCCATCAGGCCATCGGCCATTTCGACGACATCGATGCGCGCACCCAGCGTGGAATACACCGTCGCCATTTCGAGACCGATGATGCCGCCGCCGATCACAAGCATGCGCTTGGGGATCTGGCGCAGTTCGAGCGCGCCGGTCGAGTCGACGATGCGCGGGTCTTCGGGGATGAAGGGCAGCTTCACGACGGACGAGCCAGCCGCGATGATGCACTTCTGGAACTTGACGACCTTCTTCTCGCCCGTGCGGTCCTGGCCGGCACCGCCCGTCATTTCAACTTCGAGGTGGTTGGCATCGAGGAAGTTGCCATAGCCGCGCACCAGCTCGACCTTGCGTGCCTTGGCCATGCCGGCAAGGCCCGTTGTGAGCTTGCTGATGACCTTTTCCTTGTGCGCACGCAGGCGGTCGAGATCAACCTTGGGGGCGGCAAAAGCCACGCCCACGTCTGCGAAGTGCGAGGCCTCTTCCATCACGGCGGCCACGTGCAGCAGCGCCTTGGACGGGATGCAACCGACGTTGAGACAGACACCGCCCAGGGTGGCGTAACGCTCGACCATCACGGTCTTCATGCCGAGGTCGGCAGAGCGGAAGGCAGCGGAGTAACCGCCGGGGCCGGCGCCGAGCACCAGCATTTCGGTTTCGATATCCACCTTGCCTGCGTAGCTGCCTGCCGCAACAGGGGCGCTGACGGGTGCAGCCGGTGCGGGTGCAGGCGCCGGGGCGGCTGCGGGCTTGGGAGCCTCGGCAGCGCCGCCAACGACGGCTTCAACATTGATCAGCACTGAGCCTTCGCTGACGCGGTCGCCGACCTTGACCAGCACCTGCTTGATCACACCGGCAGCGGTGGAAGGTACTTCCATGGTGGCCTTGTCCGATTCCAGCGAGGCAATCGGGTCGTCGATGCCGATGGTGTCGCCGGGTTTGACGAACACCTCGATGACGGGCACGCCCTTGTAATCACCGATATCCGGGACTTTCACTTCTACGAGTTGGCTCATTGTGTTCTCCGTGGGCCAGATTTCTGATCAAGCACCAATATTCACGTCCAGCGCCATCGCATACGACACGATGGGTCCACCGCTGGCTGTATCGAATTCCATCCCGGCGCGAACGCCGAGCTTTGCAATCTCTTCAGCCGACACCTGCGCGTTGTAGGCAGCGTACATCGCGCCCAGTGCATAAGCTCGCCCCGACCCGGCCGCCCAGAAGCGGTCGAAGGCGAAGACTTCACGATACGAGTACACCGCGTAGATGCCCGATGCATTGGCAATCAGGCAACTGAGTTGTGAGGACTCGTAAGGATCGTCGTCGTCTTCCTTGGGGTTGAGGTAGGCGTGTTCCTTGAGCACGGGGTGCAGGCGGCGGAAGGTATCGAACACCGCTTCGCGGCTCGACAGGTCCGCCTCACCCAGCTCCTGGAACGCACTGATCAGCACAAGATGATGCGCTGAACTGCCGCACACACCGATCCACGACTCACCCACCTGCAGGAGCTTGTCGTGGTCACGCTTGTAGGCGGACGACAGGCGCATGTCGCCGAAAGTCGTCTGACTGTCAGCGGCGATGGCGACAAATCCATCCTTGCGGGCAACGGCGAGTGTGGTCATAGCTTCAAGTGAGGAGAGAGGAGTTAAGAGTGAGGAGGAAAATTTCCGGGTTGCTGTGCAACCCGCATGCTTTAACTCATCACTCCTCTCTCCTTACTCCTCGCTGCCTTTAGAGCAGTACGCGACGGAAGTCCTGCAGCACGCCGGCAAAGTAGGTGTTGAAGCGCGCGGCTTCAGCACCGTCGATCACACGGTGATCCCAGGACAGCGACAGCGGCAGGATCAGGCGCGGCACGAAGGCCTTGCCGTCCCACACCGGTTTGGTGGCGGACTTGCAGACACCCATGATCGCAACTTCGGGCGCGTTGATGATCGGCGTGAAATACGTACCGCCGATACCACCGAGCGACGAGATCGAGAAGCATCCACCCTGCATCTGGTCGGGCTTGAGCTTGCCGTCGCGTGCGAGCTTGGCGAGGTCGCCCATTTCCTTGGCGATCTCGATGACACCCTTCTTGTCCGCATCGCGGATCACCGGCACAACCAGGCCGTTAGGCGTGTCGGCAGCGAAACCGATGTGGTAGTACTTCTTCAGCACCAGGTTGTCGCCGTCGAGCGAAGCATTGAAGTTCGGGAACTTCTTCAGCGCAGCCACTGCAGCCTTGATCATGAACGCAAGCATGGTGAGCTTGGCGCCACTCTTCTCCAGCTCCTTGTTCATCTGCACGCGGAAGGCTTCGAGGTCGGTGATGTCCGCGTCGTCATGGTTGGTGACGTGCGGGATGACGACCCAGTTGCGATGCAGGTTGGCGCCGCTGATCTTCTTGATGCGCGACAGCGGTTGCGATTCGACTGCGCCGAACTTGCTGAAGTCGACCTTGGGCCAGGGCAACACGGTGAGGCCACCGAGGTTGCCACCCGCCGTGGTACCAGCCGGGGTCTGTTGCAGGCCGCCGGAAGCGACTTGCGCCATGACACCCTTGATGAAGTTCTGCACGTCTTCCTGAAGGATTCGGCCCTTCGGACCCGTGCCGGGCACGAGGCTGACATCGACACCCAGTTCGCGTGCAAAACGACGCACGGAGGGGCTTGCGTGGGCCTTGCCAGCCGGGGCCGTGGCAACAGCCGCGGATGCTGCGGCAACCGGTGCTGCGGCAGGAGCCGGCGCAGGCGTCGGTGCGGCCACCGGGGCGGGAGCTGCGGCTGCAGGGGCCGGCGCGGTAGCGGCAGCACCTGCAGCCTCCACCACAGCGACCACGCCACCTTCGCCGATGCGGTCACCGACCTTGACGCGCACTTCCTTGACCACCCCACCCACCGAAGCGGGCACCTCCATCGTGGCCTTGTCGGACTCCAGCGTGACGAGCGATTCGTCCGCCTTGATGACGTCGCCGACCTTCACGAACACTTCGATGACGGGCACGTCCTTGAAGTCACCGATATCCGGCACCTTCAGTTCGACGAGGCCGACCGGGCCAGCAGCCGCTGCGGGAGCCGGTGCGGGTGCGGGTGCGGACGCTGCAGCGGGCGCAGGCGCCGATGCAACTGCGGCAGGGGCAGATGCCGGGGCGGGCGCCGCTGCCGCAGCACCAGCCGCTTCCAGGATCAGGATCACGCTGCCTTCGGTGAGCTTGTCGCCGACCTTGACGCGCAGCTCCTTGATGACACCAGCAGCCGTGCTGGGCACGTCCATGGTGGCCTTGTCGGTTTCCAGCGTGATCAGTGCGTCGTCAACATTGATGCTGTCGCCAGCCTTGACGAACACTTCGATGACCGGCACATCCTTGAAGTCACCGATATCGGGGACTTTCACTTCGATGAGTTGGCTCATTTGTCTCGTTTCCTCTCGGTGGGCCGCTATCAGACCGACATGGGGTTGGGCTTGTTCGGGTCAAGCGAATACTTGACCAGTGCTGCCGCAACCTTCTCGCGGTCGACCTTGCCTTCTTCGGCCAGTGCCGAGAGCGCCGCCACGGTGACCCAGTAGCGGTTGACTTCGAAGTGGTGACGCAGCTTCTCACGCGTGTCCGAACGGCCATAGCCGTCGCAACCCAGCACCACGTACTTGTTCGGCACGTAGGGGCGGATCTGCTCGGCATACAGGCGGATGTAGTCCGTGGCGACCACGACCGGACCTTGCGTACCCTTGAGCTTGGTTTCGACGTGCGAGACGCGCTTTTCTTCCAATGGGTGCAGCATGTTCCAGCGCGCGACGTCCTGACCGTTGCGGGCCAGCTCGTTGAAGCTCGGTGCGCCCCATATGTCGGACTCGACACCCCAGTCGTTCCTGAGCAGTTCGGCTGCCGCGATGACTTCGCGGAAGATCGTGCCCGAACCCATGAGCTGCACGCGCGGGCCCTTGCTCTTGGCACCATCCTTGAACTTGTAGAGACCCTTGAGAATGTCGGCTTCGGCGCCAGCCGGCATGTCCGGGTGCTCGTAGTTCTCGTTCATGACGGTGATGTAGTAGTACACATCTTCCTGTTCCTGGTACATGCGACGCAGGCCGTCCTGGAAGATCACCGCGACTTCATACGCGAAGGTCGGATCGTACGAGACGCAGTTCGGGATGGTGTGTGCGAGCACGTGCGAGTGACCGTCTTCGTGCTGCAGGCCTTCGCCGTTGAGCGTCGTGCGGCCGGCGGTGCCGCCGATGAGGAAGCCGCGTGCGCGCGAGTCGCCCGCTGCCCAGCACAGGTCCATCGTGCGCTGCAGGCCGAACATCGAGTAGAAGATGTAGAACGGGATCATCGGCACGCCATGCACCGAGTAAGCCGTGGCGGCAGCGATCCAGTCAGCCATGGCACCGGCTTCGTTGATGCCGTCCTGCATGATCTGGCCGTTGGTCGTTTCCTTGTAGAACATGAGCTGGTCATGGTCTTGCGGAACGTATTGCTGACCCTTCTGGTTCCAGATGCCGTACTGGCGGAACATGCCTTCGATACCGAAGGTGCGCGACTCATCCACGACGATCGGCACAACGTACTTGCCGATGTTCTTGTCCTTGAGGATGACGTTGAAGATACGAGCGATGGCTTGCGTCGAGGAGATCTCGCGGCCTTCGCCCGATGCCTTCAACAGCGCGTCGAATGCGGACAGCTCGGGCACCGTCAGCGAATCGCCCTTCGTACGACGTGCCGGCAGGTAACCACCAAGGTCCATGCGGCGCTTGCGCATGTATTCGAGTTCGGGCGAACCTTCCTCGAACTTGATGTAGGGCATGGACTCGATGTTCTCGTCCGACACCGGGATGCTGAAGCGGTCACGCATCGCCTTGAGCGATTCCAGCGACATCTTCTTCTGCTGGTGGCTGGTGTTCTGCGCTTCGCCCGAATCACCCATGCCATAACCCTTGATGGTCTTGGCAAGGATCAGGGTCGGCTGACCCTTGTGTTCGGTTGCAGCCTTGTAGGCCGAGAAGATCTTGAACAGATCGTGGCCGCCGCGGTTGAGGCGCCAGATATCGTCGTCCGTCCAGTCGGCAACCAGTGCCTTCAATTCGGGCGTATTGAAGAAGTGCTCGCGAACGTAGGCGCCATCCTTGGCCTTGAAGGTCTGGTAGTCGCCGTCGATGGCTTCCATCATGCGGCGCTTGAGGATGCCCTTGGTGTCGCGTGCGAGCAGCGCATCCCAGTGCGTGCCCCAGACGAGCTTGATGACGTTCCAGCCAGCACCGCGGAACTCGCCTTCGAGTTCCTGGATGATCTTGCCATTGCCGCGCACCGGACCGTCGAGACGCTGCAGGTTACAGTTGATGATGAAGACGAGGTTGTCGAGGTTCTCGCGACCGGCCACGCCGATGGCGCCGAGCGATTCGACTTCGTCCATTTCGCCGTCGCCCATGAAGGCCCAGACCTTGCGGTTCGCCGTCTTGGTGAGGCCGCGTGCTTCGAGGTACTTCATGAAGCGCGCTTGATAGATGGCTTGCAGCGGCGCCAGACCCATCGACACGGTCGGGAACTGCCAGAAGTCCGGCATCAGCCAGGGGTGCGGGTAGGACGAGAGGCCCTTGCCGCCGACTTCCTGACGGAAATTGTCGAGCTGCTCTTCGGTCAGGCGACCGAGCAGGAAGGCGCGCGCATAGACGCCGGGAATGGAGTGACCCTGGAAGAAAATGAGGTCGCCGCCGTGATCGTTGTGCGGGGCATTCCAGAACCAGTTGAAGCCCACGTCATAGAGCGACGCAGACGAAGCGTACGAAGCAATGTGGCCGCCAACGTTGGTGTGCTTGTTGGCGCGCACCACCATGGCCATGGCGTTCCAGCGCAGGTAGGCCTGGATACGCTCCTCCAGCGCAACATCGCCCGGATACTTGGGCTGTTTGTCAGCGGGGATGGTGTTCAGATAAGCCGTCGTGGCGCTGTAGGGCAGATCAATGCCGTCTTCACGGGCGGCGTCGATGAGGCGCTCGATGAGATAATGGGCACGCTCAGGACCTTCCTGGGCAATCACTGCGTCGAGCGCTTCCAGCCACTCCTGGGTCTCTCGCGAATCCGGATCGGATTGCAGGAGCACGTGAGGCATCTCTGCCATCTTGCTTCTCCTCTTATGGGTGTTAAACGGCCAGCCGGATGGGGGTATCTCGGCCCGCTCAGTTATTGGCGGTGCTGCGGATCACGCTGGCACCACGAGCAATTTCACAATATAAAACACGCATCCATAGGGCGCAACAAGAAATATCAATGGCGCCATCAACTTTTCTTTTTAAAAACAATATGTTGCGCTGCAACAAGCTCCGAATGGCTTAAGCGAGTGCATCATGCCCGGCACAAATTTGCGCCGTCGCGGCGCCCATCCCGCAGAATGACGCCCTGCCCCATGCCCGAGACATACCGCGCGGTCCTGCGCCATGCGCCCTCAGTCCTCCGTCCTCACCGATAAATCGAAGCGGCCTCAGCCTGACACCCTGCTGGACAGGTCGCCGGGGATCGAACATCGCGCGCCCTCGCTGGCGCTGATCATCATCGCGATCGCCGTGCTGATCGGTCTGGTCTGGATCGCCAACCGATCTCTGGCCCGGCCGGGTGACCCGAACGTCGACGCCATGTCCGGTCTGCTGATCCTGGCCCTGCTCGGCGTCGCCAGCTGGGGGCTGTGGATGGCGCGCGACCAGCAATTGCGTATGGAGGCCGTTGCGCGCGAGCTCGACCAGATCTTTGCGCTATCGCTCGACCTGCTCTGCATCTTCGGCAAGGATGGGCGCATCAAGCGTGCCAATCCGGCCTTCCTGAACGTGCTCGGGCAGCGGCCCGATGTGCTGCCGGAGAAGCCGATTGTGTCACTCGTCCATCCGGACGACCTCTCCGGCGTGCGCGATGCCATGACCGCTCTGAGTGAAGGCCGGGCGGCCAGCTTCGAGGTGCGCTGCCGCTGCGGGGACGGCAGTTACAAGTGGCTGTCCTGGAGCGCCAACCCGGGCGACACGGATGGCATGATCTACGCGGTTGCGCACGATGTCTCGCAACGCCGGGCCACCGAAGACGCCTTGCGCGCCGAAACGGTATTCCGCAAGGCCATGGAAGAATCGGTCTCGACGGGCCTGCGCGCCATCGACCTCAAGGGCCGCACCATCTACGTCAATCGTGCCTTCTGCGAGATCACCGGCCGCCGCGCTGAGGAGCTGGTTGGCTCCGAGCCGCCCTTTGTATATTGGCCGCCAGACGCCCATCGCGAAAACTGGCACAACCTGGCCCTGTGCCTTTCCGGCAAGGCGCCACGCGAAGGCTTCGACAGCCGCATCCAGCGCCCGGACGGCAGCGTGCTGGACGTACGCCTGCTGGAGTCTCCACTGGTCAACGCCGATGGCGTGCAAACCGGCTGGATGACCGCCATGACCGACATCACTGAGTCCCGTCGCATCCGCGGCGAGCTGGAAGGCGCTTACGAGCGTTTCACGGCCGTGCTGGATGGCCTCGACGCCGCGGTTTACGTCGTCGACGTCAGCAACGACGAAGTGCTCTACGCCAACCGGGCCTTCCTTCGCCGCGACGACGACAGCGCCCTGCTTGGCCACGACGGCCTCGCCATCCCGCGCCCCGAGCTTGGCGACTACAGCATTGATCCGCGCCACCTCCAAACCAGTGACCTCCCTCGCGAACTCTTCGACGGCGAGCTGCAGCATCCCGTCACCGGTCACTGGTTCCACGTCCGCGAGCGCGCCACCCTCTGGGTCGACGGCCGCGTCGTGCGCCTCGCCGTCGCGACCGACATCAGCCAGATCAAACAGATCGAAGAGCTCAACCGCGAGCAGGAAGCGCGTCTGGCCAGCACTTCGCGCCTCATCACGATGGGCGAGATGGCCTCCACCCTCGCCCACGAGCTCAACCAGCCGCTGTCCGCCATCGCCAACTACGCCCGCGGCTGCGTCAATCGCATGAAGAGCGGCGAGTACCGCCACGAAGACATCCTCGGCGCGATGGAAAAAGCCAATGCCCAAGCGGCTCGCGCCGGCCACATCATCCGTCGCGTACGTGACTTCGTCCGCAAGAGCGAGCCACGCCGCGCCGCCGTCGCCCTGACCGACATCGCGGAGGACGCCCTGGGCATTGCCGAGATCGAAGCCCAGCGCCTGGGCGTACGCATCGAATCCTGGATCGACGACGACCTGCCGCCAGTGTTTGCTGACCGCATCATGATCGAGCAGGTTCTGCTCAACCTCGTCAAGAACGCCGCCGAAGCCGAGATCAACCAGCCACCCGAACGCCGCGTCGTCACGGTGCAGGCCGATCAGCACGATGGCATGGTCGAAGTGCGTGTCACCGACCTCGGCCACGGCGTTGCCGAAGCCGACCGCGAACGATTGTTTGCCGCCTTTTACACCACCAAGGCCGAAGGCATGGGCATGGGACTCAGCATTTGCCGCTCCATCATCGAATTCCACAACGGCAGACTCTGGGTTGACCCAAACCCCGCCGGCGGGAGTATCTTCAAGTTCACCTTGCCTCTGGAGACCCATCTTGAGCCTGAATCCCAACCACAATCCCTCGCAGACAGCTGAAGCCGCCCGCTCGCAACTCGTCCATATCATCGACGACGACGACGCCCTGCGCGACTCCCTGGTCTGGCTGCTCGAGTCCACGGGACTCAAGGTCGCCTCCTATCCCTCGGCCGAAGCCTTCCTAGAAATCTGGACGCCTCAGCTCTCCGGCTGCCTCGTCCTCGACATCCGCATGCCCGGCATGAGCGGACTTGAGCTGCACGAAAAGCTCAACGCCATGCACTCCACCCTGCCCGTCATCTTCATTACGGGCCACGGCGACGTGCCCATGGCCGTCACCGCCCTCAAGAAAGGCGCCTTCGACTTCATCGAAAAGCCCTTCCATGATCAGGACATGCTCAACCTCATCGAGCAATGCCTTGAGCGCGACCGCCTGGAGAACGCCAACCGCCGCGCTGGCGCCGAAGCCCAACGCCGCATCGAACAGCTCACCCCGCGTGAACACGAAGTGCTCGACCTCATCGTCGCCGGCCGCCTCAACAAGCAGATTGCCGACGAACTGGGTATTTCGATCAAGACTGTCGAAGTCCACCGCGCGCGCGTCATGGAAAAGATGCAGGCCGACTCCCTCGCCGAACTCGTCCAGAGCGTTCTGCACGCCCGCGGCGAAACCGCAGGCGCCTGAACGCAGAAAGCTGCCCCAGCAGGCAGCTTGCTCCGAAATTGCCCGCATGCCACCATCGCGGGCAATTCTGGCGCATGGAGCGCCTTTCGTTCGGGAGAAGACGTGTTGCGAGGCCAACTGCTGTCAGCGCTCATTCCAACAATGTGTCGCACAGCCCTGATCTGGGCGGTCGCAGGCTTGGCAATCCCAAGGTTGGCGCTCGCAGCGGAAGCCCCGAGCGCGCAGGAGTTGAGACAGGCAGAGCTCGACGCCCGTGCATTCGCACTGACCAACTACCTGAACGACCTGAAACGCCTGGAGCGCGTAACTTACCGGCTCCTCAGAACTGCAGCCCCCTATTGCCGCGACGCCCAAGTGGAATCCATCGGCATTCCTCCCGTTGTCGCAAGCGATTTACCCGCAGACCTGCGGCCCGCATTCATAGAAAGTGGGCCACTTTCCACGCTTCCACGCTTCCATCATGTGCTCGGCGGTAGCCCACTCGCCAATATTGGCGTGGCGGAGGGGGATCTATTGCAGGAGATCACCATCCAGGATAGGGATGTCAAGAGATCCAGCCGGTTTGGCTGGTTCCTCGATCGTAGCGTACAAGCCATGACCCTTCAGGTCAGCAACCCGATCCAAATTACCTTTGTGCACGGCCGAGAAGCACACAAGCGCTCGGTGGAACCGGATGTCATCTGCAAGCTGACGCCCGCCCTGGTTTCGTCCAACACACTGAGTGCGTCAGTCGAGCGTAACGAACTCAGGGTTTCGCTCCGGGTACTCCGAGAGTTGCAACTGGACGACGAACTCGCTCTCGTTGTGGCACAAAGAATCGGACACTGGCTCTCTCCAAGCCAGATGACTGGGGCGGCACGAGAACGCAACGCTGACTATCTGTCGGCATTCCTACTGCATGGGGCAGGATTCAATTTGATACGTGCTCAGAACGCATGGCACAAACTGAATCTGGCTGAAACCCTGATTGGCTCGCAAAAACCTGCTTTCAATGATTCGGCACTCCATAGCGCTACGCTAAAACGCGCCCAAGACGAAATCAAACAGATGCAACTGGCAGCCAAGAGGGTCGTGCCCGCACATGCTCACTTGAGAATGCCGGCTGACTCACGCCTCATCCCGAAAAACGCAGGCAGCGCGCCAGACAGCACCATGGAGAACTCAGCCACACCAGCCGGGGGAGACGCTCGACTCTATGACCTAGCCAGCATTCCTTTTGTGGATGCTCAAGGAATAGCGGGCTACCAACGATTCCTCGACACGCCTCTGCGCCCGCGAGCCTTCGTCATTGGCCGTCATTCGAGCAATGGGAAATGGGGCTGGTCGCTCCGGTTTGGACCTAATGCCGCCGTCGATGCAATCGTGGACTGCGAAAAACGCCTGGGTGGGCCGTTCTGCCAGCTCTATGCCCTGGACGAAGAGGTCGTATGGGTACCAGCGCAATCCCAGCGCATGCCGGAACCAAGCATCAGGACATCACCTGTAGAGCCCGCAAGAGAAAAACCGATCTCTAGTCAATACGCCAACATCCAGAATATTGAGGCGGTGCCAATCGTTGAGAGCGAGCTGGGAGCCTATCGCGCATTCCTCGCAAAACCTGCGCCCCGAACGTTCGTAGTGCTGGATGGCGGTACGTCGAAGTACTGGGTTGGCACATCGGCAATGGAAAACGCCTTGAGATACTGTGAGGCAAGTCCAATCGGCTGCTGGCTTTACGCCGTTGATGACGTTGTGGTCTGGAGCAAAGAAGCATCGCAACGGATTTCACGAAGGGATCAATTGCCCATGAGAGCTAGCGAACAAGACTTTCTACAAAAGTAGCGCCACCAATACGATTTTTGCATGGCATATTTATTTGGCGTAACGTAAGACAGGCTCTGGGTTTCCGCACCCAGCATGCAATGAAACCTAAACGGGAGAAACAATGAACAAGAGCATGACCAGCGAAGTCACAGCAGAAACGCAAGAACAAGAAGTTGCCAGTCATAACTGGAACCTCATGTTGAGCGTAAGGAGTGCCCGGCAAGCCCGCTTGAACGCAAAGGGATCCCGCATCATGACTGATGGTGGTGACGGTGGCGGCGGTGGTGATGGAGGCGGCGACGGCGGTGGAGATGGTGGAGATGGTGGCGACGGCGGCGGCGGCGGCGATGGCGGCGGCGACGGCGGCGGCGACTCCTGAGCAAGTGGCGCAGTCTATGCGCCATACGGCACGTTTCCAGCTGGAATGGGCGGGCCGCGGTTGCGCCGGCCACGCCCTGACGCGCATACTCTGAGCCCTTTGAAGAAGCTGCGAGCGACTCTGCTCGCCCGGTTCCGTGCTCAGATCAGAAATTTTTCGTGCTCACCGGCTGCCGTTTTTTGCGGTTGCTCTGGCGGTTGCGGCCTCCCTGCTTGCTGCGGAGGCTTTCGCACTTGAGGGGGTTTCCGCCAGCGAGCTGGAGCAAGCTCGCAGCAGCTTGCGCAGTTTCACAGCAGAAAGTCATCTCGCCGACCTGCGGCGCGCGGATACCTTGGGCTATCGGCTGCTGCTGGCAGCCAGCCCGTATTGCAGCAGTAACCGTATGTATAGCCTGGGCGCCATTCCGCGACGCTTGCGAGACATGCCGGCGTCGCTGCAACCCGCCCTCAGCGAATACTTTGCGCCTCAGGCTGATCAACTCCGTTTTTTGACCATTCCGCCAGGCAGCCCACTCTGGGGTAGTGGGGACATCACGCCACAGGATCGACTGCTGGGCATCTCCGAGAAACTGAGCAACACGCCAATCGAGCCAGGTTGGGGCCTGAAACGCTCCGCAGCAACCGAGGTCGTCAACGATGAACTCAACCTGAGTATTCTGCGAGACGGAGCGGAAATGCAGATTGCGGCACGCCCACAAATGATGTGCAACATGCCCATCACCCTGCTGCCGCAACCAGGTTTGATCGCTCGCGCGGAAGCGGACCGCTTGGTGCTCAGCACAGGCCTGCTACGTTACGCCCGGAACGACGATGAAGTGGCCCTGCTTCTCGCCACCAGTCTGGCCTATAAGCTCCTGCCCGCTCACCTGCAACGCGATGCTGCATCAGCACGCCTTGAAGCGGACTACCTTGCCGGCTATGTACTCGTAAGAGCTGGCTATGATCTGCCACGTGCTACGCGTATCTGGCTCCATCTGGCCACGGCATCCGATGCATCAGAACTGCGTGATCTGATGCCAGAGCACAAAATCAGCGTACAGCGCCTCGCCAATCTGCAGCGCACGGCGAAAGAGATCCAGCGCAAACAAACTGCTCGCAAGCCCGTCTTTCCGGATATTGCCTGGGTCACAGCAGGTGAGCTGAAAGCTGCCTCCGCACAAGCGACACCTGCGCCCTCAAGCGAGCGCAACGCCCCCAGCACCGAAGAGGCGTTGCTTACCGATGTCACACGTATTCCCTTTATCAGCAACAGCGGTGTCGTCGGCTATCAGCGCTTCCTGAACACGCCGGTTCGACCACGTGCCTTTGCCATTGCGCCAACCGGGGCGTGGTCTTACAAAACGGGTGCTTCCGCAGCGAATGACGCGTTGACGCACTGCTCGCTGCTTGCCAAAGGGGAAATCTGCTATCTGTACGCGGTCGATGAACGCGTCGTCTGGAACGTTGCGACGGCAGCCGAAGCGCCTCAGGCAGCCGCGGCACAAGGCAAACTGCAGAATCTCCGCGCGCCGAAAGCGAGCGGTTATGCCACCATCAGCGATCTCGCAGCCGTGCCACTCTCCCCGGGGAACATTTCTGCTTACCAGGCCTTCCTCGAAAAGCCTGCGCCCCGTGCAATCGTGATCACCCAGGAAGGTCGTGCGCGCTACTGGATCGGCCCGGGCTCACTGGAATACGCGCTGACCTGGTGTGAGCGCCAGAGTGAGCAGTGCTGGCTATATGCCGTGGACGACACCGTCGTGTGGGACACCAACCCTGCCCGCCGCATCAAGGCACGCAGCCAGCTTGCGCCGGCCGGCGGCGAGTCCATGTTCCTCGACACCCAGTAAAGCTTCCCCCGGCAATACTGGGCGACTGGCCGCAACGTAGGACGACACAACTTTCAGGCAAACAACGCTGCCAGCTGCGTGCCCGGTTCGTCGGCACGCATGAACGCCTCGCCCACAAGGAAGGCGTGCACGTCGGCACTGCGCATGCGCTGAACATCTGCCGCACCGAGGATGCCGCTCTCGGTCACGACAATGCGGTCGGAGGGGATGCGCGACAACTGGGACAAGGTCACGTCGAGCGAGACCTCGAAGGTGCGCAGATTGCGGTTGTTGATGCCCAGCAACGGCGTCGTCATCTGCAGTGCGATGTCGAGCTCTTCGGCGCCATGCACTTCCACCAGCACGGCCATGCCGAGGTCGTGCGCCAGTTGCTCCAGCTCCAGCAAGTGGGATAGCGCAGCACGCGTCGTCGCACTGTTCACCGTGCCATCGGGCGGCAGGAAGGCTGCCACGATCAGCAGGATGCAGTCCGCCCCCATCGCGCGGGCTTCGAACACCTGATAGGTGTCGATGATGAAATCCTTGCGCAGCACGGGAAGCGAACAGGCTTCGCGTGCCTGCTGCAGGTACTCGGGCGAGCCCTGGAAATAATCGCGATCCGTCAGCACGGACAGGCAGGCTGCGCCTCCGCGCTCGTACGACTGCGCAATCTCGGCGGGCACAAAGTGTTCGCGCAGCACACCTTTAGACGGGCTGGCTTTCTTCACTTCGGCGATCACTGCCGCATTGCCTGCTGCGATCCTGTTGCGGATGGCGCCAACGAAGTCGCGCGTGGGCACACCGTCACGCGCCTCTTCGACGATGTCCTCGCGAGAGAGTTGCGCCTCGGCGGCTTCGATTTCCACGCGCTTGGTGGCGAGGATTTTCTGGAGAATGTCCGACATGCGTGTTCCGCTCAGGCTGCCGCGCTGCGCGCGAGAAATTCATCGAGTTTGCGTCGCGCAGCACCATCAGCAATCGCTGCGAGGGCACGCTCCACACCATTGGCGAGGCTGTCTGCAACGCCACCCACATAGAGGGTTGCGCCAGCGTTGAAAGCCACGATGTCGCGCGCAGCCAGGTTCTTGCCTTCGATAGCGGCTATCAGCATGTCGCGCGAGGCTTCGACACTGTTTACCTTGAGGGCGGAAATGCCATGCATCGGCAGGCCCACGTCTTCGGGGCTGATGCGGTACTCGCGCACTTCGCCGCCACGCAATTCACCCACCAGCGTCGGTGCCGAAATCGACAGCTCGTCGAGCCCGTCCATGCCGTGCACGATCATCACGTTGCGGCTACCCAGACGCTGCAGAACGCGCACCTGGATGCCAACCAGATCGGGATGGAATACGCCCATCAACTGATTCGCCGCACCGGCCGGATTGGTCAGGGGGCCGAGGATGTTGAACATGGTGCGCACGCCCAGCTCGCGACGCACGGGTGCTGCGTGCTTCATCGAACTGTGGTGATTCGGCGCGAACATGAAGCCGATGCCAACCTCATCAACACTGGCGCCTACCTGCTCCGGCGTCAGCGTGATCTTCGCGCCCAGCGCTTCGAGCACATCTGCTGAACCCGACAGCGAAGAGGAAGCACGACCGCCATGCTTGGCGACCTTGGCGCCTGCTGCGGCGGCGACGAACATCGACGCTGTCGAGATGTTGAAAGTATGCGAACCATCACCACCCGTGCCACAGGTGTCGACCACGTTCAGCGGATCCTTCACCGGCACCTTGGTCGACAGCTCGCGCATCACGCTGGCCGCTGCGGCGATCTCGCCGATGGTTTCCTTCTTCACACGCAGGCCGGTGAGGATGGCGGCGATCATGACAGGCGACACCTCACCCGACATGATCTGTCGCATCAGCGAGACCATTTCATCATGGAAGATTTCGCGATGTTCAATTACGCGTTGCAATGCGGCCTGAGGGCCCATGTCCAGCACTCCGTATTGTGTAGCCCCGAATGCTGCGAAGTGGAATCCGGGACAGTTGTAACTAAGGTTCACACTGCTTGCTGCAAAAACTCCGGGGCATCAAACCGACCACCGCCACTGTGCCCTTGCAACACGCGGGCCCCTCAAAAATAAGTCTTGCTGTTCTTTGGCCCACCATACTGACTTGAAATCACAGAGGTCATCAAGCCGTTGGTGAACTGCAAGTCAAAGCGTTGATTCTTGTTATCGATAGCAAAGTTGTCTTGTAATTTATAAAAGAGTCTTGGTGAATTTTGCTCAAACCAATAATCGACAAATGCGCTCCAATTATTTGGAAAAACATACTTGACCGTGACTTTTCCATTCCGGGCCAGAGCAAGAGCTATCTGCTTATTCCAGTCATTTGATACGTCCTGAGGCAAGCCCTTCAACTCGATAGTCTTGGCGAATGCACTAAGCGGGATAATGGGGAATCCACCCTGGGTGTATGCCACACAAACACCGGAGTCGCCGCGCACAAGAAAAACACTGGAGGATCCGGGTCTGCTAAAAGCCTTCAATACATTCGTCGACTCGGGGAACTTCTTGAGGTCATCCATGAAAGTCAACGACTGTGACGCTTTTTCCCCAAGACGAAAGCACCGCCCCATCTCTTGAAAGTAGTTTTCGCGGCTTAAAAGAGCGGTCGCCCAATCATCTTGAATGACGATCGCATCAGAAGCGACTGCGTCAGGGGGCGCTTTCTTGAGTGGGGATTGCGCGCATCCGGATAGCAACACAAATAGACAGAAACCTGTTGTAGCCGCGCTACTCGCCACCCAGGTCGCTCTACCGATCGGCGATTGTTTTTCAGCGTCACGTATCCCGGCTCCAGATCGAAAAAACATTCATATCTCCAAAAAATTCTTCAGCATATGATGCCCGCCCTCGGTGAGGATGGATTCCGGGTGGAACTGCACGCCCTCGATCTGCAGCGTCTTGTGGCGCACGCCCATGATTTCTCCGTCGTCAGTCCAGGCAGTCACCTCCAGGCAGTCCGGGCAGGTTTCACGTTCGATGGCCAGTGAGTGATAACGGGTCGCCGTGAAGGGCTGTGGCAGGCCATGGAAGACGCCCACGTTGCTGTGCTGGATCTGTGAGGTCTTGCCGTGCATGAGTTTCTTGGCATGCACGATCTTGCCGCCAAAAGCGGCACCGATGCTCTGGTGGCCAAGGCACACGCCGAGGATGGGCAGCTTGCCGGCGAAATGCTTGATCGTCGGCACAGAGATGCCCGCCTCGTTCGGCGAACAGGGTCCGGGCGAGATCACGATCTTGGCGGGGTTGAGCGCTTCGATCTGTTGCAGGGTGATCTGGTCGTTGCGATACACGCGCACATCGGCACCAAGTTCGCCGAAGTACTGCACGAGGTTGTAGGTAAAGCTGTCGTAGTTGTCGATCATCAGCAGCATGGCGAACTCCTTATTCGAATGAGGTATCAAGACCGGACTCTGCAAGCTCGGCCGCACGGATCACCGCGCGCGCCTTGCTGAGGGTCTCTTGCCATTCGGAATCAGGGTTGGAGTCAGCGACGATGCCGGCGCCGGCCTGCACGTGTAGCTGACCATTCTTGATGACGGCGGTACGGATCGCGATGGCCACATCCACATCGCCGTCGAAGCCGACGTAGCCCACGGCGCCTGCGTAGATGCCACGCTTGACGGGTTCGAGCTCGTCGATGATTTCCATCGCGCGCACCTTCGGCGCGCCAGACACAGTACCGGCCGGGAAAGTAGCGCGCAGCACGGCGAGCGCAGCGTTACGACGATCCGTGTCCTTGGGCAGCACGCCTTCAACGTTGGACACGATGTGCATCACGTGCGAATAGCGTTCGATGGTGAAGCGTTCGGTGACCTTGACGGTACCGGTGGCGGCAACACGACCGACGTCGTTGCGTCCGAGGTCAAGCAGCTGCAGGTGTTCGGCAAGCTCCTTCTGGTCGGACAGCAGATCCTTCTCCAGCGCGAGGTCTTCCTCGTGTGTGGCACCGCGTTTGCGCGTGCCGGCGATGGGGCGCACGGTGACGATCTGTTCGCCGCCATCTTCTTCAAGCTTGACGAGGATTTCGGGCGAAGCGCCGACGACCTGGAATTCCTCGAAGTTGAAATAGAACATGTAGGGCGACGGGTTGAGCGCGCGCAAACTGCGGTAGAGCGCCAGCGGGCTCGCTGCGAAAGGCTTGCTCATGCGCTGCGACAGCACGACCTGCATGATGTCGCCTTCGACGATGTACTCCTTGGCGCGCAGCACTGCAGCCTTGAATGCTTCTTCGCCGAAACTGGACACAGCGGGTGCCGGCACAGCGCGTACGTCAGCGGGAATCGCGACGGGCTGACGCAGCTTGGCGATCAGCTCTTTCAGGCGCTTCTGCGCGTGCTGATACGCATTGGGTACTTCGGGCTCGGCATACACCACGAGGGTCAGCTTGCCCGAGAGGTTGTCGACAATCGCAATCTCTTCGGACAGCAGCAGCAGGATGTCGGGCACTTCAAGCGGGTCGGCCGGCGTGTGCTTTGCCAGCTTGGGCTCGATATAGCGGATGGTGTCGTAGCCGAAACAGCCGACGAGGCCGCCGCAGTACTTCGGCGCGTTGAAGCGCGGAGGCACCTTGATGCGCTGCATGTATTCGGCGACATAGGCCAGCGGATCGCCGAAATCGCGTCGCTCAACGATGCGGTCGTTGGACAGCAGCAGCACGTTGCGGCCGCGCACTTCGATGCGCGTGTTGGCCTTGAGGCCGATGATGGAATAGCGCCCGAAACGCTCACCGCCCTGCACGGATTCGAGCAGGTAGGTGTTGGCTTCGTTGGCGAGCTTGAGATAGATCGACAGCGGTGTGTCGAGGTCGGCAAAGGTCTCGAGCGTCAGGGGAATACGGTTGTAGCCCTGCGCGGCGAGTGCCAGGAATTCGGCTTCGGTCATGATGACTCCAGAGTGCGGGGAATGCTTCGAACATGTGCAGGGCAAAGCCCTGCGGGGGCTCAGGCCTGAGCCCGCCACGAACTCCCGTTGCGCAGCCAGATTGCGGCAGCACAGCGCGGGCAGTTCTCCTTGTCGAAGTTGCAGCTCTGGAAGTTCATGGTGAGAGGGCTGGTTGGCTCAAGCCAAGCATGGGAAGCAGCTCGGCGAGGTTCGATAGTAACCCGTCGCAATCGAGGGTGTCCACCGCCACTCCCTCGCTGTAACCACCGGTCAGCAACAGCACGGGAATGCCCGCCCGGCGCGCCGCTTCGGCATCGTTGGCGGAGTCACCCACCATCAAAGCTTCATGTGGTGCCACGCCCAAAGCGGCACAGGCGTGCAGCAGGGGCTCTGGCCGGGGCTTCTTCTGCGGCAAGGTGTCGCCGCTGACGACACACTGGAAGAATTGATCCAGGCGTAACTGGCGCAGCAGTGGCTCGGTGAATTCGGCCGCCTTGTTGGTGACCACGGCACAGGGCATGCCGGTCGCCTGCAGCGCAGACAGCGTCTCGCGCACACCGGCATAGACCACTGCGCGCTGACCATTGGTGACGGCGTAATGACGGCGGAACACGGCCAGAGCCGCCTCGCAATACGCAGCGTTGCGCGGCGAACGGCCGTCATTGAGCAGGCGCTCGACGAGAACACCCAGCCCTTTACCCAGGAAACGTCCGACCTCCTCTTCGCTGCGCAGGGGCTCGCCGAGTTCGCGGAGCATGCGGTTCGCGGCTTCAGCCAGATCGGGCACTGCGTCGATAAGGGTGCCGTCGAGGTCGAAGAGTATGGCGCGGCAAGAGGTCAGCATCGCAGTGAGTGCAAAGTCGCTGGATTCCCGCCTTCGCGGGAATGACGGTCAGAGCGAGCCGAGTTGCGCGCGCATCGCCGCGATCACGCTGTCGTAGCGATTGGCGTCCCCTGCCTTGGCCGCCCCGAACACGGCTGAGCCCGCTACGAAGGTGTCAGCACCAGCGCGGGCGATCTCGGCAATGTTGTCGATCTTCACACCACCATCAATCTCCAGCAGGATGCGGCGGCCGGTCTCCTTCTCGTAGGCGTCGAGGCGCGCACGTGCGGCACGCAGCTTGGGGAGCGTCGAGGGGATGAAGCTCTGGCCGCCGAAGCCCGGGTTCACCGACATCAGCATGATGAGGTCAATGCGATCCATGACGTGGTCGAGCCAGTCGAGCGGCGTCGCCGGATTGAAGACCAGACCCGCCTGGCAGCCCTGGTCACGGATCAGCTGCAGGGTGCGATCAACGTGGCGCGAGGCTTCAGGGTGAAAGGTGATGATGTTGGCGCCCGCCTTGGCGAACATGGGCACGAGGGCATCGACGGGTTCAACCATCAGGTGCACGTCGATCGGCGCCTGGGTGTGAGGACGGATGGCCTGACAGACCAGCGGGCCCACGGTGAGATTGGGTACGTAATGGTTGTCCATCACGTCGAAGTGCAGCCAGTCGGCACCACTGGCGATGACGTTGATCACTTCTTCCCCGAGGCGGGCGAAATCGGCGGACAGCAGGCTGGGGGCAATGCGGAAAGGGGGGCGGCTCATGAAGGATTCCTGTAGTTCGGGCTACCGGAGCGTGACGAAATTGACAAAAATGCGAGCAAAGCGTGACAGGCTCCCGGGTGCGTCGTGCTGCTCTGCGTTCCAATAGCGGGATGGACGCACCCAGCAAAACACCCTCCAAGTATCTCATCCAGATCGAGGCCTCTGCCGAATATGTTGCGGCGCAGTCTGAGCCGGATGAGGGACGTTACGTCTTCGCCTACCGGATCCGTATCCGGAACGCAGGCCAAGCCCCTGCCCGCCTGCTGTCACGGCACTGGATCATTACCGATGCCGACAGCCAGCAACAGGAAGTGAAAGGCGATGGCGTGGTCGGCGAGAAGCCGCTGATCCAGCCCGGAGAACACTACGAGTACAGCAGCGGCTGTTCCATCCCCACGCCGCTGGGGACGATGCGCGGCAGCTATCGCATGGAAGCAGAGGACGGCACGCTGTTCGATGCCGAGATCCCTGAGTTCATGCTCTCGGGCCCGCGCCTCCTGCACTAGTTCCGGTGGGTTGTGCGACTGAAGTCGCACCTACGAGGGCTCTTCGTGCGTGATGTTGTGCGACTGAAGTCGCACCTACGAAGGCCGTTCGTGCCGGGTTCGCTGGGCTGACTTCCATCGGCCAAACCTCGTGTGGCATGCGACTGAAGTCGCACCTACCGCCCTGTGCTGGCTAGGGTGCGGCTTCGCGCGCCCGGATCTCGGCGCGGGCAGTGAGGTCGCGCAACATGCGCTCCCCCTCACGGCGCGAATCCGGCGACAGCTGCGGGCTCTTGAGTGCACGGCGAATGCTGCCGCTGGCCCGGTCCGGTGCGCCCAACGCTTGCTGCGACACGGCCACGGCCAGCCATAATTGCGGCTTGGCATCCGGCAGTTGCAGGGCGCGCTCGAAGTAAGCCAGCGCCTCGTCATGCAGCCCGGCCTCCTGCGCCAGCAAGGCTGCGAATGCCAGGTATTCGCCTTGCATCGCACCCTCCAGCTCGCCCCGCTTGAGGCTGGCCAGCGCCATGGCCGGGTTGCCACGCATGGCCTGCAAGCGTGCCAGCACCTTGAGCGAAGCCAGGTCGGTCGCCGGCTCCAGCACGGTCTCAGCTTCGTCGAGTTTGCCGCCATCAACGAGCAAAGTCGCCAGCAGCATGCGCGCGTTGATATGCCCGGGTGTTGCCGTCAGCTGGCGATGCAAGGCCGGCACGGCCTCGGCGATGCGCCCCTCGCGTACCGCCTGCACAGCCTGCTCATAGGCGCTGCGCTCAACCGGCGCGGGCTTCGCCGCCGCTTCCTTCGTCTTGCTCGCAACGACCTTGGCCGCACCGGCTGGCAGCGACAAAGCGCAAATCAACGCGAGCAGCAAGCCGTGCTTCAGCCCGCGCATCACGGCCGGTCTCCCAGCAGATTGCTACGGTCCGAACCGCTCTCACCCGTCAGCCGACGGATCTGCACCTGGCTGCGGCTGATATCGTTGGCCCAGTCGGACGGTGCCATGATTACCGTGGGCTTGAGCAGGATGACCAGTTCGCGACGTTCTGTCTCGCGGCCTTTCTGTTTGAACAGGCTGCCCAGCAGGGGAATCTCGCCCAGACCCGGCACCTGGGAATCGTTGTTGTTCGAGGCCTGACGGATCAGGCCGCCGAGCGCGATCATCTGACCATCGAGCGCTTTCACGACGCTATCCATCTCGCTGATCTGACTGGACGCCAGTGGCAAGCGGAAGTTGCCCAGCGCGCCAAGGTCGATCTCCTGCGTCACCGAAGTGACCTTGCTGATCATGGGGTGCACATGCAGGGTGATCTGGTTCTCCTCGTCGATCTGCGGCGTCACGTCGAGCGAGATGCCGGAGAAGAACGGTTGCAGCGTGAGCTTGGGCGACACAGTCGAAGCCCCGCTGGCACTCGTCGAGGTGTTGGTGCTGACCTCGGTGACGAAGAAGTCATCGTTACCCACTTTGAGCAAGGCCTTCTGGTTGTTCAGCGTCGCCACGCGCGGGCTCGACAGCACATGCACCCTGCCCTGCTCCTCCAGCAGATTGAGCACCGCCGAGAAATTGCTCGTGCGCAGCACCATGCCGAACATCGCGCCAGCCGCGTTGCTGACGTTACCAATTGCGCGTGCCGCCGAGCTGGTGATCGGCGAAGTCGTGATCGCACCGCCCTGGCTCATGCTGCTGCCCGGCGTCAGTTGTCCTGCCGTGACACGGTTTCCGCCGAAGAGCGCCCAGTTGATGCCACTCTGGAAATTGTCATTGAGGCTCACTTCAAGGATCTTGGCCTCGATCACGACCTGACGTTCCAGCGCCACCTGCGAAGCGCGCAGGAAGGCCTCGACCTGCGACAACTCGCCCGGCATCGCACGAACGACGATCACACCACTCTGCGGGCTGATCACCACGCGACGCCCTTCGTCCTTGCCGACAATGGTGTTGACCGAGGTCGTCAGGTCGCCCCAGAAGTCGCTCTGCCCCGTCGTGGAAATCTTGCTCGTCACCACGGCATTGTTCTGCGCCCCCCCTGAGCCGCCCGAACCACCGCCGGACGCACCTGCGTCGCCCACCGAGCCCGAGATGACGCGGATGTCCGACGAGCCACGACGCACACCGTTGAGGTAATTCACCTTCATGATGCGCGTCTGCAATGTCTGCGGCTGCACCATGATGCGCGAACCATCGATCTTGTATTCGTAGCCGTAGAGTTGCTGCAAGGCAGACAGCGCTTCGGGCACCGTGACGTCCTTGAGATTCACGGTGATGCGGCCCGTCAGGTCATTCGGCAGCAGCATCGAATAACGCGTGTCGCTGACCATACCGAGGAAGACCTCACGCACCGGCGCATTGCTGACGACAAGGTCGAAGCGCGGCTCGACGAGTTTGTCGAGCTGTGGCGGCATGTTCATGCGTAACGACGGGTAGATTTCGTCGCGTACGGCGCCGGAGGTGCGGGTCGATGCATCCGGCAGACGCGCAGCGCTGTCGATCTCGGCGCGGATCGCTTCGCGCGGTTTGTCGTGCACCTTGGGGTTGCTGGAGCAGGCCGCGAGGCCCGCGCACAGCAACGCCAGCTGGATTCGGGTGAGTGTCATGGTTTGCGTTCCCCCTCGACGGGTTTGCTGGAAGCGGCTTCCAGCCTTTTCTCTTGTTTCTTGACCGGTGCGGCAACGCGCAGCACGCGGCGTCCGGATGGACTGACCAGTACGGCCGAATCGGCGCCCAGACTCTCCAGTCGATACGCCCCGATATGTTCTCCCACGGCCAGGCGGCGGCCATTGATCAGCGCGGTGGCGCGGCGCGACGAGCGCTGCACCGCCTCCAGCACCAGCGCTTCGGCAGCCTCGGCCGACTGCGGCGCGCTCGAAGCCCCCCGCAGAAATGCGGGTGCCGGTCGCGTCGGATCATGAAACTCAGCCGCACCCAACCACAACGGGAGGCACAACGGCAGACATAGCGCAGTCATGACAAACGACTTGACGACAGCGCGGCTCAGAGCGAAATCCATGGCCGCTCCAGACTCAGGGTGTAAAGGCGGATCTTCAGCGTCGACTGCGGCCACGCCACCGTGGTCAGCGAGACGCCATCGAGCTGCGCCCTCCAGGGCAGATCCTCGACCTTGCGCAGGTACTCGGTCAGCGCCCGGTAATCCCCCTGCACCGTGACCTCCAGCCCCTGCCGGTAGAGACTGGGCCCGCCCGCTGCGGGGCCTGACGCGGAAGTATCCGCGAGCAGATCTTCGGTCGGCAGCGAACGGATCGACGACAGCGTCACGCCCTTCTGTGCCGCAATCAGGTCCTGCAACATCGCGCGCATCTTCTCCGGACCCATGATGGGCATGCTCATGCCCGTCATGCGCTCACGCAGGGCACGGTTGTCAGCGCGCAGCTTGTCGAGCTGCTGTTGCACCTGAGCGTCAGGCGACAGCGCATTCGCCTGGCTGAGCGCCAGCTCCTGCTCGCGCAAGGCTTTCATGATGCTTTCGCTCTGTTCCATGGCCTTCCTGGCCTGCGTATGACGCAGGCTGGCCGGGTCCAGCACCATGACCCAGAACGCCCCCAGCAGGACCGCCACAACCCCGACGAACACGGTCACGCGCTCCCGCGGTTGCAGGGCATCGAAACGATCTGCCAGCTGGAGCCACTGCTTCTTCATGGCGCCCCCCTTGGCTCATCATGCGCGCGCACTGCAGACAGGCGGAACGCATAGGCCGTCGCGCCGCCATCGGCCGACACCGTGGCCTGCCCCAGCTCCAGCCCGCCGAAGCGCTGGCCCGCAAAGGCCGTGGTCTGCTTGATCTGTTCCAGCCACACCGGCAAGTGCGCTGCCGACATGGTCATGCCATCCAGCGCGATGCGCTCGCCCGTCACATCAATCGCCGTCAGCCACACGCCGTTGGCCGGCCGCTCGGCCAATGCCGCAAACAAGGCGGCACGGCTGCGTGTCGGCTGCTGCGTGCCGAGCAAAGCCAGCTGGCCAGCCAGCTGCTGCAGGCGGTGCGATTCACCCTCGGCTGCCGATTGCTCGGCCAGCATCTGCGGACTGGCGACACGCTTGCTGCTGCCTTGCTCCAGCTGCCCCAGCAAGTTCTGCTTGGTCGTCACGCGCTGGGCCGACATGACGGCCTCCCGCTCATAAGTCGCCACCTGCGAAAGCACCAGCACCGAGAACGCCGCCAGCACAACCGCCATGACGACCAGCGACAACATCATGCTGTTGAACTGGAAGAAGGGCTTGGGTGGCAGCAGCGCAGGATTGACGAGATTGATCTGCTGGCTCATGCCGCCGTCTCCTGCGATCGCAGCGCCAGCCCCAGCGCATGAAAGAGCGCCCCCTGCTCGGCAGCCGACGCTGGCAGAGGGCACTCGCTGCAGTCGAACAGCGTGGCGAGGTCGATGGCACGCGCTGGCAGGTAGAGGTGTTCAATGAGCAGGCTCAGCAGCTCGTCGGCGTACTCGAATGGTGCCAGCCACAGGGTGGACACCGACAGCCACGAATACTGGTGCTCCAGCACATCCACCGAGCGCTGCAGATCCAGCACAAGGCGATCCAGTTGCTCGCGCCGCTCCTGCACATCCAGCGCCAAGCCTCCGGGCAGCTCGAACTGCCGCGTGAAGTAGAGGGTGCCCGCGCGACTGGCTGTCAGCAGGCAGCTGTTGCCGCAGATCGACAGCACGGCCGTTGCGCGCTCCGGCTCTTCCAGGCGGTCGGCCATGTTGCGCTGGGCCATCTCGGGAATATCGATGACGTCCACGTCGGAATTGAAGATCCGGAAACCCAGCATCCGCTCCCGCACCACATCGTTGCTCGCTGCGGCCACATAAGCCATGGCGCGCCGCCCTCCGGCAGGTGCTTCAGGCGGCGGCGCCACGTCCAGCGTCACTTCATCCACGGGCAGGCGGAGCATGTCCTTGACCTGCCAGCGCACCGCTGTCTTCAACTCTTCGGGCGGCACCGCAGGGGCCTCGATCTGCAGCAACTGGTATTCGTTACGTTCGAGCAGCACACGCACTTGCGTGCTGCGCAGGCGAATCTGCCGCGCCATGCTTTCAAGCCTCTGCTGCACGCTGGCAGCCGTCGAGGCCAGGCATTGGGCCAGCCGCAGTCGCGGCCGTGCTTCGCCGACGCCGACAAGCTGCACGGCCGCAACGAAGCCTGGCTGTACAGCCAGACTGACGGCACTCATCGATGCGCTGCGGCGCTTGAAAGAAAACATGCGGCGAGGGCTTCCGGGGACTGACCTGCCTCGCGGCGGTCAGTCAGTACACTTCACGCAAATAGATCACTTTGTCACTCGTGCGAGCGCCAAAACGGATACGCGCGCGCGGGTTGTCATCATGGAGGTAGCTGTCAGCCACTGCGCTGCAGGCAGGCAGGGTCTGGTCCACGTTATCTACGTTGTACTTCAGGTAGTCCGGTACCGATAAGGCGAGATCAAGATAACCTCCCCCGCTATTCGTCGGTTTGGACAAGGACAACGCCAGGTTTCCGCCCGACAGGGTCGCCGTGCCCCCGGCGGATACAGCCCCTGAAGTGGCCGCCACACCGGTCAGACTGCCATAAAGGCCAACGCCCCCGCCGCAGTAGAGCGTTGCTGTGGTCGTGCTGGTCATCGAGACTGTCGTCGGTACGGTCATGCGCGAACAGCTGTCGGCCGTGTTCTTCACGAACACGCTACCGTTCCAGTACTGCGCGTATGCCGGCACGGTCAGCCCCTGCAGGGACGAGCCGTAGGCGTTGTCGATGCGGAAACGGCCGAAATACAGGTTCGTCGTCCCCAGACTGAGACCGTCGTTGGCGCCCACGAGATCGTGGTTCCAGTTCGGGTTGCGCATGCCCACACCGTCCGGGTCGGTTGCCACGACACCGACGCTGGCGCCGCTGTAGGGCCCATCTACCGTACTGCCGGAAGAACGCTGCACGGTCAGATCAGCCGCGATGTTCGCCACCCCGGCACTGAACGCACCGCAACTCGCGCAACTCGCTGTGAGGCGCGAATTGAGCAAGGTCGCCCCGCTCTGCACACCAAATGCCAGCCCATTGCTGCCGGCACTGGACACCGGCGCCATGTTTAGTCGCGCAAACGTGCCGCGATAGTTCTGCGTCGTCGTGCCACTGGCATTCACCGCCGTCAGCACGAACAGGCTGCGCAGCGACTCTCCGAGGTAGGTAAAACTGCTGGAACAGCTCTCGGCACCACCGATGGTTGTCGTGGTATTGATGTCGCTACGGTCATTGATGGTGTTGCTCGTCACCGTAAAGCCAGCAGGCACGAAGCGGCCGGAGTTGCTGCTGGTGCCGGCAGGCACGGTGTAGCTGCTGAAATAGCCATTAGTGGGCGGCGTCGCGGTGATGGTGAACACACCGACCTCCGACACGGTCTGCGTCGCCTGCGTTGCCGTGCCGCCACTGCTGACGCTGATCGTCGTCGGGCTCAGGGTGGCATTCACGCCACCACTCGGCGCAACGAGCGTGGAACTGAGCGCCAGATTGCTCTGAATGTAGTTCGGCGTGGTCGGCAGCGAACAGGTCGCCGTGGCGGCCTGATAGGCCTTGCCCGTCACGCGCAGGTTGAAGGCCGTACCCGCACTGGTGAACTTCGTGCAGGTCGTGTCCGCCGCCGTGCAGCCCCAGTTGGCATCAGGGCTGTCAACGCACAGGGCATAGGGTACGGTGACAAAGGCGGCGTTCCCGGTCATGGTCAAACCCGAATCACCCGTGCCCGCACTACCGTCGTACTGCGCGTAAAGCGTCAACTGCCCGGCGTCCGCGTAGTTGAGCGTCAGGTTGCTGGCTGTGCCGGTACTGTCGAATGTCAATGACACGCTCGTGCCCGGGCTGGCCGTACCCACCGTCGTGCCCTGCACGGCGAGGGTCTTGGTGCCCGATGCCGGACTGGTGTAACCGGTCCAGAACTTCACGGTGCGCGTCACGCTGGCGAAGGCCGGCGTGCAGTTCAAACCGTTGTCGGACTTCCGTACCGCAGCGACCGAGAAGCGCGTGCTGCCACTCGAGGTCACACCCGCCGTCTGCCCCGGAATCGTCAGCAGCAGACCCGAATCGGCAAAGCTGTATTGGCAACTCGCCGCCGTAGACCCATTGAGCAGACAGACCGTGCTGTTGGTTGCCGCTGGTGAACTCGTTGCGCTCAGCGTCGTTGTCCCGACACTGGTCTTGGTCAGCGTGGTTGTCGTACTGCCGGTGAAGGTCAGCGAAGTGCTGCCCAGGGTGCCGCTGGTAGCGCCGAGGGTCACCGTCGCCGAGCTGCCGGACAAGGCGCTGCAAGCCGCATCCGTGCAGGCCTTCACCGTGACCGTGCTGGGTGTGCAAGTCAGTGGTGAACCGCTGATTTCGAGCTGGATGTGGTCGATCGTCGAGGCGCTACCGGCGCCGATGATGACTGTCGCGCCAATACTCACCGCACTGCCAGACAGGCTGCCCGACTGCGTGCCGCCATTGCCGGACGCGCTCATCACGAAGTTGCTCGAAAACAATCCGACCCCGGTACTGCCTGACCCGGCACGGTTGCTTGGCCCCGCGCTGGCACTGTTCTCAAGGCCGAGTGTTGCCGTATAGCTGCCGTCGTTCGAAGCGAAGAAGGCCAAACGGCCACTCCCAGCGGCGCACGTGACATGCACATTGGGCGCTGTCATGCCAGAGCCGCCCCCCGACGCCTGCAGGTTGCTGCCACAGATCGGCGAGCTGAGGCTCGCACCGCGCACATTGATGATGACGCCGTTGCTGGCGTTGCTGGCACCGGTTCCCGCAATGGTGAAGGTTTCCGTTCCGCTGGTATCGCCGTCCCAGGTCGTTTTGTAGTAGATCTGCTGCTGCAAGCCACTTGCAGTCGTGCTGGCCCCCGTGATCTTGGTCCAGCCGGCAGGCGCGGTGATCGTCGCATCGGACTTGGCGATGATCTGTGCGATCAGCAAGTCACCCGACACCCCTGACGAACTGGGCTTGAGATTCAGCGTGTCAGGGCCCGTACCGGTCTTGACCGTGCCGCCATAGAACGTGATCGCTGCCTGTGCGGTTACACACGCGCAGGCCAGCGCCAGACACATCAGGTTTCGCAGGATCTTCATCGCTCGGTCACCACCACGAGTTGTCGTTCCACATAGTCACTGCTGCCCAGCTCGCTAACCGTGCTCGACGGACAGCTCGCCCCGGTAGTCGTGCAAGCCGTCGAGGTGATCTGATAGATCGTGCGCGCCGTGCCGCCCTCGGTGAAGGCCGTGCTGCTGCAGGCCCAGGTGATCTTGAAACCCGTCAGCTGCGACACACCGGACAGCGTGCCCCCCGCGCAGGTCCCGCTCACCTGTACGGCATACAGTCCGGTCGCGATACCCAGCCGCGCGGCCTGCACGGCACGTGCCCCTTGAATATCCTGCGCCGCACCGACGTTACTCGCCATCGTGATGTGCACGAGGAACGCCCCCAACGTCGCCAGAACCACCAGCAGAAAGATGGCCGCCGGCAAAACGAACCCGCGTGCGTGACGATCAGGGCGCATTGCTCACCTGCATGGCGTGGGTGAGATTGACGCTCTCGCCATCCTGCGCAATCGACAGCGTGATGTAGAGCAAGCCATTCTGGTCGATGGCAGCCTGCGTGTAGTCCACGCTGCAGGCACCGATGTTGCTGGCGAGCACAGCCGTGCTCGCACCGACAGGCGTACTGGTCGGCTGCGAGGCTTGCTTGGCGTATCCCTGAATGCGTGTGAGGCTGCCACCGCTGGTACAGGCGTAGCTGACCGGGGTGCTGATGATCTGGAATCGACTGCCCGGTGACGCATAGGGAAAAGTCTTGGCCGCAATCGTCACCGTGCTCGCACCGATAGCCGACAGCGCGCTGGTGTTGTTGCTGGCGTAGGCATCTGCCCCGGTAGTGCCGAGGTTGTAGATGGCCAGCTCTGTGCCCGAGGGGATGGGACTCAGCGATGGCGCTGGCCCGACAAAGCTGAGCGTGGTGTTGCCGGCGGAGAGATTGAGGGGAGAAGCGCCGCAATCCGTCTCGTTGCAGTAACGCCCGGCCGTCAACACAGGCAGGAACTCGATGTACCAGGTGCTGCCGCTCTGCGTGACGCGCACGCTGTTGGGCAGCGCACGCTGTATGTCACGCCGCATGCGGCGCAAGGCCGTGTCGGCCGCATCGACCAGCGCCACGCGACGGGTGGCGTCCATTACGCCTTCCATGGGTCGGCGGATGAAAATCGCAATACCTGCGCCGAGGATGCCCGTGATCACAATCACCACGATCATCTCGATCAGGGTGAAACCTGCCTGCGACCGGCTGCGCTCAGATGCCGTTGGGTGCATAGCGCAACCTGTAGCCGGTCAGGGTGAAGCTGGTTTCGCCGGGCAGCGACACCGTCACGTCAATGCGCAGCGCCGCTGTGTTGTCGGCCAGCCCGAGCGCCGTACCGGCGTTGGTGATGGCCACCGATGCCGAGTAGCTACCGAGACCGCTGATGATGCTGCTGCTGTTCACTGGCGAGCGGATGCCCGTCATCGTGAAGCCGTGATAGTCCCCGACGTTGTCGAAGGGTACGGTCTGGCTGTAACGGTCTTCGCCCGCCGTCGGCCCCAGCGTCTGCTGCGACGTCGTGCACCCTGCGTAACTGCTGGCCGTCGTCACCGCTGCGTCGTCGGGGTCGCACCAGGTGAAGGCCTTCTTGCTGATCTCTTCGAGCAACGACTCGGCGATTGCCACCTGTTGCTTGAGGAGCATGGGGTTCGTACTGTTGCGTACGCTGAAGTTCATCGCCCCCAGCACACCCAGCAGGCCGATGGAAATGATGACGATGAAGACGATGAGCTCAATGAGGGTGAGGCCTGCCTGGGTAGAAAAGCCCACCTTCGCTGCGCAACGGCCGGAGGCCCATAGGTGCGGTTTCAACCGCACAAGCGCACATCGCAAACCGCCAGGTGTCTCCGCGTCACCGTGTTGGCGGTTTGCGGCGCGGGTTTGTGCGGTTGAAACCGCACCCACGACATCTGGCTTCAGCGTGCAAGGTCCGCCTTCAGCCTCACCGAGACTTTCCCCGAAGCGCAGCGCGCCAGCGCGGGAATGACGGCATCGAGTTTCGTGGCGCCACTCAACGCACATAACCCGTCTCCGCCTCGATAACGACGTTCTGCGTGAGGCTGCCGGCCGTCACGGCCAGCGTCTGCGCACTGGAGAAGCTGGGCTTGCCGAGCGCGTCGTAAGTGAAGCTCAGCGCGGTGATGCTGACACCACTCGGTGCTGCCTGTGACCAGGCGCTGCCGCTGGAAGGATCGATGAGACTCTGGTTGCAGCTGCCGGCACCATAAGCCGTGGCGTACTGCAGCGTGAGCGTATTGCTGGCAACGGCCACGCACACCATGCGCCGCTTGGCTACGGCAGACTTCTGTGCGAAACGCAGCGACTGCTGGATTTCCTGTTTGAAACCGAAGACGTCGAATTCGCTGCGCGTGAAGAACTTCGGCATGGCCACAGCGGCGAGAATGCTGAGCACCACCATCACCGTCACCAGCTCAGGAAGCGTGAAACCCCGTTCAGAGCGGCTCTGGACGGGGTTCTGTGCAGAAGGGTGACGACACGTCGGCAGGCACTGCATGGCAAAAAGCACGGGCTTGCCGCCCGTGCTCTCCGGGTAAAACTCAGCAGTTGGTCGTGGTCAGAGCAGTGCTGGTAATGACCGGAGGAGTCCCCGACGCCGTCGAATCGACGACGGTGAAACTGCACGCCGATTTGGTAGCGTCCGCGATGGTCATCGTCTTTGCACCCGCCGTGCCCGACGCTGTCGTCGTGAAGTTCGCGTCGAGACCAGCCAGGTTCTTGCCGCTGATGAGGTAGGCATCGGCCGCAGGATAGCCATTGACCATCTCGGTATTGACGTTGGCTGTCAGGGTGCCCCCCTCATAAGCCACTGCCGTGGCACCGGTGGGCGAGCCGACCGCCAGCCACTTGGCATGAATCAGGGTGATTGCAGAATTGACCGAGCCCACAGCCCCCTGCATCTTGGCGATGCGCGCTTGCGAACTCATATCGACGAACTTGGGCAGGGCGACGGCGGCGAGAATGCCGAGGATGACCATCACTACCACCAGTTCGATGAGCGTAAAGCCCGATTGTTTCTTGATCATGTGTGTCACTCCAGTACGTATGGGGAAAACAGGCTTGCTGCCAGCCTTCGAGGGGATTCCGCGGATCGGACGCCGGGTCACGACGCCACCAGTGCAGACAGCAAGTCCTAGAACCACTCAAATGGAGTAACGGTCAGGATGTCGACTTCTTTAGAGGCCTCAGACCGCTCCGAGATTCGCCAGGCCAAAGACTCTGTGTCGGTTTGTGACTGAAGTCGCAGATACGCCCTGCGCTTGGGTGCGTAGTGCAGCGTCTGGGTGGCTTCGCGGTAGTACCAGCTGCCCGGCGGGACGGAAACACCCGGCAAGGGCGCTTCCGGCAGATAGCCGGCGGGGGCGATCTGCAGGAACCGCACGGGATTACCGCCCCGCGGCACCGGCGCTGCGCCGCGCAAGATGCGCAGGGCCTGCTCGTTGCGCAGACCGCTACGGATATTCATCACGGTGGCGCGCACCACGGTCGCTTCGGCTTCTTCGAGCAGGCGGTCGATGTAGAACGACACGGCCCACACGACGCCACCGAAGATGACGGCAGCGACGAAATGCTCAAGCAGCGGAATGCCGAAACGCGACTTCCTCATGCTGCCGGTGACCGGATCAGTGCTTGCCCATCATGGCGCTGGAAAGATTCCAGATCGGCATGAAGATGCCCAGTGCCAGCACCAGCACCATCGCCCCCAGACAGGTGATGAGGATGGGCTCGATGCGCGCGCTGAGGTTGTCGATTTCGTATTCGACCTCGCGGTCGTACATGTCGGCCACCTCCTGCAACAGTCCGTCCAGGTCGCCCGACTCCTCGCCCACCGCAATCATCTGCAGCACGACAGGGGTGAAGATCCTGGCCGTCGCAGCCGTGCGCAGGATGCTCTCACCGCGCTCGATGCCACTCTTCATCTGCTCGATCTTGGCTGCGATGTAGGCGTTGTCGATGACCTGGGCCACGAGCGTGAAGGCCGGCAGCACCGGCAGGCCACTACGGAACGCCAGCGCAAAGCTGCCGGTGAGGCGCGCCAGCATGGCCTTGTTGATGGTGCTGCCGACGATGGGCAGACGCAGCTTGAGGTGGTCCCACTGGTAACGTCCGTTCGGTGTATTGATCCAGGAGTACACGCCGAAAGCGGTGAGAACGGCGACCCCGAGGACGACGTACCAGTAGTGCACCGAAAATTGCGAAACGCCGATGAGCACGCGCGTCATCAGGGGTAGTTCGCCGCCGAAGGAATTGAAGACCTTCGAAAAAGCCGGAATCACCATCATGTTGATGACCACGAGCGCCGCGGCCATGGCGATCACGACAAAGCTGGGGTAGCGCAGCGCGGCCTTGATCTTGCCGCGCATCTCTTTCTCGAAATTGAGGTGATCGAAAAGGCGCAAAAAGATCTGGTCCAGCCCGCCGGTCTGCTCGCCGACGCGCACCATGCTGATGTAGAAGGTGTCAAAGCCGCCCGCGTCCTTCATCGCAATACTCAGCTCGCGCCCCGAATCCAGGCTATCGCGCAGCTTGCCCAGCACCTCGGCAAATGCCGGCGTCGTCGCCGAATCGCGCAGGCCGGCCAGCGCTTGCAGTACGGGCACGCCAGCTTTCAGCAAGGTGTACATCTGGCGGCTGAAGAACATGACTTCTTCAACGGTGATCTTGTTTTTCTTGCTGTGCTCCGACAGCAGCGGGATCAGCCGGACGCGCGCTTTCTCCGGCGCGATGTCGATGGGAATCAGGCCGCGGCTGATCAGAACATCGGCCACGGCGGTCTTGTCGGCGCCATCCAGAACGCCCTGTGCCAGACCGCCCTGCGCATCGCGCGCCTTGTAACTGAAAGTCGCCATGGCTCGTCTTCTTACTCGTCGATCTGGGTGGAGACGCGCATCGCTTCACCAATGGTTGTCTCGCCGGCAATCATGCGGCGCAGCGCATGGGCACGCATGGTCTTGCCCTGCAATTGCTGACGGGCCAGCCTGCTGAAATCGCCGACGTGATTCCGCCCCAGCGCCTCGGCGAGTGGCGGCGACATCTCCAGCATTTCATAGACCGGTGCGCGGCCCGCGTAGCCCGAGTTGTTGCAGTGGGAGCAACCGCGCCCATGCTGCAGCTGCAGACTTGCGGCGCCTTCGCCCACCATCAGCTTGAGCCAGGTCAGCTCGGTGGTTTCCGGCTGGTAGGGGCTCTTGCACGACACACAGATCGTACGCACGAGGCGCTGGGCGATCACGCACAAAAGGGTCGTCGACAACAGGTAGCCCGGTACGCCCATGTCGAGCAAGCGGGCCGGCGTGCTGGCCGCGTCGTTGGTGTGCAGGGTCGACAACAGCAAGTGGCCGGTCATGGCTGCGCGCACACCAATCTGTGCCGTTTCGGCGTCGATCATTTCGCCGACGAGCACGACGTCCGGGTCGTGCCGCAACGTCGAACGCAAGACCTTGGCAAAGGTGAGGTCGATCTTGCTGTTGACCTGCACCTGGCTGATACCGGGCAAGCGGTATTCGACCGGGTCTTCGATAGTGATGATCTTGGTGGCAGGCGAGTTGAGGTGCGCCAGGGTGGCGTACAACGTCGTGGTCTTGCCGCTGCCTGTCGGGCCAGTGACGAGGATCATGCCGTGCGCGTGGCCACTCACGCGTCGATAACCTTCCAGCATCTCGGGTGGCATGCCGATCTTGCCCAGCTCCAACAGGCCGGAGTTCTGCGCCAGCAGACGCATGACGACCGACTCGCCGTACTGCGTGGGCATGGTCGACAGGCGGATGTCCACGCTCTGCTGCTTGACCTTGACGTTGAAGCGACCGTCCTGCGGCAGGCGTTTTTCCGAAATGTCGAGCCCGCTCATGAGCTTGAGACGCAACACCAGCGCAGGGCCAACGCGGCTGTCGACTTCGGTCTGCAGGTGCATCTCGCCGTCGATGCGGAAGCGGATCTGCAGCTTGAACTCCTGCGGCTCGATGTGAATGTCGGAAGCCTTGATCTGGTAGGCATCCTCGAAGATGGATTGCAACAACTTGACGACAGGGGCGTCCTCGGCCGTCGATTCGACAGCCGATGTCGTGAAGTCCAGGTAACCGCTGCCAAGATCCTTCTGCAACTCCTTGGCCAGACCCGAGATCTCTTCAGTGCGGCGGTAGAAGCGGTCAAGACGCGCCAGCAACTGCGATTCGGCCAGCACCGCGAGCGCGATGTCCTTGTTGAGGGTGCGCGCGATCTCGTCGTAGCCGAACACGTCCGACGGGTCGGCCATGCCCAGCAGGTACTGGTTGCCCATGTCTTCGAGCACCAGCGCGCGGAAACGCCGCGCCATGGTTTCGGGCAGTACGCCAGCAGTTGCGGGGTCGATGTCCTTGTCACGCAGGTCGACGAAGGGCACGCCGATCTGGTTCGCGATGGCGATCGCGATCCGCTCTTCGGTGACGATACCGCTGTCGATGAGCACACGGCCGAGCTTGCGCCCGCTCTGCTTCTGCTGCGCCAGCGCCTCTTCGAGCTGGGCGGTCGTGATCAACCCGCCCTGCACCAGCAACTCGCCCAATCGGTATTTCTGCGGCTTCGCCATGCCCTGCATTCCCGTCATGCGGGGCGGTTCGCCCCCATCGGAGCCTTAACGGCAGGGCAGCCGATGTGCTTTAGGGGAAGCAGACCGACCTGGCTGGCGCCCTGCTGCGTCTCGCTCCCCTTGACGCCGACCTGTTGTCAGTGCGAGCAACGGACGCAGCCTTTTGCTGCGCGATTACGCCAGGCGAGACACCGCATCCCGCCGCAAACGCCAGATCGTCCAGCAGTTGGTACTGAGAATCACCAACTCCAGTGCTGTGCCGCCATACGAACCGCTGAGGATGTTGTTGACCACCCACAGCCCGGTGCCAACGAGCATGAGCAGACGCATGCGGATGCCGGACAGGAAAAACAGCGCGGTCGTGCCAATGCACGAGGCCATGATGGGCAACAGGGAAAGCGGCCCCTTGTAGAGCCAGATGCCCATGGAGACGGCAAGCCCGATGAAAAACGCCGCAACCCAAGGAGAGCGGCTTCGAATGGATGCCAGAGAACGTCCCAGTGACACCGCAGAGCTGGCCGCAGCCGTCGGCACCCCCAGCAACCAGAAATGCACGACGTAGGCCACGCATTCGATCGCCATGTAAATCTTGAAACGCAGGTCGCTCTTCTGCAGGAAACACCCTACGCCGAAGGCAAAAGCGAGATAACCGAACAGTTGGGGAACGGAGAAGAGGTCAGACAAGGTGTGGGTGGTCATGCGGATGAACCGGGGGTGAGGCCAAGGATGGAGGCGCCGATTTTACGCTCCGAACGCACTTCAGCTCCGGGAGGCCTGCGCCGTTAAGGAGAGGTGCACGCTGCACCAGGGAGCCTCTCCATCATGCCCGCCACCGATCTTGACGACGCCGTTGCCGAAGAGATGCTGCGCATGCATGTGACGAGCACGCCGCCCATCATCGTTGCGACCCTGGCCAATGCCAGCCTTGTCTGCTTTCTGCTGCGCGGGGGTGTGGAACCCGCGTGGGCACTGAACGTCTGGTGGTGTGCATTTGTGTTGCTGATGGGGGTGCGCCATGCCGCGAGCAAGGCCTGGATGCGCGACGCCGCACGTCGCCAGCGCAATCGCCTGTGGGAGCGTCGCTTCGCGCTCATCGTAGGGCTCGGAGGCGTGATGTGGGGGCTGCCGGGCACCCTGCTCTATCCGACCGCCGAGAGTGGATTGCAGCCCATCAGCGCACTGGTGCAGATGGGGGTGTCGGCAGCGGCCGTCATGTCCCTGACCAGCGTGCAACTGATCTACCGCAGCTTCTTTCTCGCCATGATGGTGCCGAGCAGTGCCTGGCTGCTGACCACAGGCGGGCACATTGAGCGCCTGACAGCGCTGGCACTGGGCCTCTTCACTTTGCTGTTACTGGTCGGTGGCAAGCGCGCGGGTCGCAGCCTGGAAGAAGGCGTACGCCTGCGCTACCAGCTTGCCGAGGCTCTGGGGACCGCCGAGGTGGCCAGACAGACTGCCGAGCACGCACACGCGGCGAAAACGACCTTCCTGACCAATATGTCGCACGAATTGCGAACGCCCTTGCACGGCATCCTGAGCTTTGCCGCGATGGGGCTGGAGCGTGCACCCGATTCGCGGATGCAGCAGTACTTCTCCCGCATCCGCCACAGCGGGGAGCGATTGCACAGGCTGATCAACGACCTGCTCGAAGTGTCGCACGCATCACAGGCAACACTGGACGCCACGGCCGGTGAGATTCGCGCGGTGGATCTGCGCAGTCTGCTGTCCAGCCTGGTCAGCCGCCGACAGGATCAGCTTGATGCGCGCGGCTTGCGCGTCAGCACGAAGACTAGCGGCGAACCACGCTCCGTGAGCGGAATGTATCTGCCGCTCGAACGACTCTTCGATCACGTACTCAGCAACGCGATCCGCTATGCGCGGCCGGATACCGAGATTCGTTTTGACCTCCACTGGAAGGAGACGGAGCTGGAAGTCGTCGTCGCCGATCAGGGTGTAGGCATCCCTGAGGGTGAACTGGAGAGCATCTTCGAGCAATTCACGCAGAGCAGCCGCACCCGCAGCAATGCGGGCGGCACAGGACTGGGACTGAGCATCGCGCGGCAGATCGCCCGGCAGCATGGGGGCGATATCGTCGCGCGCAACAACAGCGATGGCGGCGCCGATTTCATCGTGCGCCTGCCCTGCAGCGTGCAGGCGTAATTCCCGTCCAGCGCAGAATGCAGGCGTCGCACGATGGCGGGAGGAATACGTAGGTGCGCATAGGTGCGCCTAGGTGCGGTTTCAACCGCACAATCCCGCGCCGCAAACCGCCTGGTGCTCTCGCGCAGAGGCTCTGGCGGGTTGAAACCCACACTGCAGAGCGGGCCCGCGCCCACTCTGCCAATGCCGACGCAACCGGCTCAGGAACGGTAGTCGGCGTTGATCTTCACGTAGTCGTACGAAAAGTCGCAGGTCCACACCGTGGTTGCTGCCGCACCACGCGCGAGATCGATGCGCACCGTGATCTCAGCGTTCTTCATGATGCACGCGCCGGCCTCTTCGACGTAGCTGACAGCACGCCCACCCTTCTCGGCGACCAGCACCTCTTCACCACCACCGGCGAGCCAGACGCGGATGCCATCGACATCCAGGTCATCGACGCCAGCGTAGCCAATGGCTGCAAGGATGCGACCGAGGTTGGGGTCTGACGCAAAGAATGCCGTCTTGACCAGCGGCGAATGCGCCACGGCATAGGCCACCTTGCGGCACTCTTGCAGATCCTTGCCACCCGCCACGGCAATGCTCATGAACTTGGTAGCCCCCTCGCCATCGCGCACGATGGCCTGGGCCAGCCATTGCGACAGTTCGATGACTGCCTTGCGCAGCGTCTGCCCCGCTGCCGAGGACAATTCGCTGATCTCGCTGCCGACCTGACCCGTGGCGATGAGGATGAAGCTGTCATTGGTCGAGGTGTCGCCATCAACCGTGATGCTGTTGAACGAGAGGTCCGCCGCTTCGCGCACCAGCGATTGCAGCAGCGATTGCGACACCTTTGCGTCCGTGGCGAGGAACCCGAGCATGGTCGCCATGTTGGGGCGGATCATGCCGGCGCCCTTGCTCATGCCGGTGAGGGTGATGGTCTGGCCATCAATCTGGATCTGGCGCGAAGCACACTTGGGCTGCGTGTCAGTGGTCATGATGGCGTGGCAGGCCTCGAACCAGCCATCCGCCTTCAAGGCCGCCTGCGCGGCCGGCACGCCTGCTGACAAACGATCTACCGGCAGGTGTTCGAGGATCACACCGGTCGAGAACGGCAGAACAGCCTCCGCCGGCACGCCCAGGGCCTGCGCCACGGCACGGCAGCTGGCGCGCGCATTGGCCACACCCTGCTCACCCGTACCGGCGTTGGCAATGCCGGTGTTGATGACCAGTGCACGCGTCTCCGCGGTTTCAAGGTGAGCCTTGCACACTTGCACCGGTGCTGCGCAGAAACGGTTCTGCGTGAACACGCCCGCTGCGCGGCTGCCGGGCGCCAACTCGACGAGGGTCAGATCGCGTCGGTTGGCCTTGCGGATGCCTGCCTCGGCGGTACCCAGGCGGACGCCTTTGACGGGCAGGAGTTCGGTGGCAACAGGCAGGGGCAGATTGACGGGCATGACGGACCTCGGTGAAGCGGTGTTGAAAGACGGGGGAGTCTATCACCGCCACCTGAAGCCTTTATTGCCTGCGTTACTGTCGCCGGGCCCCCGCCGCGCTCATGGCGGCAACGTGCTCGAACGACAGACTGGCCTGCTGCACAAAGTGCAGGAAGCCTTCCCAGATCTCTTCGTCCGGCACCTGTACACCGCAGTCGGCATAGAACACGCCGATGGCACGGCCGTGTGTCGAGATTGGCGCGATGAACGCCTCCTGCTGGCCCGTCACCTTTTCGAGCCGCGCGGCATTGAGACCGCGCATGTTGTTTTCCCTGAGCCAGAAAGCCTCGTTGCGCAGGAAGACCTCATTGACCACATCGCCACGCGCACCATCGAGACGGAACTGGAAACGCTTGACCAGCGCGTCAGCGTCGCGCCCCAGGCCGGCCTTGCCGAGCAGCTGCGTGCGGTCCGGCGACAACAGGGCGAACACGGCCTGATGCATGCCCAGCCCGCGATAGATGCCCTCCAGCACCAAGAGCAGTACTTCGTTGAGGCTGGGTTTGCCGGCCAGCATCATGGCCAGGTCGCGCAGGATCTTGAGCTGCAACTTCTGATCCGGCGCATGATGGGCGCTCTCGCCGGCCAGCTCGGCCGGATCAGGCGCTCCGGGAACCGGAATGAGTCTGGCTGCGTCCGCAGCGCCAAACTGCGCGGCCACACGCGCCGCCTCGGTGGCGTTGCCGACAGCGATTTCGCGCGCCTCTTTCTCGGGACAGCCGACGAGCTCTGCATAAGCCTGGATGGCCTTGTTGGCGAGCGTGGTGTGCCAGCCACATTCGGCAGCGGCAGCCAGCCGGTAACCCAGTGCAATGGCTTTCTCAGCATTCGACGGGTGGGCGCCTGGCTCGGCAGCCGACACCACCATGCTGCCCAAGCGCCATTCCTTTGCCAGCGAACTCGTCAGGCTGCGCAGGCGGAAACCGAGGATGTCCATCTGCAGGTTGTCCGGGCGCTCGTCAGGCTGTTCGATCATGGCCTCATCCAGCAAGGTGGCGGCCTCGGCGCCAAAGCACCAGAAGGCCATCTCGCCGACCCGCCCCAACAGGGCCGCAATGAAGACCTCCTCAACTTGCTGGACGCCGCATGCCGCTGCGGCCGAACGTGCCTGCACGGCAGCGTGGAAGCAACGTGCCATCTCGGAGAGCACGCGACCACGCAAGCCGCCGGACAGGAAGGCGTCGATGAGACACAGGGACAGCACGATGTCGCCGAGCCCGTCGAAGCCCATGACCGTCACGGCACGGCTGACCGTGCTGACCGGCTGGCGTGCCGGATTGAACATCACGCTATTGGCGATCTTGAGGACTTTGGCTGTCAGCGCCGGGTCTTGCAGGATGACGCGCGACAGCTGGCCGATCGAGGCGTTTTCGTCATCGGTGATGTTGCGCACACCATCCACGGTGTGGCCGAAGACCGGCATGTCCCGGTCCCGGATACGCTCCACCCAGTCCTGCAGTCCCATGCGTCCTGCCACGTCGCCCCCCGTTGAGCCTTATGTTCTGGTGAACGGTCAACGGACGTCTGGAACCCAATCTTGAGGCAGCTTCAAAGCCGCTTCTGGGGAAACTCTTCCTCGATGTTGTCACGGTAATAGCTGGCCGGCGAGCCGCTGGACAGGAAGCGGCGGGCGATCTCGTCGCCGACACCTGTGTGCTGGACGATGCGACCACCCTCGAACTCGATCTCCAGCAAACGACTGGCGCGGTCGTAACCCGCCGAGCGGATGCCGCCACGACCGATGGATTGACGTGTGATGGCCATGCTCTCTTTCCTCAAGAAAATCCTGCAAAACCATTCCTGAACATCGTCAGGAAACGTTTATATCCGCGCGAGCGCGTGTTCACATCGACCCGTCGGGAAGTGTCAGCACACCCTAGATGACGATGCGACTACCGACCTCCACAACACGGTTTGGCGGCAGCTTGAAGAAGTTCGCCGCACTCGACGCATTGCGGAACATGAAGGCAAACAGCTTCTCACGCCACAGCGCCATGCCCGCACCCGGCGTGGGCATGAGGATTTCGCGGCTGAGGAAGAATGAGGCCATTGTGGATTCGATCGCCAGCCCCTGCTCTTCGCACCATTCCAGCGCGGCCGGCACATCCGGCTCTTCCATGAAGCCGAAGAAGATTTTCACGCGGTGGAAGTGATGGCCGATGCGCTCGACCAGTACGCGCTGCGAATTCTCGACGCGCGGCACGGGCAGGAAGCTGACGGTAACGAGAATGGTGTTCTCGTGGATCACGAAGTTGTGCTTCATGTTGTGCAGCAAGGCGTTGGGCACGCTGTCGGGACGCGGCGAGAGGAAGATCGCCGTGTGCGGCACGCGCGGCATGCTCTTGTCGGTGGCGATCATGTTCACGAACGGCACCAGCTCGATCTCGTCGGCCTTGAGCCGTTCGCCCAGCTGCATGCGGCCGGTACGCCAGGTCATGAGAATGAACAGCACGATGAAACCGAAGGCCAGCGGGAACCAGCCCCCGGCCGGGATCTTGATCGAGTTCGCCGCGAGAAAGACCAGCTCGACGATGGCCATGGGCACGAAGGCGAGGACGGCCAGCCAGTTCGGCCAGTTCCAGTCGCGCCGCGCCACCGAAAAGGCCAGCACCGATGTCACCAGCATGGTCAGCGTGACCGCAATGCCATACGCCTCGGCCAGGCGCGACGACGTCTGGAAGCTCACCACGATCAGCAAAACCAGCACCAGCAGCGCCCAATTGACCGCCGGCACGTAGATCTGGCCCATCTGATCGTCCGAGGTGTGACGCACCGTGAGGCGCGGACAGAACCCCAGCTGGATCAGCTCGCGCGTCATCGAGAAGGCGCCGGTAATGAGCGCCTGCGAGGCGATGATGGTGGCGCACGTGGCGAGGAACACCATGGGCATCAGCGCCCACTTTGGCACCGACAGGTAGAAGGGATTCTCCGCCGCCGCCGGGTTACCGAGAATCAGCGCACCCTGACCGAAGTAGTTGAGCAGCAGGCAGGGCAGCACGACGAACAGCCAGCCGATGCGGATCGGCGTCTTGCCGAAGTGGCCCATATCGGCATACATCGCCTCGCCGCCGGTGACGGTCAGGATGACGGCGGACAGCGAGAAGAACGCAGCCACTGGATGCTCGACAAAGAACAGCACGGCGTAATGCGGCGACAGCGCAGCCAGCACCTCGGGGCGCAGCACGATGTTGAAGATGCCGATGGCGCCCAGCGACAGGAACCACAAGGACACGACCGGCCCGAAGAAGCGCCCGACCATGGCTGTACCATGCTGCTGGATGACGAAAATGCCGATCAGGATCGCCAGCGTGATGGGCATGACTGCCGGCTCCAGTCTGGGCGCAATGACCTCCAGACCTTCCACTGCCGACAACACCGAAATGGCCGGCGTGATGACGCCGTCACCGTAGAACAGCGCCGCACCAAACAGGCCCAGGACAATCGCGATGTTGCGCTTCTTTGGGCGCTCCTTGGCCTGCTCGATGACACGCGCCATCAACGCCACGACACCGCCTTCGCCATGGTTGTCGGCACGCAGCACGATGACCACGTACTTGAAGGTGACGACGAACAGCAGCGTCCAGACAATCAGGGACAGGATGCCCAGCACATTGGCTGGATTGACGTCGAGGTGATGATGGGCGCCGTAAAAGACCTCTTTCAGCGCATACAGCGGGCTGGTTCCAATGTCGCCAAACACGACGCCCAACGCCGCCAGCGTCAGGGCGGAAAGCCCTTGGCGCTTGTCTCCAGATTGACCCATTCAGTGACGACTCCGCGTACAGGATTGGTCGGCGGTCACTGCCGCCTTGGTGCGGCAGGCAAACCCGCACCTTGTCCCATTACAAACGAAATTTGTGCGTCGCGCAAACTTCGCCAGAAACCAAGAAAAAGGGCCGGCATCCCGACCCCTTTTCGTTACGGCTGATCTTGTTACAACGATGGACCACCGCTCAGGCCAGCTGGCCGTGGCAGTGCTTGTACTTCTTGCCCGAACCGCAGGGGCAAGGATCATTACGACCCACGCGCGGTGTGTCGTTGACCGGCACAGCTTCGGGTGAAGCAGTCGCTGCGGCGGCCAGCGCCTCCTCGTAACCGGCGTGCTGGTATTGCACGTTGGCCACAGCGGGGCGGGCGTCAGCGACTTCCTCGATCTGCTCTTCCGAGCGAATCTGCACCGTGACCAGCATCTTCGTCACATCGACACGCACGGCATTGAGCAGCGCCTCGAACAGTTCGAAGGCTTCGCGCTTGTATTCCTGCTTGGGGTTCTTCTGCGCGTAGCCACGCAGGTGGATGCCCTGACGCAAGTGATCCAGCGCGGCAAGGTGTTCGCGCCAGTGCGAATCGAGGCTGTTGAGCATCACGTTGCGCTCGAAGCTCTGCCAGGCTTCCAGATTCACTTCGGCAATCTTGGCTGCGTAGGCGTCGTCGACAGCCTTGATGATGCGCTCAAGGATGTCATCGTCGGACAGGCCTGTTTCTCCCGCCCACTGCGTCACCGGCAGGCTGATGCGGTACTCGGCTTCCAGCGCCTTCTCGAAACCCGCCATGTCCCACTGCTCTTCGACCGACTCAGCCGGCACGAAGCTGCGGAACAGCTCGGCGATCACGCCCTGACGCATGGCCGTGATGGTTTCGGAAATCTCGGCGCTTTCCAGCAACTCGTTACGCTGCTGGTAGACCACGCGACGCTGGTCATTGGCCACATCGTCGTATTCGAGCAGCTGCTTGCGGATATCGAAGTTGCGTTGCTCGACCTTGCGCTGGGCGGATTCGAGCGAGCGCGTCACCATGCCGTGCTCGATGGCTTCGCCCTCGGGCATGCGCAGGCGCTGCATGATCATGTTGAGACGGTCACCGCCGAAAATCTTCATCAGCGGATCTTCGAGCGAGAGGTAGAAACGGCTCGCGCCCGGGTCACCCTGACGACCGGCGCGACCGCGCAGCTGGTTGTCGATACGACGCGACTCGTGACGTTCCGTACCAATGATCTTCAGGCCGCCGGCATCGAGCACCTGCTGGTGCAGCAGCTTCCATTCAGCGCGCAGCGCCTCGATGCGAGAAGCCTTGTCGCTATCGGTCAGCGAAGCATCTTCTTCCAGCGCCGCGATCTGCTTCTCGACGTTGCCGCCGAGCACGATGTCGGTACCGCGACCGGCCATGTTGGTCGCAATGGTGACCACGCCGGGGCGACCTGCCTGCACAATGATCTCGGCTTCACGTGCGTGCTGCTTGGCGTTGAGCACCTGGTGCGGCAAGCCTTCGCGCTCAAGCATCTGTGCCAGCAATTCGGAATTCTCGATCGAGGTCGTGCCGACCAGCACGGGCTGACCACGCTTGTGGCAATCCTTGATGTCGTCGATGATGGCCTTGTATTTCTCGGCCGCCGTGCGATACACGAGGTCATTCGCATCCTTGCGCACCATGTCCCGATTGGTCGGGATCACCACGGTTTCAAGGTTGTAGATCTGGTGGAATTCGTAGGCTTCGGTATCGGCCGTACCGGTCATGCCGGCGAGCTTGCCGTACATGCGGAAGTAATTCTGGAAGGTGATCGAGGCCAGCGTCTGGTTCTCGGCTCGGATGGCGACGCCTTCCTTGGCTTCGACGGCCTGATGCAGACCGTCTGACCAGCGACGGCCGGACATCAGGCGACCCGTGAACTCGTCAACGATGATGATCTCGCCGTTCTGAACCACGTAGTGCTGGTCCTTGTGGAACAACGAGTACGCGCGCAAAGCGGCATACAGGTGGTGGATCAGCAGGATGTTGGCCGGGTCGTACAGGCTGCTGCCTTCTGGCAGCATGCCCAGCCTGGCAAGGATTTCCTCTGCACGTTCATAACCCTGCTCGGTCAGCAGCACCTGGTGTTGCTTGAGGTCCACCGTGTAGTCGCCGGGTTTCTCGACCTTGTCGTCTTCACCGATCTGCACCGTCAGCATCGGCGGCACGGCATTCATCTTCACGTAAAGATCAGTGTGATCTTCAGCCTGACCCGAAATGATCAGGGGGGTACGCGCTTCGTCGATGAGAATGGAGTCCACTTCGTCAACGATGGCGTAGTTGAGGCCTCGCTGCACGCGCTGTCCGACTTCATACACCATGTTGTCGCGCAGGTAGTCGAAGCCGAATTCGTTGTTGGTGCCGTAGGTGATGTCGGCCGCGTAGGCCTTCTGCTTCTCCTCGTGGCTCATCTGCGACAGGTTCACGCCCGTCGTCAGCCCCAGGAAGCGGTAGATGCGCCCCATCCAGTCCGCGTCACGCGAAGCGAGGTAGTCGTTGACCGTCACCACGTGCACGCCCTTGCCCGACAGCGCATTGAGGTACACCGCCACGGTCGCCGTCAGTGTCTTGCCTTCACCGGTGCGCATTTCTGCGATCTTGCCGTCGTGCAAGACCATGCCCCCGATCATCTGCACGTCGAAGTGGCGCATGCCGTGCACACGCTTGCCTGCCTCGCGCACCACGGCGAAAGCCTCGGTCAGCAGGCCATCAAGGGTTTCGCCCTTGGCAATGCGGTCACGGAACTCGCCAGTCTTGGCCTGCAAGGCCTCGTCAGACAGCGCTTCCATCTGCGGTTCCAGCGCGTTGATGGCACGCACACGGGCCGCGTACTGACGCACCAGGCGTTCGTTGCGACTCCCGAAGAACTTCTTGAGCAGACCTTGGATCATTTTTGTGATGTGAACAGGGCAAGTAAGTAATGGGTGCGAAAGACCACAGGCGCCGGAGTTGCGGGCGACCGACCTGCCTTACGCGAAGCTCGCGATTCTAACATGCGGGCCGTGACAGCCCGCCGGGCTGGCTCAAGCCCGCTCTCAGGGCGCGCAGCACAAGCGCTGGCGGCCCGCCCGCCCAGGCGTTAGCATGCGTAACCGGCAGATCAGGCCGGTTTCGCCCAGTACAAGCCCCAAGTCACCCGCCCCGCACCATGTCCGCAGGCCAGCTAAACCGCTTTCTCGGCAGCGACGACGCACTTTCGCGTCTGCGCGACCACGCCGCGCGGCTCGTCCGCATGCAGGGCCAGCTGGAGCGCCAGCTGCCGCCCAACATGCTGGGCGCGGTCAGCGTTGCCAACTTCGAGACCGGCATCCTGACCCTGCATGCCAGCACGCCCGCTCTCGCTTCGCGCCTCAAGATGAGCCAGGAGAGCCTGCGCGCGGCCCTCAGCGCTGCAGGCGAACCCATCCAGGGCATCCGTATCAAGGTGCGCGCTGTTCATAGTTCAGAACGCGGTGGCCTCTACGCCCGCGAAACCCGCAGCATCAGCCCGGCCAGCAAGGACGCACTGCGCTCGCTGGGTGAATCGCTGGACCCCGAGTCACCGCTGGCCCGCGCGCTGCGCGACATGGTCAGCAAGACGCGCTGAACGCGCCTTCCTGCCCGACAGGCCTCGTTGCCGCCCTCCAGTTCATCGCTCAGAATGCGCGCGGCATGTCGAATTGCTGCCGCAACCGCTCGCTACCCTGCTGCCCACCTCGCCTCACCCCCGGAGCCCTGCATGCGCCCCACCCTGCCTTTACTGTTCGTTGCCGGCCTTGTCACCCTCACCCACCTGACGGCAAACGCCGCAGAACTGCGGAGCTTCAGCCCACAGGGCGAGACCAAGCAGGTGCGGCAGGTCAAAGCCAACTTTGACGTCCCGGTACGCCCGCTCGGTGACCCGTCCGGCCCCTCGCCGCTGCGCGGCAACTGTGTGGGCACCGACAAGCCGATTCCGGGCACGGCGCGTTGGGTCGATACGCAGACATGGGTGATGGATTTCGGCAAGGAGTTGCCTGCGGGTCTGAAGTGCGAGTTCACGCCAGTACCCGACTATCGCGACGCCACAGGCAAGCCCGTCAAGATGGAAGCGGCCTACCGCTTCAACACCGGCGGGCCCAACCTGCGCAACCTCAATACTGTCGGCGACAACTACCGCATCGACGAAGACGCCCTGTTCTTCGCCGACACCACAGGCGCCATCGACCCGGCCAGTATCGAACGCAGCGTCTATTGCGTTGCCGAGGGCATCGGCGAGCGCATCCCGACGCGCCTTGCTCCGGCTGCGGAGCGCGCCCGCCTGCTCAAGGACCGCAATCTGACGGAAGACAACGCGCGTCACCTCGCTTACTTCCGCTGCGCACGCAAGCTGCCGGCCGGCGCCAAAGTCGAAGTGGTGTGGGGCATTGGTGTGCGCGGCACATCTGGCCTCGCCACCACGGCAGAGGAGAAACGCGAGTTCCGCGTGCGCCCGGAATTCACCGTCAGCGTGCGCTGCGAGCGCGAGAACGCCAATGCCGATTGCACGCCCTTCGGCAACATGCGCCTGGACTTCACTGCACCGGTGAAACGTGAAGACGTGGCGAAAATTCAGCTCGTTGGCGCGGGTGGCCGCAAGTGGGCCGCCGAGTTCAGCGAATACGAAGAAGGCGCGGAAGACGTGGAGGGCGTGCAGTTCAGTGGCCCCTTCCCGCCGCGCGAGCAGTTCCGGCTCGTCGTGCCGGCACAGATCCGCGACGACGCCGGGCGCCCGCTCACCAATCGCAACCGCTTGGCCGGGGTCACGCTGAAGACCACCGACTACCCGCCCCTGCTCAAGTTCGCCGCTGACTTCGGCATCGTCGAACTGAAGGCTGGCGGCATCCTGCCGGTAACACTGCGCAACCTCGACAGCCTGTCATCGGCCGACCGCAACCTGCCCGTCGCGGATGGCAGCGCACCTCAAACCTCGGCCAAGGTGCGCCTGCTGCGCCTCACGACCGACGAACAGATCATTGCCTGGCTGCGCCGTCAGAATGATTCGCAAAAAGGTACCTACTACGACCGCGAATCCTCTGTGCTTAAGAAACACAGCAACGCCAAGCTGATGTTGCTGCCCAAACCCAACGGCCCCAAGCCCATGGAAGTGGTCGGCATTCCGCTGGGCCAGCCCGGTTACTACGTCGCGGAGGGCGAATCGCAGTACCTCGGCTCGCGCCTGCTGGAGACACCCAAGCCAATGTACGTACGTACGGAGGCCATCAACACAAACCTCGCCGTGCACTACAAATTCGGCGACGAAAATTCGCTGGTGTGGGTGACCTCACTCGACACCGGCCTGCCGGTGGCAGACGCACGCGTCGCCGTGCGTGACTGTGAGGGGAAGCAACTGTCGTTTGGCAAGACCACGGCCGACGGCACGATGCTCATTCCACGCAAGTTGCAATCGACCGAAAAACGCTGCACCTACGAGCCCTTCTTCATTTTTGCGCGCGTCAGCAGCAACGGCGTCGAAGACATGTCGATGACCACCACCAGCTGGCAGAAGGGCATCGAGCGCTGGCGCTTCCAGATGCCCTACGGCGGCATCATGCCCGACGTGGTCACGCACACCGTGTTCGACCGCCCGCTGTTCCGCGTCGGCGAAACCGTGAACATGCAGCACGTTGCGCGCCGCCACACCATGAACGGTTTTGCTCACGTGCCCGCCGAGCAATTGCCGGACCGCATAGTCGTGTCATTGATCGGTGGTGACGAAGAATACGAAATGCCCATCAGCTGGAAGGGCGGCGTCGCCGACACCAGCTGGAAGATTCCGGACGCGGCAAAACTCGGTCGCTATCGCGTGAGCTTCCTGCGCCCCGGCGAGAAATCGAGCGGCGATGGCGACATGGAGTACGAGGACGAGAGCGGCTGGTCGCCCGCCTCGCGCCTGTGGCCCGGCGGCATCTTCCGCATTGCCGAATTCCGCCTGCCCGTGCTCAAGGCCGAGGTCGTCACCGGTGGTGGCAAACCCCTCGTCGGGCGCGACGGCATCAGCGTCAATGCCCGCGTCAGCTATCTCTCTGGCGGCGGCGCCGCAGGCGAAAAAATCCGCCTGCGCAGCGAGGCACGCCCGGCCTGGGTGCAGGGCCGCGACGAGCTGGAGAACTTCAACATCGGCAATGCCCCGGTCGATGCCAGCAAGCTGAGCGCCGAAGGCTGGAGCCAGAACGATCCGGAGCCCGTCGTGTTCGACGACCGGCGCGACCTCATACTGGACCGCGAAGGCACGCTGGGCACCAACCTGCAGAACCTGCCCAAGTGGTCGCGCCCGGCCGACGTCACGACCGAGATCGAGTACAACGACCCATCGGGCGAAACACGCACGGCCAGCACGGTGCAACGCTGGTTCCCGGCTGCACGCGTGGCGGCCATCAGTGGCGAAGCCCAGCAAGCCGGCAGCGACGATGTCTCGCTGCGTGTCGCCACGCTGGACACCAGCCTCAAACCGGCTGCCAACAGCAGCTATGTCGTCGAAGCCTGGTACCGCCGCGCCTTCGTCCACCGCAAGCGCATGCTGGGCGGCTACTACACCTACGACACGCGCTACACCCTCACCCCGCTCGGCGAAGTCTGCAAGGGCAGCAGTGATGCCAAGGGCATGGCGACTTGTCGCTTCCGTCGCCCGGCGGCCGAAAAGGACCAGAGCAGCGCCGAAATGATCGTCGAGGCCCGCGTGCGCGACGATGCCGGCCGCACCAGCTACGCCTCCACCACCGTATGGCAAGGCGGCAGCAACTACGGCGAGGAGTACTGGTTCGGTCAGGACGAATCCGAGCGCATCGACATCCTGCCCGACCGCAAGCACTACCAGCCGGGCGAAACGGCCCAGCTGCAGGTGCGCATGCCGTTCCGCGAAGCGACCGCACTGGTCAGCGTGGAGCGCGAAGGCATCATCGACCGCTTCACCGTGCAGCTGTCGGGCAAGGACCCGCGCATCAGTGTGCCGATCAAGCCGCACTACGGCCCTAACGCCTACATCTCGGTGCTGGTCGTGCGCGGCCGCATCGGTGACGTTCAGCCCACGGCCCTCGTCGACCTCGGCAAGCCGGCCTACAAGCTGGGCGTGGCCGAGATCAACGTTGGCTGGCAGGGCTACACGCTCAAGGTGGCTGTCGAACCTGACAAGCCCGAGTACAAGGCGCGTGAAGAGATCACCGCCAAAGTGCGCGTCACGCTGGCCGACGGCACGCCGGCCAAGGGTGGCGAGTTCGCACTGGCCGTCGTCGACGAAGCCTTGTTGACGCTGTCGCGCAACGACTCCTGGTACCTGCTCGAACGCATGATGGGTCGTCGTGGCTACACGGTCAGTACCGCCACCGCGCAATCGCAGGTGATCGGCAAGCGCCACTTCGGCCTCAAGGCCGTACCGGCAGGCGGCGGCGGTGGCGCGCCGACGCGCGAGCTGTTCGACACCTTGTTGTCGTGGCAGCCGCACGTGGTGCTCGACGACAAGGGCGAGGCGCGCATCCGCGTACCCAACAACGACAGCCTCACGACTTTCCGCCTCGTCGCCATCGCACGCCAGGGCGCCGCACGCTTTGGGACCGGCAGCGCCACCGTACGCAGCACGCGCGACCTGCAGCTCTTCGCCGGCCTGCCGCCGGTGGTGCGCGAGGGTGATCGCTTCCGCGCCATGGTGACGGTGCGCAACCTCAGCAAGAGCGCGCAGAGCATCCAGGTGACCCCTGCAGCAACCCCCGCTGGCAGCAGTTCGCCGCTCGCAGGGTTGTCCACGCAGAGCATCGAACTGCCCGCTGGCGAATCGCGCGAAGTGGCGTGGAACGTGCAGGTGCCGATGCGCGTGCGGCAGATCCAGTGGCGCTTCGACGCCACTACCGCGGGCGGTGATCGCGATGCGCTGAAGGTTACGCAGACCGTCAACGAAGCGCTGCAAAGCAAAGTCACGGCTGCGACGCTGGAGCAGCTCGACGGCAAGCTCACCCTGCCAGTGCAACGCCCGGCGGATGGTATCGCCGGCATGGGCAGTGTCGATGTCTACCTCAAGCCCACCCTCGGCCTGTCGGTCGACAGCGTGCGCGACTACATGCTGCGCTACCCCTACAACTGCCTGGAGCAGCAGACCTCGCGCTACATCAGCACCGACAACCGCGCCGCCTGGCAACGCCTGATGAACGAGTTGCCGACCTACTTCCACAACGACGGACTGGTCGGCTACTTCCCGCCAAGCTCGGAAGCTCGTGAGCGCTACCACGGCTCGACAACGCTGACGGCCTATGTGCTGTCGGTCGCGCATGAAGCCGGCTACGAGATTCCGGAAGGGCCGCGCGAGCGCATGCTCGAAGCGCTCGCCGCATTTGTCGAAGGGCGTCTGCAGCTCGACAAGAGCGACCGCCCCTACTGGTCGCCGCGGCCTGACCTGCCGCAACGCAAGCTCGTCGCCATCGAAGCGCTGGCGCGTTACGACCGCGCAACGCCGGGCCAGATCGCGACCGTGCAGATCACGCCTGGCCTGTGGCCCACCAGCAGCCTCATCGACTGGCTGTCCATCCTGCAGCGCATGCCCAAACTGCCTGCGCGCGCCAAACAGATGGCCGAGGTCGAGAACCAGCTGCGCGCGCGCATGGACTCGCAGGGCACGCTGATACGCTTCAACACCGAGCGCGACGACTACTGGTGGTGGCTGATGGTCTCGCCGGACGGTAACGTGCTGCGCGGCATCTCCACCCTCATCGACCAGCCCGGCTGGCAGCGCGAACTGCCGCGCCTTGTGCGTGGCGCGCTGGCGCGCCAGTCGCAGGGCAACTGGGGCACGACCACGGCCAACACCTGGGGCGTGCTGATGCTGCAGAAGTTTGCGCAGAAGTTTGAGTCGCAACCGGTCGCCGGCCAGACGCGCGTGCAGCTCGACGGCAGCGACACCGCCGCGATGACGGCCGACTGGGCAGCACTCGAAGCGGCGCGCATGCAGCGCGAGGCCAAGGCGGCGGACGACGTCGCCAACGGCCGCGCCATACGGCCTGGCATCAACACAGCCTGGCGCGACCCGGCGGCCGATGGCGGCGCCCTGTTCCGCTTTGACTGGCCCGCCAACGGCAAGGGTGACGTGAACCTGACGCACAGCGGCACCGGCAAACCCTGGGTGACCGTGCAGACTCGCGTTGCTCGCGCACTCAAGGCACCAGTCAGCGCCGGCTTTGTAATGCGCAAGGAAGTGAAAGCGCTGGAGCAGAGAACGCCGGGCCGCTGGAGCCGTGGCGACGTGGCCTTGATCCGCATCGAGATCGAAGCGCAATCGCCCTGGACCTGGGTGGTACTCGACGATCCGGTACCCGCGGGCTCCACCATCCTCGGTGGCGGCCTCGCTGGGCAGGGTGCGATTGCAGGTGCCAAGGTCAGTGATGACACCGGCAACTGGTGGGGTCGTGCAAGTTTCGTCGAGCGCTCGTTCAGCGCTTACCGTGCCTATTACGAGTACTTCCCCAAGGGCAAGACCACGGTCGAGTACGCCGTGCGCATCAACAACCCGGGCGAGTTTCTGCTGCCAAATACGCGCGTCGAAGCGATGTATGCGCCCGAGAACTACGCCGAGTCGCCCAACCCGGCATGGCGCGTGGAGTAATGAACCGCACGCAACACAACGCCCCCCTTCCCCCCTTTGAAAAAGGGGGAGGGATGGCCAACGGCTGTCGCGTCATCCGGCATAGTTCGCCCGCACGTCGTCATTCCTGCCAGCTTTACAGTCGGCGCAGCCGCGTGATGCTCCCCTCGCCCGCTTGCGGGAGAGGGGTTGGGGGAGAGGGCTCTGGCGGGAACGACGAAGCATGAGCCTGCGGCGCACCCTGCTTACCTTTGCCCTATGCCTTGGTGTCGGCATAAGCATGGCCCAGACACCACCCAGCTTCGAGACAGTGCGCGCCGCCCACACTCCCTCTGACTGGCTGCTGCTCGACCGCCAGGGCCAACCCCTGCAGCGCCTGCGCATCGACAAGGGCGTTCGCCGCCTCGCCTGGCAACGCCTTGGCGACACTTCTCCCGCCCTGCAACGCGCACTGGTCACTGCCGAAGATCAACGTTTCTGGCAACACGGCGGCGTCGACTGGCTGGCTTTCGCGCGTGCCGCCCTCGACAAGGCGGGTAGCGCGCTCGGCGGCGACAAGGCCACGCGTGGCGCCTCCACCATCAGCATGCAGCTCGCAGCCCTGCTCAACGAGCAACTGCGCGCCGCCCCAGGCCAGCGCCGCGACATTGCCCGCAAGTGGGACCAGGCCATGGCTGCCCGCGATCTGGAATCGCGCTGGAGCAAGTCGCAGATCTTCGAGGCCTGGCTAAACCTCGTGCCCTGGCGCGGTGAAACCGTCGGCATCGCCGCCGCCAGCGAAGTGTGGTTCGGCAAACAGCCGGATGGCCTCGACTACGGTGAAGCCGCGCTGCTCGCCGCCCTCGTGCGCCAACCGCAAGCGTCGGCCGCACGCGTTGCCGAACGTGCCTGCGCGATCATCGCCACCTTACGCAACGAAGACGCCAGCCTGCCGCTGCCGCCTTGCGACACACTCAAGGGCATGGCTGTGCAACAGCTGCCACGCCGCGCACTCGCGCCGCCCCTGCAGCCCGCTGCCGCACCCCATGCAGCACGACTCGCCCTCAGCGACTGGACGCGACAACACGGCAATACTGCACCACCCGCGCTCGCCGCCGGCAGCGAGCCGGTGCTGCGCAGCACGCTCGACGGCCGCCTGCAGCGCCTCGCCAACGCCAGCCTGCACCGCCACCTGCGCGAGCTGCGCCGACAGAACGTCGAAGACGGTGCGCTCATCGTCATCGACAACGCGAGCGGAGACGTGCTGGCCTGGGTCGGCTCCAGCGGCAACCTGTCGGACGCGGCCGAGGTCGACGGCGTGTTGGCACTACGACAAGCCGGTTCGACGCTCAAGCCCTTCCTCTATGCCCTCGCCATCGAGCAGCAACGCCTCACGGCAGCTTCGCTGATCGACGACTCGCCGCTCGCGCTGACGGCCGAGAACGGCGTTTTCATTCCACGCAACTACGACCGCCAGTTCCGAGGCTGGGTGTCGGCGCGCACCGCGCTGGCTTCCTCGCTCAACATCCCCGCCGTGCGCACCCTGCTGCTCACGGGCATCGCGCCCTTCTACGAGCGCCTCAAGCGCCTCGGTTTCACCACGCTGACTGAGAGCGCCGAGCACTACGGCCTGTCGCTCGCGCTGGGCGGCTCCGACGTTCGCCTGCTCGATCTCGCCAACGCCTACCGCACGCTCGCCAATCGCGGCATGGCAAATGGCGTGCGCCGCTCACGTGATGAAGCCCCGGGCAACAAGCGACGCGTATTCAGCGAAGACGCCAGCTACATCGTTGGCGACATCCTCTCCGACCGTGGCGCAAGAGCCCCCGGCTTTGGTCTCGAAAACGTGCTCGCCACACCGTTCTGGACAGCGGTGAAGACCGGCACCAGCAAGGACATGCGTGACAACTGGTGCGCCGGTTTCAGCGACCGCTACACCGTCGCCGTGTGGGTCGGCAACGCCAGCGGCGCGCCAATGTGGGACGTCTCCGGCGTTCAGGGCGCCGCCCCCGTGTGGCGCGAGATGATGATGGCCCTGCATGCCGATTCCCCCTCCCGCACACCGTCACCACCACGCACACTGCAAGCCGTGCAGGTGCGTTTCACTGACATAGAAGAATCGCCACGCCGCGAATGGTTCATCGCCGGCACCGAGGTGCGCGAAGTGGGCCGCGTCGCCACGGATGAAACCACACCCCGCATCCGCTACCCCGCCAATGGCCTCATCGTCGCGCTGGACCCGGACATTCCGGCCGGCAACGAACGCCTGCCCTTCGACATGGTCCCCCTGCGCAACGACCACCACTGGCAGCTCGAGCGCGGCGGCAGCCAGCCCTGCCGCATCGCCCTCGCCGCGAACGAAAGTTGGGCGCCCGAACCCGGCGAATGGGCGCTGAGCTTGCAAGACAGCGGCGGCAAGACGCTGGAGCAGGTACGCTTCGCCGTGCGCGGCAGCCCGCGTCACGCCACGCAATGTCCGGAAAACCGCAATTGACCGGCGGTGCTTGCTGGGCGACGCTGCACGGTACCTACAACAGAAGGAGACAGATCATGTTCAAGTCACCCTCAAGAAAATCGCCGGGCCGCCCCAGGATTTTCCTGGCCCCCACGGGGGGCGGCTTGGGCCGATCAGGCCAAAGCCGGGGGCGCGTTTACCTCTGCAGCGCCCTTCTTGGTCTTGCCCTTTCAATGCCTGCGCAGGCACTGGACGTCGCCGGCATCAACTTCGCCGACAGCACCAGCGTTGCCGGCAGCGAACTCAAACTCAACGGTGCCGGCCTGCGCACCCGTTTTGCTGTCGTCAAGGTCTATGCCATCGGCCTCTACCTGCCGCAGAAAACAGCCGCAGCCGATGCCGTGCTGGCCAGCACGGGGGCACGTCGCGTGCAGATCACCACGCTGCGCGACCTCACGGCCGAACAACTCACCGATGCGCTGATCGAAGCCCTCGAAGCCAACCACTCGACTGCCGAGATGAGCAAGCTCGCGCCCCGCGTCGCCCAGCTGCGCAGCATCATGCTGAGCATCGGCAAGGTCGCCGAGAAGACCAGCATCCGCCTCGACTACCTGCCCGCCAGCGGCACGCGCGTTATCGTCGGCAACGAACAGAAAGGCAGCGACATCGCGGGCGAAGACTTCTTCGTTGCCGTATTGAAAATCTGGCTGGGTAACAAGCCCGTGCAAGCGGACCTGAAAGATCAACTGCTCGGTAAGACATGAGCAAGCTGCCGTCCGCCGACTCTTTCGACGCCATCTATGCCTTGCCCACCTGCCGCTTCGGCGCCCGCAGCGACGGCGAGCACATCAATCTGCTGGCGTTCCTGCCCCCCGCAGCGCATCTTCAGGCACCGACAACACCGCTGTTGAAGGCATTCGGCAAGGCGCTGCATGACTGGCTGGCCTCGCCCGATGCCCCCTTGCCCGTCACGCATCGTGCAAAAGGCACGGCCTTCCAGCAACGCGTGTGGCGGGCCATCTCTGCGATTCCGCGCGGCCAGACGCGCTGTTATGGCGAACTGGTCGCGTCTGCCGGCGGCACCGCGCGTGCCATCGGCCAGGCCTGTGGTGCCAACCCTCTGCCCATCCTCGTCCCCTGCCATCGCGTTGTTGCAGCGAGCGGACTGGGCGGCTTTGCCAACGCCAGCGACGGCTGGCTCATCGAGACCAAGAAATGGCTGCTGGCACACGAGGGCGCCCTGTAGATCCGGCGCGTCCGCAGCCGACCGCGGAAGACCGACAGCTCATCGACGACTTCATTGACGCCGTGTGGCTGCAGGATGGTCTGTCGAAAAACACGCTCGAAGCCTATCGCTCCGACCTCGCGCTGCATGCGGGCTGGCTCGCCACGCAGCAAAGCGGCCTGGTGAACTGCAACAAGCACGACTTTGCTGCATGGCTGGTGCAGCTCGCCGCGTCGCGCAAAGCCAGCACCCAGCGCCGCATGCTGGCCGCCACGCGCCGTCTGTATCACTGGCTTCAAGCCGAGAACCGGATCAGTCGCGATCCGACGATAGAGGCCGATCCGCCAGTCGCGCCCGAACGCTTCCCGAAAACCCTCAGCGAACACCAGGTAGAGGGCTTGCTGGATGCGCCCGACATCGAGACGCCACAAGGTCTGCGCGACCGCGCGATGCTCGAAACCCTTTATGCCAGCGGCTTGCGCGTGAGCGAACTGGTGAACCTGCGCATGTTCGAGATCGACCTCTCTTCCGGCCTCGTGCGCATCACCGGCAAGGGCAGCAAGGAGCGTCTGGTGCCGCTGGGAGAATGGGCCATCGACTGGATTCGTCGCTATCTGCGTGAGGCACGGCCCGCCTTGCTGAAGGCACCCTGCGACAGCCTTTTCCTGAATCGCTTCGGCACTGCCATGACGCGCCAGATGTTCTGGAAAATCATCAAGGCCCACGCAGTGACAGCGGGTATTCCCGCGGCGACGATTTCCCCACACACCTTGCGCCACGCATTCGCAACACACCTGATCAATCACGGCGCCGATTTGCGCGTTGTCCAGTTATTGCTGGGCCATGCCGATATTTCGACGACACAGATTTACACCCATGTAGCACGCGAACGCCTGAAAAAACTGCACGAAATCCATCACCCGCGCGCCTGAAAATTGGCTGAAAAATGCTTTGACGAAGGCTCTGCAATATTGCGCATCGGTATTTATCTGAAAATATTTTTTGCGATTTTCGAATTGCTCGACGATAATCCGGCCGCAATCCGGCATTTTCTGCCGCTATAAATCATTGAAAGGTTATTCATGGATCTCGGCAAACTCTCGCTGACTGAACTCAAACGTCTGCAAGCACGTATCGAAACCGAAATCGCACGTCGTGCTGACAGCGCCAAAAAGGATCTGCTGAAGAAAGTGCAGAAGCTCGCGTCTGACGCCGGCGTCCCTCTCTCTGATCTGCTCGGCAAGAAATCCGGCCGCACCGGCCGCAAGCCCGGCGCCCCCAAGGGCCGCAAGGTGCCGCCGAAGTACCGCAACCCCGCAGACACCTCGCAGACCTGGACCGGCCGCGGTCGCCAGCCTGCATGGGTGGCAGCCTATCTGAAGAGCGGCAAGAAAATCGACAACCTTCTCATCAAGTAAATCGATTGTTCCCTGAATGAAAAAAGGCTGCCCTGAGGCAGCCTTTTTATTCGCCGGTGAATGACTCAATGCGCAGCAGAAGGCCAGACGGGCGGCACAAAACCCTCCCGTCCGCGTTCGATATAAACCCCCACTCGGCGCACACCGCGCAAGACCCCCAGCTTGGCAATCGACAGCCTGACCCAGGGCGCACCGAACTCCTCGAATAACACACCGACGAGAAACTCCCCCAGCGTTTCGAGCAGATTGAAATGCCGCTCGGCCAGCAGCTCGCGAATGCGGCTGACAACGCGGTCGTAGTCAATGGTGTCTGCAATGTCATCGTGCTCGGCCGCCGCATCGGGCACGCCGAACGTAAGGTTGATCTCGACGGCCTGTGCCGCAGCTTTCTCGCGCGGGTAGATGCCGACCCAGGCTTCAAGCTGCAAACCCTCAATAAAGATAAAATCCATTTCCCGCCGTCCTGTTGAAGCCGCACGCCATGTCCACCATTCTAGTCTCCGCCCTCCCTTTTCTCGTGGCGTTCCTGATCGGCTCCATCCCGTTCGCGGTCATCGTTTCGAAACTCATGGGGCTTGGTGATCCACGCAGCTACGGCTCGGGCAACCCCGGCGCCACCAATGTGCTGCGCAGTGGCAACAAGCTCGCGGCGCTACTCACGCTACTTGGTGACGCCATCAAAGGGACTTTTGCCGTCGCGCTCGCCATGGCACTGCATCTGCCTGAGCACATGGTGGCCGGCGTGGCACTGGCGGTATTTCTCGGGCACGTGTTCTCGGTGTTCCTGCGCTTCAAGGGGGGCAAAGGCGTCGCGACAGCAGCTGGCGTGCTACTCGGACTGGACTGGCGCGTCGGTTGCGCCACCTTGCTGGTGTGGATCGCCGTTGCAGCAGCAACCCGCTATTCCTCACTTGCCGCGCTCTGTGCAGCCGTCGCCGCACCGGTCATCACCTACCTCTTCATGGGGCATAACGTCATGCCTGGCGCCGTGCTGACCATGTCACTGCTGCTGATCTGGCGCCACACCAGCAACATCAAGAAACTGATGGCCGGCCAGGAAGGCCGTATCGGCCAGAAGAAAGCAGATCAGGCCTGATCCAGTGGCCAGCGCGGGCGGATGACGAAAGCCCCATCCCGCGTCGGTTTCGCACAGCCTGCCTGCATCCGCATCGCTGCGGCAAGCGCGATCATCGCGCCGTTGTCGGAACAGAACTCCAGTTCGGGGAAAAACACCTTCACGTGGCGCTTCGATGCCGCGGCCACAAGATGCTCGCGCAAGTGGCGATTGGCGCCGACACCGCCGGCCACCACCAGTTGCTTGAGCCCCGTCTGCCGGAGGGCAGCCAGAGCCTTGCTGCACAAGACTTCAACCACTGCGGACTGAAACTCTGCGGCCAGATCGGCTGCCCTCGCTTCACTGTAATCCGGCGCCTGCGTTGCCGTCAGCACCGCCGTTTTCAGGCCGCTGAATGAAAACTGCAGATCGCCCGAATGCAGCATCGGACGCGGCAGCTTGAAGCGGCCTGCCACGCCCTGATCAGCCAGCTTCGACAAAGCGGGACCGCCGGGATAGCCCAAGCCCATGAGCTTGGCCGTCTTGTCGAATGCCTCGCCCGCAGCGTCATCGACACTCTCTCCGAGCAGTTCGTATTGCCCAACACCACTCACCCGCATCAGCTGGGTATGACCCCCTGACACCAGCAAGGCTACAAATGGAAAGTCCGGCGGCTCGCTGGCCAGCAGCGGCGATAGCAAATGCCCTTCCAGGTGATGAATGGGAATCGCCGGTACATCGAGGGCGGCCGCCATGGCCTCTGCCACGCTGGCGCCCACCAGCAGCGCCCCTGCAAGGCCCGGGCCAGTCGTATAGCCAATAGCCGCAAGTTGGTCTCGCCTGCAACCGCCGGCCTCCAGCGTTTCGCGAATCAAGGGCACGATCCGCCTGACGTGATCGCGCGATGCCAGCTCGGGCACCACACCGCCGTAAGCGGCATGCAGGTCGATCTGCGAAAACACCCGATGCGCCGCCAAGCGCCCCTGCGACAGGTCGTACAGGCCGATCCCCGTCTCGTCGCAGGAGCTTTCGATACCCAGTACAAAGCCGTTCCCGGCTGAAACCATATTGCTCATGGGCTGCGATTCTAGCGCCGCCACCCGCCCCGGCCGCCGTGGACTTGGAAATTTCCATCGGCGCATGTATGATCGCCGACTCTCTGCAACGACCGCAGGTTGTTGCGACCCAATCAATACCCATTTGCGAACCAGCTTGCGCCACCCAAGAGCCGCAAGCGGAACCAAGGAATCAAGATGCCTGGTGTACGTGTCAAGGAAAACGAGCCGTTCGAAGTTGCCATCCGCCGCTTCAAGCGCACCATCGAAAAGGCCGGCGTGCTGACCGACCTGCGTGCCCGCGAGTTCTACGAAAAGCCGACAGCCGAGCGCAAGCGCAAGAAAGCCGCTGCCGTGAAGCGTCTGCACAAGCGTCTGCGCAGCCAGACCCTGCCGCCGAAGCTGTTCTGATCGCAGCGGCCCGGCGGGCCGCGCCAGACCGCAGTGCCGCATGACCCGGCGCCCTCTTGGGTGGCCGGGTTTTGTTGTTTGAAGTGCCCGAAGACAAGGAATCAGCATGTCCCTCAAGGAACGCATCAACGAAGACATGAAGGCCGCCATGCGCGCCAAGGAGAGCGCCAAGCTCTCCGCCATTCGCCTGCTGCTTGCCGCCCTGAAACAGAAAGAAGTCGACGAGCGCGTCACGCTCGACGATGCAGCCGTGGTCGCCATCATCGACAAACTGCTCAAGCAACGTCGCGACTCCGTGGCCCAGTACGAGGCCGCCAAGCGCGAGGATCTCGCTGCGGCCGAACGCTTCGAGATCGAAGTGCTGAGCGCCTACATGCCAGCCGGCCTGACTGACGCTGAAATCGATGCAGCCATTGCCAAGGCAATCGCCGACACCGGCGCCACCGGCCCGGCCGACATGGGCAAACTGATGGCGGCATTGAAGCCGGCCCTGGCTGGTCGTGCTGACATGACGGCTGTGTCCGGCAAGGTCAAGGCCGCCCTCGCGAAGTAAGCCACAGGGCGCGGGGAGTGATCCCGGAATCCTTCGTCCAGGAGGTGCTCGCCCGGGTCGACATCGTCGATCTGATCGAGCGCCACGTCCCGCTCAAGAAGGGCGGCGCGAATTATCTCGCCTGCTGCCCCTTCCACAACGAAAAATCCCCGAGCTTCACGGTCAGCCCCGCCAAGCAGTTCTATCACTGCTTCGGTTGCGGCGCGCACGGTACGGCCATCGGCTTCCTCATGGAATACGCTGGCGTGTCATTCCGCGACGCGATCAAGGAGCTCGCCCAACAAGTCGGCCTCACCGTTCCGGAAGAAGATCGCCCCGACCCCGCACGCCAGAAGCAGAGCCAATCGCTGCTTGAAGTCATGGCGCGTGCCGCGAAGTTCTATCGCGACCAGCTCAAGGTGTCGCCCAACGCAATCACCTACCTCAAGGGCCGCGGCCTCACCGGTGAAGTCGCTGCCCGCTACGGCATCGGCTATGCACCCGAGGGCTGGCAAGGCTTGCGCACCGTGTTCGGCGAACACTACGAAGACCCCGGCCTCGTCGAAGGCGGACTGGTCATCACCAACGATGCCGGGCGCCGCTACGACCGCTTCCGCGACCGCGTGATGTTCCCGATCCACGACCAGCGCGGCAACATCATCGGCTTTGGCGGCCGCGTGCTGGGTCAAGGCGAACCGAAATACCTCAACTCACCCGAGACGCCGCTGTTCGAAAAGGGCCGAGAGCTTTACGGTCTGCATCAAGCGCGACAAGCGATCCGCGAGAGCAATACCGTTGTCGTGACCGAGGGCTACATGGATGTCGTCGCCCTGGCCCAGTTCGGTTTCGGCGCAGCCGTCGCCACGTTGGGCACCGCGACGACACCGACGCACATCCAGAAACTCTTCCGTCAGGCCGAGCGCGTGGTGTTCTGCTTCGACGGAGACAACGCCGGTCGCAAGGCCGCTCGCCGCGCACTCGAAAACAGCCTTGAACACCTCGCCGATGACCGTGCCGTGCGCTTCCTGTTCCTGCCAAAAGAGCACGACCCCGACAGCTACATCCGCGAACAAGGGCTGATTGCCTTCCAGCGCGCGCTGGACGAAGCCACACCACTCACCGATTTTCTGCTGCGTGAGCTGCGCGGCACGCTGGATCTCGACACAGCAGAGGGCCGCGCCCGCCTTGTGCACGAAGCCAAGGACTGGATCCCGCGCATGTCGGCCCCCATCCTGCGCGCGCAGACCCTGCGCCAACTGGCGAACATGGCCGGCATGGACCTGCCCGAAGTCGAGCGTGCTCTGGGACTGGAGCCAGGCAAGAAAGTACGCCCGCCCCCCAAACGGCTCGAACGCCAACGCGTGGTAACGCCATCGCGTCAGCTGCTGCGTCTGCTGGCAAGCAAACCTGCCCTCTGCGCAGAACTGCCGGACAACATCGACAGCCTACTCGAAGACGCCGGCGAAAGCGCCATCCTGCAGTTGTTCTGCGAACGCGCAGGCCACGGGTTGTCACTGAGCACCTTGTTCGACAGTCAGGCCGACGCCGGCTTGCGAAATATCCTTGCCGATCTCCTGACCGGCACGGAAGACGAAGAGCCACTCGAAGACACAGCCGCTCTTGTTCTGCTGGATGACATTGTGCGTACTTTGCAACGGAACCAGATCGACCGCGAAATTGCCCAACTGAGTGCCAAAGCCAGTCAGGGCGGGCTCAGCACAGACGAATCGCGCCGCTTCGCCGCCCTGCTGAGCCACAAGCAATCACTCAAGGCTGGACAAAAACCCCCTGTCTAACATATACTTATCTGTTTCCCCGCTCTCACCGCAAGGCAACGGGAGCGGGCGCCCAGAACACACAAGCGCTGCCCAGAGGAACCCCATGGCCAAGGCAAAACCCTCCGCCACCGAAGTCCGCAACGACGTTCCCGCTACGCCCGCCAAGGCTCCCGCCGCCAAGGCCCCTGCTGCCAAAGCAAAAACCGCCAAGGCAAAAGACAAGAAAGATCTGCGCAATCTCCCCGCCGAGCTGGTGGCTCCGGGCGAGAACGCCGAGGTCCGTCGCACGCGTCTGAAGAACCTCATTGCACTCGGCAAGGAGCGCGGCTACCTCACCTACGCCGAAGTCAATGACCACCTCCCCGACGAGATGGTCGACGCCGAGCAGATCGAATCGATCATCTCGACGTTCAATGACATGGGCATCAAGGTGTTCGACGAAGCGCCGGCTGCAGAAGACCTGCTGCTGACAGATGGTGTCGCCACTGCAGTCGTCGACGAAGAAGTTGAAGCCGAAGCCGAGCAGGCGCTCTCTACGGTCGACTCCGAATTCGGCCGCACGACCGACCCGGTCCGCATGTACATGCGTGAAATGGGCACCGTCGAGCTGCTGACGCGCGAAGGCGAAATCGAAATCGCCAAGCGTATCGAAGACGGCCTCAAGCACATGGTCATGGCCATCGCAGCCTGTCCGACCACCATTGCCGAAATCCTTGCCATGGCCGAGAAGGTCAGCAAGGATGAAATGCGCATCGACGAACTCGTCGACGGCCTGATCGATCCGAACGCCGTTGAAGAAGAAAAGTCCATGTCTGAAGACGAGGACGAAGAACTCGCCGCTGACGAAGAAGAAGAGGAAGACGAAGACGGCGGCAGCGCTGCCGTGTCGGCTTCGCTGCTGCAGCTCAAGGCTGACGCCCTGGCCAAATTCGACATCATCAAGGGCTTCTACCCCAAGATGATTTCTGCGCTGGCCAAGAAGGGCGCACAGGACAAGAGCTACCAGAAGATTCACGACCAGATCTGCGCCGAGCTGATGAACATCCGCTTCACGGCGCGTGTCATCGAGAACCTCTGCGACACCGTTCGCCATATGGTCGAAGACGTCCGCAAGCACGAACGCAAGATCCTTGAGCTCTGCGTTGATCGCTCCGGCATGCCGCGCCCGCATTTCATCAAGGTGTTCCCCGGCAACGAGACCAACCTCGACTGGCTCAAGAACGAGATCAGCTCGGGCGCTGCCTACTGCGTCACGCTGATGCGCATGCAGCCGAACATCCTCGAAGAGCAACAAAAGCTCATCGATCTGCAGGAACGCATCCAGATCTCGCTGAAGGATCTCAAGGACATCAACAAGCAGATGTCCACGGGCGAAGCCAAGATGCGCCGCGCCAAGCGCGAGATGACCGAGGCCAACCTGCGTCTCGTGATCTCGATCGCAAAGAAATACACCAACCGTGGCCTGCAGTTCCTCGACCTGATCCAGGAAGGCAACATCGGTCTGATGAAGGCGGTGGACAAGTTCGAATACCGCCGCGGCTACAAATTCTCGACCTATGCCACATGGTGGATCCGTCAGGCCATCACTCGTTCGATCGCTGACCAGGCACGCACGATCCGTATTCCGGTTCACATGATCGAAACGATCAACAAGATGAACCGCATCTCGCGCCAGATCCTGCAGGAAACCGGTGCCGAGCCGGATCCTGCAACACTGGCGATCAAGATGGAAATGCCGGAAGACAAGATCCGCAAGATCCTCAAGATCAGCAAGGAGCCGATCTCGATGGAAACGCCGATCGGCGACGACGACGACTCCCACCTCGGCGACTTCATCGAGGACACCTCGACGCTCTCGCCAGGCGAAGCTGCTCTGTATTCGTCGCTGAAGGACACGACCAAGGAAATCCTCGACTCGCTGACCCCGCGCGAAGCCAAGGTCCTGCGCATGCGTTTCGGCATCGAAATGAACACCGACCACACCCTTGAGGAAGTCGGGAAGCAGTTCGATGTGACGCGCGAGCGTATCCGTCAGATTGAAGCCAAGGCGCTGCGCAAGCTGCGTCACCCCAGCCGTTCCGAGAAGCTGCGCTCCTTCCTCGACGGCGAAGGCTAAGGTCCGCGAATAAGCCTACTGCTCGGCTCGCCTCAATCTCGAAATCTGTGGTGCTCGCTGTACTCAAGTACAGCTCCGCTCCGCGATTCGACCTTGAGGCGCTCGCTACGGCTTCTTCACGAACCCACACGATCTCGAAGTTTCAAAATGCCTACGACACCGTGAGCAAGCAGCCGCGATGACGAAGGCACTATGGGCCTCTAGCTCATGCCTGGTTAGAGCAGCGGACTCATAATCCGTTGGTGCTGGGTTCGACTCCCAGGGGGCCCACCAGACAAACAAAAAGCCCGGTCATCGACCGGGCTTTTTGTTTGTGGCACGTTCCGATCAGCCGCGGGCATCACCCCAACGCAGAGTGCAACGGTCGTCGCCCACGTAAGTCGTATGCCCCGCACGATCCACGCAGTAACGCGGCGAGACAACCATCTCGTTGAACAGCATGCCTTCTCCGATACGCGTGTATTCAAACAACACGCTGCGTGCGACGGTGGCATTGGCACGCAGATGGCTGCCATGGCCGATCCAGCTCGGTCCGATGATGGTCGAGCCCGGTTCGATACGCACGCTGGAGCCGATGTAGACCGGACCTTCGATCTTCACCTTGTCCCAGTCGATGTGCGTGTTGAGGCCGACCCACACACCCGGACGCACTTGTGTGCCCGGCATGTGCATCTCCTCCACTTCGCCGCGCAGCACGCGTTGCAGCACGGTCCAGTAGTCGGTGACGCGGCCGATGTCGATCCAGTTGAAGAACCGCTTCTGTGCAAAGAAGGGCTTTTCGAGCTTGACCAGCGAAGGGAACAGTTCGCTCCCGATGTCATAGACCTTGCCTGAAGGCACGAGATCCAGCACGGCAGGTTCGAAAATGTAGATACCGGTTGATGCCAGTGTGGACTTGGCTTCTTCAGGCGACGGCTTTTCCTGGAAGGAGATGATCTTGCCCTCCTTGTCGGAAACGACGATGCCGTAGTTCTTCACCTCTTCGCGCGGCACGTCGAGTGCCACCACGCTGGCGAGTGCGCCTTTGGCTTTGTGCTCGGCCAGCGCAGCCGTGATGTCCAGATCAATGATGGCGTCACCGCACAACACGATGGTCGTTTCGTCGAAGAAGCCGCTGTTGTCCTGAATGTGCTTCATGCCGCCGGCCGAGCCGATGGGCTTTGGCAGCATGTCGCCATGTTCGCAGACGCCTTCGTAGGAGTAGCCGATCTCGACCCCCCAGCGATGTCCATCGCCGAAGTACTCCTCGATCTTGCGGTGCATGAAGGCCACGTTAACCATGATCTGCTTGACGCCATGACGCGCCAGATGCTCGATCAGATACTCCATGACGGGCTTGCCCAGGATGGGAATCATGGGCTTGGGAATATCCTTGGTCAGCGGACGTACCCGGGTGCCTTGCCCTGCGGCAAGAATCATTGCCTTTGCCATTCCAGTCTCGATATCAGATTACGTTGAGCGCGCCATTGTCCGGAGTGAGTCGGCCGAACGGACGCGAAAAATGTCACGTCGGCAAGTATAAGTCGCGAACGTGACAGTTCATTGGCTCCAGCACCACGCCCGCCCGACAGGGCAGAACACCCCGGGAATGCCATTCGCATCTCCGGACATCTGTCTGCTCCGGATACTTAGCCGCCCGTGCCGCCCACGGTCAGCCCTTCGAGCCGCAGCGTCGGCTGCCCCACGCCTACAGGCACGCTCTGCCCTTCCTTGCCGCAGGTACCCACGCCCGGGTCGAGCTTCATGTCGTTGCCGATCATGGTCACCTTCGTCAGCGCATCCGGTCCGTTGCCGATGAGAGTCGCGCCTTTCACCGGGTACTGGATCTTGCCGTTCTTGACCACATAGGCTTCGGAAGCCGAGAACACGAACTTGCCGCTGGTGATGTCGACCTGGCCACCGCCAAAGTTGGCGGCGTAGAGTCCGTCGTCGATGGAAGCGATGATTTCTTCCGGACTCTTGTCGCCCCCCAACATCAGCGTGTTGGTCATGCGTGGCATGGGCAGATGCGCGAAGGACTCACGCCGACCATTGCCCGTTGGGGCCACACCCATCAGGCGCGCATTCATGATGTCCTGCATGTAGCCGACGAGGATGCCGTCTTCGATAAGGGTAGTGCGGCGCGTGGGATTGCCCTCGTCGTCGACGGTCAGCGAACCGCGACGGTCAGGCAACGTGCCGTCATCGACGACGGTAACGCCCTTGGCGGCAACCTGCTTGCCCATCATGCCGGCGAAGGCCGAGCTGCCCTTGCGGTTGAAGTCGCCTTCCAGGCCGTGGCCGATGGCTTCGTGCAACAGAATGCCGGGCCAGCCGCTACCGAGCACGACCGTCATGACACCAGCCGGCGCCGGGCGTGCAGCCAGATTGGTACGTGCCTGGTGCGCGGCTTGCTGTGCATAGGTCTTCAAGGTCTCATCGCTGAAATGGGTCAGCGCGAGACGGCCGCCACCACCTGCCGAGCCCTGTTCGCGACGACCGTTTTCTTCCATCACTACCGTGATCGACACGCGCACCATGGGGCGCACATCGGCCGCCATGTGGCCGTCGGAACGCGCGACAAGCACGACCTCCCAGCTCGCACCCACGTAGGCCATCACCTGGCTGATGCGCGGGTCTTCGGCCCGGGCCATGGCCTCGAGACGTTCGAGCAGCTTGACCTTGTCGGTCGCCGTCAGGCCCGCGATAGGATCCTGATCGGCATAGAGCGGCAGCGGCGCCGACTTCGGCGCGCCCACCTTGACCTTGCGCTGGCTGCCCGCAGCAGCGATGGCACGCGTGGTCGCGGCTGTCTCGGTAAGCGCCTTGAGACCCAGATCGTCCGAATACGCGAAGGCGGTCTTGTCACCCGCCACGGCACGTACGCCCACTCCCTGCTCAATGCTGAAGCTGCCTGACTTGACGATGCCCTCCTCCAGACTCCAACCCTCGGCGCGCTGGTACTGGAAGTACAGATCGGCGTAATCGACCTTGTGCGTCATGATCGACGCCAGCACCTTCGACAGATCGGCTTCAGTAAGGCCGGTCGGTTCGAGCAGCAGGCTGCGCGCGGTGTCGAGTGACTTGAGCGGCGGAATGGTGATGGCATTCATGGGGCGCGTCCTCAGAGATTCCCGTGGTTGCGAAGCAGGTAATCGAGTGCCAGACCGGCAAACACCGCGGCACCGAACCAGTTGTTGTGCAGGAAGGCGCGAAAGCAGCGTGCGCGATCACGTTCCCGGATCAGGGTGTAGTGGTAGCCGGCAATCCCGGCCGCCACGCCCAAGCCCAGATCGTAGACCAGGCCAAGACCCGACAAGTGCCCGACCCAGGCCAGCAAAGCGAGGGTCATGGCGTAACACAGCATCACCGCGACCACATCGAAGCGGCCAAAAGTGATCGCCGAGGTGCGGATGCCGATGCGCAGATCGTCCGGTCTATCGACCATGGCGTACTCGGTATCGTAGGCCACGGCCCAGAACACGTTGGCCAGCAACATCAGCCAGGCCTCCATCGGCACGGCCCCGAGATGCGCCGCAAAGCCCATCGGAATGCCAAAACCGAAGGCAATGCCGAGGTAAGCCTGCGGAATCGCCAGGAAGCGCTTGGTGAAGGGATAACTGCCCGCCAGCAGCAGCGCCGGCACGGACAACAGGATGACCAAGCGGTCCAGCGGAAGGATGATCAGGAAGGCGGTCAGTGACAGCCCGGCAGCCAGCAGCAGGGCCTCCTTCGAGCTCACCTCGCCGGTCACCAGCGGGCGGCCACGCGTACGCTCCACCTCGCCATCGAAACCACGATCTGCCCAATCGTTGATCACACAGCCAGCCGAACGCATCAGCACGGTACCGAGCACGAAGATCCACACCACCAGCGGCGCGGGAATGCCCTTGCTGGAGACCCACAATGCCCACAGCGTCGGCCACAACAACAACAGGATGCCAATGGGCTTGTCCAGCCGCATCAGGCGCTCGTAGGCCTGCAGGCGTTGCCCCCAACCGATGGATCGACTCATCGACGCAGCTCCCGGATGGCAGGCAGGAACACTTCGCAGACGACCAAGGGCTCGCCGTGCCTCACAAAGGCCGAACGACGCGCCCACAACGGTTCCCGACGACTGATCCCGGCTGCAGCGCAAGCTCTGGCGTAGCGACTGTCGCGTCCATCCAGCCGCCGCAAGGTCAGCGGCCCGCGCCAGACCTGCGGATCGGCGAACAAGGCGGCGCCCAGCGGACGATTGCCGATGCCGGCAAACACGCCCCAGGCACGGCGCAGGCTGTGCCGTGCCAACAAGGAACGCGCATAGACCACGGGATTCCCGTCTGCGAGCAACAGCACCTCGCGCAGAACCACGCGCTGGCCAGGCCTGGTGCCCAGCAACAGGGATTCGTCACGATGCACCGGCGTCAGCTGCTGGCTCAGCACCTTCACCGTCAGTTGCCCGCAACGACGCTGCAAACGGGCGGTCAGCGAAGCGCGGTCGGTCAGCCAGCGATGCAGGGGATGTACCGCAGGCGGCGGCGGACACATCCAGCGCCTGCGCGAAATACTGTGGTTGGACATGAGGCGCACATGATACCCGTCCGCCTGCCAAACCGCCGGTCGCCCCGGCTATTCTGGTGCTTCGGTTCCGTCAGGCAAGGCTTCAAGTCACCCCCGCTCCGCTCCGTTAATCCCTCATGTGCCCTGCCCTTCGGGTAGGCACCCAAGGCCCGGTCAGCCCCTGCCCGGGCACCAGAAGCGCATGCCATGACAACCACAAGCGGAGACCGCAGCATGACCCCTATCGAGCGCCTGTTCCTCAGCATCCCCACCCTGCCCAGCATCCCGCGCGTCGTGCAGGAGCTCATCACCACCCTGGGCGACGACGACGCCGATCTCGGCGCCCTGGTGAGCAAGGTCAAACAGGATCAGACATTGTCGGCACGCGTGCTGCGCCTCGCCAATTCCAGTCACTACGGCTCGCGCCACAAGGTCGGCGCCATCGACGATGCCGTCGCGCTGATCGGCCTTAACGCCCTGCGCACCCTGGTCATCGCCTCCGGCGTCAGCGGTGCATTCGCCAGCATTCCCGGCATCGACCTCAAACTGTTCTGGCGCCACGCCGGGCAAAGTGCGCTGATCGCACGCAGCATTGGTCGCAAGGCCCGGCTGAATGCCGAATTCGCCTACACGGCGGCCCTCATGCATCGCATTGGCCAGCTGCTGATCAACGCCGCATACCCCAGCGTGGCGAAAGAAATCGCGGCAGAAAACCACGATCTCGACGTCACCGAACTGGCAAGCGTCGAACGCACCCATCTGCAGCTCGATCACAGCGAAGTCGGCGCCGAGCTCGCACGCCGCTGGTACTTCCCGGCGGCCATCCAGAATGCCCTGCGCTGGTATGGCGACCCCATGCATGAACAGGCCGGCCCCTATGCGGGCGTCGTGCATCTGTCCGCGCAGATCACCCTCGGCCTGGAACATGGCGAAGACGATGCAAGCATCGCCGCCGCTTTGCCTGACCCCTTGCTGCAGAAGCTCGTACTGGACAGGCCTGACATGGAAAGCGAAATCGAAACGGCACGTGACGCCCAGCAGTCCGCAGCAGAAACCGCCTGAGCACTGCGTACCAACAGGGCACGTCTGCCAGGCTGGACGCCGCGATGCCTCGCAACGCAGCTGTCGCCCATCACGCCTGAGGGCTACACTCCGGGCATGAGTACGCACATCAAACGATGGTGTTGTCATGTATTGCCGCGCTTCCTGTTGCTGGCGGCAGCCAGTACAGCCATGGCCGACGAGTCTGCACCAGTGCAGGTCGTTTTCGACCTGCGCCCGCCACTCGTTTTCCGGGAAGGCGACCTGCTCGGAGGCAGCATTGGCGGCATTGCAATGAAGTCCCTGCATGCCGCAGGTATCCGCTTCAGCCTGCAGGAAGTGCCGGTGCGCCGACAGCTCAACATGGTCGAGGACAACCGCCAGGTCGTCTGCGCGGTCGGTCGCATCAAGACGGCGGAGCGCGAGCGCCGTGGGTGGTTCTCACATGCGCTGGGCCAATCACGCGGTTATGTCGCCCTGATTCGACAAGGCGAACCTATGCCGCAGCCGCCCAGCCTGTCGCTGTGGGCCAATGATCCCAAGCTGGGCTGGGGCGTGCAGGCCGGCCTGCACTACAGCGACCAGATCGACCGCCTGCGAACGTCCGCTCGCGCACAGATCTCGACCTTCAATGCCAACCACCAGCACTTTGCCGATCTGTTGGTAGCACAGCGCATCGACTTTGTGATCCTGCAGGCCGACGAGGCCGCCGAGATCCTGCTGCGTAATGCCGCAGCGGCCAAGGCCCTGCGCATCGTCGAGCTCACCGATGTCGGCACCGTGGAACAGCGCCACTTCTATTGCAGCCGCCGCCTGCCCGAAGCGCAACGCCGTGCGCTCGACGAGGCCATCATCAAGGTGCTGGAGCCCGCCAAGCCCGCCCCTGCTGCGCGCACACCGCAGCGCAAACCCTGAAGACTCAAGCCACTCAGGCTTTCAGCAGCTCCGCGCGCCCGCCGAACCAGCGCTCCAGCAGCCTCTCTGCCGTGCCCGGATGTTCAGCCAGCATGCGTGCCGCGAGCTCTTGCGCTTTCTCCACCAGGTCGATGTCTGCATCGGGATCGGCATAGCGCAGCAGTTGCGCGCCGCTCTGCCGCGCGCCGATGAATTCACCCGGGCCACGCAGTTGCAGGTCGCGCCGCGCGATCTCGAAACCGTCCGTGGTTTCGTAGATCGCCTTCAGTCGCTCACGCCCGTTCTGCGACAACGGTTGCGCATAGATCAGCACACAGCTCGACGCTGCCGCCCCACGCCCGACCCGGCCGCGCAACTGGTGCAGCTGTGCCAGACCAAAGCGCTCGGCATGCTCGATGACCATCAGGCTCGCGTTCGGCACATCCACACCCACCTCGATGACCGTCGTCGCCACCAGCAGCTGCACTTCGTTGCGCAGGAAGGCCTCCATCACGGCAGCCTTCTCGGCGGGCTTCAGACGACCATGCACCAGCCCCACCTTCAGCTCGGGCAGCTCGGCTGTCAGGCGCTCGAAAGTATCCTGCGCCGTCTGCAACTGCAGGCTTTCACTCTCCTCGATCAATGGACACACCCAGTAGGCCTGTCGGCCTTCGAGGCAGGCGTCGCGCACGCGCGCAATCACCTCGTCGCGGCGCGCGTCGGAGACCAGTCGCGTCATGATCGGCGTGCGCCCCGGCGGCAACTCGTCGAGCACCGAAACATCGAGGTCGGCCATGTAACTCATCGCCAGCGTGCGCGGGATGGGCGTCGCGCTCATCATCAGCATGTGCGGCAGGGCCCCGTCCACTTTCTCGCGCAGAGCCAGACGCTGGCGCACACCGAAGCGATGCTGTTCATCGACAACTGCGATACCAAGACGCGTGAGCAACACATCGTCCTCGATCAGCGCATGCGTGCCCACCGCCAGCAGCGCCTCGCCCGATGCCAGCAGCGCTCGGTTGGCCTCACGCTCCCGCTTCTTCTGTGAGCCCGACAGCCAGGCTACCTGCAAGCCCAGCGGTGCCAGCCAGCCAGCCAGCTTGCGATAGTGCTGCTCAGCCAGGATTTCGGTTGGAGCCATCAGTGCCGCCTGGTAGCCGTGCTCTGCCGCCTGAAGCATGGCCAGTGCTGCCACGATGGTTTTTCCGCTCCCCACATCGCCCTGCAGCAGACGCTGCATGGGGTGCGGCTGGGCCAGATCCTGCGCGATCTCGTTGACGGCGCGACGCTGCGCGCCCGTCAGCGCGAACGGCAAGGCGGCCAGCAGCCCCTGCGCGAGCTTGCCCGATGGCAGCAATGAGGGCGCACGATGCTGGCGACGCTCGGCATATGCACGCCGCAATGAAATCTGCTGCGCCAGCAACTCGTCGAACTTGATGCGACGCCAGGCCGGATGATTGCGCTCATCCAGTGCAGAGAGGGACGCGTCCGGCGGCGGTTGGTGCAGGTGGCGCAGGCTGCGCTCCCAGCCCGGCAGGCGCAGCGCCTTGCGCCAATCGTCCGGCAGATGGTCTGCCAGATCGCAGCGCTCGAGAGCGCGGCTGATGAGCTTGCGCAGTGCCGATTGCGCCAGCCCGGCAGTTGTCGGATAGACCGGCGTCAGCGCCGCTGGGAGCTCGCTCCCCTCCGCGAGAGTCTGCGTACGTGGGTGCACCATCTCCTCGCCCCAGAAGCCGCCACGCACCTCGCCGAACGCACGGATGCGCGCACCGGTTTCGAGCTGTTTGACGACCGAGGGATAGAAATTCAGGTAGCGCAACGTCAGCACGCCTGTGTCGTCGCGCAAACGCACCACCAGCTGTCGACGGGGCCGGAACGTCACCTCCGCATGCTCGACCACGCCAGCGACCTGTACCGGCGCCCCGGGCTTGAGCTCGGCAATCGGCACCAGCCGGGTTTCGTCCTCGTAACGCAGCGGCAAGTGCAGCAACAGGTCCGCCTCGCGTGCAATGCCCAGCTTTGCCAGGCGGCCTTGCAGGGCGGAAGTCTTGCGGGCTGGAGGGGCGGGAGGCGGGGCGGACACGGGCGAAATGATAGCCGCAAGCGCCCGCCAGCTCGCGGCGGGTGCGCCGCTGCGACCAGTTGACCGGTGCCAGGGCGGCCCGTCGTCCCCCGATCCCGGCCGCATATCCGGAGCTTTGATAATTCCACCTGACGAAACAAAAACGACACCGGAAGTTCACGTCCTGCAGTGCAGTATTGCGGGCCCGATGCCGCTCCGGGCCGCGTCGGGTTAAGCCGGATACCCCGGCCCCTTTGCAGAATCAGACAGGAGAGCATATGTACGCACCGCGCTTGCGCCAGATCGCCTTTGCACTGAGTTTGTTCGGCAGCACCCTCGCCATCGCTGCACCCAATTCGCTGGGCGCCTTCGGCTGGGCCTCCGCCAACGGTGGCACCACCGGCGGCCACGGCGCCGACAAGGCCCACACCTACACCGTCACTACCCGTGCCCAGCTCATCAAGGCGCTGATGCCCGACGCCGTCATCAACGCCGATGGCAGCTTCACGTCCGCCGCCGGCCCGGACGCCACGAAGAAGATCATCTACATCAAGGGCAAGATCAACCTGTCGCAGAACCTCGCCGGCCAGGAACTCAAGTACGAGCACTACAAGGATCCCGCCTTCGACTTCAACGCCTACGTCGAGGCCTACAAGCCCGCCGTCTGGAACGCCAACCCCGCCAACTGGGATGCCGCCAAGAACCGCCCCAAGCTGCCCACTGGTCCGCTCGAAGAAGCGCGCCAGCGCTCGGCCGACAAGCAGGCTGCTGTCGTCAAGATTCCGGTCGGCTCCAACACCAGCATCATCGGCGATGGCAGCGCCGACACAGTGCGCATCATCAACGGCCAGCTGTCGGTCACCAATGTCAGCAACGTCGTGATCCGCAACATCACTTTCGAAGACGCCTTTGACTACTTCCCCGAATGGGATCCGACCGACTCCTTCTCACTGACCACGCCGGCCACTCCCGGCTGCCAGGCCACCTATGTCGATGCCAGCACCGGCCCGCAGAAATGCCCCGGCGGCCGCTGGAACTCCGAATACGACACCATCAGCGTGCTCAACGCAAAGAACGTATGGATTGACCACTGCTCGTTCAACGATGGCCCGCGTGAAGACTGGAGATACCCTTCCGTGTTCAGCGCACCGCACATCGGCTACGACTATCTGGTCCAGCACCATGACGGCCTGGTGGACGTGAACGGCACGTCCGACTACGTCACCCTCTCGTACAACAAGTTCCAGAACCACGACAAGACCAACCTGCTGGGCAACAGCAACACCGTGTCGGATGCCAACGGCTGGGGCCACCTGACCATCACGGTCGCCAACAACTGGTACGAGAATGCGGGCCAGCGCCTGCCGCGCGTGCGCTTCGGCAAGGTGCACGTCTACAACAACTACTTCTACGGCACCGCCGGCTACCTCGGCCAGTACGCACCGGCCGACACAAGCGCCCAGCCCTCCAACCGCTTCCTGTACGGCATCGGCATTGGCAACTTCGCCAAGATCTACGCCGAAAACAACGTCTATGAAGTTAAGGCGGCCAACGGTGTGACCGTTGATGACAGCGTGATGTTCTTCAACTGGTACGGCGCCAACGCCACCATCAACGGCGTGGTCGAGAAAACCTACTTCTACGACACCGGCACTATCCTGAACGGCAAGGCACGCAGCATCACCGCTGCAGCCCAGGCCAAGGCCGTGACGCAAGGCAAGCCGGCACTGGAAGACACACGCACCATCTGGTCACCTTCGAGCAACTACGTATACGCGCCGCTCACCAGCGACAAGGTCAAGAATCACGTGCAGACCAAGGCTGGCGCAGGCCGTCTGTAAGGCAGTCTGCGCTTTGCGAAAATGCCCGGCACACGCCGGGCATTTTTCATTCCGGACGCATGACAAAAGCCATCTTGTCGCCAGCGATGAAACCCGCGCGTTCGTAGAACGCCAGCGTCGCCGGCGCCTTGCGACTGGTCATCAGCATCAGCTTGTAGCAACCCGCCGCCCAGGCCGCATCACGCGCCGCATGCAGCAACTGTGTTGCGAGGCCACGCCCGCGCCAGTCAGGATGCGTCACGACGTTCTCGACAAGCCCATACGGCCTCAGGCCACGCGTGAGATTCGGAATGACGCTCAGCGTGCAGGTCGAGACCAGCATGCCCGCCTCTTCGATCACGAAATAGTGCAGCAGCGGGTTGGCGAGGATGGCCGCCCATTGGGCCTCTGCCACCGCGGGCGCTACGACGGGATCATCGGCATGCAGATGACGATAGAGGTCCAGCAGACCGGCAAGATCGGAGCCCACGGCGCGACGCATGACGGCCGAGACGCTCATGCGGAATCACCGCGCGCAGCGTCACGTTCGAGTCGTCTGCCCAGTCGGTAACCATCGACGGTCGAGAACAACCACAGGATCACCAGGCCCCACACCGCACCACGCGCCGCACGCATCGCCTTGCCCTTCGCGTCATGCACGGCACCGAGAATGCTGCTGAAGTCCGGCTGCAACTCACCCGCGAGAATGGCATCGGCAATCGGCCGTGCCGCCTCCATGGCCGCCATCAACAAGGCAATCAGACAGGCCGTCGACAAACCGATCACGATCCAGCCGCGCAAACGCTGCCCGATGAACAGGTAACCCAGACCGGGAAAGCCCAGCCCCGAACACAGAGCCGCGATCTTCGCGGGGCGCATGCCCGCCACGGCGCCTTACTCCAGCACCAGCACGGCGTCCGCTTCGACCAGGCCTGCACGCGGAAGCGAAGCCACACCCACCGCGGCACGCGCCGGATAGGGCTGCACAAAGTAGGTCGCCATCAGCTCGTTGAGGCGTGCGAAATTCGACAGATCGGTGAGAAAGAAATTGATCTTCACCACGTCGGCGAGCGAACCACCAGCCGCTTCGGCCACAGCCTTGAGGTTCTCGAAGACGCGCACGGCCTGCGCCTCGAAGCCTTCAGCCATCTGCATGGTGACAGGATCAAGGCCGATCTGGCCGGACAAATAGACGGTGTCACCTGCCCGCACAGCTTGCGAGTAGGTGCCGATGGCGGCGGGCGCCTTGTCAGTGGAAATGATGCTGCGGGCCATGTGTCACTCCGACGGTTGGGATGCCGACGGAGTGTAGCCCAGGGTGCCGGGGACTGTTGAGGCTCAGGCAGCAGGGCGCAGGGTAACGTCACAGCCAACGCGGCCAATGACCTTCTGCAGACCTGTGCGATTGGCCATGTTGATGACCAGCGGCGCCATCAGGTTCGCCTTCACCGGCGGCTCGCTGTCAGGCCCTTCGTTACGACGCAGGATCAACAGCACCGCTACATCTTCAGAACGACTGATGCGCAGCAGCGCCTCCTCATCCTCGGACAACGCGAACTCATAGTGCAGGCCGAACTGGTCAGGCTCAGCCACCGAGAAGGCGATCTCGGGATGCTCGACACTCTGCAGCACCCCGATGCCGGGGCCACTGGTGATCTCCATCTCCAGCAAGGTGAAGCGCTTGCAGTCTTCGAAACCCGGCAAACCGGCCGGAAACGAAATGAGCTTCTCGGCATCGACTTCGAGACTGCCAAAACGTGGACTTTCGATCCTCATGACTTCCCTCCCGGGGACGGACGAATACGAGTGTCCACTCTAGGCACCGCGCAGGCGCCGGAATGCACGGATAAGACGGCAAATGCCCGGGCAATTTCTACCGAGTTGCAGACGGCAACCGGCAGATCGCCCTGCTTGCCGCTGCGCCCTCCGAACCAGACCGTCAGGTCGGCAGCCTGCACACTAAGGCGAAAGAGCGAGGTACTTCATGAGGATGCTTCTGTGTGGTCGGGACAGGAGCAAACCAGGGAAGCCGGGGCGATTCATTCCAAGAGAATGCGCTCGCGCTCTTTGCGATATCTAGCGCCGGCTCTTTTCATTACGCTCAACGTGGAAGTAAGCGGACGCCGGAGCGCGCAGCGGCGGAGGGACCTGCAAGCGCAGCTTGCAGCGGTCCGCTTGATTGATTTGTTAGCCGTTACGACGTGCATAGACGGAGTGCGTGTACGTGATTGTGGCTTGAACGGTTTCGGCTGAGACAACCTCGAATTCTGCTGCGTCGAGCACTGGGAAGAAGGCGTCACCCTCGAAGGTTTGATGTACCTCAGATAGAAAGACGCCGTCGGCACGAGGTAGTGCCAGTGCATATACCTCGGCTCCGCCGGCCACGTAGAGTTCCTTGCCGTGTTCGGCTGCGATGGCAATAGCCTGCGACAGCGTTGAAACAACTGCACAACCAGCAGCGCTATAACTCGCTTGGCGCGAGAGCACCACTGTGCGACGGTTTGGTAAGGGCTTACCTATGGACTCAAACGTCTTGCGGCCCATAACGACCACTTTACCCTCGGTGAGCCTGCGAAAAATCTTTTGCTCACCAGGGATACTTCAAGGGATATCAGGGCCATTGCCAATAACCCGATTGGCACCCATGGCAGCGACCAGATAAATGCGGACCGATTCCGGCTTCATACGGCTAAAGTGGAAGTGAGGGCAACCGAAGCGCGAAACGCGGAGGGAACCAACAAGCGCAGCTTGTTGGTTCCCTCTCGACTGCAAAGTTAGGTTTTGTCGCTGACATACAAGAGCCTTTTTGTCTGGGGATCAAAGAGGATTATGTCGTACGCCGTGATGCGACTGGAGTGAAGTGTGGCGGACCAAACATACGCTAGAGTTTTGTCTGAGTTTGTGATGTCCCGGGCGAAGCACTCCGAGGCATTGCCGTTTTTTTGTGCTTCGATTGCTGCTTCTTTGGCTGGACTCCCCAGGCTGGAAACCTGCTGCCAATTTTCTTTTTCGTTGTCGCTGGGCGAAAAATTCGAAATCTGAATGCAGTAGTGGTCAAGATGATCACCAGTGAATGAACGCGCAGACTCGAAGCTGCTGAGCACTTTGTATTCCTGACTTGTACTCAAACCACCCCAGTTTAGAACGAACGCGACACTACGTTTTGTTGCGACGTTTTCGCGATCAACATTAGAAGCGATGGCGTAAGTGAGGTAGCCAAGCGCGGCAATAACTGCCGCCAATGACAACGCACCAAATATCTGCAAACCCTTCGCTATGTATCGCACGGGGAAAACCTAACGCCAGTTATACGGCACGAGGGTTAAGGCTTGCCCGTCGTACGCGGCACCAACATGCCGCCATCAAGCCCCAAGGCACGCAGCTTCTGCTGGGCCGCCGCCGCCTCCTGCTTGTTGGCGAAGGGGCCGATCTGTACGCGCGATTCGATCTGCGCCGGGATGCCGGCTGCGACGAGCTTGTTGCGCAGCTCTTCGGCATTGCTGTAGTTGGCGAACACACCGGCCTGCACGAGGAAGGCGGGAGGTGTGACACCGATAGACTGCGCGGCGCTGCTGGCAGCTGTCGTGGAGTGCAGGCTCTGGGTCTTGCTGCTGCCCTGCCCGCTCACGGCGGCTGCAACAGCCGGTGCCACGGGGCCGGCACCGCGCGTGACGGGTTCCGGCGCGGCTGGCGGCTTGGCTGACGAGGCGGCGGCAGCCGGGCGCTTGGTCTGACCGAGCACCAGACGGCCGGAGCTCTCCGCACGGGCGGCAGCCGGCGCACTGGCCGGCACGCCGAGCGCAGTTGCGGTCGGGTCGGTCGTCTCTTCTGGCACGGCCGAGGCGGCCTGCGGCATGGCCTTCTGGTCGGCCAGCACAGCGGACTGGATCTGGGCGGCTTCTTCCGATGTCTTGAGGGCACGGCGGGCGGCCTCTTCGAGGCTTTCGGCTGGCGGGTTATCGGCGCGCGGTGCTGCGGTGATCGGCTTGACAACCTGCGCCGTGGGCGCGGGTTCGGTCGTGGTGCTGCTTTCGCTGAGGATCAAGGCGAGGATCACGATCAGGGCCACCGCGGCCGCCAGCGCGATCTTGATCATCATGTGCTGGCGCGAGCGGCGCAGTGCATCCTCTTCGCGGGCTTGTTGCAGCACTTCAGGCATGGCGGTCCCCCGTGATGTCATCGGCTTGATCGGTCTGTCCCTGACTCAGGGCGCGCACCAGTTCGGCTTCGGCCACCGAGATGCCACAACGCTCGGCCACCGCTTGGGCGTCGTAACCGCTGCGCATCAGGGATACGGCTTCGGCGTAGGCCGGCGATACGCGGCTGGCGGCGCGCACGGCAGCGAGCTCCTCGCGCAGGGTGTAGACCTCTTCAGAGAGCTGCATCAGGCGATCACGCTGTTCGTCGACAAGGTGCCGCATCTGGCGGACTTCGAGCAGAGCGTCGAAGCCGAAGCTGGATGCATCCGGCTCCTGCGGGCGAGTGGCACGTGGCGGGGGCTCTTCCTCTTCGATGGGCGCACCGCCCGACAGCGAGACGACAGCGTCGTTATGAGTGTCGACCTCTTCGGAGGACATGACGCCGTACTTGGCATCCAGTGTGCTGGAAAGATCAGGGGTGAAGCGGTCGATGTCACGGTAGAGCGGATCGTTGTCACGCGCGCTCGGCGGCGCAGGCATGCGCCGCAACCGGTAGAGTTGCACGATCACGTAGACGCACAACAGAAGCAGCAGGACGATCAGTACGATTCGCAAGTGGTTATCCCCTCCGCGCGGTATGGTCGAGCACCATCTGCCGCGCTCTGGGAGGCGATAATACGTGTTGCGCCGCTGCTTTCAAAGCCTGCCCGGGCCTTGCCATCGATAGAGCCATGTCCTTTTACTTCATTGCCAAGAAAATCCTCGGCACCTTGCTGATCCCGCCATTGGTCTACTGGCTGCCCATCGTGCTTGGGCTGATCCTCCAGCGACGCTGGAAGCGGCTCGGGCAGACCCTGACCTGGAGTGGTGTCGTGCTCGGCCTGTTCCTGTGCACGCCGGCCACGGTGCAGCTGATCACGGCGCCTCTGGAGAATCACCCTCCCATCGACGAGCCCGATGCCAGGCGCGCGCAGGCCATCGTGATCCTCGGTGGTGGGCAGCGCCGCGCCAACCCGGAGTACGACGGCAAGCCCACGGTCAATCGCCTGACCCTTGAACGCGTGCGCTTCGGTGCGCAGCTGGCACGCATGACCGGTCTGCCCATCCTCGTGTCGGGTGGCGCACCGACCGGCACGACACCGGAAGCCGAATTGATGGGCCGCGTACTGACCGTCGACTTCCGCCAGCCGCCGCAATGGGTGGAGGCCGGATCACTGGATACGTCCGAAAATGCCGAGAATTCGGCGGCGATGCTGCGTGGTTTCAAGATCCAGCGCATCGCGCTGGTCACGCATGCGGCTCACATGCGGCGTGCTGTCGAAGAGTTCCGCGCGCAGGGGCTGGAAGTGATTCCCGCGCCCATGGGCTTCATGGGTGATGGCACGCTGGGCGAAGAGTTCTTCGACTATCTGCCGAACAACACCTCGGCCTACACGGGCTGGTATGCCATGCACGAATGGCTGGGCATAGGCGTGCAGAAGATCCGCTTCGCGTTCAGATAGCTCTGAAACGCAGGGTGGATAGCGCAGCGCATCCACCATTCCGCCACGACGCTCCGCGGCCCACCTTGCGGCGTGGGTTTGTGCGGATGAATCCGCACCTGCGAAGCCAGGTCATGCCTTTTCGTAGGGCCGGTTTCAACCGACCGCGCACTAGCAACGCTCGAACAGGCCTGCCGCGCCCATGCCGGTACCGATGCACATCGTCACCATGCCGTACCTGAGCGCCGGGTTGCGCTGCATGGCGCTCATCAGCGTGGCCACACGAATCGCCCCCGTAGCCCCAAGCGGATGGCCCAGCGCAATCGCTCCGCCCAGCGGATTCACCTTCGCGGGGTCCAGCCCCAGCGTCTTGATGACAGCCAGGGCTTGAGCCGCGAAAGCCTCGTTGAGTTCGATCCAGTCCAGCGCATCCTGTGCCACACCTACGCGCCCCAGCACCTTGGGAATCGCCGCGACCGGACCGATGCCCATCACCTCGGGTGGCACACCGGCGATGGAGAAGCCGCTGTATTTCGCGATGGGAGTGAGGTTGTAGCGCTTGAGCGCGGCTTCGCTCATCAGCAGCACGGCCGCTGCGCCGTCCGACATCTGCGAGCTGTTGCCCGCCGTCACGCTGCCTTTCGCCGCGAACACCGTGCGCAGCTTGGCAAGCCCTTCGAACGAGCTGTCCGGGCGCGGCCCCTCGTCCTGCGCGAACAGTTTCTCGACAACACGCACGGTGCTGGTCTTGAAGTCCGGCAACTGTTCGCGTACCAGATAGGGCGTGATCTCACTCTCGAAGTGCCCTGCGGCGATTGCGGCGCAGGCCTTCTGGTGAGAAGCCATCGCAAAGGCATCCTGCTCGTCGCGCGACACCTTGTACTGCTGCGCCACCTTCTCGGCCGTGAGCCCCATGCCATAGGCAATGGCGAGATTCTCGTCGCGCTCGAAGACGGCTGGATTCATTGCCACCTTGTTACCCATCATCTGCGGCATGACGGTCATCGACTCCGTACCGGCACCGATCATCACGTCAGCCTCACCGAGCTGGATGCGCGTCGCCGCATCCGCCACCGCATTGACGCCGGACGAACAGAAGCGGTTGATCGTAATGCCCGGCACCGTGTCCGGGAAGCCGGCCAGCAGCAACCCGATGCGCGCGACGTTCATGCCCTGCTCGGCCTCGGGCATTGCGCAGCCGACGACGACGTCGCCGATCTCGTTGAGATCGAGTCCCGGTGCCTTGGCAACAACCGCACGCAGCACATGCGCCAGCATGTCGTCGGGCCTGACGTTCCTGAAGGCGCCCTTGCGCTTGGCAACCGGGGTGCGCGTCGCGGCAACGATGTAGGCGTCCTGAATCTGTTTGCTCATTGGGTCACTCCGTGACTGTGAAGAGTTAAGAGTAAGGAGTGATGAGTAGGCCCGTACTGGCTCCTCTCTCCCCACTCCTTACTCATCACTAGTTTCTAAGCGGCTTACCGGTCTCCAGCATGTGCACGAGCCGCGCCTGCGTCTGCGGTGTCTTGAGCAGCTCGACGAACTCGTAGCGCTCCACGTCGAGCAGCCACTTCTCGCTGACCATCGTGCCGCTCTCGACCGCGCCACCGCAAAGCGCCATCGCCACCGACTTCGACACGCGATAGTCGTGCTGCGAGATCATGCCGCCTTCGAGCATGTTGATGAGCATCATCTCCAGCGTCGCGATGCCACCACGCCCCGCGACGGGCACACCAGCCGGTGGCAGCTTCGGGCGGTAGCCGGTTGCCGCGATGCCCAGCGCCGTCTTGCGCGACACGTGCAACAACTCGTGCGGATTGAAGATCACCACATCCTGCTCGCGCAGCAGCGCCAGTTCTTTGGCATTCTTCGCGCTCTTCGACACATTGGCCATGGCGATGGTCTGGAACACGTTCTGCAGCCAGATCATCGGATCATTGGTCGCCGTGCGCGCGGCCATCTCGGCCGTGCGGATAGCGAACTCCTTGCAGCCGCCTCCCGCCGGGATCAGGCCTACGCCAACCTCGACGAGACCGATGTAACTCTCCAGCGCCGCGACCACGCGCGTGCTGTGCATGACGATCTCGCACCCGCCGCCCAGCGCCATGCCCTGCACGGCCGAGATGACCGGCACCTGCGCATACTTGAGCGTCTGCGACATCTGCTGGAACTTCGCAACGATGCCCTCCAGCGTCACGAAATCACCGGCCTCCAGCACAGGGCGGATCTGCTTGAGATTGGCACCGACCGAAAACGGCGCCGTCGGCTGCCAGATCACGAGGCCAGAGAAGTCCTTCTCGGCGCGATGCACGGCCTCGATGATGCCGTCGAGCACCACCGGGCCGACCGCGCACATCTTGCTCTTGAACGACAGAACGGGCACATGCTTGCCGTCATCGTCGTCCAGCGTCCACATGCGGACTTCGTCGTTCTCCCACAACGTGCGGCCATACTCGACCACATCGACTTCACCGAATACGCGCTCGGGGAACAACTGCCGCTCATACACCGGCACCGACGACCTGCCCTGCATGACGCCACTGCGTGCATCGAACGAGCCTTGGGGCGCGTGCACGCCTTCATGGTTGAACACCCAGGCAGGCAGCGGCGTATCGCTCATCGCATGACCGGCCTGTATGTCGTCGCGAATTGCCTCGGCAATGGCCTTCCAGCCCGCCGCCTGCCAGGTTTCGAAGGGTCCCTGTGCCCAGCCGAAACCCCAGCGCATCGCAAAGTCGACGTCACGCGCGTTGTGCGCGATGTGCGGCAGATGCACGGCGACGTAATGGAAGACGTCGCGGAATATTGACCACAGGAACTGCGCCTGCGGATGCGTACTTGCACGCAGCTTCGCGAAGCGCACAGCCGGGCTTTTCTCCTTGAGGATGGCCATCACCTCGTCGGCAGCCTCCCTCCCACTGTCGCGGTAATCCTGCGCCGCGAGATCAATCACCTTGATCTGTTTGCCGTCCTTGCGATAGATGCCGGCGCGGGTCTTCTGCCCCAGCGCCCCTTTCGCAATCAGTGCGGCAAGCCACTCCGGCGTCTTGTAATACGTCGCCCAGGGATCCTCCGGCAGGTTGTCGGTCATCGTCTTCACGACGTGCGCGAGCGTATCGAGGCCCACCACATCGGCAGTTCGATAGGTGGCGCTCTTCGGTCGGCCGATCAGCGGACCGGTCAGCGCATCGGCTTCATCGAAACCCAACCCGAGGCGCTGGGTGTGATGCATCACTGCGAGGATGGAGAACACGCCGACACGGTTGGCGACGAAGTTGGGCGTATCGAGCGCGCGCACCACACCCTTGCCCAGCGTCGTCGTCAGGAAGGTTTCGAGATTGTCGAGCAGTGCACTGTCCGTGCCATGGCAGGGAATCAACTCGACCAGCGACATGTAGCGCGGCGGATTGAAGAAGTGCACGCCGCAGAAACGGGGCCGCAGACTGGCCGGGCAGCCCTCTGCAAGCTTGTTGATCGACAGGCCCGAGGTATTCGTTGCGAAGATCGCGTCACCGCGAGCGTGTGGCGCCACCTTCTGGTAGAGATCAAGCTTCCACTCCAGACGCTCCGCGATGGCCTCAATGATGAGATCGCATTCGGCGAGCTGCGCCAGGTGCTGATCGTAGTTCGCCGCCTCGATGTACTGCACGCGATCGGCTGTCGCCAGCGGCGAAGGCTCCAGCTTCTTCAGCCCATCGATACCGCGACGGGCGATGCCGCTGGGGTCCCCTTCTTTCGACACAAGATCGAACAACACGACCGGGATTTCGGCGTTCGCGCAGTGCGCAGCAATCTGCGCACCCATGACACCGGCGCCCAGCACAGCCACCTTGCGGATCTGGAAGTTGCTCATGGAAACATCCTTGATGACAGCGGCCCCTGCATGGCGCCGCAAATAGGACGGAGAAAGACAGCGGGAACAAGCAACAGCGGGGCAGCTCGGGCCGCCCCGCAGCCGGCATCAGAAGGCCAGCGAGTACTGCGCACCGAAGATGGTGACGTTGCCGCTATAGACACCGGCAACACGGCCACGCCCCGAGGTGCTCTGGTTGTTATCGATCTTCGTCTCACGCAGATAGAGGTAAGCCGCACCGATATCAACGGTGGAGCTCTTGTCCATCTTCCACTGCGCGCCGAGCGACACCCAGATACGGTCATTGTCAGGCAGCGACACGAGGCGCTCTTCGGTGCTGCGCACCGGCGACTGGTCGTAGGCGATGCCGTACTTCACCTTCCAGGCGCTGTCGAGCGTCTGCGTCGCACCCAGGGCCAAACGCCAGGTGTTGCGGAAATGCGCGTCCAGCGTCTGCGCCGTCGTGCCTTCATTCGCACCGCTGGTACGCACGATGGGGACGGTGTTGATCCGTGACCAGTAGGTATGGGAAATATCACCGAGCATCTCCCAGTCGTCCGACAGCTTCTGGCGGACGCTGAGGATCATGGTGTCAGGCAGCGTGATGCGCGCTTCCGCCATCACATCCGGCGACACCAACTGGTTGCTCGACGTCAGCATGCCTTCGAGCTTGTGCTTGACCTTGGAGCGATACGAGAGACCAATATCCATGTTGTCGCTGGCCTTGAACAGTACGCCGGTGTTCCAGCCCCAGGCTTCGCTGCTGGCGTTGAGACTGATCGTCGTATTCTGGGTCACGGCGTTGTTCACCGCAGCCTGGCGGATGTACTGCGCTTCCATGTTCTGCCAGTTCAGACCAAAGCCCAGCGAGAAACGATCGCCGATCTTGTAGGCCAGCGAAGGATTGATGTTGAGCGTCTTGATGTCGAAGCTCAGCGCCTGGAAGCGACCCGCCCAATCCGGCGAGTACTCGGTCTTGAGGCCGAAAGGCACGCTGACACCCACACCGAAGTACAGGTTGTCGGTCAGGCCATAGGAACCATAACTGTTTGGCACGAGTGCCGGATCACCTGCATCGGCACCATCGCTACCTGCCGGCGCAGGTGTGTTCACCGTGCCGTCGTTGCTGAATTTGTAGCTGGGCTTGATGTAGTTACCACCCAGCGACACTTCACGCTTCTGCAGACGGGTCATACCAGCGGGGTTGAAGAAGATGATGCTGGCGTTCTCCGACACAGCGGCGGAACCAGCGTACGAATTTCCGAGCCCACTGGCGTTCTGCTCCAGCAGCTGGAAGCCGGACGCCTGCGCAGCGCCCGCCATGAGGAACGGCAGGGCAGAAGCCACCGAGCGGCAAATCAGTTTCTTGTTCATGTGTAGGTGTCTCCTATCGGATCAAATGCTCTCTCAGAGAGGTGGTAATGGCCGCTTGGCGCCGCGGTTGTCGATAGCCACGTAAGTCAGCGTGGCTTCGGTCACCTTGACGACCTTCGGGTCTGCGGGATCGCGCTCTGAATAAACCTCCACGTCCACGGTCATGGAGGTCGTACCCTCCTTGACGATGTGGGCGTAGAAGCTCACCAGGTCGCTTTTGAAAACAGGTTCCTTGAACGTGAAGGCGTTCACCGCAATGGTCACGATGCGTCCCTTGGCGCGACGCGCAGCGGGAATGGAGCCAGCGAGGTCTACGTGCGCCATGATCCAGCCGCCGAATACGTCACCTGCGGCATTGAGATCCTTGGGCATGGGAATCACGCGCAACACAGGCTCGCGGTTGGGTAGTTCGACACGGACAATCTCGTCGCTCATGCTGCTTGCTCTCGTTGCTGGTAATGCATGGGGCCGCCCGTCCAGGGGGCGAAGCCGGTGCCGAAGATTACGCCGGCATCAGCCAGATCGGCATCCGCAACAACCCCTGTTGCCACACATTTTTGCGTAGCCATCAGCAGTGGTTCCAGCAAACGCTGACCCAGACCGGGTACGCGATCAGTCAGGCGTTCCTTGCGCGGGCGACCATCTTCCCACACATAGAAGCCCTCGCCCGTCTTGCGTCCCAGCTTGCCGGCCTGCACCAGTTCGGCCAGGGCGTCAGGCACCTCTGACGCGCCGGTCAATGCCTTGCCGGTCGCCACGGCGATATCCAGCCCCACCGTATCAGCGAGTTCGATCGGCCCCATCGGCATGCCGAATGACTCCATCACTGCATCCACACTCTCGGGCGTCATGCCCTCATCCACGCAACGGATGGCTTCCAGCATGTATGGTCCCAGCACCGCGTTGACGAGAAAGCCCGGCGCGCTCTTCACCGGTAATGGAAGCTTGTCGAGCTGATGCACGAAGCCCATGGCTCGTGCGAAGACCGTGGCGTCGGTACCGTCGGCCTCGACGACTTCGACCAGCGGCATGCGTGCCACCGGATTGAAGAAATGGATACCCACAAGGCGCTCGGGGCGTTGCAGGCAGGTGCGGATATCTTCCAGTCGCAAGCTGGAGGTATTGGTCGCCAGCACGGCATCGGGCCTGGCGCGCGCCTCGATGTCGCGGAACAGTGCGTGTTTGGCTTCGAGATTTTCGAAGATTGCCTCGATGATGACATCGGCCTGCGCCACACCGCGGCCGCCAGGGTCGGCAATGAGGCGGTCCATCGCAAAGCGCACCTGCTTGCGGTCGCCACGGAACTTCTTGCTGAATCCTTCTGCTGCGCGCGACATGGCGGGGGCGATGCGCGCGATGTTCTGGTCCTGCAGGGTCACGGTCAGGCCACGCTGCACACACCAGGCTGCGATATCGCCGCCCATCACACCCGCCCCGACGACATGCACGTGGCGTGCCTTGAATGCGCTGTCCTTGCCCAGGCTCTTGAGGCGCTGCTGCAGGAAGAAGACGCGAACGAGATTGCGTGCCGTGCCTTGCGCAAAGATGTGATCCAGCGAAGCGGGATGATCGGACGGCACGTTCAGGCAATTGCCATCGAAGCGCTGCCAGGTGTCGATGATCGCGTAAGGCGCCGGGTAGTTTTCGCGGCGGGCTTTCTTTGCCACCTGCTTGCGCGCACCGGCCGCTGCGACGAACTTCAAGGGTCCGTTGAGCCAGGCCTGCAAGCCCTTGGCACGCCGCACCGGCTGGCCGGAGAGCACCAGCATGCGGGCAGCACTCTCCATCACGCGCGGCGGTACGCACTCGTCGACAAGACCCATCTTCCTGGCGCGCCGGGCGTCGATCTGTTTGCCTGTCAGCATCATGTCCAGCGCCGCAGCCGGCCCGACGAGACGCGGCAGGCGCAGCATGCCGCCCCAGCCCGGCACGATGCCAAGCATCACTTCTGGCAAGGCGAGACGCGTCCCCGGCTCGTCGACCGCAATGCGATAGCGGCAGGCCAGCGAAATCTCCAGCCCGCCACCCATGCAGTGCCCGCGAATCAGTGCCAGCGTGGGGCACGGCAGGGCTTCGAGCCGATTGAAGAGGCCCCAGTTGCGCGCCACCAGCGCCTTGATGTCGGCCACGGCCTCGATGCGCGCATACTCTTCGAGGTTGGCGCCAGCAATGTAGCCAGCCTCCTTGCCCGACTGCATCACCATTGCCTTGGGCGGTACGCGTTCGAGCAGGTCGAGAATCTGCGCGAATTCGCCGAGCACGGCACTGCCCAGCGTGTTGGCCGCGCTGTCGGCAACGTCGATGGTCAGCCACGCGATGCCCGACTCATCGGTGTGCATGCGCCAGTGTTCGAGTTGCATCGCGGGCGTCATCTCGCTCATACCGCCTCCACCAGCATTGCCCCGCCCTGCCCGCCGCCAATGCAGATCGTCGCGATGCCTCGCTTGCCACCTGTCCTGCGCAGCACCTGCAACAGGTGCAGCACGATGCGCGCGCCACTGGCGCCAACCGGGTGACCCAGCGCAACAGCGCCGCCATCCACGTTCAGCCTGCTCTCATCGAGTTGCCCCAGCACGCCAGCCAGCCCGAGTTGCTCGCGGCAATAGGCTTCGTCGTTCCAAGCGCGCAGGCAACCGATCACCTGGGCGGCGAAGGCTTCGTTGATCTCCCAGGCGTCGAGATCATTGAGCCCGAGCCCGTGGCGCTGCAGGATCGGGGTCGCCGCATGCACCGGGCCGAGACCCATCTGTTCGGGTGCGAGGCCGGCCCACTGGCTGTCGGTGATCTTGCCGATGGGCGTAAGGCCGTATTGCTGCACGGCCTCTTCCGAAGCCAGCACCAGCCAGGTCGCACCATCCGTGACCTGCGAGCTGTTGCCGGGCGTGACACGACCGTACTTGCGGTCAAAGAAGGGCTTGAGCCTGGCAAGATTGGGCAGCGAGGAATCGCGGCGCAGCCCATCGTCGAAGTCGTGCACCGTGCCACGCTCTTCAACCAGCGATACCAATTCATCGGCAAAGTGGCCAGCGTCATGCGCTGCCGCCACGCGCTGGTGACTACGCACAGAAAACGCGTCCATCTCCGCGCGCGAGATGTTGAAGCGCCAGGCCAGATTCTCGGCAGTCTGCCCCATCAGCAAGCCCACCACCGGATCGGTCAGGCCCTTGACGATGCCGATCACCGGCGCGAGATAGCCCAGCCTGAACCTGCGGATTGCTGCGAGGCGCTGGCCGAAAGTCTTCGCGGCATACCAGCCCGACAGCCAGCGCACCATCGCGTCGCTGAACAACAGCGGCGCACGCGACAAGGCATCGACACCGCCTGCCAGCACGAGCTGCGAGCGCCCTGCCTGGATGTTGGTCACCGCCGAGTCGAGCGCCTGCATGCCCGAAGCGCAATTGCGCATCACCGTCCAGCCCGGCACCTTGTTGCCACAACCCATGCGCAAGGCAGCGACGCGGCCGATGTTCACTTCGTCCGGTGACGGCGAGGCACAGCCGAGAATCACTTCGTCAAGCTGATCTGGTGCGAAGCGCTGACGCGCCAGCAGGGCACGCCCGGCTATGGTCGCGAGGTCGGATGCCGCGAACGGCCCCGGCGCATTCTTCGCCTTGAGGAAGGGCGTACGCGCACCGTCGATGATGTAGACCGGCTGGAAGCTCACTCGCACTCCTTCGCAGGATGTGCACTGCGCACCGATAGCGTGGTGATGGTGCGCAGTGGGCACCCTGCCTCTGTGCCTTTGCACCGCTGAGGTTGAATGGTATTCAAGCCGCTTCCCTCGCCACCGCGGTCAGCACCGAGCTCGGCCGCACATGCGCATTGGCGTCGCCCAGACCGAAGTCCTGCGGGAAGTCGTCGACGCGGATGGCTTTCTGGCGCAAGGCTTCTCGGCGTTCGAGCACGGCCTTGTCGGCAGCGCTGATGACGCCCTTGGCGAGCGCATCGGCAATCAGGGCATCCATGCCGCGACCGCTGATCTGCTTCGCCTTCTGCGCCGCGCGCACACGGGCTTCGATGGCTTCCGCCGCCATGGTTGCTTCGAGCGCGAGTTCCAGCACGGCGACCGGATCCTCTTCGTTGCCACGGTCTACAAAACTGTCGGCAATCAGGCGATCACGCGTAGCCGAAGACTCGATGAGCAGGCGCGCCACTTCGTGACCCAGCTTGTCGGACGGCACGACGTAAGGGCGGCCGAGCGGGAAGATGAAGCGCCACAGCACGGCGGCGATCAGGCGATTCGGGAAGTTCGAGATCACGCCTTCGAACGCGTTCTGCGTCTTGAACATCGCATCCCACATCGCCCAGTGCATCAGCGGTGCATCGGCGGCCTGACGGCCTTCGGCCTCATAGCGACGCAGGGTCGCCGAGCAGAGATACATGTAGGAGAGGATGTCACCGAGTCGCGCCGACAGCTTTTCCTTGCGCTTGAGGTCACCGCCCATGGTCAGCATCGACACATCGGCAATGAAGGCGAAAGCGGCGGAGAAACGCGTGAGCTGCTGGTAGTAGCGCCGTGTTTCGGGCGCAACGTCCGGAGCGCCGACCCAGTGCGAGCCGGTAATACCCATGATGAAGCTGCGCGCCGCATTGCTGACCGTGAAACCGATGTGGCTGAACAGGGCTTCGTCGAAAGCCTTCAGGCCACGATCACCGTCGTCATCCTGCGCGGCGCGCATCTCCTTGAGCACATAGGGATGGCAGCGGATTGCGCCCTGACCGAAGATGATCAGGCAGCGCGTGAGGATGTTGGCGCCTTCGACCGTGATGCCGATGGGCAGCTGCTGGTAGGCGCGGCCAAGGAAGTTCTGCGGCCCGAGGCAGATACCCTTGCCGCCGAGAATGTCCATGCCGTCATTGACCGACTGGCGACCGCGCTCGGTGACGTGGTACTTGACGATGGCCGACACGACCGAAGGCTTCTCGCCAAGGTCCAGCCCGCCTGCGGTCATGATGCGGGCGGCGTCCGACATGTAGAGATTGCCGCCGATACGCGCGAGCGGCTCTTCGATGCCTTCGAACTTGCCGATGGCCGTCTTGAACTGGGCACGCACGCGTGAATAGGCGCCGACCGCGCGCGCGGTGAGCTTCATCATGCCTGTGTTGCAGCCGGGCAGCGAGATCGAACGGCCCGCCGCCAGGCATTCCATGAGCATGCGCCAGCCCTGCCCCGCCATCTTCGGCCCGCCGATGATGAAGTCGAGCGGCATGAAGACATCCGAACCCCAGTTCGGGCCGTTCTGGAACACGGCGTTGAGGGGAAAGTGGCGACGACCAATGTTCACGCCCGGATGATCGTGTGGCACCAGCGCGCAGGTGATGCCGAGGTCCTCTTCGCCTTTGCCGATTTCACCCAGCAGCCTGTCCGGGTCATACAGGCGGAAGGCCAGACCCAGCACCGTGCAGATCGGGCCCAGCGTGATGTAGCGCTTGTCCCAGGTGACGCGCATGCCCAGCACTTCGCGGCCCTGGTACATGCCCTTGCAGACTATGCCGAAGTCGGGGATCGATGCGGCGTCCGAGCCCGCCTGTGGCGAAGTCAATGCAAAAGCGGGAATGTCTTCACCGCGTGCCAGGCGCGGCAGGTAGTGCTGCTTCTGTTCATCGGTGCCGTAGTGCAGCAGCAACTCGGCCGGGCCGAGTGAGTTGGGCACCATCACGCTGATCGCAGACGCCGAGCTGCGCGTGGCGAGCTTGGTGACAACCTGTGCATGGCCAAAGGCCGTGAAACCTTTGCCGCCGTACTCCTTGGGAATGATCATGCCGAGGAAGCCCTTTTCCTTCACGTAGGCCCAGGCCTTGGGCGACAGGTCGTGGTGGATGTGGGTGCTATCCCAGTCCGTCATCAGGCGGCACAGCTCTTCGGTTTCGTTGTCGAGGAAGCTCTGCTCCTCCGCCGTGAGCTTCGGCCAGGGGTAGGCCAGCAGCTTCTTCCAGTCCGGCTTGCCACCGAACAGGTCACCTTCCCACCACACAGTGCCGGCTTCGAGTGCGGTCTTCTCGGTGTCCGACATCGGCGGCAGGATCTTGCGGTAAATGCCGAACACAGGCCTGGTGATCAGCGCGCGACGCAAGGGGCGCAGCACGATGAGGCCGGTCGCAAGCAGCCAGACGGCGAGCAGGCTTTGCACCACAACCGGCGAAACGCCCGCCAGCCGGTTGAGACCGATCAGCCAGGCACAGCCTGCGATGACCCACAGGATGGCTGGCATGCGCATGGCGGCCAGCGCGAGGGCGGCCACCGGCAACACGATCAACATCGTCAGCAACATGAAAGTCTCCTTGGTTCTTGTCGGCGGGCGGCCTTGTGCGCGCACTATCCGCCCGTCATGGATACGGCAAACGCCAGAACAGGGCCGGCTAAGGGCCCGATTTCCCTTCCGGGCCATCCGGCAGGGGCGCGCGCAGCCCCCCGAGCAGAAAGGCCGTCAGACGCGGTTTGAGCAAGGCCGGGTCATCGTCGAATCGCCCGGTGACCAGCGCCAGCGCATCGATGCCTGAAAAGGCGTAAGACACCGCGCCCATCATGAAATGCAGTCGCCACACGATCTCGGCCTTGGGCACGTCGGGCAGCGCGGCATAGAGCGCACGCGTGTAGCGCTCCACCACCTCGGCGTACTCGACAGCCATGAACTTGCGGATGAACTCGGCCGGCTCGGTGTAGGTGCGGCCCAGCAAGCGCATGAATGTGGCCCCGCCCCGCGCGGTGTCGGCGGCCATCTCCAGCGCTGGCCCGAAGAAAGCCTCCAGCACTCGGCTGGGTTTGGGCGCCGCGCCGGCCGACTCTGCTTCCAGCGCATCAAGGCAGGCCAGACGCTGCTTGTTGAGCTCGGCCAGACGGCGGTGGAACACTTCCTGGAAGAGCCCTTCCTTGCTGCCGAAGTGGTAGTTCACCGCCGCCAGATTGACGCCCGCCTGCGACGTAATCATGCGCATCGACGCGCCATCAAAGCCGTGCTCGGCAAACAGCGCTTCAGCCGCATCGAGAATGCGGGTTGCGGTATCAGCAGGCAGGTTGTCAGCCATTTCGGGTGTAGAAATCCGGATCAAACGGTCGTTTGACTATTGCAATCAAACGATCGTTTGTCAAGCTCAACATATGCCGCAACGCAGCAGCGGCGCGCGTTCGCGGCCATGTGCGTCCCGCCCGGTCGCGGCCTGCCGGGCCTTGCCGCGAAGAAAACGCGCCAGCCCGCCCCTCTCTGCCGCTCGCCGTCAGGCCCCACCCCTCTTGTCGCGCGCGGGGCGGTCGACGTATTTTTTCTGCCAGCAAGTCAGAGGGAATCCGTCATGCGCATCTTCGACATCCTCTCCGGGCAGATCCAGAGCGTCGGCCTGCCCTTGTTCGCCGTCAGCCTCGCCGCCATCCCGCGCGCCGAGACGCCGCTGCTGCTGCTCATGCACTGGCACGGCTTCCGCCGCGAAGGGCCATTGCGCCGTGGGCAGCCCTTCACCGAGCCGGTCGCCGTCCCCAGCTCTGCCCTGCAGCTCAACACCCGCTGGCATGCGCTGGAGCACATCGAAACCGAGGTGCTCGACGCCGCCTGGCAACTCGGCGCGTGGAATCTGGAGCGCGACGAAAAGCGCGCTTGCAACACCATCGGCGCCCCGCTCAGCGAAGCGCACGCCTGCCGCCAGGCCTTCGGCGAATTCCCGCTCGCAGCCACGCACGAACCCCTTGTCGAAGAAGCGCCAGACCGCGCCTCGCTCATGCAGCTGGCAGCCGATGTCGGCTACGTGTGCTGGCAGTTCCGCCCCGTGGCAGGCGGCATCTGGGAGGCGCGCGAGGGCGACGACACGCTCGACGAAAGCGGCCACCGCACACCGCCCTGCCCTGTCACCCCTCTCGCAGCCAAGGGCAGCGGCCAGCGCGGCAGCCACACGACCTACCGGCTGGGCTGCATCAATGGTTTGATCTACTAGCGCAAATTTTTTGCACCCCCCTCTTGAAACAATTTTTGTCTGCCCATAACTCGGCCACGTTGGTCGCCAAGACCAACGAGACCGTGCAGCCTGCGGCCTCGCAGGCGCGGTCTCCATCCGTTTCCGTTCATCTGAATCGCACAGGAGATTGATATGCACATCCGTCCTCTGCACGACCGGATCATCGTCAAGCGGGTCGAAAAGGCACGCCAGACCGCATCCGGAATCGTCATCCCCGACACCGCCGCCGAAAAGCCCGAGCAAGGTGAAGTGCTCGCCGTCGGCCCCGGCAAACGCCTCAACGACGGCAGCCTCGTCGCGCCGCAAGTGAAGGTCGGCGACCAGGTGCTGTTCGGCAAGTACGGCGGCCAGACCGTCAAACTCGACGAGCAGGAGTACCTCGTGCTGCGCGAAGAAGACGTCTTCGGCGTCATCGAGGGCAGCAGCGCTACCCAGCTCAAGGCCGCCTGATTCCCCCAATCTGATCTGACACAGGAGTTCCACCATGGCAGCGAAAGAAGTCCGCTTCCACGACAACGCCCGTGAGCGCATCGTCACCGGCGTCAACATTCTGGCCAATGCGGTGAAAGTCACCCTCGGCCCCAAGGGGCGCAACGTGCTGCTCGCGCGCAGCTTCGGCGCCCCCCACATCACCAAGGACGGCGTCTCGGTCGCCAAGGAAATCGAACTGAAGGACAAGTTCGAAAACATGGGCGCGCAGATGCTGAAGGAAGTCGCCTCCAAGACCGCCGACGTCGCGGGTGACGGCACCACCACCGCCACCGTGCTGGCACAGGCCATCGTGCAGGAAGGCATGAAGTACGTCGCCTCCGGCATGAACCCCATGGATCTCAAACGCGGCATCGACAAGGCCGTGACGGCCGTCGTCAAGGAGCTGCAGGCCATCTCGCGTCCGGTCACCAACAGCAAGGAGACCGCGCAAGTCGCAGCACTCTCGGCCAACTCCGATGAATCGATCGGCAAGATCATTGCCGACGCGATGGACAAGGTCGGCAAGGAAGGCGTGATCACGGTCGAAGACGGCAAGAGCCTCGACAACGAGCTCGAAGTCGTCGAAGGCATGCAGTTCGACCGTGGCTACATCAGCCCCTATTTCATCAACAACCCCGAGAAGCAGACCGCCGTGCTGGAAGACCCGCTGGTGCTGATCCACGACAAGAAGATCAGCAACATCCGCGACCTGCTGCCGGTGCTCGAATCGGTCGCCAAGACCGGCAAGCCGCTGCTCATCATTGCCGAAGACATCGAGGGCGAAGCCTTGGCCACGCTGGTGGTCAACAGCATGCGCGGCATCCTCAAGGTCGCGGCCGTCAAGGCGCCCGGCTTCGGTGATCGCCGCAAGGCCATGCTCGAAGACATCGCCATCCTCACCGGCGGCACCGTCATCTCCGAAGAGACCGGCAAGCAGCTTGAGAAAGCCGGTCTCGAAGACCTCGGCCGCGCCAAGCGCGTCGAGATCGAGAAGGAGAACACCACCATCATCGACGGTGCAGGCGAGAAGACGAAGATCGATGCGCGCGTGAAAACCATCCGTGCGCAGATCGACGCCGCCACCAGCGACTACGACCGCGAGAAGCTGCAGGAGCGCGTCGCCAAGCTCGCCGGCGGCGTGGCCGTCATCAAGGTCGGCGCGGCCACCGAAGTCGAGATGAAGGAGAAGAAGGACCGCGTCGATGATGCCCTGCACGCTACGCGCGCGGCGGTCGAAGAAGGCATCGTGCCCGGTGGCGGTGTGGCCCTGCTGCGCGCACGTACCAGGCTCGGCACGCTCAAGGGCGACAACCCGGATCAGGACGCCGGCATCCGCATCGTGTTGCGTGCGCTCGAAGAGCCGCTGCGCGCGATTGCGGCCAACGCCGGAGACGAGCCCTCGGTGGTGGTCAACAAGGTGCTCGAAGGCACGGGCAACTTCGGCTACAACGCCGCCAACGGCAGCTACGGCGATCTGGTCGCACTCGGGGTGATCGACCCGACCAAGGTCACGCGCTTTGCATTGCAGAACGCCGCCTCGGTCGCCAGCCTGATCCTCACCACCGACGCCACCGTCGCCGAAGCCCCGCAGGAGACCAAGCCCGCTGCCCCCGCGCATGCGGACATGGACTACTGATGTCGTGCTGACGCCGCAATGAAGGCCCGCCCGCACGGCGGGCCTTTTTCATGCGCACGCCATCAACGGCAGCCAACCTGCTGACCCGTATCGAAAAATTGAGTACCGTTGGCGCAAATGAAAGGCTGCACGGGTTTGAGTTTGCGGGTGAAGCGCCCGCTGGCCATCGAACCCGGCGCCAGCGCCCAGCCCTCGGGGCAAATCTCCTTTCGAGCCGAGCAAATCCTGCCTGTCACATCATGGCAAGCAAGACGCTGCATGTTGAGCGTCTTCCGACAGCGGCAGGGGACTCCTCCTGAAAGAGCCCGTCTTTCTGCCAAATTGATGGCTCCCCGCCGACAGTTTGACCCTGGCGCGCAAGGCGATCTGCCCATGGAAGATGCGGATACCGAATCCGGCGGCAAGTTGATGGTTGTTCCCTCTTCCCCGCCACACAAACAAAAACCGCGTCGAAGACTCAAGCCCGCCGGATTTCAGCCGCTACCAGTGCCAGACGTATGGTTGCCCACCAATGGGGCACAACAGGCCTGGTCACATGGACGCGAAAATCAAGATCGATACTCCCGTCAAGGAAGGTTGCATCCTCATCGTCGATGACGTCCCCGCGACGCGCGCCCTGCTCAAGGGACTGCTGCAGAAGCAGTTCGACGTCGTGCTAGCCACTTCCGGCGAAGATGCCCTTGAGCAGTGCGAGTCCGCCATGCCCGACCTCGTCCTGCTGGATATGGAGATGCCCGGCATCGGTGGTCTGGAAACCTGCCGCGTGCTGCGTGAAATGTCCGATATCCCGGTAATCTTCGTCACCGCCCACGATTCGCTGGACCAGCATATTCTCGCCTATGACGCAGGCGGCACCGATGTCTGCGTTAAACCCGTATCGGCTGAGCTGCTACTGCGCAAGAGTCGGCTGGCAATCGTCCAGAACCGCATCAAGCACCACCTCGACAAGGAAAACAGCTCCCTGCAGGCAATGGCGAAGAGCTACCTGTCGTCGCTTGAAGACAGCGACCTCCTGCTCGATTTCACGCGCAAGGGCATTGCCTGCCGCAGCCACGAAGCCCTCGCCCAGCTGATCGCCGATACGGCCGCCGGCCTGGGCGTACGCTGTGCGGTAGCCATCCGACACAACGGCCACGAAACCATATTGGGAGCACAACGCCCGACGTCTGAGCTCGAACGTAGCATGATCCGTCAGCTCTCGACGATGGGACGTTTCGTGCAATACAAGAGCCGTCTGGCTGTGAACTACCCGGCGATCACTATCGTTGCCTGCGACGTCCCGGAAGACAGCTCACTGGCCGAACGAATCCGCGACAATCTCGGTGTTCTTGCCGGCACCGCCGAAGCCTTTTCCGAGAACGTGAGCATGCGTCTCGAATCTGCTTCGCGCGCCGAACAGATGCAGGTCGCCCTTGGTAACGCAGTGACCACGGTGGACAACCTTCGCGTCTCGCACCGCCAGATGGTCGCGGATATCCGCATGCTGCTGCAGCAGCTTAGCGAAGATGTTGAGCATACCCTCTCATGGCTGGCTGCCGACCGCAGTCAGGAAAAGGAAATCAACGACAAGGTTTACCTGCAGATCGAACGCATCTTGCGCTGCCTCCTCAACGGTACGCAGCTCGATGAAGGGTTCACCTCGGTCATCGACAGCTTGCGCGGCAACAGCGGCGGGCACGACGTCGAGCTGTTCTGAGCCGTGGACGCAACGCCCGCCTGATCGCTGCTCAGGCTGCCTCAACGCTCAACGACAACCCACCAGGCTCCCGCTGTCAAAGTACTGCGTGCCATTGGGACAAACGAACGGCTGCAACGGCTTGCGCTGGCAGCTGAAGCGTCCATTGGCCATCGAGCCCGGCACCAGCTGCCAACCCTCGGGGCAAACTTCCGCTGTGCTGGTGGATCGCATTTCCAGCGTCACATTGGGTGGCGCAGCAGCGGCAGCCTGGGCATTGGGCTTGCCGGGCGTGCCGGCCGGCGGCCTGTCGCTCGCCTCGCGCACATCCACCTGGCCGCTGGCGCGTCCCGCGCATGGCGTGCGCGTCTCACCACCGCGAACACTGAATGTATAGATGCCGGCACGGGTATAGGCGTGGGGAAGCTCGATCAGCACCTTGCCATCTGCACCGAGACGCAGTTTGTGCGGCGGCGTCCCGTCACCGAAGTCGAGCACGGCATCACACAGCGGAGTCGAAATGCCGGCCGAACCATAAGGTTTGAGACGGATGACGAGGACAGCAGCGGCCATGCCGGAAGCATCCCGGTACACGATCTCTTCCTGAGGGAAGATGTTGCGCAGGTCGTAGTGATCGGCTTGCGCCGTCGACGCGCCGAACGACAGCGCGAAGACCAGCGCCAAGCGACCAGTAAATTTTTGCATGACTGGATCTCCGCATGAAGAAAAGCGACGCGCCGGGTCTGGCGCGTCGCAGATTGTGCTACCGGACCGACAATCTCACCACCAGGCCTCAGCCTGAACACCCACGCTTGAGCCGTTGTGCGCCTTGCCGAACACCTCCTGCGTGCGGCTCTCGGACGACAGATTCTGACGCGCCGCTTCGTTCCACCATGCATGCGTGTAGAACAGACGGATCGTCGGGCGCGAACCCGCCTCCTTGCCACCCGAAATGGCCGTTGCCACGGTCAGTTTTGTCATGTAGCGCGTGTCACCCGTCGAGGGCTTGACGCGGTCATGCCCGGCCTCGACAAGGAAACGGAAAGGGCCGCTGATGTGCGTGTCAGTGCGCGCACCGAACGAGGTCCACTTTTCCTTGAGCGCCGGCGTGTTCGTGAAGTAGTTGCGTGCGCGGTACTCGGCAATCACGTCCCAGTTGGTCTTCAAGCCCACGGCAGCGCCCGTCTGCTGCGCCACGACACGCGTATTGCGCTGGCCGATGCCGCCGCGCGCAGTCTCATTCTTGTCATAGCGCGCACCGACCAGGGTACTGCCGCCCAGAGTGCCTTGCGTCGTGTGGTAGAGGCCGAACGAATTGCCGCTCGACTGCTGATCGGGCACGGTATTGGCAACCGCATCGCGCGAGCGCGTCTGGCGCTCGTAGCTGGTGTAGATCGCCAGCTCGTTGGCGTCACTGAAGGTGCGAATATTGGTCAGCCGCAGCGGCAGGGCGAATCGGTTGTTGTTGGGGTCTTCGGGGCGAGGATTCATCATGTACGCCACGCTCAACTTGCCGATACCGATGTTCATGTTCTCGAGACCGGCGCCGTCACCGTCCTGGTTCTCGAGAAACTGGTCATTGATGCCCAGCTGCAGCCGGTTGTAGAAGCGACGCCCTGCCCACACCGTGCCACCAGCCAGCTGCGGAATGTTCGAGCCATAGGCATAGACCTGACCGAAGCGTGTTGTCAGCTCGTCTGTACCGTTTTCCTTCGAACCCCAGGCGCGATACACCGAAGGCATGAAGTGCACGTGCCATTCCGACTTGTCGTCGAGCGTCGCCAGCGTGGCATTCAGGTTGGGCTCGATCACGTAGTCGCACTCGTTGCCCAGACGCCACTTCGTGTCAGCACCGGGCAGCTTGAAACAGGTCATCGTGCCGCCACGGGTATTAAGGCCCGTGCCTGCGCGGAAGTAACCCGAGAAATCCACCGTCGCAGCCTGCGACGATGAGCCAAACGCTGCCGCGACCGACAGCGCAATCAACGGATAAATCTTCTTCATCTTCATCTCCTCTTGAGGGCTTGTTAACAGTTATCCGGCGGTCGCGCTTGTGCTCAATTGGGCGTGGAACAAGGCGCAGCAACGACGACAGGGTGGTCCCCTGTCTAGGCGCTGCAACGCGGTGCCACGTTCAATTGAGCGCGAGCCCTCCGGGTTGAGTCTTCTGGCTCGTGGATACTGCGTTGCACTCCTTGTGTGGGGGAACCACCCCACACCGCGTCGCGCGCCTTGTCCCACGAGCCATAAGACTCAACGCGATCCGTCGGATAACTATTAACAAGCCCTGGTCGGCACTGCGACCGACCTATCGTTACGCAGCCGGCCTGGCTGGATGGGTGAAACAAGTTCAATGTATGCGGCTGACCGGCAATGCCGCACCGTCAGCACCGAACAGAAGCGTGCGACTCGCGTCCGGAACGATCCCGACGTCATTGCCTGAATCGAAAGGCGTGCGCTCACCGTGCAAGCGCACCGTGACGGACTGACCGGAGCCATGCAGACGCGCATGCACCATCACCGAGTCCCCGAGGTGTTCGACCAGATCGACCCGCGCAGCCAGCCCCCCACCGGCCTGCGTGAGCGTGATGTGCTCTGGTCGGACACCCATCGTGATTTCCTGCGAAGCGGCTTCAGTCGACAACGCTGCCGGCATCAGCATTGCGCCGGCCTGATCGAAGCCCAGCCGCAACTCGGCACCTGAGGGCTGTACCGAATCGCAACGAATGAAGTTCATGCGCGGCGAGCCGAGGAAGCCGGCGACGAAGCGGTTCTCGGGCGTGTCGTAGAGATCGAGCGGACGCCCGAACTGCTCGACCTTGCCGTTGTTGAACACGGCGATGCGGTCGCCCATGGTCATCGCCTCGACCTGGTCGTGGGTGACGTAGACCATGGTTGTACCCAGCTCGCGATGCAGCTTGGTCAGCTCGATGCGCATCTGCACGCGCAGCGATGCATCGAGGTTGGACAGTGGCTCGTCGAACAGGAACACACGCGGCTTGCGCACGATGGCGCGGCCGATGGCCACGCGCTGACGCTGGCCGCCGGAGAGCGCCTTGGGTTTGCGCTCCAGCAGATGCGTGATCTGCAGGATCTCGGCTGCCCGGCCGACCGAGGCCTTGATGTCGGACTTCGACTCCCCCGCCAGCCTCAGCGCGAAACCCATGTTTTCGGCCACCGTCATGTGCGGATACAGCGCGTAGCTCTGGAACACCATGGCGACACCGCGCTGCGAGGGCGGCATGTCGTTGATGCGGCTATCGCCGATCATGATGTCGCCGTCGGTGATGTCCTCCAGCCCCGCGATCATGCGCAGCAGCGTCGATTTGCCGCAGCCGGAGGGGCCGACGAATACGGCGAACTCGCCGCGTTCAATGTGGAGGTCGATGCCGTGCAGTACTTCAGTGCCATCGGGATAGGTCTTGCGCACATTGCGCAGGGTCAATGCGGTCATTTGCTTGTCTCCTTGTGCTGCAACACGAAGTCGCGGTACCAGTGCGCGCTGTCTTTCAGCGTGCGTTGCTGGGTGGCGTAGTCGACGTGCACGAGGCCGAATCGCTTGTCGTAGCCGAGCTCCCATTCGAAGTTGTCGAACAGGCTCCAGTAGAAGTAGCCGCGCACATCAACGCCGCCGCGTCGCGCGGCATCCACCGCAGCGAGGTGGGAGCGCAGGTACTCAGTGCGGTCGGCATCGGCGACGCGGCCGTTGGCGAGCACATCGGCGCAGGCCATGCCGTTCTCGGTGATGTAGATCGGCGGCAAGTCGTAGTCGCGCTGGATGCCCAGCAGCAACTCGGTCAGGCCCTCGGGATAGGTCTCCCAGTCCATATCGCTGTAACCATGCGGACCGGGTGCGGGCACGGGCGGCTGGGCCGTCGAGGTCCAGATGCGCGTGTAGTAGTTGATGCCGAGGAAGTCGAGTGGCTGGCCGATGTTCTTGAAATCGTTTTCATGAGCTTCCGGCAGACGGGTGTAGTTGGTGATGGCCGGATAGCGCCCAAGGAAGATCGGGTCGGCATACCAGCGCACGAAGTCGCCATAGGCGCGCGCGGCAGCGGCCACGTCCTCCGGCGCATTGCTGGCGGGGTGTGCGGGCGACTGGTTGAGCACGATGCCCAGCGGCGCCCTGACGCCTGCCGCGCGCATCGCCTGCAACGCCATGCCGTGCGACAGCAGGAGGTGATGCGCCACCTGCAGCGCAACGCCTTCATCCCTGAGGCCCGGTGCGAACTCGCCGAGCAGGTTGCCCTTGATCGCCGTGCACCAGGGCTCGTTGTGTGTCGCGATGCTCGCCACGCGGTCGCCCAGACGACGCCCCATGTACTCCGCATAGTCGGCAAAGCGCTGGCAGGTGTCACGGTTGGCCCAGCCGCCCACGTCCTGCAGCGCCTGCGGCAGATCCCAGTGGTACAGCGTGGCGTGCGGCGCAAGGCCCATCTCCAGCATGCGGTCGACCAGTCGGTCGTAGAAGTCCAGGCCTTTCTCGTTCCAGTCGCCCTGCCCCGCCGGCTGCACGCGCGGCCAGGCAATCGAGAAGCGATAGGCGTCCACACCCAGCCCCGCGACGATATCGAGGTCCTCGGCCCAACGATGGTAGTGGTCGCAGGCCACATCACCCGTGTCGCCGTTGAGCACCTTGCCCGGCGTGTGCGAGAACGTATCCCAGATGGAAAGTCCGCGCCCATCCTCCTTTGCCGCGCCTTCAATCTGGTAGGCACTGGTCGCCACCCCCCAGACAAAGTCGGGCGGAAATGCTGCGGGCTTGATTGTTCCTTGGTTCATGGTCATCGAATGGTTGATAAGTTGATGGATCAGGATTTCACTGCGCCAGCCGTGAGGCCATCGATGAGACGACGCGACGCCAGCACAAACATGAGGAGAAGAGGCAGCACGGAGATCGCCGAGCCAGCGCAGATTGCGCCCCAGGGTGTCTGCCCCGTGCCCTGCATGGAGCGCAGCGCCAGCGGCACGGTAAAGTGCGCCATGTCGTTCATCACCACCAGCGGGCCCATGAAGTTGTTCCACGAGGTGATGAAGGTGACGAGCCCCAGCGTGCCCAGCGCAGGCCCGATAAGCGGCACGATGATGCGCAGGAAGATGCCGAACTCACCGCAGCCGTCGATGCGCGCGGCATCGACCAGCTCGCGTGGAATCGCCGAGCCGATGTACTGCCGCATCATGAACACACCCAGCGCTCCACAGGCCGCCGGCACGTAGAGCGCGCGCGGCTCGTTGAACCAGCCCAGCCAGCCCATGATGAGCACGGTCGGAATCATGTTGATGAAGGCTGGTAGCAACAGCGTCGCCATCACGATGGCGAACAGCTTCTCCTTGAAGCGGAATTCGTACATCGCAAACGCATAGCCCGCCAGCGAGCAGAAGAAGAGGTTCAGCAGTGTCGTCGCCAGCGCGATGTACACGCTCCAGCCGATGTTCTGCCAGAAGTGCGGCACGCGCTCGAGCAGGATGCCGAGGTTCGCCATCAGATAACTGCCGGGCAGCAACGGGGGCGGCACAGCCTGTATCTCGCGGTCGGAATGCGTCGCGAAGATGAACATGAAGTAGAAGGGCACCAGCATCAGCAAGGCCCCTGCGCCGACGGTGAAATAGGCGGCGAAGGTGGACACAGGCGCGCGTTCGTAACGGAGTGCACTCATGACCTCAGTCCCTCCTGCCGAAGAAGCGGTTGTTGGCCCAGGTCACCAGACCGATCAGGATGAACAGCAGCCAGGCCACAGCCGACGCCGTGCCGAAATCGCTCTCGCCGAAAGCTGTCGTGAAGACATGCATGGCCGCCGTCTTGCCCGCCTGGTCGATGCCGCCCGATCCGGACATGCGACCATCGCCAGCCGATGCCGCCGTCAGCACAAAGGGCTCTTCAAACAACTGCAGGTTGCCGATGATGGTCAGCGTCACCGCGAAGTAGATCATCGGCTTGAGCATGGGTAGCGTGATGTGCCAGAACTGCTGCCAGCGTGTCGCGCCATCCATGATCGCGGCCTCGTAGAGGTCCTTCGGGATGGTCTGCATCGCCGACAGGTAAAGCACGGTGTTGAAGCCGACATACCGCCACCACACGACGAAGGAAATCATCGTCTTCGAATACTGCGGCTGCGCCCAGTCGATATTCTCGGCAGGGAACAAGCCACCCAGCAGCGGCAGCTGCGAGCCCAGGTGCAGCAGGCTGTTGATGGCGCCGAACTCACGCGAGAACAGCGCGGTAAAGACCAGCGAGATCGCCACTGTCGAGGTGATGAAGGGCAGGAAGTAGATGCCCACGAAGGTGTTGCGCCAGCGACCGAACGCGGTCTGCAGGAAGAACGCCAGCGGCAGGGCCACCAGGTGTTGTGGCAGGCCGGAGGCGATGGCGATCCAGCTCGTGTTGTAGAGCGACTTGTGGAACCAGTCGTCCTTGGTGATGAGGTAGATGTAGTTGTCGAGGCCGATCCACTTCATGCCACCCAGGCCAGCGGTCGGATCCCACTGGTGGAACGACACATAGATCGAGAACACCAGCGGAAAAACGCCGAAGACCAGGAACAGGATGAAGAACGGACTGATGAACAGGTAAGGCGCCCAATCCCGCATGCGGAAGCGGAGCGGCTTCTTCGCGTGCGGCTGTGTTCCTGACGCCAGCTCTGCACTCTCGTTCGCGATCTGGATTGACGATGACACTTTGCGTTTTCCTGGCACGACAAGCTCCGTCACATCAGTACGATACCGACATACTGCGTGTGAGCCCGAAGCTGGGCAATGGGGACTGGAGGCCCGGAAACGGCTGCTGTCTGGCCGCTACAACAACCGCCCCGGGTGGAGACACTCTTTACGTCAGCGACGCACGCGGCGCTCGATCTGGGCCTTCGCATCGGCAAGGGCCTGCTTGATGTCCTTGTTCTTGATCAGGACGTTGTCGAGCTCGGAATCGACAATCTCCTTGGCCACGATGTCGAACTTGTCTACATCGATGGCTGCGATCCTGTCAGCCGACTCCTTCCACAGGCGGCGCGCCTTCTGGCCCCCGAGGTACTCAACCGGCTCGTCAATGAAGGGATCGTTCTGCGCTTCGAGCAGCGAGGGGAATGCGTCAAGCTTGCGGAACGACTCCAGCTGCATTTCCTTGTTCACCGTCAGGAACTTGATGAACTCCCAGGCAGCTGCCTTGTTCGCCGCCTTCACCGGGATCGCGTAGAACGAACCGCCCCAGGAAGCGAAGGCACCGCCGGGCAGCTGGGCGACACGCCACTTGCCCTTGGCCTCCGGATTCAGCCAGTTGTTCAGGTGCCCCGCAAACCAGGCGCCGAATGCCTGAGTCGCAAACTTATCGCGCTTGTAAGCTTCGGACCACTCGTTGCTCCAGGCATTGATGTTGCCGTCCAGACCTGCCGTGCGAACGGCCTTGGCCAGTTCGAAGGCCCGCTGGAAGCGCGGCGTATTCACCTCGCTCTTGCCCTGCTTGTCGAAGTAGATGCCCTCGCCGTCCTTGAGTCCGCTGCGAATGACGATGTCCTTGATATCGACAGCGCTGGGGATCAGGTAGGCGCCCGTTGCCGCCTTGATCTTCTTGCCCGCGTCGATGTAGCTCTCCCAGCTCTTGGTAAGGTCGGCTTCCGACACACCGGCCTTGTCAAGCATGTCCTTGCGATAGAACAGCGTGCCGGGACCGATGTCGGTCGGGATGGCGGCCTGCGCACCTGTACCACCCGTGCCTTGCGGGAAGGCGAAGCGCGCGATCTTGCTGCGGAACTGGCCGGCGTTATAAGGCGCTTTGGAGAGGTCTTCCAGGCCGCCGGACTCAGCGAACTTGCCGATGAACCCGAAGTCGACCGCCATCACGTCGGGCAGGTTGGTGCCGGTCGCCAGCGCGGTGGTCATGGCCGTGTGGTGATCGCCATAAGCCAGGCTGACCAGCTTGATCTCGACTTCGGGGTGCAACTTCTTGAACAGCGGGATCGCAGCCTTGGTGGCGCGGTCCAGATCCGGGAAGGACGCAACCGTGACGACGGTCTGCGCTGCCACAGACAGCGAAAGGCTCAGTCCCAGCGCACAGATGATGGGTTTCAGCAGGCTTTGCATGATGCGGTGTCTCCTCTTTTAGTCTGAAAACGTTACCATTTTCGGGCGCAGCACGCCCGGTACAGGAGTCCCGCTCAGCGCCGTCGCTGCCAGGACCGATAGTCGTTTCATCTGCCCGCATGCAAAAAGCGCAAGGCAGCAAAGAAGGGCGCTTTATTGCTACGCGCCATGACCGCCGACACGGGACGGAGGTGCGTCAGGCGCCGTGCCGACCGCTCTCCATACCCCCCTCTGTCAGGGCTCATTATTGAAAACGTTTTCACGCCGATCTGTGAAAGCGCCGTCTGTTTTGTGAAGTGGATTTCAGCTTCGGCGACCAGCAAAGTCAACGAAAAACCTTTCGTATTCGGGAAAATCCCTATCCATAAAAATCAGTCCCCGACACTGAAATTCACACAAAAATCATTACATATCAAATATGTAATTAATTTCTACGCAAATACGCACACATGCACAGGGAATATACGGTCTGTGCAGCGCAACAAATCACCGCATCAACTCGACCCCGTTCCTCGGTCACCTGCTACACTCCGGCATAGCATTTGTTGGTGATAACGTTTTCATATATGACAGCCGTTGTTCTCTCGTCTGCCACCCGGAACGCTTGTCACTCTGGCGACTGCCGCGCACAGCGAAACACGGCCCGACACGCGCCCGCTGACGATGTGTCCACAAGCCGGTCTGCACTGCCACCCAAGGTATGATCCCCACTGTTCGCGCCAAGAAAAACAGATCATGAAGATGGAGAGCAACGCCAGCAGCCCGCAACTTCCCGACGAATCGGAGGCCGTGACCGTCACGGACGTCGCCCGGCTGGCCAAGGTGTCGGTGAGCACCGTATCGCGCATCCTCAACGGCACCGCGCGCGTGTCGGCCGACAAGCGCAGCGCCGTCGAAGCCGCCATCCGTACCCTCTCCTTCAAGCCCAACCAGTTCGCGCGCGGCCTAAAGATGGGCACGACCATGACGGTCGGCGTCGTGACGCAGGACATCGAAAGCCCCTTCTTCACACGTGTGATGAAGGGCGTCGAGGAGGCGCTGAGCAAAGCCGGCTATGCCCTCTTCATCGTCAGTGGCCACTGGGATGCACACGAGGAAGAAGACCGTATCCGCCTGCTCGCGGCACGGCGCGTAGACGGCATCGTCATCATCACCGGCCGTCTCGAAGAGCATGCCCTGCGCGCCCTCGCGCAGCGCCAGCCCATTGTTGTCGCGGGTCGTGACATGGAAGCACATAACGTGCGCTCGGTCTGCTATGACCAGGAGTACGGCGGCTTTCTTGCCACACGCTACCTCATCAGCATGGGCCACCGCCGCATCGCCTTCATCACCGGCGTGAAAGACCATCCCGACGCCCAGCGCCGCTACGCTGGCTACTGCCGCGCGCTGCAGGAAGCCGGGCTGCACAGCGAAGACGTTCTGGTCCAGCAGGGCGACTTCACCGAGAGTGGCGGCGTGCTCGCCATGACGCGTCTCCTCGACTCGCAAGAACACTTTACCGCCGTCTTCGCCGCCAACGACCAGACCGCACTCGGCGCACGCATGGTGCTGCACCGGCGCGGCATCCGCGTGCCGGACGACATCTCCCTGGTCGGCTTCGACGATCTGCCCGCCGCCGCGTTCCAGACGCCGCCACTCACCACGGTGCGTCAGCCGCTGTTCGAGATGGGCGCCTATTGCGGCGAAACCCTGCTGCGCATGCTCGGCAACAACGTACCGGAACGCGAACTCCCCGGCTTGGAGCTCGTCGTTCGCGATACGGTGCGGCGCATCTGATCGATCAGCGCGCCGCATACTTTGCAGACCTAGCGCGCGATCTCCTCGTGCCAACCAAGGCCATCACGCACCAGCAGCGCACTCGCTGCAGCCGGCCCCCAGGTGCCGGCGTTGTAGCTGCGTGGCAGCTCCTCTGACTCGGCCCAGGCATTCATCACCGGCTCCACCCAGCGCCAGGCGGCCTCCTGCTCGTCACGCCGCACGAACAGCGTGAGGTTGCCGCGCAAGGCATCCATGAGCAGGCGCGCATACGCCTCCAGTCGCTGCGTGCGGAAGGCTTCGCGGAAGTCCAGGTCGAGCTTCACCGGTTCGAGGCGCATCACCTCTCCCGGTTGCTTCGCCATCATGTGCAGCAGCACCGTCTCGTTGGGCTGCATCTGGATCACCAGACGATTGGCGAAATGCCCCAGCGCGCCGCTGCCGAAGATCGAATGCGGCATCTGGCGGAAGTTCACGACAATCTCGGCGAGCTTGTCCTGCATACGCTTGCCTGTGCGCAGATAGAACGGCACGCCCGCCCAGCGCCAGGAATCAATTTCGGCCTTGATGGCAACATAGGTCTCGGTGCGGCTCCCTGCCGGAATACCCGCCTCTTCCAGATAGCCCGGCACCACCTGCCCCTCCACTGCACCCGCACGGTACTGCCCGCGCACGGTGTGCGTCGCGATGCGCTCTTCGACGATGGGCCGCAGCGCACGTAACACCTTGAGCTTCTCGTCACGCACCGCATCAGGCGAGATCGACGCCGGCGGCTCCATTGCCACGATGCACAGCAGCTGCAGGATGTGGTTCTGGATCATGTCGCGCATCGCACCGGTGCTGTTGTAGAACTCGCCGCGCGAGCCCACACCGATGGTCTCCGCCACCGTGATTTGCACATCGCTGACCCACTCGCGCCGCCACAGCGGTTCAAACAGGCTGTTGCCGAAGCGCAGTGCGAGCAGGTTCTGCACCGGCTCCTTGCCCAGGTAATGATCGATGCGGAAGATCTGGTCTTCGCGAAAGCACGCACCAATTTCGTCATTGATCGCCTGCGACGAGGCCAGATCATGGCCCAGCGGTTTTTCGACAATCACGCGGCTGTCTTCGAGAATCAAGCCGCTGGCGCTGAGGTTGCGGCAAATCGGCGAGAACAGCGCCGGCGTCGTTGACAGGTAAAAGAGGCGCGAGCCCCCCGGCTTCAAACGCTCGCGCAACCCGTTGAAACTCGCCACATCGCGCACATCGCAGCCCACGTATTCCAGGCGCGCCAGAAAGGCAGCCCATGCCGACTCGTCATGCCCTTCGTGCAGGAAGCTGCGCGCCTTGTCTGCCACCAGTCGCCGGTACGCCTCGTCATCGAACGGCTCGCGCGCTACCGCGATGATGCGACAACCGGGGTCAAGCAAACTCAAACTGTGCAGGTGGAACAGCGCCGGGACCAATTTGCGCATGACCAGATCACCGGTCCCGCCGAACAACACCACGTCAGACGCTACACCCGCACTCATCAGAATTCCCCGCTCGCATCAGAAGCGCCGCAGCATATGTCAAAGTGCTCCGCGCTACCGTACGGGCAGTCCCTGATCAAGAGGCATCGCGATGAACTGTGTCGCGCGTTCTCAGCTCTCCAGACCGAAGCGCCGCTGCCGCACCCACTTGGTCATGATCCACTTTTCGCCCGACAGCACCGGCTGACCAGCATGACGCGTCAGCGGGTCCACCTGACCCGCCGCATTGCAGTACTGGAAGTACAGCGCACAACCCTTGCGCGGCAGCACTGAAATGCCCGCGTCCGGAAACCAGGTTTCACCACCCGCCTCAACGTCGTTGAGATAGAGGATCAGCGTCGCCACACGCTGTCCCCCCGTCAGCATGCGCTTCTGGCTGCCGGGGTCCTGCGGTGGAAAGTAATCGAAGTGAGGCTGATACTCGTCCCCTACACCATAGCGCAGCACAGAGAAGCCCTCCCCGTTCTCCACCGGCAGGTTCATGAGCCGCGCCACACGCTCGTCGATGCGCGCCACCAGCGGCGTTTCACCACGCTGCAACACCGTGCCGCCGCTGCTGCGTGCCGCACTCAGATCTGACCTGCCGGTCTGCGCATTGACCACCGTCGACGGCTTGAGACGCGGCTCTGCCAATGCGATCAGCGCGGCGCATTCTTCGTCCGACACCACGTTGGCGAAGGTAATGACGCAAGGCTTGTCGATACGCATGCCCACATCCACCACGCGATCTCCCACATCGATGCGATTGCCCTTGGGCACCGGCACGACATCATTGCGATAACCCGTTGCTGCATGGAAGGGATACGGCGGAATGACCGGATTCTTCGGCAAGGGAATCGGCACGTGCACACCGGGCGAAAAGGCCCGCGTCACCAGCACGGTCGCGGTCGCGCTGTCGAAACCCACGCTGGTCATGGCCTGGATAAGGGTCTGCGGCGGCGTGCTGCGCACTACGTGGTGGCGCAGCCAGGCTTTCCAGTCTTCGGGCAATTCGATCAAGGGTATCTCCTCCTCTGCCCACCCTGGCAAGGATGGTCGGCGTGTTGTCTTTTGCCATAGCTTGCCACGAACACGCGTTGCAGATACTCCTCTTGAAATCTCCGGAACACGAACATAACTAGGAGCTACAGGCGCTCATGGTGAGGCCTGTTCAAGCCATTGCTCCCAGGAGGATGAACCATGCGTACTTTCGACTTTTCCCCGCTCTATCGCTCGTCCATCGGTTTCGATCGCCTTGCCCAGGTCGTCGACGCCGCGCTGCGCACTGACAGCACTCCCAGCTACCCGCCTTACAACATCGAGCTGGTGGCAGAAGACAAATATCGCATCACGATGGCAGTCGCCGGCTTCAGGGCTGAAGAGCTCGACATCGAGACGGCCAACGACACGCTGCGCGTCAGCGGTCGCAAGGCTGAAGATACCGGCCCCAAGACCTGGCTGCATCGTGGCATTGCTGCGCGCGACTTCGAGCACCGCTTCCAGCTGACCGACCACGTGCGTGTCGTCGGCGCAGCGCTGGACAACGGCCTGCTCAACATCGAGCTCGTCCGTGAGGTGCCCGAGGCCCTCAAGCCGCGCAAGATCAGCATCGGCACGGGCAGCAACGTACAGGTGCTTGAACACGCCGCCTGAGGCGTACGGACTGCATCGGTCGCCAGCCCCCACGGCACTGTCGTGGGGGTTTCTCTTTGTGCGCCCGTTCAGTGCGCAGCCAAGCCCGCCGCAACCTGGGTCAGCGTGTCAGCCAGTGCTGCGCGACTGATGGGTTTCGTGAGGTAGCCATCGAGGCCTGCCTCCAGCCCTTCCTGCTGCTCGTCGGCCATGGCTGCTGCCGTCAGCGCAAAGATCTGGATCGGCGCACGGGCCAGCTCCGCCTCGCGTTTGCGGATCTCGCGTGTTGCGGCAATGCCGCCCATGACCGGCATATGCATATCCATGAGGATGATGTCGAACGACCCCGAGCTCCATTGTTGCACGGCCTCTTCGCCGTTCTGCGCAAGCTGGGTGCGGTGCCCCAGCCCCTTCAGCAACGCCAGGATCAGTTTCTGGTTGGTCGGATTATCTTCGGCCACCAGCACATCCAGTCCAGCATCCCCCGCCCCCCCGGTGGCAGTCGTCACGCTTCCTGCTGCGCGCTCCACCGGACGCTCGGCAATGCGCAGCGGCACATCAAGTACGAAGCAACTTCCCTTGCCGGGCTGACTGTCGAGCAGTATGTCGCCGCCCATCAGGTTGGCCAGTTTGCGACAGATCGTCAGCCCCAGGCCGGTGCCGCCGAAACGACGCGTGGTGGAGTCGTCCTCTTGCGAAAAGGCATCGAAGATGCGCTGCTGCTTGTCCAGCGGAATACCGATGCCCGTGTCTTGAACCGCCAGCTGCAACCTCGCCCCACCCCCCTCACCAACGACGCGGGATGAGACAGTCACCCGACCCTCAGCAGTGAACTTGATCGCGTTGCTGACGAGGTTGTTGAGAATCTGCCGCAGGCGCACGGGATCGCCCAACACGAATGCAGGGGTCCCGGATTCGGTCACCAGTTCGAGTGCCAGACCTTTCTTCTCGGCCGTCACGCGCGGAGGTTTGAGCGTATCGACCAGCAAGCCCGGCAGGTCGACGGGGATCTCTTCAACGCTGATCTTCCCCGCCTCGATCTTCGAGAAATCGAGAATCTCATTGATGATGGCCAGCAAACTGTCAGCCGAGCTGCGCGCGGTGCTCAGGTAATCGTTCTGCTGACCACTCAGCGGCGTATCGAGCGCCAGCTCCAGCATGCCGATCACACCGTTCATGGGTGTGCGGATTTCATGGCTCATGTTGGCCAGGAAGTCACTCTTCGCACGGTTCGCCGCGTCGGCTGCGTCGCGCGCTTCGCGCATCTGTCTGGCCGCTTGCTCGCGCTCGGCCACCAGCCGCGATATTGTCTGGATGACCGACTCCAGCTCCTGCGTGTCTGCCCCACCATCGCCTGCGGGCATGAGATCGGCAACGATCCCGCGCAAAGCAGACAAAGCCTGCTCGCGATGAGACAACTCGCTCTGCAGCCGCTCCGCTGTCGCTTGCAGCGTCACCAGCGTGTCACGGAATTCCAGTGGCGCGTTCGCAATCATGCTGTCATTGACAGGCGCCGTGGCAGGCGCAGGTCCGCTTGATGAGGCCATCGACACCGGTTTCAGACGCCCCAGCCACAAGCGCAAGGGGTACCAGATCAGCAAGAGACTACCGAGCAGGCTCGCCACCGACAGTACTGCCGCGAGACGAACCACCATCCACAACTGCCCCGCGATCAGGGGCACATCGAACTGCAGGCGCAACACACCGTAATCCTTACCGCCCACCGTGATGGTGCGGTTGATCTCGTCCAGCTCTCCCGCCACCTCTTCCACCAGCCAGGAGGGCGCCGGCGTTTCGACAGCTCTGGCGCTCTGCGCGACCAGTTTTCCACCGCTCAAGTCGATGTAGGTAGCCGCAGAGAACGACGAGCTGAGAATGCTTTTTTCGAGCATGCGCTGAATGGTGTCGTAGTCACCGATGACCGCACTGTCGCCAACGGATTGCGCCACCACCTCGATCAGCATCGCCGCTGACTGCTGCTGCTCCTCGACGTTCTGATGAAATCGGGTCTCATAGAACAGGCCCAGACCGGACGCGACGAACGCCAGCCATGTCGCCGCATAGAGCAGGTAGACACGGCCGACCAGCGATGCGGGCAAACGCAGAACGCGCCACGCCATGGTCACGTCACCCGCCTGCAATACAGGCTGACACGCTTAGCGCAGCGCAGCGGGCGCTGTCTGATAGAAGCGTCGGTACGACGCATAGTCGTTACCTGTAGCCGGGATGAAGAAGTCTTCGCCGGCAGTCAGCCCCACCTCCTGAGACGCCTTGCGCAGCACTTCCTTGCCAACCGGATCCTTGTGCATGCCGAAGAATGCAGCAGCCACTGCGCGCACATCCTTTTCTGGCACCTTGCCGGAGTGCATGAGTGCCAGATCGTTGTAGCCCTCTGAGGTCCACAGGACGCGGAATTTCTTGCCCTCGCGCTTCTCGAACGCTTCGATCAACGCCGAGTTGCTGCCCACCGCACGGGCTTTGCCAGCAAACAGTTGCGCGAACGCTGCGTTCTGATTGCCTCCGAACACCACCTTGACGTCGATGCCGCGCGACAGCAAATGGCCATATGTCACTTTGTATCCGATGAAGGCTTCCGGTCCGGCGAAGGCGACCTCCTGACCTTTCAGGTCTTCGAGCTTCGCGATGGGCGAGTCCTCAGGCACCGCAATGGCGCCGCGAATCTCGGGGTCCTGGCGGCGCCCGAAGACTTTCCAGCCCAGCGCCTCGCGCTCAGGACTGAACAGGTGATTGCTGAATACGAACTCGACCTCCTGCGCCAGCACGTAGGCCGTCGTGTCCGCCGAGGTACGACCGATCTTGAGCTGCAGTTTCACGCCACTTTTGTCGCTCACGTACTGGATGATGGGGTTCCAGTAAGCCGCCGTCTTGTTGATATCCCACTGATTCACCGGCGAAAAGCGATACACCACATCCTCGGCCTGAGCCCCGGCAAGCAGGCCGATGAAGCAGGCCAGGCCTGCCGCCCAACGCGAGATGATTGTCTTGACTGACATGAAAGCCTCCTCATTGACGATCTGCAGCACCGTGCTTTCTGGCGGGTTGTCCGCGTGCTGCCCGCTGGATTTCCGCCGGCTTCCGGTGATATCGGCACGTCATGTCGCAACTGAAGCGGGGCGCTCGCTAAAGCCACTCCTGGCATTGCCGTTTACCTTCGATACAAGTGAATGCAGGACGTCAGAAGAGCCACATGGAAACCTACGAAGAATTCCTTGCTCGCAGGCAACAGGGCAGCATACTGGTCGTAGATGACGTGTCGTCCACCCGTGCCATGCATCGTCTGATGCTGGCCAATCGTTTCGAAGTCCGTACGGCGGAATCGGGCGAAGAAGCCATAGCCTTGTGCCGCGAGCAAATGCCCGACCTTGTGCTGCTCGACGTCGGCATGCCCGGACTGAATGGCTATGACACCTGCCGCGCCCTCCGCGAATCGACCGACATTCCCATCATCTTCGCTACCGGACACGATTCGCCCGAAGAGCACATGCAGGCCTATGAAGCAGGTGGAACCGACATTTGCGTCAAACCGCTCAGTGCCGAGATCCTGCTGCACAAAGTCTCCACCGCCATCCTCCAGCACCATGAGCGCCGTCGCCTGCTGACCGAGCGGGAGAGCCTGCAGGATCTGGCACAACGTCTGCCGCCGATAAACTCGCAGCGCGGCATCCTGCTCGAATTCCTCGAACAGGCCCTCGCCTGTACCACCCCCGCCAGCCTGGCGGCGCACTTCATCGACGCCACGCGCCACCTGGGCATTCACTGCTGCGTGCGCCTGCGCTCGGACGGCAAGGACATCACATTGAGCCAGGACGGTGAGGCCAGCCCTCTCGAACGCTCGGTGCTGGCCCAGTTGTCTGAACTCGGCCCCGAAACACGCTTCAAGAGCCGGTTGTGCATCAACTACCCGCACATCTCGGCCGTTATCAGCAACATGCCCGACGCACAATCTGCCGAAGCGCATCGCATACATGCCCAGGTCACGCAGCGCCTCGAATGCATCCAAGCACTCAGCGCCCGCATCCCCTCCTGCATGCCGGAGAGACCGCTCGACCTGCCCGCCAACGCCGCCAACATGCTTGAGTCTCTCCGCCTGCGTCATCGCAGCCTGATCACCCGCATCGGCCTTGCGACCACTGCGCTGCGCGACAACCTTGAAGCCAGTTTTGATCGGCTCGGCACCGACAAGCATCAAGAAGAGGTGTTGAGCGCCGCCCTGCATGCCCCGCTGGAGGATATCCATGAGGTTCTGCGCCAGGACGCTGCTGCCGATAGCCTGTTCGAGCAGTTGTTGAGCCTCATGACAAGCCCTGCGCGCTGCACGTCGGGCGCAGGCAGTGGTCTTGATTCATCCCCGCGGGAGTTGCCCCATGGCGCCGCATGAACCCCGCCGGCGAGAGTCCGGCTTGATTGACTGCACGCCCACAATGCCGGAAGACGCGCGCCGCCGGCACAACCGCGATCCACTACTGCCATGACCAAAACCGACCCGTCACCCCCCTTGTCATCCGGCAATGACGATGCAGACATGGCCGGGGCCAATATCCTTGTCGTCGATGACGACCGCGCGACAGCCCGCATGCACAGCGCCATCCTCGGTGATCGCTACAACATCCAGATCGCGAACAGCGGTGAGGCTGCGCTGCAAGCCTGCGAGGCGCAGATGCCGGACCTCATGCTGCTGGACATCGACATGCCAGGCATGAATGGCTTTGAAACCTGCCGCCGCCTGCGCGAAATCACCGACATTCCCATTCTCTTCGCCACAGGGCACGCGTCCCCCGAGGAACACCTCAAGGCATTCGATGCAGGCGGGTCGGACATCTTTGTCAAACCCGTCTCGGCAGAGATCCTCTCGCGCAAGGTCAAGCTCGCCATCCGGCAACATCAGCTCCAGCGCTCCCTTCTCCAGGAGAAGGACTCGCTGCACCGCATGGCCATGAATTTTCTGTCCTCGGCCAGCGAAAACGGCGCACTCCTGCAATTCATCCGCAGCAGCCTGAAGTGTCGGAGCTACGAAGAACTGGCCTCACACTTCGTAGAAGCTGCAAGAACATTCGGCGTCCAGTGCAGCGTGATCATCCGCCACAATGGCAACACCACCACGCACTCGTCACGCGGGGAAATCACCGAGCTCGAACTTGCCGCCATCAATCAACTCTCATCGATGGGTCGGCAAGTCGCCTTCCGCAACCGGCTGGCGATCAATTACGCCACGGTGACGACCGTGATCAGCAACATGCCCGAGAACGACCCCGAGCTCGCCGGCCGCATCCGCGACAACATGACCATCGTCACCGAGACAGCGGAAGCCCTGGCCGAAAGTGTCGGCATGCGGCGTGAATCCGCCGAGCGCGCAGAGAGCATGCAATCCGCGCTGGGTGACATATTCACCACGCTGGAAGGTTTGCGTAATCGGCAGCGCAACCTGATCGCTGGCGTACGCTTGCAGCTCCTGAATGCCGAGACCAACATCAGCTCAGCGTTCCCGTGGCTTGATCGCGATGATCGCCTGGAAGATGAAATCAACCGGGCCATGCACCAGCCGATAGAGGCCATCCTCAAGCTCCTCCTCGATGGCGCCTCGTTCGACAGCGAATTCGAAACCGTCCTCGGCAGTTTGCGCGGCAAAAGCGGCGGCGAGGACTTCGAGCTTTTCTGAGCGCAAAGTCGGGCGCTCAGGCACGCCTGCTTCTGGCAGAGCTCTCCAGATGTCAGCACGGCCGATGCCACAACCGCGAAAAGGGAGGGCCTGCTTTCGCGTCATTCCCACCAGCGCAACGCGCAAGCTTCTATACACTCCTGCCAGAGCAGCAGCCCCCCTTGCACTGACCAGGAGACATACATGACGACACCGATTCTCGATGGCCCGACCTCACTGATCGGCCGTGGCATTCAGGTCTGCACCTACACCGGCGGCTCGCTGATCGTGCCCAACATGAAAATCGGGCCAGACGGCGCCAAGTGGGAACTGTTGTGCGAACAGGAAATACAGGCCCTGGCCGTCGACATGGGCACCAAGAAATTCCGCCATATCTCGAAGAGCAAAATCGATCACCTGTGCGCCGGCAAAGGCGGCTGGGCCTTCACGGTCTTCAGCTCATCGCCGCCGCTGTCGGTTGTCTTCCTGCACATCAAGTCCCCGAAAAAGCTCGACGAAGTCATGGGCGAAGGGGCCGTCACCAACGAATTCTCCGGCGACGATCTACTCCGTGGCTACCGCTACGCCCAGCAAGGTTCGCGCAGCCCGCGCCTGTGGCGTCGCACGACCGCCACCTGGGACGAGATCGCAATCAATTTCTGCATCAAGGCGCAATAAGCCGTCCGCAGGGGCCGCGCAAACCGGCGCCCTGTCTCACCACGTATTTGTGGTTCAATCCGCCCCATGCTGGAAGCCCGTCAACTCGCCTGTCTGCGCGGCGAACGCCTGTTGTTCCGCCGCCTCGACTTTACCGTCAGGCACGGTGAGCTGCTGCGCCTCATCGGCCCCAACGGCGTCGGCAAAACCAGCCTGCTGCGCATGCTGTGCGGCCTCATGCACATCGAGGCCGGCGAGCTGCTATGGCAGGGCCAGCCGATGGCTGCGCAGCGCGAAGCCTTCCATGCTGATCTGCTCTACATCGGTCACGCTCCGGCCCTGCACGAACTGCTGACCCCGCTTGAAAACCTGCGCTTCGCGGCGAGCCTGATGAACGCTCCGGCCGATGAGGCGCGCTGCAGCGAAGCGCTCGTCGAACTGGGCCTTGCCCGTCAGCTCGAACTGCCCTGCAAGCTTCTGTCGCAGGGCCAGCGCCGCCGCGTTGCCCTCGCCCGCCTGTGGCTGGGTGCCACACAGAAGCTGTGGATACTCGATGAGCCCTTCACCGCCCTGGACGTCGCCGCTGTCGACGCCCTGGCGCGCCGCATCGACCACCACCTGTCACACGGCGGCGCGGTCATCTTCACCAGCCATCAGGACGTGAACTTCATCCACCCCGTGCGCCAGCTCGACCTGTGGACGCATATCGCATGAAGCCAAGCAGCATCTTCCTCGCCACCCTGCAACGCGATCTGCTGCTGGCCTGGCGCTCGCGCGCCGACCTGCTGGTCGCGCTGAGCTTCTTCGTCATTGTCGCCAGCCTGTTCCCCTTCGGCGTCGGGGCAGAAGCCAACCAGCTGCGCGCCATCGGCCCCGGCGTGGTGTGGGTCGCCGCTCTGCTCGCCACCCTGCTGGCCCTGCCACGCCTGTTCAGTCAGGACCATGACTCCGGCGTGCTCGAACAGATGCTGTTGTCGCCCGAACCCGCCGTCCTGTGGGTCACCGCCAAGATCGCCGCCCACTGGCTCAGTACCGGGCTGCCGCTGGTGGCCGTCTCGCCTGTGCTGGCGCTCATGTACGGTCTGGAGCCGGGCGCCATCGGGGTACTGGCCTTCACCCTGCTGATCGGCACCCCTGTCCTCTCGCTGATCGGCGCCATCGGCGCTGCCCTCACGCTGGGCCTGCGTGGCGCCGGCAGCCTGCTGGCCCTGCTGGTGCTGCCCCTGATGGTGCCCGTACTGGTCTTCGGCGCCGGCAGCGTCGATGCCTGGAGCGGCGGCATCGGCCTCAAGGCGCATCTGCTGCTGATGGGCGGCGGCCTGCTGGGCGCACTGGCGCTGAGCCCGCTGGCCTGCGCAGCGGCACTGCGCCTGGCCAGTGAATAAGCCTGCCGCAAGACACTCACATCCCGGATAATGGCGGCCTCACGCCGGTACGACCATGAATTTCTTCCATTTCTCCTCGCCACAGACCTTCTACCCCCTGGCCGGCCGCCTTGCGCCCTGGATCGCCGCGCTGGCCGCTGTACTGTGTGCCGTGGGCCTCTACATCGGCTTCTTCGTCGCACCGACCGATGCCACGCAAGGCGAGGTCTATCGCATCATCTTCATCCACGTCCCGGCCGCCTGGATGAGCATGGTCATCTACATGGCAATGGCGTTCTGGTCTGCGATAGGCCTCGGGTTGGGCACGCGCCTGTCGTTCTACATGAGCCGCGCCCTGGCCCCCACCGGTGCCATCTTCTGTTTTCTCGCGCTGTGGACCGGCGCCCTGTGGGGACGCCCGACCTGGGGCACGTACTGGGTGTGGGACGCCCGGCTGACCTCGCAACTGCTGCTGCTGTTCCTCTACTTCGGCTTCATGGCATTGACCAGCGCCATCGAAGACCAGCGCCGTGCCGACAAGGCCGGCGCCATCATCGCCCTGGTCGGGGCGGTGAACGTACCCATCATCTATTTCTCGGTGCAGTGGTGGAACACCCTGCACCAGGGCTCGTCGGTCAGCCTCACCAAGTCGCCCAGCATGGCCATGACCATGCTGTGGGGCATGCTGATCATGGCGCTGGCCGCCTGGGCCTACAGCATCGCCGTCACGCTGTGGCGCGTACGCAGCATCATCCTGGAGCGCGAACGCAACACGGACTGGGCCAAGGCCGAGATTGCAGGAGCCACGGCATGAACTGGGACTCTGTATCCGCCTTTCTTGCCATGGGTGGCCGTGGCGCCTTCGTATGGGGCTCGTACGGCGCCACTTTCCTGCTGATCGCCGTGGAACTCTGGCAGCTCGGCAAGCGTCGGAGGGACACCCTGCATCGACTCAAGCGCCTGCAACAACTCGAAGACTGAATCGCAATGAAAGCCCGTCACAAACGTTTCCTCCTCATCGGCATCGCACTGGCCCTGCTCGGCGGCGCCACCACGCTGGTGCTCAACGCCTTCAATGACAACCTGGTGTTCTTCTTCACGCCGACCGAAGTCGCCGATGGCAAGGTGCCCAAGGGCCAGAACTTCCGTGTTGGCGGCATGGTGGAGAGCGGCTCCATCGAACGCCTGGAAGACGGTCTGACCGTGCGTTTCACCATCACGGACACGGCCAAAACCCTGCCCGTGGTCTATAAGGGTGCGCTGCCCGACCTGTTCAAGGATGGCAAAGGTGCCGTGGCGCAAGGCAAGATGGACGACAGCGGCCTGTTCATCGCCAGCGAGGTGCTGGCCAAACACGACGAGAACTACATGCCGCCCGAAGCCAAGGCTGCCATCGACAAGGCGCACGAAGCCGCGCGCACCATGAAGCAGTAAGTCTGGCGCTCACATCACCATGATTCCTGAACTCGGCCACCTGTCCCTCATTCTGGCCATGCTGATCTGCGCTGTGATGGGCACCCTGCCTCTCATCGGTGCCCAGCGTGGCGATGCCACCTTGATGCGCCTTGCAAGGCCTGCGGCACAGATCCAGTTCGCACTGGTGCTGCTGTCTTTCCTGTGTCTGACGCAAGCCTTCATCGCCAACGACTTCTCGGTCGCCTACGTCGCCTCGCACTCCAATACGCAGCTGCCCGTGTGGTATCGCATTACGGCCGTGTGGGGCAGCCACGAGGGCTCGCTACTGCTGTGGGGCCTGATGCTGTCGGGCTGGACGCTGGCTGTGTCGCTGGCGCGCAACCTGCCCGAAAGCTTCGTCGCCCGCGTGCTGGGTGTGCTGGGTCTGGTCGCTACGGGCTTCCTCGCCTTCACGCTTTTCACGTCCAACCCTTTCACGCGCCTGATCCCTGGCGCGCCAGAGGGCAACGACCTCAATCCGCTGCTGCAAGATCCGGGCATGATCATCCACCCGCCCATGCTCTACATGGGTTACGTGGGTTTCTCCGTAGCCTTCGCGTTTGCCATTGCGGCCTTGCTGAGCGGCCGCCTTGATGCGGCGTGGGCGCGCTGGTCGCGCCCCTGGACGCTGGCGGCCTGGGTGTTCCTCACCATCGGCATCGCACTCGGTTCGGGCTGGGCTTATTACGAACTGGGCTGGGGCGGCTGGTGGTTCTGGGACCCGGTCGAGAATGCCAGCTTCATGCCCTGGCTGGTCGGCACGGCATTGATCCACTCGCTGTCGGTCACCGAGAAGCGCGGCGCCTTCAAGAGCTGGACCGTACTGCTCGCCATCGCGGCTTTCTCGTTATCGCTGCTGGGCACCTTCCTCGTGCGCTCCGGCGTACTGACTTCGGTACATGCCTTTGCGAGTGACCCGACGCGTGGCGTGTTCATCCTGGCGCTGCTGGTCTTCGTCATCGGCGGTTCGCTTGCACTGTATGCTTGGCGCGCCCCCAAGCTGGTGGGGGGTGGTCAGTTCGATGGTCTATCGCGCGAGACCTTCCTGCTCACCAACAACGTCCTGCTGGCCGTGGCCGCGGCGACAGTGTTGCTCGGCACGCTCTACCCGCTGGCCGTAGACGCGCTCAGTGGCGCCAAGCTGTCGGTCGGCCCGCCCTACTTTGAGGCTGTGTTCTACCCGCTGATGGCGCCGGTCGTGCTGCTCATGGTGATCGGCCCCTTCGTGCGCTGGAAAGGCCACGCCTTGCAGCCGCTGCTGCGCAAGCTGGCCCCGGCGTTCTTCATCAGCGCTGTGATCGGCGTCGGCAGCGCGGCGGCGCTGAACGTGCTGAGCTGGCGCAGCGCGCTGGGCCTGAGCCTTGCTGCCTGGGTGCTGCTCGGCAGCCTGAAGCTGCTGCAGGAGCGCCTTGGCGAACGTCGCGACTCCGGCCTTGCTGCGAAGCTGGGCAACATTCCCTCGGCATGGTGGGGCATGTGGCTCGCACACCTGGGTATCGGCATCTTCATCATCGGTGTGAGCCTGGTGCGCAGCCTCGAAGCCAACGTCGACGTGGCACTGAAGATCGGCACCAGCACCGCGCTGGCCGGCTACAGCTTCAAGCTTGACGAGGTGCGCGAAGTGCAAGGCCCCAATTACCGCGCCGCGCGTGCGACGCTGACACTGTCTCGCAACGGTATGACGCTCAACACCCTGCACCCTGAAAAGCGCCTCTATACGGCCCGCAATATGCCGATGACGGAAGCCTCGATCGACAACGGTGTATTCCGCGACATCTACGCCTCGATGGGTGATGCGGTGAACAACGACACCTGGGTCGTGCGCCTCTACTACAAGCCCTTCATCAGCTGGATCTGGCTGGGCTGCCTGATGATGGCCGGCGGCGGCATCCTGGCGGCCACCGACAAACGCTATCGCAAGCAGGCTGCGCGCGAAGCGAAATCTGCCGCCGTGGCGCAGGGCGCCTGAGATGAAAACCAAAGCCCTCATTCCACTTGCCATCTTCATCGCCCTTGCCGTGCTGCTGGGCGTAGGCCTCAAGCTGAAGCCGCGCGAGATCCCCTCGGCACTCATCGACAAACCCGCACCGGCTTTCCAGCTTGCGCAGTTGCAAGAGCCCGACAAGTCCCTGTCGCTCGCCAACATGAAGGGCCAGGTCTGGCTGCTCAACGTATGGGCTTCGTGGTGCGTGGCCTGCCGCGAAGAGCACCCGGTGCTGGTCGACTTCGCGAAGCAAGGCCTGGTGCCGCTGATCGGCCTCAACTACAAGGACAAACGCGATGACGGCCTCAAGTGGCTGGCCACCGAGGGCAATCCCTACACGCTCTCCATCGTCGACCCCGAAGGCCGCACCGGCATCGACTACGGCGTGTACGGCGTGCCCGAAACCTTCCTCATCGACGGCAATGGCCGCATCCGCTACAAGCACATCGGCCCGCTGACGCAGGAAGTGCTCGACAAGATCCTGCTGCCCAAGATCGCGGAGCTCAAGCGTGGTTGACCACTCAAGAGGCGATACGCAATACGCCCCCTGCCCTCAATGGAACCTGGGGAGCGCGCTGCGCACCATCACCATTGCAGCGGCACTTCCATTCCTCAGCACGCAGCCCCTCGCCGCCACGGACCCCGTGGTCGAGGCCCGTGTCATGAAGCTGGCCGAGACCCTGCGCTGTCTTGTCTGCCAGAACCAGTCGATTGCGGAATCGAACGCTGACCTCGCCAATGACCTCAAGCGCCAGGTGCGCGAGATGATCGCGGCCGGCAAGAGCGACGACGAGATCCGCGACTACATGGTGGAGCGCTACGGTGACTTCGTGCTCTACGACCCCCCCGTCAAGACCAGCACCCTGCTGCTGTGGGGTGGCCCCGCAACCCTGCTATTGCTCGCACTGGGCGGCTTTGCGCTGACGGTGCGCGCACGCCGCAACCAGCAAACCACAACGTCACTCAGCGATGCCGACAAGGCCCGCGCACGCGCCCTGCTTGATTCGCCCGACGCCTGATCTCCGCGCTCCCTCCCCATGACACCATTCTTCCTGTTCATTGCGGCCGCACTGGCGCTCCTGCTGATCGTCACCGCCCTGCTCTTTCGCCCGCTGTGGCAGGGGCGCGCGATTACGACCGATGCGGAAAGCCCGGCGCTGAGAGTGCTGCGCGAGCAGCGCGCCGACCTGGATCGCGAGCTGGCAGCCGGCAAGATTACGGCGGAAGCGCACGCCCAAACGCTCGGCGAGCTCGAAGCCCGCGCACTCGCAGAGTCGGAAGCGCCTGAACAGTCCCTCGGCAAACCCCGCCGCGTGTGGGCGGCAGGGCTTGCCCTCGTGCTGCCGCTGGCGGCCGTCGCGCTGTACCTGTCGCTGGGCAACCTGCAAGGTCTGAACCCGCGCGCCACGGCCGCGTTGGCTGAAGACGCCGCGCCGACTGCTGCGCAAATCGATGCCATGGTGGCCGGACTCGCCGACCGCGTGAAGCGCCATCCGGACGATCTCGAAGGCCTGCAGATGCTGGGGCGCTCGTACATGGTGCTGGGTCGCTTCGCCGAGGCAGAAACCACGTTCGCGCAGCTCGCCAGCAAGAAGCCCGAAGCGCAGACCTATGCCGACTGGGCAGACGCCGTCGCCAGTCGCCAGAACCGTTCGCTGGAGGGCGAACCGGAAAAGCTCGTGCGTCAGGCGCTCAAGCTCGACCCCAACAACATCAAGGCGCTCGCGCTGTCCGGTACGCTGGCTTTCGAGCGCAAGCAATTCAAGCTGGCCGTCGCCGACTGGGAAAAGATCGCGGCACGCGTACCGCCAGAAAGCGAGTTCGCTCAATCGGTTGATGCGATGCTGCGCGAGGCGCGCCAGCGTGGTGGCATGCCGCAGAAGCAAGCTGGCGCGCCTTCGCCTGTGACGCCGTCGCCGGCAGCGGCTTCGCCACTGAAAATGCGCGGCACCGTCACGCTCGCAGCGGCGCTGCGCGACAAAGCCTCGCCAGACGACGCCCTGTTCCTCTTCGCCCGCCCTGCCGCCGGCGGACCGCCGTTCGCAGGCATGCGCTTCAAAGTCAGCGAGCTGCCAATCCAGTTCGACTTTGCGCAGGCCCAACTCATGATGGGCTCACCGGACCCGAAGCAGAAGGTCATCATCGGTGCGCGCATCTCGAAGCGCGGCAACGCGATGCCGCAAGCGGGGGACTTGCAAGGCCTCACGGCCGAGACCGCCATGGATGCCACGGGCATCCGCATCGAGATTGCCGAGGTCGTGAAGTAAACGCATGCGCCGCGCCGCCAGCCTGCCGCAAGCCGCGCCCACTGCGCCCGGAGAACTGAATCTCTGGAAGACGCTGCGCTCGCTGCTGCCTTATGTGTGGCAGTACAAGTTTCGCGTTGCGCTGGCGCTGATCTGTCTGGTCGGCGCCAAGGTCTCCAACGTTGCCGTGCCGCTGGTGTTCAAGCACGTCATCGATGACTTGAGCCTCACTACCGGACAAGCCTTGCTGATCGTCCCCGCCGCGCTGCTGCTGGCCTATGGCGCGCTGCGCTTTCTCACCTCGGCCTTCACCGAACTGCGCGAACTGCTGTTCGCACGGGTGACACAACAGGCCGTGCGCAGCATTGCGCTCGAGGTGTTCCAGCATCTCCATGCGCTGTCACTGCGCTTTCACCTCGAACGCCAGACCGGAGGCCTGACACGTGACATCGAACGCGGCACGCGCTCCATCGGCTCGCTGATCAGCTACGCGATCTACAGCATCCTCCCCATCCTCGTGGAGATTGCGCTGGTACTGGGCATCATGCTGCGCAACTACGACGTGAGCTTCGCACTGATCACGGTGCTCACGCTGTTGAGCTATATCGTCTTCACCATCACCGTCACCAACTGGCGAACGGCATTGAGACGCCAGGCCAACGAGCTCGATTCGGCGGCCAACGCGCGCGCCATCGACAGCCTGCTCAACTACGAGACGGTGAAGTACTTCAACAACGAAGGCTACGAAACGCGCCGCTACGACGAACAGCTCGGCGCCTGGATGAACGCGCAGATCCGCAACCAGTTCTCGCTCTCGGCGCTCAATGCCGGACAGGCGCTGATCATCGCCATCGGCGTCACGGTCATGATGTGGCGCGCCGCAGCGGGCGTTGCCGCGGGCCAGATGAGCATCGGCGACATCGTGCTGGTCAATGCCTTCCTGATTCAGCTCTACATCCCCCTCAACTTCCTCGGCGTGCTCTACCGCGAAATCCGCCAGTCACTCGTCGACATCGAGCGCATGTTCGGTCTGCTGCGCACCGAGCGCGAGATCCAGGATGCGCCGGACGCCGTCGCCCTGCCACACGGGCCGGTGCATCTGCGCTTCGAATCGGTCGGCTTTGCCTACGACCCGCGCCGTCCGGTGCTCGAAGACGTCAGCCTGAGCATTGCTCCGGGCCAGACCGTCGCCGTCGTCGGCCACTCCGGCGCCGGCAAATCCACGCTGTCACGCCTGCTGTTCCGCTTCTACGATGTCCAGCAAGGTCGCATCACGCTCAATGGCACCGACCTGCGCCACTACACCCAGGCCAGCCTGCGGCAGGCCATCGGCATCGTCCCGCAGGACACCGTGCTGTTCAACGACAGCATCCGCTACAACATCCAGTACGGCCGCCCCGAAGCCAGCGAAGCCGAAGTGCTCGCTGCGGCACGCGCCGCCCAGCTGCACGACTTCATCGCCAGCCTGCCTGATGGCTACGAAACCCGCGTCGGTGAGCGCGGCCTCAAGCTATCTGGCGGCGAGAAGCAGCGCGTCGCCATTGCCCGCGCCCTGCTGAAGGATCCAGCCATCCTGATCTTCGACGAAGCCACCTCGGCGCTCGACTCCAAGACAGAGAAAGCCATCCAGTCACAACTCGAAGCTGCAGCCGTCGGCCGCACGGCGCTGATCATCGCGCACCGCCTGTCCACGGTCATGAACGCCAGCGAGATCATCGTGCTCGATGGCGGACGCGTCATCGAACGCGGCACGCACAAGGCCCTGCTCGAAGCACAAGGCAACTACGCCCGCATGTGGGCCCTTCAGCAGCAAGACGAACACGGGCGCGACGATTGATGCGGGACACGCGATAGCTGCGCCAGGCACGTGTCGGGTCTTTGACATGGCCCTACGGCAAAAGCGCCCGCGTGGCTATGTCAGGCTAGCTGCTGGAAGCAAGGAATCCGGAACGACAAAAGAGAAACGGCAGCCGAGGCTGCCGTTTCTCTTTTTTGAAGCACCGATGCTCTCTTCTTGATTTTTATACTGCTGTACTGCTGTACTGCTGTACTGCTTTACTGCTGCTTGCGCTTACTTCCTGAACTTGCGATTCGCTGCGACACCGGCCAGTGCCAGACCCGTCAGCAACAAGGTGCCGGGTTCCGGGACTTCCGTGGTCGGGGTCGATTGGTCCGCAATCGAGACCGACAGCAGCTTCATGTAATCGTCACCGCAGTCCAGGTCGCCGGCTGTGCCCGTGGCGCTTTTGGTGCTGCTGTTCGAGCCGCACGATGCTGCCGTGCCGGCGGGGTTGTAAGCGCCGATCAACCAGTATGAGGAGCTGACCTTGCTGGCATTGATAGCTTCGGAGCCCGTGCCAACATCAGCATAGTTGCCGACCACGATCCAGCCAGACGACACGAGGCCGCTGGCGCTGCTCAACAAATCTGCGTAGGTGGCGCCGTCGAGCACCGGTGTGCCGGTACCGACATAGGCCCAGACGCTGAGGTCGGAGTCATAAGGCGCGTAGCCGATCGACAGGGCGGACAGGGTGACGCTCTTGCTGAAGCTCAGCAGGGCCATGTCGTAGCGCTGGTTGTTGTCGATGGCGTGCTCGGGGGCCGTGTTTTCGTATGTGTCGCCTGCCGAAGAAGCCTGGTCGCGGTTAGTGATGCCCAGACCGCCGCCGGAGTAGTAACCCAGATAAGCGTCCTGCAGGACGGCATTGGCGTTGGTCGCTGCGCTGCTTGCGGTACCCGTATTCGAATAAGCCTTGACGGTCATGGAGATCGCCGAGCCGCTGACCGATTCGGTCGCGGTGTAGGAACGGGTGTTGCCGTAGCAGCTGGTCGTGAAGCTGTCGCAGGTCGTAGATGCAGACCCTGTCGACGTGAAGTTGTAGGTTGCCGAAGCCAGCACGGCTTGGGAGCCAGCCAGCGCAGCAAGTACAACAGCGGTTTTGAGGATGCGGGACATGAAAGCCTCGATAAATCCGGTTTCTTTGCAGACCTTGTAGCAAGCATCAGTCCACAACAATAATTTCAATAAATATCAATAGCTTGAATGCAGCAAAAACAAGCGACTGACACAGAGCGTCAAATTTGGCGACAGGTCGGATTGTGTTCAGCGGAATAGTCTTGGGGAGGCTGCGAGCACGACTCAGCCACCCAGCTCCCGGTTCAGCGCACGCGCCTCTTCCTGCGCCTCGAACGCGCTGCCGGCCTTCAGCACCGGCGCCAGCTCTTCGCGGGCTTCGGCCTTGCGGCCCAGCTTGCCCAGCGTCCAGGCCAGGTGATAGCGGGTCTCCAGGTTTTCGGGGTTCCGCAGACGCGCATCCCGCAGCAAACGGAGGGCGGCATCATACTGCCCCGCCTGGGCCTGACTCCAGCCGTAGGTGTCGATCACATTGGGGTCTTGCGGCGCCAGCTTCCACGCGCGTTCGGCGACCGACATGGCACTCGGGTCACGCAGCTTCTGCAGGACGGTGGCGAGATTGTTGAGGATGCCGACATCGTCGCGCCGTACGGCGAGAACCTTTTCGAACTGCTCGCGCGCGCCCTTCCAGTTGGCTGTCCGCATGTGCACCTCAGCGAGCGCAGCACGGGCGCCGAGGTCGGTGGGGTGCTTGGCCAGCCAGGCGTTAATGGTGTCCTGCGCCTTGCCCGGGTCCTTGCCCAGCAACAGCGCGTGCACAACGCGCTGAACGGCGATGGTCGAGGGCTCGCGGTCCAGGGCTGCGCGGTAGGCGTCGGCCGCAGCGGCGGCATTACCGCGCGCTGTCGCGAGATCGCCAGCGATGCGGAAGCCTTCGGCGCTCTTCGGGTAGCGCGTCTGCAGCTCGTGCGCAAGACTTTCCGCCTTGGGCCAGGCCTTGCGCGTCAGTTCGGCATCCGCCATCAGCGACATGGCCCCCAGGTTGTTGGGCGCAGCGGCGAGGGACTTCTGCGCATTCCACGCAGCGCCATCGGCATTGCCGGCGAGAAGGTGCATGCGACCAATGCGCAATTGCAGAAGCGCGTCGTACTCGGCAAGTGAGGTCAGCTCCTTCAGCGACTGCAGCAGCCCGGGGCGGTCGCCGGCAGAGAGCTGTGCCTGCGACAGTGCCGACAACGCATCAATGTTGCCGCGGTTCGCATCGACGAGCTCCTTGGCCGTCTTCACGGCCTCTGCCGTCTTGCCGCTCGCCAGCTGCGCATCCACCAGCGAAATGCCTGCGCGTACGTTGGTCTTGCGCTGCAGGAAAGCCTGCTCAAACCAGCGCAGAGCCTCGGCCCTGCGCCCGATAGCCTGCTCCAGCTGCCCCATCTCGTACATGGCGTTGTCATCATCACGAGTACGGTTCAGCAGGGCGCTCAGGCGTTTGCGTGCTTCTTCCGTACGGCCCTCCGCGCGCTCCAGCTTGGCGAAATTGAGCACGGTGGGCGCAAAGTTCGGGTCCTTGGCGAGTATGGATTCGTAGATCTTTCGCGCACCGGCCAGGTCACCCGCCGCTGCATGCACCGCCCCCTGCGCGTTACGTGTAGCGAGGTTCTCGGGCTCGGCCTTGGCGACCGCGTCGATGACGGGAATGGCCTTGGCGCCCTGATTGCTGCTGAGGTACTGGGTCGCCAGAGCAAGGCCGACCTTGGGGTCCCCCGGTTTACGTGCAAACGCCAGCTCGAGACTCTTGACGCCCGCAGCACCTTCCCCGAGACCAAGCTGCGTGAAGCCGATGGCTGCACGCACTTCAGCTGAGTCGCCCCCCGCCTTCAATGCGCGGTCCAGCAACTCGGAGGCCTGCACATAGCGCTTCTGCGCCAGACGCATCTGCCCCATGAGATACAGCGTCTGCGGATCATTAGGCAGACTGCGCAGGATGGGGTCCAGCGTGCGCTCGACCGATGCGTAATCCTTGCTGTCGAGATAAATGGACGCCAGCAGCTTGCGCGCGCCGAGGTTACGGGAGTTCAGGTTGATCACGGATTCGAGATAGGCGCGCGCCTTCACGAACTCGCCGAGCCCATGGTGGCCGACGCCCCCGAGCATGAGGAACTGCTCCCTCGTCGCAAGCCAGGAGGCCGGCAAGCCATCCACGACTTCGACGATTTTCTTGAGCGAGGCCTGTACCTCTGCTGTCCTGCCCTGGCGACCGGCGATGACTGCACGCAGATAAGCCACCCGCGCCTCGTCCGGCACCAGCTTCTTCAGCTCTTCCAGATCTTTGGCCGCCTCGGCGTCGCGCTTGAGATCGAGCAGGATGGAAGCGCGTGCAATCCTCGCATCGACGTGCTGCGGGTCGAGCTGCAGGGCTTTGCTGTAACGCTCCAGTGCCGTCTTGATATCCATCGCAGCATGCGCTGTCGAGGCATGCATGTTCCAGGCATCCGCGCTGTTCGGATCTATCGTGATTGCTTTCTCGCTGAGCGCTTTAGCCCGATCAATCTGCGCCTGCGTCAGCAGCACCGGAATTTCCGAAACCAGGGGAATCAGCGAATTGGCATCAAGGCCACGCGCCGTCTCGAAACTGCGTGCAGCCGCCGGGTAGTTGCCCTGCTCGGCGTAGGCGATGCCGCGGATCGACAGCACCTCGACGCGCGACGCCACTGGCAGGTCATCCGGATTCAGCCTCTCGATGATCTGCTTGGGCTGCCCCAGTTGCAGCCAGACACGCCCCAGCGAGGGATAGACCTCGCTGCGGCTGACACCCAGTTTCAGCGCTTCGTTGAAAGCCGCCTCGGCCGCCGGTGGATTACCCGACCGCAACAGCGCCTTGCCCAGCAGCACATGAGCCGCCAGCAGCTTGTTGTCCTGTTGCAGTGCATTCTTGAGCTGGATGATGGCGCCCGGCACGTCGTCTTTCTTGTACCGCGCCAAGCCGTCCTCGTAATAACGCGCAGCACTGGCTGAATCGGCCGCACTGATAGCCGGAATGCCCGCCAGAGAGAGCGCGACACAAATATTCACGATCCGCGCAAAGCGGAAATTTCGAGCGGGCATGGGCAGAGAAAAGACGGTTTTCGGGCCCTCAGTATAGGGCCTCCATAAGGCGCAATCCGTGACAGGATGCCCGTGGGTCGGCCGTTTGCACTGAAGTCTTGGCAGCACTGCGGGAATCCACGATTGTGACCAGGCCACGCAGCATGCCAGCGTATGGCCACGTTGCCGACCGCGGCCGTGGCTTTGCTCCCTCAGGTCTCTGGCCCGCTTGTTGCAATACATTCCGGGTTCTCAAACCCATCTTTTCTCCACAGGAGGTCTGTACGATGAAATTACTGCTCATCGCCGCTGCCGTCGCCAGCACCCTGAGTTTCAATGCTCATGCCCAGAGCGCGGAAGAACTTACCGGCACGCTCAAGAAGGTCAAGGATTCCGGCACGCTGACCCTGGGCATCCGCGAATCATCCGGCCCTCTGTCCTACCTGGATGGCAACCAGAAGGTTGTCGGCTACCACATCGACATCTGCTACAAGATTGTTGATGCCGTAAAAGCCAGGCTCAAGATGCCTGGCCTCAAGGTCGCCGAGCAGGTCGTCACCTCGCAGAATCGCATTCCACTGACCGTCAATGGCACCGTGGATCTTGAGTGCGGATCAACCACCAACAACGCCGACCGCCAGAAGCAGGTCGCCTTCGCGCCGACGACCTTCGTGACCAACGTCCGCATGGCTGTCAAGAAAGCCTCGGGCATCACCGAACTCGACCAGCTGTCCGGCAAGCCGGTTGCGACCACGACGGGCACCACCAGCGTGGCCCTGATGCGCGCGCACGAAAAGGGCAAGAACGTCGACTTCAAGGAGGTTTATGGCAAGGATCACGCCGACTCTTTCCTGATGCTCGAATCGGATCGCGCGGTCGCATTTGTGATGGATGACAACCTGCTGGCCAGCCTGATCTCCAATTCGCAGAACGCTGCCCAGTACGCCATCGTGGGGCCGGCCCTGTCGACCGAGCCCATTGCGATCATGCTTCGTCGTGACGACCCGCAGTTCAAAGCGCTGGTCGATGACAGCGTCAAAGGTCTGATGAAGTCCGGCGAGATCAACAAGCTCTACACCAAGTGGTTCCTCTCCCCGATTCCGCCGAAGAACATCAGTCTGAACTTCGCGATGAGCGACGCCCTCAAGGGCGCGATCGCGAATCCGAATGACAATCCGGCTGAGTCCTACAAGAAGTAATCGCAGTCGCAGTCCAGCGCGGGGCCTGCTCCGGCCCCGCGCCACAACAACAAGGAGTCGATGTGAATTACAACTGGAACTGGGGAATCTTCCTCCAGCAAGTCTCGTCCAGCGACCACACTTTTCTGGACTGGATGTTCATCGGTCTGGGCTGGACAGTCGCCGTCTCGCTCACCGCCTGGCTGATTGCGCTGCTTTTCGGTCTCGTCATGGGCACCCTGCGCACCGTGCCCAACCGCCGCGTCGCCATGATCGGCACCATCTGGGTGGAAATCTTCCGCAACATCCCCATTCTGGTGCAGCTCTTCCTGTGGTTCTTTGTCGTGCCCGAACTGCTTCCGCGTGATCTGTCGATGTGGGTCAAGCAGGACATGCCGGCCAAGGAATTCATTACCGCCGCCGTTGCTCTGGGATTTTTCACCTCGGCGCGTGTCGCCGAACAGGTACGCGCCGGCATCCAGAGCCTGCCGCGCGGGCAGCGCAATGCGGGTCTTGCGCTGGGCTTCACGCAGGCACAGACCTACCGCCACGTCATCTTGCCGATGGCCCTGCGCATCATCATTCCGCCGCTCACTTCCGAGTTCATGAATACCTTCAAGAATTCGGCCGTCTCGTTTGCCATCGGCGTATGGGACCTGACCTTCGTCTCACGGCAAATGGTGGAAGAGTCCGGCGGACAGGTCATCGAAACCCTCACCGTCGCAACGCTGCTGTACTTCCTTTGCGCCTTTGCTGCCAACCGCCTGATGCTGTTGATTGAGCGGCGTACCCGAGTCCCCGGCCTGATTGCGAGTCACTGATGAGTTTCGATTTCAGCGTCATCCCCAACAGCCTTCCCTTCGTCTGGAAAGGCTTCCAGTTCAGCCTGGCCCTTACCGTCATCGCCACCTGCGGCGGCGTCGTGCTTGGCACCCTGCTCGCACTGGCCCGTCTGTCGAGCATCAAGTTCTTGCGCACCCCGGCTGCAATCTATGTCGACACCCTGCGCTCGATCCCGCTGCTGATGGTGATCCTCTGGTTCTTCCTGCTGATTCCCTTCGTTGTGCGCATCAAGCCGGAGACCTCTGCCCTCATCACCTTCACATTGTTCGAGGCTGCCTTCTTCTGCGAGATCATCCGCGCCGGCATCCAGAGCATTCCGAAAGGGCAGGTGAACGCCGGCTTCGCCATAGGCATGACTTACTCGCAGAGCATGCGATACGTCATCCTGCCGCAGGCCTTCCGCAACATGGTGCCGGTGCTGCTCACCCAGGTCATTGTGCTCTTCCAGGACACGTCGCTGGTGTACGCCATCGGCGCATCCGACCTGCTGCACGCGGCCGAGGTAACGGGCAAGACCTACAACCGCCCGGTTGAGATGTATACCTTCGCAGCGCTTATCTATCTCGCCATCTGCTTCTCGCTCTCCACCCTGGTCAAGCGCCTGCACAAGCGCATCGCCATCATTCGCTGAGTTCAACGACATGATTGATATCAAGAACGTTTCCAAGTGGTACGGCAAATTCCAGGTCCTTACCGACTGCAGCACCAATGTCCAGAAAGGTGAAGTGGTCGTCGTCTGCGGCCCCTCGGGCTCCGGCAAATCCACGCTGATCAAGACGGTCAATGCGCTGGAGCCGATTCAGCAAGGCAGCATCATCGTCAATGGCACCAGCGTGCACGACCCCAAGACCGATCTGCCCAAGCTGCGCTCGCACGTGGGCATGGTGTTCCAGCACTTCGAACTCTTCCCTCACCTGTCGATTACGCAGAATCTCGCCATCGGTCAGGTCAAGGTGCTGGGTCGCAAGTCTGATGAAGCCATCGAACGCGGCCTCAAGCTGCTCGACCGCGTAGGCCTCAAGGCGCACGCCAACAAGTTCCCCGGCGAACTCTCGGGTGGTCAGCAACAGCGGGTCGCCATTGCGCGTGCCCTGTCGATGGACCCGATCTGCATGCTCTTCGACGAACCCACCTCGGCACTCGACCCCGAGATGATCAACGAGGTGCTCGACGTCATGGTCGAACTCGCGCAGGAAGGCATGACCATGATGGTGGTCACACACGAGATGGGCTTCGCGCGCAAAGTGGCGCACCGGGTGATCTTCATGGATCAGGGCCACATCGTTGAGGACGCCAGCAAGGACGACTTCTTCGGCAAGCCCCGGTCAGAACGCGCGCAGCAGTTCCTGTCGCGCATCCTGCAGCACTGAGGCGCCGTCAGGCGGTGTTCGACAACTCGTCGAACGCCGCCAGCGCGTTGGCGGAGTACATCAGCGACGGGCCGCCGCCCATGTACACCGCCATCGCCAGCGTCTCCTCCAGCTCGGCTTTGGTCACACCCAGCTTCACGAGCGTCTGCACGTGAAAGCCGATGCACCCATCGCAGCGTGCGGCCACGCCCAGCGCCAGTGCGATGAGCTCCTTGGTTTTGCGATCCAGCACGCCGTCGCTGGACGCCGCCTTGCCCAGCTCGTTGAAAGCCTTCATCACTGCCGGCAGGTCTTCGCGCAGTGCGCTCAGGTTCTGACCGATGGCGCGCGTGTGTTCGCGGTAGTTCGGGATGCTCATGGCGTACCTCAGTCCGCTTGCTTGACGCGGCAGGTGCTCAAGCCGAACGGCAGGTAAGCCGGACAGAAACGGAAGATGCCTGTCGCCAACGGCACGACGCCGACCCAGCCCCACGCCCCCAACACGCCTGTCGCTGCACCCGCGATGAGCGCAAGCCCCAACAGGATGCGCAGCGTACGATCAATGGTTCCGACATTGCTTTTCATGACGACTCCTTGTCTTGTGACATACAGGTTGTGACATACGGAGTAAAACTCAGAAAACGTTGACCGGCAGGCGCAGGTAGGACACACCATTGGCCTCTGCGGGCGGCATGGCGCCCGCGCGGATGTTGACCTGCACGGAAGGAATGATCAGGACGGGCACATCCAGCGTCGCATCGCGTGCCGTGCGCATGGCGACAAAGTCGGCTTCGCTGATGCCATCCCGAACGTGGATGTTGTGCGCGCGCTGCTCGGCCACCGTGCTGACCCACAGCGGCGCGCGCGGTGTCGGAGGGTAGTCGTGGCACATGTAAAGCTGCGTCTCCGGCGGCATGTCGAGCAGGCGGCGCACCGAGCGGTAGAGCGTTGCCGCATCGCCGCCGGGGAAGTCGCAGCGCGCCGTCCCCACGTCGGGCATGAACAGGGTGTCGCCGACGAACACCGCGTCGCCCACCTGGTAGGCCATGTCCGCTGGCGTGTGACCCGGCACATACAGTGCGCGCGCGCTCAACGCGCCGATGGCGAAGACTTCGTCGCCATTGAACAGGTGATCGAACTGCGAACCATCCGGTGCGAACTCCGCCTCCAGATTGAAGAGGCGCTTGAACACGCCCTGCACCTGCCGGATGCGCGCGCCAATCGCCACCTTGCCGCCAAGCTGCTGCTTCAGGTATTGCGCGGCCGAGAGGTGATCGGCGTGCGCATGGGTCTCCAGTATCCAGTCCACCGTCAGCGCCTCGTCCCGCACAAACGCCACCATGCGCTCGGCAAGCGTCGTGTGCGTGCGGCCCGACTTGGCATCGAAGTCCAGCACCGGGTCGATCAGCGCCGCGCGGCCGCCCGCGCGGTCGAACACCACGTAGGCCACCGTGCCGGTGACCGCGTCGTAAAAGGGCTCGATCTGTGGGCTCAGGCTTTGCGCAGGCATTTTCAACACCGTCCAAACAATATATTGCTTTACATACTATCAATGTATAAACTATTTTCAAGTAAATTGTTTGGATCAGATCAATGGAAGCCGCCTCCCTCGACATCGATCAGATGCGCAGCGCCGCCGACCAGGCCACCAGCGTGCTGCGCGCCCTCGCCAACGCCGACCGCCTGCTGCTGCTGTGCCAGCTCAGCCAGGGCGAAAAGGCCGTCAGCGAGCTTGAGGAACTGCTGGACATCCACCAGCCCACCCTCTCGCAGCAGCTGGGCGTGCTGCGCAACGAGGGTCTGGTGAGCACACGACGCGACGGCAAACGCATCTTCTATTCCGTCGCCGATCCCAAGGTGCTGCAGCTTCTCGGCACCCTCTATCAACTCTACTGCCCCGCACGGTGAGCCCCATGCAGATCGATCTGGACGCCTTTACTCCGCTGGCATCGCTGCTTGGCGGCGCACTCATCGGCGCCTCGGCGGCCGCGCTGGTGCTGCTGTGGGGCCGCATTGCCGGCATCAGCGGCATTCTCGGCGGCCTGTTGCAGTGGCCGGCAGACCGTATCTGGCGCCTGTGCTTCGTCGCGGGGCTGGTTGCCGCGCCGCTGCTCTGGCAGCTGTTCGCCGCGCTGCCCGTCATCCAGATCGACACCGGCTCCGTTCAGCTGGTCATTGCCGGCCTGCTGGTCGGGGTCGGTACGCGCTATGCCGCAGGCTGTACGAGCGGCCATGGTGTGTGCGGGCTCTCGCGCCTGTCGCTGCGCTCAATGGTGGCCACGCTGAGCTTCATGGCGGCAGGCTTCGGCACGGTGTTCGTGCTGCGCCACCTGGCAGGAGGCTGAACCATGCAGGCACTCGGCGCATTCCTCGCAGCCCTGCTGTTCGGCCTCGGCCTGATCGTCTCGGGCATGAGCAACCCGGCCAAGGTGATTGGCTTCCTCGACCTGGCGGGTCACTGGGACCCCTCGCTCGCTTTCGTCATGCTCGGCGCCATCGGCGTCGCGGCGCCGGCCTTCGCGTGGGCCAGGCGGCGCGGCCACACCCTGCAAGGAGCCACTATCACGCTGCCCGACACCCGCCAGGTCGACCGCCGGCTCATTCTTGGCAGCCTGCTGTTCGGCATCGGCTGGGGGCTCGCCGGCATCTGCCCCGGCCCCGCGCTGGTGCTCGTCGGTGCGCTGAATGTCAAAGGCATTCTGTTCGCAGCCGCCATGCTGGCCGGCATGCTCGTCTTCGCGCAGCTGCAGCGCAAACAGGCCCCCTGATGCTCTCCGCCATCCTGATCGGCCTGGGTGTCGGCGCCATCATGGGTATTACTGGCGCGGGGGGCGGCGTGCTCGCCGTGCCCGCACTGGTTGCCGGCCTCGGGCTCTCCATGCAGCAAGCCGCGCCCGTCGCATTGCTCGCCATAGCCAGCGCTGCAGGCGCCGGCGCCATCGAGGGCTTGCGCCACGGGCTAGTGCGCTACCGCGCCGCAATGCTCGTCGCGCTTGTCAGCCTGCCTTTCACCCTGGTGGGCGTCAGCGCTGCCCATGCGCTGCCCCATGAACGGGTGATGCAGATTTTCGTCATCGTCATGCTGATCACCGCCGTGCGAAGCTGGCGGCAATCAGCGCAAGCCGGGGGCCATGACGCAACGGCCACACTCTGTGCACTCGGCCCCATCCATCCATACAGCGGCCGCTTCATCTGGACGGCCACCACCGCCGGTGTGCTGGGCAGCATCGGGGCCGTGACTGGCTTCATGGCCGGCCTGCTTGGCGTGGGCGGCGGCTTCATCATCGTACCGATGCTGGGGCGCTTCACTCAGCTCTCAGCACACGGCCGTGTAGCCACTGCACTCCTTGTCATCGCCCTCATCAGCGTCGGCGGGGTGCTCAGCAACCTGTGGCATGGCGTAGAGATGTCACTGTCCCTGGGCGTGGTTTTCACACTCAGCGCCGTCAGCGGCATGCTGGCGAGCCGCCGCCTCGCTCATTTTCTCTCCCCTGCACATGTGCAACGCGCCTTTGCCCTGCTGTTGCTGTGCGTGGCGCTGGGGTTGGGTATCCAATCGCTCCGCAGCTGAACGCCTCACATCCCGATACAAATGCTCGCGCTTGTGAAACAGCTCGCAAGCGCAATCTGACCATACTGGACTCATACCACAGCACGGCATGCCATCCGGCTATGCCACGCAAAGCCCTCACCGGCCTCGCCGGTCGATGTGCCCAACAGAGACGAATCCGCCGCGCCTTTTGCGCTGGCGGTTACACCTGTCAAGGAGCGCATCATGAAAACCACCACTCGCATCACCCTCACCGCCCTCGCCGCCGCCCTGCTCGCCAGCGCAGCCCTCGCCCAGAACGGCCCTGCACGCGGACAAGGCGCCGCCGGCTTCGCGCCACAGGGCCATCTCACCGAACACTTTCAACTTGCCGACACCGACAAGGACGGCCTGCTCACGCGCGCCGAGACCGAGAAAACCTTGCCCCACATGGCGCAGCACTTTGATGCCCTGGATACGGATAAGGACGGCAAGCTGAGCCTCGCCGAAGCTCAGGCGATGCGCGCCCAAACCAGAGGTGGCATGCACTCCATGCAGACCGGAGCCGTCGGCAACCCGCGCGGCACAGGTCGCATGCAAGGCATGCGTGCCGAAAACTGCCCGGGACGCGCTCTCTGAGTGCATGTCACCGCACACGACAGCGCTCAGCCCACGCTGATCGCTGTCGTCCGCAGAGTCGATCAGGGAGAATCACCATGAGCAAGAACACCTCGCGCGTCCCGGCCTACCGCCTGCTCACCCAGCTGGCATTCCTGGCACTGGTCACGACAGCTGCCATTCGCCATCAGCTACTGGGCGGCGGCCCTGACGGCTCCGCGTCCATCGACGCCCTCTGTCCCTTTGGTGGGCTGGAGACCCTCTACAAGTTCGTCGCCAGCGGTGGCTTCATCAACCGCCTGTACTACTCCGACCTCGTGCTGCTTGCCGGGACCATCGCGCTGGCACTGATCGTGGGGCGCTACTTCTGCGGCTGGATCTGCGCACTCGGCACCCTGCAGGAGCTCTCGCGCAAACTGGGGCAACGCCTGTTCCGCAAGCGCCACTTCGTGATGCCCGCCGTCGCCGACAAGCCGCTGCGCTGGCTCAAGTACCTGGTGCTGCTCGGTACGCTGTACCTCACCTGGCAGACGGCCACGCTGATCATCCGCCCCTACGACCCATGGGCCGCCTACGCACACGCCTTCGCCGGCCTGGGCGAAATGTGGGCGGAGTTCGCTGTCGGCGCCAGCATCCTGCTGCTGAGCCTCATTGCCTCGGTGTTCTACGACCGGGTGTTCTGCAAATATGTCTGCCCGCTAGGTGCGTTTCTGGGCCTGACGACCAAGCTCGGCGCCTTCCGTATCCGGCGCGAGACGGATGCCTGCATCAGCTGCGGGCTCTGCGAGCAGAAATGTCCGGTCAATATCCCGCTGATGCGGCGGGACGTGATCCACTCCGCCGAATGCATAGCCTGCCTCGGCTGTACCACCACGTGCCCGACCGGCAAGCGCGGCACGGAGCATGAGGGCAAGAGCTTCCTGCACAACACGCTGGGGCGTTTCAAAGTGTCACCGGGATGGCTCGCCACACTGGGGCTGGCGTTGTTTCTCGGCACACTGGGCGCGGCAAAACTCGCAGGCGTCTGGCAGACGTCCCCCGCAACACTGACCGAAGTCGTCAGCACCGACGGCGCGCTGGACCCGGCCAACATCAGAGGCTTTATGACCTTGAGCGAAGTCGCGACGACCTTCCATGTTGATCTGGACACGCTCTATCGCGAACTGGGCTTCACGCAGGACAAGGTGCCCCCGGATACGCCGTGCAAAGCAATCCGCCAGAAACTTGGCGTCAGCGAAACAGAGTTCGACACACAGCGCGTACGCGATGCTGTGGCGCGTCTGCGCCAGCCAGAGTAGGCGGCGCGCTCACGGCTTCTGCAAGCGTTTGCGTGCCTCGTCCAGTCCGCCGTAGTTCTGCACATCCTTGTAGCCCATGCTGCGCAGCGTCTGCTGGGCAACACCCGAACGACGCCCCGAGCGGCAATACAGAATCACCGTATCGTCCTTGCTCACGCCGGCTTTGGATATCTGCTGCGCAATGACGGCATGGTCGATATTGATGGCGTTCCCAGGTGCCCTTCGGCGTACTCGTCAGGTGTGCGCACATCGATCAACACTGTCTTGCCCAGCGCAGGCCAAGGCACGGCCCAAAGAGCCAGCGACACAAGCATCCACCTCATGGCAACTCCCTTCAGCAACTGAACACAGGCATTGTGACGCAGGTGGTGAGCAAGCCATTAGCCCTCCGACAGAAACGCTACTCTAAAAGCCCCCACAGCCCCTGTCACGGGTTTGCAACATGGCCGCGCTACCGTGGCCGGCTTGACTGACAGGAGCCCGCCACATGAACCAGCCCACTCCCCCCGCTTTCGACGACGAAGACAACAACACATCCGCTAACCCGCATTTCGACAGCCTGCTGGCTGCGCGCATCAGCCGCCGCAACTTCATGGGCGGTGCTGTCGGCACGGGTGCCATGGCCGTCTTCGGCAGCCTGAGCCTGCCCGCAATGGCGGCTGCGGATCACAAGGCTGGCGTCAGCAAACTCGGCTTCAAGGCCATTGGCAAAAGCCTTGCCGACAAGGTGGTCGTGGCGGACGGTTACACCTACACCATCATCTACGCGCTGGGCGACCCACTCAACGCCAGCACACCAGCGTACAAGAACGACGGCACTGACACCGATTACGAGAACCGTGCCGGCGACCACCACGACGGCATGGAATGGTTCGGTCTGTCCGGTGACGGCAAGCCTTCCTGGACGGCAACCGAACGCGGCCTGCTGGGCATGAACCACGAAGCGACGACCGACTCGAAGCTGAGCTCCTTCTTCCTGCACGCTGATGGCGGCAAGATGAGCCTGCCGCGCCCGGCGAGCGAAGTCGACAAGGAACTCGCCATCCATGGCGTGTCGGTCGTTGAAGTGCGCAAGGCGCGCGGCAGCAAGTGGGCGTACGTCCCTGCCTCGCCCTTCAACTTCCGCCTGACCACGCAGACCGAGCTGGAAATCGCCGGCCCGGCGCGCGGCGACGCCCAGCTCGTCACCAAGTATTCGCCCGACGCCCTGCGCGCACGCGGCACGCTCAACAACTGCGGCACCGGCCGCACGCCCTGGGGCACGCTGCTGACGGGCGAAGAGAACTGGAACGGCTACTTCGCTCGCGCCAAGGGCGACGACGCCGCGCGTGGCAATGACAAGAGCGTATTCGCGCTCAAGCGCTACGGCCGCGCCGAAGGTTCGGCTTCGCGCCATGGCTGGGAGTCGGCTGGCAACGAAGACAAGTACGTGCGCTGGAGCAACAACAAGACCGGCACCTCGGCTGACGGTTCGGACGACTACCGCAACGAGATGAACACCTTCGGCTACGTCGTCGAGATCGACCCCTATGACCGCACGAAGAAGGCGAAGAAGCGCACCGCGCTGGGCCGCTTCGCACACGAGAGCGCCGCCTTCGGCAAGGTCGCCGCAGGCCAGCCGCTCACCGTCTACATGGGCGACGACGCGCGCAATGAGTACATCTACAAGTTTGTGTCGAACGCCAACTGGAATCCGGCCGACGCCAACGCGGCAGACCGCCTCGCTGTGGGTGCCAAGTACCTCGACGACGGCAAGCTCTTCGTCGCGCGCTTCAATGCCGACGGCACGGGTGAGTGGCTGGAACTGAACACCAGCAATCCGGCACTCGCCGGCTACAGCGCCTACCGCTTCGCCAACCAGGCCGACATCTGCATCAACACCCGCATCGCGGGTGACGCAGCAGGCGCCACCAAGATGGATCGCCCTGAATGGTGCGCTGTGCATCCGGTGACCGGCGAGGTCTATTACACGCTGACCAACAACAACAACCGCAGCGTCAATCCTTCGGGCACTTCGCAACTCGCCCCTGACTCGGCCAACCCGCGCGCCTACACCGACGTCAAGGACACCGCGACCCTGCAGAGCGGCAACCCCAACGGCCACATCCTGCGCATCCGCGACGATGGCAACAACCGCCTGAGCTGGGACGTCTACCTCTTCGGTGCCGAAGCGGGCGCGCCGCGTTCAATCAACCTCTCCGGCCTGACCCCCGACCAGGACTTCTCCAGCCCCGACGGCATCGCCTTCAGCCAGGCGACCGGCATCTGCTGGATCCAGACCGACGACAGCGCCTACACCGATGTCAGCAACTGCATGCTGCTCGCGGCCACGCCGGGCAAGGTCGGTGATGGCGAGAAGAAGACGCTCAGCTACAAGAAGGCCGATGGCAGCACGCTGTCTGTCGACACCTTCGTCGGCGCCCAGGCCACCGACAAGACGCTCAAGCGCTTCCTCGTCGGCCCGGTCGATTGCGAAATCACCGGCCTGTGCGAAACGCCTGACGGCAAGGCACTGTTCATCAACATCCAGCATCCGGGCGAGACGACCTCACCGGCGAATATCGCCGATCCGGCGAAGTACACCAGCCAGTGGCCTGCCAACGCCGGCTATGGCCCCGGCAAGCGCCCGCGCTCGGCCACCATCGTCATCACCAAGAAGGATGGTGGGCGTATCGGTAGTTGAGGATCAGGCTCAACGATCAGGGCCAGCGACCGCAGGCCCTGTTTTAACGCTCCCTCAAGCTTTCCTGCGAGTACTGGATAAGCGGGCTGAGGAAGTACTCGATCACGCGCCGCCGTCCCGTCTTGATCTCTACGCCCACCGCCATGCCCGGCGAAAGATTCACTGTCTTGCCTTCCACCACCAGGCTCGATCTGCTCATCTTGACCCTTGCGGTGTAGATCAGACCCCGCTTCTCGTCATTGATGGCATCCGTCGACACACTGGTAACCGTCGCTGGAATCGTGCCGTACTTGGTGTATTGGAACGTTTCCACCTTCACCGCAGCCACCTGTCCGGCATTAACGAAGCCAATGTCCTTGTTCTCAATCATCGCCTCAATCTCCAGCGGATTGTCTTTGGGCACGATGATCATCAAGGGCTCGGCTTCCTTGACGACCCCGCCAACGGTGTGAACGCTCAGCTGTTGCACGGTGCCGTCGACGGGCGCTACGAGCCGAGTATCGGCATTGCGGGAAGTCGCCTTGCGCAGCTCCTGCTCCAGGCTCGCTGCCTTCTGCACGCCCTCGTTGGCACTGTCGAGCGCATTGCGCCGGGTCTCAGTCAGCAAAGATACCTGCTGCGAACGGGCAGCCTGAAGCGCTGCCTCGATTTCCTGCAGCTTGCTGCGCTGATTGGCAAGATCACCCTCCAGCTCAATGCGTGCCTGTTCTTTCTCCAGGTAGCCATGCCGCGATACGAAGTTCTGATTGGCGAGATTCTTGTAGTCCTCCGCGCGCTGACGGGCAATCGGCACAGTCTGCTCCAGCTTGCGAACTTGCTCCTGCGTACTGCGAAGCTCGGCTTCGCGCTGGGCAATGTCAGAGGCCATACGACTACGCTTGGCCTGATATTCGCTGTACTGACTCGTGAGAAGGCTTTGTGCCTGTGCGCGCAGCAAATCATCCGCGCCATCCATCTTGCCCAGTACCGGTAACTGTCCGCTATCGAGCGCTTGCAGCAGCGCTCTGGCACGCTGCACCTGCAATCGGGCGCTGTTCAGTTCACTGGCGAGCCGATCCTGGTCGGCTTGGGTAAAGGTCGCATCGAGTTCTACAAGAACATCGCCAGCCTTGACAGCTTGCCCATCCGTCACGTGGATGGCTTTGACGGTTGCACGCTCCAGTGACTGCAGGGTCTTGACACGGTCATTGGGCACAATGCGTCCCTGCGCACTGGCCACCACGTCAATTCGCCCAAAGATGGCCCAAAGCAAGGCCAGCACAGCGAACGCAATCAGCAGCCACATGGCGATGCGAGGCGCGGGTGATACGGGGGTCTCCTGCAGGGAAAGTGCCGCCGGCAGGAAGTGGGCTTCGTGACTCGTATAGCCGGGCCCTTGCATGGCGCGCCGGTTCTGCCAGGCATGGGCGAAGACAATGCGGTAACGGTTGAAGAGATCGGCTGCGGCGAGGAGTCGAAGTTTGATACTCATCATTCATCCCTGCTGCAGGCCGTGCAGCCTGGCGTAGTGCCCGTCAGGGCGTGTCAGCAATTCGGCATGCGTCCCTTGTTCAACGATTTCGCCGCGCTCCATGACGATGATGCGGTTGGCGTCACGAACAGCCGAGAGGCGGTGAGCGATGATCAGAACCGTTCTGCCTTGGCAGATGCGTTTCATGTTGTCCTGGATGATGCGTTCGCTTTCGTAGTCCAGCGCGCTGGTGGCTTCGTCAAAGATGAGGATGCGCGGGTTGCTCATCAGAGCTCGGGCGATGGCGATGCGCTGGCGCTGACCACCTGAGAGGGTGGAGCCATGTTCGCCAACCAGCGTGTCGTAGCCTTCGGGCAATTCGGTGATGAATTCATGGGCGCCGGCCATGCGGGCAGCTTGCAGGACGGCGTCGAGCGAGGCCCCGGGGTCGGAAAGGGCAATGTTCTCGCGAATGCTGCGATTGAACAGGACGTTCTCTTGCAGCACGACGCCGATCTGGCGGCGCAGGGAGGACACATCGGTCAGCGAGAGATCGACACCGTCGACGAGTACGCGGCCTCGTTCGGGCACGTAGAGTCGTTGCACAAGTTTGGTGAGCGTGCTCTTGCCTGAACCGGAGCGCCCTACGATGCCCAACACTTCTCCCGGTGCAACGACCAAACTGACTTCGCGCAGAACAGGCTGTCCATCAGGACGATAGCGAAAGACCACGTCGTCGAAGACGACTTCTCCCTTGAGCGGTGGCAGCGCGCTCTTGGCGCTGGCAATCTCGGTCCGTGTGTTGAGGATGTCGCCAAGGCGTTGTACGGAGATGCCGGTCTGCTGGAAGTCTGTCCAGAGGTTGGCCAGCCGCATGATGGGTTGCGAAACGTGGCCAGAGAGCATGTTGAAGGCGATGAGCTGGCCGACGGTCATCTTGCCTTCGATGACGAGCTTGGCACCAAAGTACATGACGGCAAGCGTCACCAGCTTGCCGATGAGGCTAACGCCGTTGTTGGCAATGGTGGCCAGTGTCGCGGTACGGAAGCCGGCGGCGACGTAGGCGGCTAGTTGTTGGTCCCACTTGCGCGTCCATTGCGGCTCGACTGCCATGGCCTTGACGGTGTCGATCCCGCTGAGCGTTTCGACGAGGAAGGCCTGGTTCTCGGCACTGCGGTTGAACTTCTCTTGCAGGCGGATGCGGAAGAGCGGAATGAGCGAGCCAGATAGGATGGCGTAGCACGGCAGGGAGATCAGCACGATGAGCGTGAGCGGCGTGCTGTAGAAAAACATGACTGCAATGAAGACTATCGAGAAGAGGATATCGAGCACCAGGGTGAGTGCATTACCGGTCAGGAATGAGCGGATATTCTCAAGCTCGCGTACACGGGCCACAGAGTCACCAACACGACGAGCCTGGAAGTAGGCGAGCGGCAGCGTCAGCAGGTGGCGGAAGAGGCGTGCGCCGAGCTCGACGTCGATACGACTAGTGGTGTGCGCAAAGACATAACTGCGCAAGGCGGTCAGGGAGACTTCGAAGATCGAGACGCACAAAAGGCCAATCGCGACGACGTCGAGTGTCGACAGACCACGGTGTACCAGCACCTTGTCGGTGACAACCTGAAAGAACAGGGGCGTAACGAGCGCGAAAAACTGCAGGACGAAGGAGACCAGCAGGACTTCGATGAGCAGCTTGCGGTATTTGACAACGGCGGGAATGAACCAGCTGAAATCGAATTTGGCGAGATCGCCAGCAAGCGAGGCGCGCGAGGTAAACAGGATGAGCTCGCCTTGCCAGCGCGCGGTCAGCTGTTCGAGGGACAGCTGTTCTGGGCGCGCCACTGCGGGATCATGGATGAGGGCGCGCAGTGCACCTTCCTGCTGGTCCACGCGCGCCAGGATGAAGTAGCGACCATCGCGATCCACAGCCATGGCGGGCAGTGGTGTGGTGGCAAGGCGTTCGACGCGAACGCGTGCTTTCTTGGCCGACAGGCCGAGCTTCTTTGCGGCGAGCAGGATGTCGGTGCTCGTCATGGCGAGTCCGTCACTGCAGAACTCGTGGGCGATCTGTTCGGGTTCTACGGCCAGCGCATGGAAGCGGGCCAGCATGACCAGACACGCGAGACCCGAATCAAGGGGAGGCTTCGGATGACCAACCCCAGGCGCAGCCCTATCTTCTATTGCACCCATTGATTCAGTCCATTTTGTGTATACGCCATGACTTCTCCTAACACGCCCCCTCAACCAAGTTCAACCCAAAATGCCAAAAACCTATCGCTAACACGAACAGTTTGCATTTGCCATAGCAGTACATTAGCATCTCACCAACCGTAACGATAGATCTAGCCCGCACCTCCGCTGACGGCGCCATAGTCGCCGAGAACGCCTGAGCTCCAGCGCCACAACCGGCAACGAGTTCACATAGGTCGATTGCCGGGACCGAACATTTCAGCCCCCGAACCGAACACCAGCCTCGGCCTCTCAGGAAAATCTGCCTTGAAGACAAAAATCGCAATCATCGTTATAAGCGCTGTCGTCAGCCTCATAGGATGGAGCACAGCAACGCCTCAAAATTCATCACCTAAAACCATTAATGACTCGTCTAGAAGCCTCACTACAGCTGGATCAACGAAAGGCCAAAGCATGCAAGAAATAGCAAAAGAAGCAAGAGCAAAGTTAAACAACCTATATGCAGAGAAAAGAGACCATCTAAAACCGCGCGGATCAGGAAGAAATTTAATAAGTGAAGAGATGTCCAGTTACTTTTACAGCGGCATGGCATTTGATGATGCGGAAGCACTTGTAGAAGAAATGGGCGGAAAGATATCTAAAAGAGGAAGGAATTTACTTCTAGGAAACTCTCCATTGGCCTTCTCCGTTATTGGAGAAATAGAAATAAATTCATCGTTCCCAACAAAAACAGTCATTGTTTTTACGTTAATTCCGACTGATCAAAACAAGTACGACACGGTACAAAAAGTAGAAATTGAGTTTGTCATCAACGCAATTTAAGGAAACAAAATGACAGAAAGCATTTCTGTAGTATATGAACCACTCGGAACGTTCTTTGGCACAGAGTATTATCACCAGACAATTGTATATGTAAACTCTCAGGGACAAACATACATATCAAGCGGATTTCCAACGGGGACGCCACCCGCAAACACCAGCAATATTTCCAACGTCTCTCAAGCGTCTTTGGCAAACGCGCAAGGCGGATCGGTGTACGGAAATCTTCAAGTAATAGCAGGTCCGATTAATGACCCTAGCGTCTATCAGTCGCTCAACATCGGACAATTGCTTAACCCAAGCAATCCAGTAACAGTGGTAGCTCAAGGCAATGATCTCTCAATACAGTGGGCGCAAATAGTAGCTACTGGAGGGGCCATCAATGACGCCAACCTCACCTATTCGCCCCTCACGCAAAACTCGAACTCAGCAGCCAGCACCGCCCTGATGGAAGCGGGAATCACCCCTCCTGCGGATACCGGCTTCTTTGACAGCACATGGAGCCCAGCCTCGGGAACCGATCTATCCCCATTAATTTTCAGCCAAACCCCTCCAGAAAACTTCGCCGACCCATCCCTGCAGATCACCCAATACCAAAACAACGGTACGGAATTTATTACACTCAGGTTTATCGGGCCAGATGAAATGATTCTGGGCGAGTTCGGTATAACACAAACCACTGGATTGCTTTACACAGACGAAATAGATTCATTCGGCACCATTCTGGCTTCTACAAACATCTCTTTTAATGACATTGGAGATTTTGAGTCTGCGTATAGTGCTGCACTATCCGGCCTGCAAGATGGGTTCTCTGGCAACACCATAGAGTTTGCACAAAGTGTTCTTGGCGCAGCGGGACTAGCCGACACTCTTGGATCCGCTTTAAACCCCTACTCATATGCAGCAGACTGGATTTCCTTGGAGAATTTTTTCACCCAAGACTTCTCTAACTCTGACACCATTTTTGGTTTTACGTACCATGGTGAATACTATGACATAACAGGGGACCCAGACTGGATATACCAAATTGGGCTGGCCCGACTCGCCGACGCAGAGGCCGCTGTTGGCGACTCGACGGCTTTAGAAAATTACTATTCTTCCTCATACTCATCACCTATCGCCGTGGATTTGAATGGTGACGGACTCAACACCTTGTCCATGTCGGATGCTTTCGTAGAGTTTGATTTGCTGGGGACTGGTAACAAGGTTCGAACCGGGTGGCTAAACTCAAGCGACGCATTCCTTGTTCATGACGACAACGGCGACGGAAAGATAACTTCTGTTTCAGAGATGTTCGGCAGCGATATTCGCGGGGAAGGTTACGCTCAGCTTGCGAGATACGACTCCAATTTTGATGGGGTAATTAATGCCAACGACAATCAGTTCTATGAATTGAAAATTTGGCAAGACAAAAACATTAACGGAATTACTGATACAGGTGAGCTCCGCTCCATCGCAGAAGCAGGAATTCAGTCCCTCGAACTAAACTATGAAATAGTCGACATCTTGAACAATGGGAATTTGATTGGCGAAGCGTCTCGTGCGTTCATATCGAACGAGAGTCGCGCCATGGGCGACATATATTTCAGGTATGTCGACACCCCCTCCAACCCAATAAGTCAATGCAGTCAACTGGACCTACTGGTCGACGCAATGGCTCGGTTTTCTCCCCCGCCAGTTGGAGAGTCAGCAGCAATTCATGAAAGGCAATACGATCCGTTTCCACTAATTGCTCAAGCAGCATAAATAGTCGACGGATCGCAGCGAGTACTTGCAGCATCTTCGTGCTCGTACTGCCCAAACACGAGGGGGTCAAAAGCAGCGGCCCCTTCGTGTTGTCTTGCCCTAGCAAGCTCTGTATCTTGAAAAGTGTGCTCAATCTGACCGACGACAGCGCCTACACCGACATGAGCAACTGCATGCTGCTCGCGGCCACGCCGGGCAAGGTCGGCGATGGCGAGAAGAAGACGCTCAGCTACAAGAAGGCCGATGGCAGCACGCTGTCTGTCGACACCTTCGTCGGCGCCCAGGCCACCGACAAGACGCTCAAGCGCTTCCTCGTCGGCCCGGTCGATTGCGAAATCACCGGCCTGTGCGAAACGCCGGACGGCAAGGCACTGTTCATCAACATCCAGCATCCGGGCGAAACGACCTCGCCGGCGAATATCGCCGATCCGGCGAAGTACACCAGCCAGTGGCCTGCAAACGCCGGCTATGGCCCCGGCAAGCGCCCGCGCTCGGCGACCATCGTGATTACCAAGAAGGATGGTGGGCGTATCGGTAGTTGAATGGCGTCGCGAAAAAAAAGCCCGCAGCATTGCGGGCTTTTTTGTATCCGGCTCTCACGCCGGTTTGCGCATCGCGTAAATGATCACATCGCCATAAAACGGGATTTCTCCCTTGAGGAAGTCTGGCAGCTTGCGCGTGAGGATAGGCCGCAGCCACTCCTTGACCAGCGTGCGACCACGAATCTCGTTCACGCCGACATCGACCACCTCCAACCCGATCTTGCCCACAGCGTGACGCACAAAGGCCATGTCGACCGGCAACAGGTGTCCCGAATCCTTGCTGCCATCCGCCTTGGGGTGAAAGAACTTGTGGTGCCCATAAACGAATGCGTAGCGGCGTGAGCGCAGGCTGTCCACATTCGGCGTGGAAAGGAAGATCCACCCGCCCGGCTTCACGACACGCGAACACTCGCGCAGGAAATATGTTGGATTCTCGAGGTGCTCGATACCCTCGATGCTCACCATTACATCGAACTGGCCATCGTCGAACGGCAGGCGCTCATTGGCGTTTGCGAGGATGCGGCGGGCCGGGTCGGCCCTGAAAGGCTCGACCGCCTCGATATCGACACTGGTCACCTGCATGCCCGCCTCGGCGAGACGCTGCGAGAACAGGCCAGCTCCGCAGGGCAAGTCGCAGACAGACAGCCCGGCGAATGTGCGCAGATGTCTCTGCATCAGACTCCAGACACTCTTATGCGTATTGGGCGCAGCGGCATGCGCTGGCCAGGAGTGTTGCGGCGTTGTCGTAAGAGTCTGCATGCGGATCCAGAGAGAATGTGCGTGGAAATTACAACGAGCTGGCCTTGAACGTATTGCAGCTATCAAGGCTACCACTCTCCAGACCGCGATTGAGCCAGCGCACACGCTGCTCCGAGCTGCCGTGGGTGAAGCTGTCCGGCACGACGCGGCCCTGTGCCGCACGCTGCAGGGCGTCGTCCCCGATCGCGGTCGCCGCACGGATGGCCTCTTCCACGTCGCCGGCTTCGAGCACATGGCGCTCTTTGTTGGCATGGTGGGCCCAGACGCCCGCGAAGCAGTCCGCCTGCAGCTCCTGCATCACCGACAGGGCGTTGCCTTGCTTCTCGCTGGCGCGCTGACGCATCTGGTAGACCTTGTCCGAAATGCCGAGCAGCTTCTGCAGGTGATGGCCGACCTCGTGCGCGATCACGTAGGCCTGCGCAAAGTCGCCCGGCGCCTTGAAGCGGCGGCGCATCTCGTCATAGAAGGAGAGATCGATATAGACCTTCTGATCGGCTGGGCAGTAGAACGGCCCCATCGCCGACTCGCCCGCCCCGCAAGCGGTTGAGGTTCGCCCACGGAACAGCACCAGGCTGGGCTCGACGTACTGCCGCCCGGCCTGCGCCGGAAACTGCGCCCCCCAGGTGCGTTCGGTGTCACGCAGCACCTGCTTCACAAAGTGCACCGTCTGCGCCTCTTCTGCGCTCTGCTGCACCGGGCCGCGCGACTCTTCCTGGGCAGCACGCTGGTTCAGCATGTTGGCGCCATTGATGACAATGAATGGGTCGATGCCGAAGTACCAGGCCGCCAGCGCCAGCACGGCGGTGCCGACCCCGATGCTGCGCCCCCCGACCGGAAAGCCCCCTCCACCGCCGCGGCGGTCTTCCACATTGCTGCTTTCGTTGTCGTCGTCGAATCGCATTCCTCACCTCGCTAGCCGGCCATGAGCTGACCTTATGCCCGGATTCTGCCGGATTGTTGTTTTACGCGTGACTTTGCCTCGCTGCCAACACTAATGCGAATAATTCTCGTTGACGCACTTGTCGCAAATGGTAATAATTCGCAACATCGTGTTGCTATGCGACAAAACAGAATCCAGATAACCCTTAGGGAGAGACCCTTGAAGAAGTATTCGCAAGACCTGCTCAGTACGGCCCCATCCCGCCTGATGATGGCCATGGCCGCCTCCGCCATCGTTGCAGCGCCGGCACATGCCCAGAATGTGTCGACCTCCCCTCAAGCCAGCCAGAGTGGTCCGGCAGCAGAGCCCGCAAAGGGCGCAGAGGCAACCGTGGCCCCGGTGATCGTCAAGGGCACCCGCGAGAACACTACCCCGCAGGCCCAGACCGGCTACAAGGTCGACACCAGCAAGGTCGGCCGCACTGAACAGGCCGTCAAGGACATCCCCCAGTCGCTGACCACGGTGACCAACAAGCTGATTACCGACCGGGCTGGCGACAGCTTCGCCAAGGCCCTGACCAACGTCGCCGGCCTGTCGTTCAACGCGGGCGAAGGCGGTCGTATCGGCGACAACCTGCAGCTGCGCGGCTATTCGGCCAACGGCGACATCTACGAAAACGGCATGCGCGACATCGCGCAATACAACCGCGAAACCTTCAACCTCGACCGCATCGACATTCTGCGCGGTGGCGCCTCGATGATCTTCGGCCGCGGTTCGACGGGTGGCATCATCAACGCCGTCACCAAGTCGCCCTACCTGCTCGACGAGAACAAGATCGGGCTCACGCTGGGCAACAACGACTACCTGCGCAATACGCTGGATCTCAACAAGGTCACTGGAGATACCTCGGCCCTGCGCCTCAACACCATGTATACGACGACCTCGGGCGACCCCGAAGGCGCGGACTCGAAGCGCTATGGCTTTGCGCCGACCTTCCGCACCGGCATAGGCACCAAGGACGAGTTCGAGATCGGCTACTACCACCTCAACTACGATGACACCCCGAACTACGGCTTTGCCTGGGCCGGTGGTCGCCCTGTAGACAGCACGGCAAACAAGTTCTACGGGCTGGAGAGCGACTTCCAGCGTGACTCAGCCGACGTCGTCAATGGCGTCTACACGCACCGCTTCAGCTCACGCAGCCAGATCCGCAACGCCACGCGTTACGGCATCTACAAGCGCGACCTGTGGGCGACGACGGCACGCCTGCCTGCCGGCACGGTCAATGTCACAGACAACACCACCATCACACGTAACAGCCAGCGCCGTGGCGGTGAAGAACATCACCTGTTCAACGTCACGGACTACACCTCCAAGTTCACGGCACTGGGTATGAAGCACGACACCCTGCTCGGTCTGGAACTGGCTCGTGAAGAATCCGAACGCTGGAGCTATCCCACAGGCGGGGCAAACGGCACCCCGACCAAGACCAGCGGCACGGTCGGCGACCCCTATGCCACCTCGTCGCAACCCATTGCGGCGACGGGTATGCGCACCAACTTCAACTACTTCACCGCCAGCACGGTCGGGCTGTACGCGCAGGATCTCATCGAGTTCGTGCCGAAGTGGAAGTGGCTTGCCGGCGTGCGCTGGGACCGCTTCTCGGGTGACTACAGCTCAGGGGCCGACAGCACCGCCGCGCGCCTGCAGCGCCGTGACTACCTGTGGAGCTATCGCACCGGCCTGATCTACCAGCCCACCGACGAGATGAGCTACTACGTGTCCTACGGCACCGCCTTCAACACATCCGGCGACCTGTACCAGTACGACACCTCCAGCTCCAAGACGCCGCCGGAAGAGAGCCGCAACATCGAGCTGGGCACCAAGTTCGAACTGCTGGAAGGCAAGCTGCAACTGCGCACGGCCCTGTTCCGCTCCGAGAAGTACAACGAGCGCAGCACCGACACCGAGACCACAGGCAGCGAGTTCCTGCTCTCGGGCAAGCGCCGCACCGAAGGCTACGAGCTCGAAGTGGCTGGCCGCATCACCGAGAAGTGGGACGTGTTCATGAACTTCGCCCACATGTGGTCCAACATCCTCGCTGCCGGCTCGTCCGCAGCGAGCGCCAACACGGTGGGCAAGCCCGCTGGCAACACGCCAACCAACAGTGGCAGCCTGTGGACGACCTACAAGCTCGCGCCAAAGTGGACGGCGGGCGGAGGCATGGACGGCCAGAGCAAACGCAACCCCTCGCACAACTCCAGCAACTGGGCACCGGGCTTCGTGAAATATGACGCCATGCTCAAGTTCGAAGAGACCAAGTACGACGTTCAGCTCAACATCAACAACCTCTTCAACAGGACGTATTGGCTGGCGGTCTACAATGGCCACGCCGTGGCAGGCCCGCGCCGCACGGTGCAGGTGACCGGCACCTACAAGTTCTGACAGCCGCATCGCGACGCGCCCTCGACGGCGCGTCGCCATTAAAAAAAGATACAAGCCCCAGCCAACCTGAATCCGCCACACCACACAGGACCAGCCAGGCATGATGATCCGCGCACAGAACGTACTCAACGATGAAGAACTCCCCCGCTTGCGTAGCCTGCTGCTGGCTGCCGACTGGGCAGACGGGCGCATCACGGCGGGCACACAATCTGCGCAGGTCAAGCAGAACCGGCAGTTGCCTGAAACTGCCGCTGAGATCGCCGAGGCGCGCGCCATCGTACGCAAGGCGCTGGCACGTCACGCCGTGTTCTTCTCGGCCGCCTTGCCTGCTGACCTGTACCCGCCTCTGTTCAACCGTTATGCGGGTGGCGAGCACTTCGGCAATCACATCGACAATTCGGTGCGCCTGTTACCTGACGGCAGCCGCAACATGCGCACCGACATCTCCTGCACGTTGTTCCTCAGCGAACCGGAAGAGTACGAGGGTGGCGAGCTCGTCATCGAAGACCATTTTGGCGACAAGCGCATCAAGCTGCCTGCCGGCGACATGATCATCTACCCCGGCACCACGCTGCACCGTGTCGAGCCGGTCACGCGTGGCGAACGCCTCGCCTGCTTCACCTGGGTCCAGAGCATGGTGCGCGATGCCAATCAGCGCAGCATCCTGTTCGACATGGATGTCGCCATTGCCTCCCTGCGTCAGCAACAAGGCGACACCGAGCCGGTAGTCAGCCTGACCGGCGCCTATCACAACCTGTTACGCATCTGGACCGAACTGTGAACAGCCATACCGCAACAGCCCCCCAGACGGCCCCGGCAGTGCCGACCACGGCGCCCGCTGGCCCGCTGGGATTCCAGCGCATGCGCGCCCCCGAGAGCGCCGACCCGTTGCGTCAACGCAGCCTGGTCGGCGCCACCGTGCTGGGTCTTCACGTTCTGGCCGGCGCGGGCCTGCTGTGGTTCGGCCTGACCCAGGTTGCACCGCAACTGCCTGAAGTCCTCTCCGTGCGCTGGATCACGCCCGAAAAGGCTCCCGAGGTCAAAGCCCCGCCGACGCCCAAGGTCAGCGAAAAACAACCGACGCCACCCAAGCCGCAAGTGCAGCAGCCCGTGACGCCCCCGGTGATCGCCGCAGCAGTCGAAGCACCGGCGCCCATCGTCGTTGCCAGGCAGGAGGAAACACCGCCTCCAGCAGCCCCTGCGCCCAGCGCGCAGACCACCACGACGGCGCCTGTCGCCGTAGCACGCCCCAGCCTGCCCGCCGAACCCCAGCTGCTCAACCCCACAGCGGATTGCCCCGTGCGCCCAGCCCCCATCTATCCGCAGACCTCGCTGAAGCTGGGCGAGGAAGGCAAGGTCATCCTGCGCGCCCAGGCCGACGAGAAAGGCTTCTTCACCATCGTCGAAATCCTCACCTCCAGCGGCTACGGCCGTCTGGACCGCGCCGCGCGCGACATCGTCAAACAGTCCTGGCAATGCAAGGTGCAACACAGCGCCGGCAACTGGGTCAAGATCCCCGTCACTTTCAGTCTGGAGTAACACCATGCCCACCGAACAACACCTGGGTTTTACCCACTTCCTCGCGCAGGCCGATGGCCTCGGCAAGTTCCTGCTGGTCGTGCTGATCGCCATGTCGATGGCATCCTGGTACTTCATCATCACCAAGGCCATCACCCAGTTCCGCCAGCGTCGCGAGAGCGAACGCTTTGTCGAAAGCTTCTGGAACGCGAGCAGCCTCGATGCCGTGCGTAACGAGATCAACACCCACGGCGCACACGAACCCTTCTCGCATCTGACGAGCCATGCCCTGTTTGCGGCAGATCACCACAGCAAGATCGGCCACCTGAATGGTGGCGCCAAGATTGAAGAAGCGGGCTCGCTGGCTGACTTCCTGACACGCAACATGCGCAAGGTCATCGACGAAGAAACCGCGCGTCTTGAAAACGGCCTCACGGTGCTCGCCACTGTCGGCGCCACGGCGCCCTTCGTGGGCCTGCTCGGCACGGTGTGGGGCGTCTACGGCGCGCTGGTTGCCATCGGCATGTCAGGGGCAGGTACCCTGGACAAGGTCGCCGGCCCGGTTGGCGAAGCGCTGATCATGACGGGTCTCGGACTCGCCGTCGCGCTGCCCGCCGTGGTGGCCTACAACGCCTTCACGCGCGCCAACCGCGTCACGCTTGCCAGGCTTGACGCCTTCGCACACGACCTCTTCGCGTACCTCACCACCGGCGGCCAGGTCAGCCAGACGAACAGCGGCACCCCGCGCCTGCAGGCTGTCGCCGGAGGTGCATGATGGCTTTCGGTGGATTCAACAAAGAGGCCAACACGGCCCCGATGGCCGAGATCAACATGGTCCCGCTCATCGACGTGATGCTGGTGCTGCTGGTGATCTTCATCCTCACAGCCCCCTTGCTGACGCATGCGGTCAAGGTCGAACTGCCCCGTGCATCGAGTACCGAGAATCACGCGCAGCCGCGCAAGATCGAGATTGCGATCGATGATGCCGGCAGCATCTACTGGGACGGTGAGCGCATTGCTGAACAGGCTCTTGGCGAGCGCCTGACCGCTGCATCGCGCGATGGCGAAGGCAACGCCATCAGCGACCCGGCGCAACTGCCCGAAATCCACCTGCGTGCCGACCGCCAGACTGCCTACGAGACGCTGGCCCGCGTCATGGCCGCCAGCGCACGCGCCGGCCTGACCAAGTTCGCCTTCGTCAGCACACCGGAGTAGGCAATCTCCGCGCTCCGGGCCGTACGCAGTGCGTCACTGCGGCGGCCCGGCGATTGCCGGTAAAATCCCGCCATTCTTCCGGCTGGATCCTCCCCATGAGCTTCATCGACTCCCTGCAAGGCGCCTGGGCGCGCAACAACTCCCTGCTCTGCGTCGGCCTCGACCCCGACCTGTCGAAATTCCCCGCCCACCTTGCCGGCAAGCCGGATGCGATCTTCGAATTCTGCAAGGCCATCGTTGACGCCACGGCCGACCTCGCCTGTGCCTTCAAGCCACAGATTGCCTACTTCGCTGGCGAGAGCGCTGAAGAACAGCTCGAAGCGCTGATCGACCACATCCATCTCAATCACCCGAACATCCCGGTGATCCTCGACGCCAAGCGCGGCGACATCGGCGCCACCGCAGCGCAGTACGCACGCGAAGCCTTCGAACGCTTCCAGGCCGATGCGCTGACGGTCAATCCCTACATGGGCTTCGACTCGGTCGAGCCCTATCTCGAATACCCGGATTGCGGCCTCATCGTGCTGTGCCGCACCTCCAACCCCGGCGGCTCGGACCTGCAGAACCTCGAGATTACTGGCGGCAAGAAGCTCTACCAGCATGTCGCCTCGCTGGTCGCCGAAAAATGGAATCGCCATGGACAAGCTGCACTGGTCGTTGGCGCGACCTTCCCGGCCGAACTTGCCGACGTGCGCAGCCTCATCGGCGACATGCCTCTGCTGGTGCCCGGCATCGGCGCGCAGGGCGGTGACGTACAGGCCACCGTGAATGCGGGCAAGACCGCCACCGGTACAGGCCTGATGATCAACTCTTCACGTGCCATCCTCTACGCCGGCAAGGGCGAAGACTTTGCCAGCGCAGCACGCGTGGCAGCGATTGCCACCCGCGACGAGATCAACAAGTACCGCTGAAGCTCTGCCTGGCTTTGTAGCCCGGCTTTTCAGCCGAGTTGCGCGAAAGCCTGGTCTGCCGCCGCAATCGTGGCGGCAATGTCAGCCTCTGTGTGCGCGGCGGAAACGAAACCCGCCTCAAACGCCGACGGCGCCAGGTAGTGCCCGGCATCCAGCATGAGGTGGAAGAAGCGGTTGAAGCGCTCACGGTCGCTGGCCATCACATCGGCAAAGCTCTGCGGCACCTGCGCCGAGAAGTAGAGCCCGAACATGGCCCCGACGGCCTGTGCCGAGAAGGCCTGTCCATGCCGTTGCGCAGCTGCCGCCATGCCGTTGGCAAATGCGGTGGTGCGTGTCGTCAGGGTTTCGTAGAAATCAGGCTGCTGGATCAGACGCAGCGTAGCGAGACCCGCCGCCACCGCCACCGGGCTGCCCGACAAGGTGCCGGCCTGATAGACCGCGCCCAACGGGGCGATCTTTTCCATGATGTCGCGACGCCCACCGAAGGCGCCGACCGGCATGCCGCCACCGATGATCTTGCCCAGCGTGGTGAGGTCCGGCGTGATGTTGTAGAGGCCCTGTACGCCCTTGATGCCGACGCGGAAGCCCGTCATCACCTCATCGAAGATCAGCACAGCGCCGTGCTTCGTGCACAGTGCGCGTAGCGTATCCATGTAGGCCTGCGAGGGCCGCACGAGGTTCATGTTGCCGGCCACCGGCTCGATGATCACTGCCGCGATCTCGCTGCCGCGCGCTGCAAACACCTCTTCAAGCTGCGCCGCATTGTTGTAGTCAAGCACGACGGTGTGCTTCGCGAAATCCGCCGGCACACCACCCGATGAAGGATTGCCGAAAGTCAGCAAGCCCGAGCCTGCCTTGACCAGCAAGCAGTCGGCATGGCCGTGATAGCAGCCCTCGAACTTGATGATGGCGTCGCGCCCCGTGAATCCCCGCGCGAGACGGATCGCGCTCATCGTCGCCTCGGTGCCCGATGACACAAGTCGCACCATCTCCATGCTCGGCAGCAGCGCGATCAGCGCTTCCGCCATCTCGATTTCGCGCTCGGTCGGCGCGCCAAACGACAGCCCATCCACCGCAGCGCGCTGCACGGCTTCGACGACTTCGGGATGCGCATGGCCAAGAATCGCCGGACCCCAGGAGCCTACGTAGTCCACGTAACGCTTGCCGTCAGCGTCCCAGGTATATGCGCCTTGGGCGCGACTCAGGAAACGCGGCGTGCCGCCCACCGAACGGAATGCACGGACGGGCGAATTGACGCCACCGGGAATGCTGCGCTGGGCGCGGGCAAAGAGTTCTTCGTTGCGTGACATGGCGTGACCAGATGAATGAATTCAGGAATACAGCGCGGCAAAGCGCGCGGCCTGCGCCTGCGGATCTCGCGCCGCATAGATGTCGGTGATGACAGCCAGCCAGTCCGCACCAGCTGCCACAAGGATGGGCGCATTGTCGACCGTGATGCCACCAATACACGCCACCGGCAATGCCAGTTCAGCCTTGGCACGCGTCACCAGGTCCAGCGACGCCGCTACGGCTTCCGGCTTGGTCGCCGAAGCGAACATGGCTCCGAAAGCTACGTAGCTGGCTCCCGCAAGCGCTGCGCGTTGCGCCCGGCCGAAGTCGTTGTAGCAGGATGCGCCGATCAGGAAGTTCTCACCCAGCACTGCACGCAAGGCGGCAATGTCGCCATCGTCGCGTCCAAGATGCACGCCGTCGGCCTCCACCGCACGCGCCAGCGCGGCGTCGTCGTTGATGATCAGGGCCACGTCATGCTCACGGGTCAGCGCGCGCAAAGCTTTCGCCTGCTCCTGCCGCAAACTTTCGCTGGCCGTCTTGTGGCGGTACTGCACGCAGACGGCCCCACCGCGCAACGCCGCTTCAGTCAGCGCCAACAGGTGTCCGGTATCGTTCTGGTCTGGGGTGACCAGGTAGAGGCCGCGCTTCATGCGCCGGGATTGAAAACCCGGTTGGCGAAGAACCGGTTGGGAATCGCCTGCCCCATGCCAGGTCGCAATGCGTGCGCCAGCGTCTCCCAGGTGTAGCGCTGGGCTGCGCGCGCCGCCTCGCCCACCGGCATGCCATGCGCCAGCATCACGGCCAGTGCAGATGCCAGCGTACAGCCCGAGCCGTGGTAACTGCCGGGCAAGCGTTCCCAGGCGTCCGTGCAGATCACCCCACCCGGTCCATAAAGGGTGTTGACCACCTGCGGTGCTGTCTCATGCGTGCCTGTAATCAGTACATGGCGCGCGCCCAGCTCCAGCAGGTAGCGCGCGCAATCCGCGAGCGGCATGTCCTCGGCGACATCGCCATCATCCTCGTCCTGCGTCAGACGGCGTGCCTCGATGCTGTTGGGCGTCAGCACCGTAGTCAACGGCAATAACAGCTCGGTCAGCGCCGCCAGCATCTCTTCGTCAGCCAACGGATCACCGCGCCCGGACGCGATCACCGGGTCCAGCACGACCGGCACATCAGGGTAATCCGCAAGGACCTCGGCCACCGCAGCGACGTTCTCGACGCTGCCCAGCACGCCGATCTTGAACGCCTGAACGCGCATGTCTTCAAGCAGCACACGCGCCTGATCGACCACGAAATCATCATCCACGGGCTGGACTTCCTCGACGCCGCGCGTGTCCTGCACGGTCATGCCGGTCAGCACCGAAAGCGGATGTGCGCCCAGCGCTGCAATGGTCAGGATGTCCGCCTGCATACCTGCTCCCCCGGTCGGATCGGCGGCAGCAAACGTCAGGACGAGCGGTGTATCAGAGTGGGGCATGGAAGGTCGATCAGAGGAAAACATGCGCTGAGAAGCACGAAGCCTCAGGCGAGGAAGCTGCGAGATTCAAGAAACAAGGAGGAAATGCCGTTGTACCGCCGATCAAGCAGCAGGTGAAATGCGCTAAGATCGGTCCGATTTTATCTGAATACGCATGCAATGGCTGATAGCAACGCCCCTTTCAAAACCTTGATGTGTCTCATCTGCGGCTGGGTCTACGACGAGGAAACTGGTTCACCTGACGAAGGAATCGCCCCCGGCACACGTTGGGAAGATGTACCTCCGAACTGGACCTGTCCCGAGTGTGGCGCTCGCAAGGAAGACTTCGAGATGATGGAAATCTGACGGGCGCACGGGCAATTCAGGTGACATTGCGGCAAAATGCACAATGATCTCGAATCCGCCCCTGCATCCTGGTTTGAGTAGCGTGCAGACGGTGTAGCCTCAAAGCTAATCGTACCCGCGGACATGGTGATGACACTTTCGTGCCCACCTCCTGCGGACCAACAAGAGGAGTAACGCGTTGGCAGAAGGATCTGACGTTACCGGCGTCAAAGTAATGGTCATCGACGACAGCAACACCATCCGTCGCAGCGCCGAGATCTTCCTGGCCCAGGCGGGCTACCAGGTGCTGCTGGCGGAAGATGGCTTCGACGCACTGTCGAAAATCTCCGACCATCACCCCGACCTGATCTTTGTCGACATCATGATGCCGCGCCTGGACGGTTACCAGACCTGCGCGCTCATCAAGAAGAATCCACGCTATGCCGGCACGCCGGTGATCATGCTCTCCTCCAAGGACGGGCTGTTCGACCGCGCGCGCGGGCGCATGGTCGGCTCGGATGAATACCTGACCAAACCTTTTACCAAGGACAGCCTGCTCAAGGCCGTCTCTGCCCACACTGCTGCACGAGTCATCAAGTAGGCCTGCAGGAACGTAACGAGGAAAGCACCATGCCCGTCAAAAAGATCCTGGTAGTAGACGATTCGCCCACCGAGCGCTTCGCGATGACCGAGTTCCTCACCAAGGCCGGCTTCACGGTCGTGACTGCCGAAAATGGTGAAGATGGCGTCGTCAAATCCAAGCAGGAACTGCCCGACCTCATCCTCATGGATGTGGTGATGCCCGGCATCAACGGCTACCAGGCGACGCGCACGATCTCGCGCGAAGAGACCACCCGCAACATCCCCGTGATCATGACCACCAGCAAGGATCAGGAAACCGACAAGATCTGGGGCATGCGTCAGGGCGCTTTCGATTACATGGTCAAGCCGATCAATCACGAAGAGCTGCTCAAGAAGATCCAGGCCATCGGCTGATTGCCGCTTGGCAACATCCCACGCTGCGAGGAAGCAGGTAGATGGCAAAACGACAAAGCCTGAGGGAGTTCCAGCAAGACCTGACGCGCCGCCTGACCGAAGTCAAGGCCAGCGGCCGGCGTTCGGCCCTGCTGGCCGTTAACGCGGGTCCGGAAAACTGGCTTCTCGATCTTTCCGAAGCCGGTGAGATCATCGTAACCCCCAATCTCACACCGGTACCCCTGACGCGCGAGTGGTTCCGTGGCCTCGCCAATGTGCGCGGCAATCTCTACAGCGTTGTCGACTTCGCAGCGTTCTGCGGTGAAGGCATTACCCCGATGAACAGCAACACCCGGATCCTGCTCATCGGCGCCAAGCACGGCATGAACACCGCTCTGCTGGTCAGCCGCGCGCTAGGTCTGCGCAACCCCGAAGATTTCGATACCGACGAGACAACGATCGATCAGCGCCCTTGGGTCGCTGGTGCTGTGCGTGACTCTCAGGATCGGCTGTGGCGCAAGCTCAATGTGCGCCCCTTGCTGGCTGACGCGCACTTTCTCGACGCAACTCTCGATAGTTACGCCACATAACAAGTAGTATCGCGCAGAACGCGCAATCTAACTGACAAGCTTCAGAGCGGAGCAAACGCATGGCATTCAAGAACGTTCTTCAGAAACTCAAGTCCGGCATCGGCAAAGGCAAGAGCCCGGACAGCACGGTGATGGACAGTTCAACCCAAATGGAGGGAGTCCAGGCAGGCACGCCGCGCGTCCGGCTGCCAGCCCTCAAATGGCTTGCTGGCCGCGCCGTCGGCGAGCGCCTGCGCCTGCTGGGCATGCTGTTCGCCGCACTGACCGTGATCACCGTTCTGCTGGTGGCCTTCCAGATCCGCGACGCTGCGCACGGTACGGCTTTCGTGTCAGCCGCCACACAGATGGGTACACAATCCCAGGTGCTCGCAAAAGCAGCCCAGATCACAGTGACCGGCGGTACTCGTGAAGGGGTGTCCGGCCAAGCCAATTTCACGCGGGGCGGTACTGGCTTTACGGAATTGAAGGAGTCACGCGAACGTTTCGTCGCACTACTCGCTGCTGTGACAGAGGGTGGCGAGGTCGACGGCATCAAGGTACCGGCAGGTCCCCGTTCGGCGCAGAAGGCGCGCGACGACCTGAATGAAATCTGGGACAAGATCAACAAAGCGGCCGAGCAGCTGACCAGCCAGCAGGTCAGCATCACGCGTCTGGGCAACGCGGTTGACACCATTAACCGTAACAACGCGGAATTGCTCGATTTCGCTCAGCAAGTGGCCGCGCTGAAGCTGCAACTCAATGCGCCAGCGGCAGAAATCGCTATCGCCAACGAGGTCGTCATGCTGACTCAGCGCATGGCTAAAAACGCCAACGCGCTGCAGGCCGCTGAAACGGTCGACCCGGAAATCGTCTTCCTGCTGGGCAAGGACAACAGCACGCTGACCCAACGACTCGAAGAACTGGGCTCGATGCATGCGAATGCAGAAATGCAGGAGAAGCTCGAAGGCCTCAACAAATTCGCAGCCCGCCACCAGCTGGCGGTCGGCGGGATCCTCGCCAACGTGCAACCGATGGTGCAAGCCAAGCGTTCCGGCCAGCTCATCTTCCGCGACTCGGTGCCATTGCTGGAGGCCTCCAACAACCTCGCCGAGGCCTATCGCAAGGCGTACAGCGGCGGTAGCGTCTTCATCATCCTGATTATCGTCTCAGCCCTTCTGGCCCTGGCTGTACTGGCCTACATGGGCTTGACGTACCGCGACGACATCTCGGCGCGTCGTGAAGAAGCCGAAGCACAACGTGCTGCGGCCGAAGCCGACAAGAACAATACTCAGCAGGCCATTCTGCGTCTGATGAACGAAATGGGCGACCTCGCTGACGGTGACTTGACGATTCGTGCGACGGTTACGGAAGACGTGACGGGCGCCATCGCCGACTCGGTTAACTACACGATTGAAGAGCTCTCGGTTCTCGTACGCCGAATCAACGACGCAGCAAACCGCGTGACGCAGGCCACCGAATCCGCCCAGCGCATGTCGGGCGAACTGCTTGATGCTTCCGAACGCCAGTCGCGTAACATCCAGCAAGCCGGCGGACAGATTCAGGACATGGCGAAGCAGATCTCGGCGGTATCGTCGAGCGCCTTGCAGACAGCACAGGTGGCGCGTCGCTCACTGGAAGCTGCGCGCAAAGGCACAACAGCCGTGCAGGACTCCATCTCCGGCATGAACGAAATCCGGGAGCAGATCCAGGAAACCTCCAAACGGATCAAGCGCCTCGGCGAGTCCTCGCAGGAGATCGGTGAAATCGTGGAACTGATCTCGGACATTACCGAACAGACGAACGTTCTTGCTCTGAACGCCGCCATTCAGGCCGCGTCAGCCGGTGAAGCGGGCCGAGGTTTCACGGTGGTTGCGGAAGAAGTGCAACGACTTGCTGAACGTTCCGCCGAGGCGACGAAGCAGATTGCGGCGATCGTGAAGACCATTCAGACCGACACGCAAGACGCCGTGGCCGCTATGGAAAACTCGACGCGGGGTGTGGTTGAAGGGGCCAAGCTCTCTGACGCTGCCGGTCAGGCGCTCGGCGAAATCGGCGACGTGTCGGTGGAAATGGCCACCCTCGTCGAACGCATCTCGGCCGATACGCAGAAACAAGCCGCGGTTGCTACAGAGGTGTCGGAATCCATGCGCGAGATTCTCGCCATCACCGAACAAACCACGCGCGGCACCCAACAGTCCGCCCTGTCTATCGGCCAGCTCGCCGACCTTGCTGTGGAACTGAAGGGTTCGGTTTCCGGCTTCAAGGTCTGACAAGACTGCAGACAATACTGAATATGTGCGCACGGCCCTGTACTACCCGCAGGGACGAGCGACACGAGAAAAGCGACCGGAGAGCTCCGAGAGGAACCGATGAGTCAAACTGATTTCGACATAGGACCGCTGACCTGGGTCAAGGCAGAGATCGATACGGCGCTCACACGTGCCACCGAAAGCCTTGATGCAGCGATTGCGCAGCCTGACCAGCGCGAGCCGCTTCGCTTCGCACAGAATCACGTTCACCAGGCCAGTGGCGCGCTGTCAATCGTCGGTCTCGACGGTGTCACGCAGTTCTCTGAAGCCCTCGACAAGCTGCTGTCGGCCCTTGCCGGCAGCGAAGACAATCCGCCCGCAGCATCGCTGGATGTCGCGCGCCGCAGCCTCGCCGTACTTGCCAACTACCTGAACGAACTGCTGGCTGGTGCGCCCCACAAGCCACTGCGGCTGTTCCCTGCCTATCGCGATCTGGTGACCGCACGTGGTGAAGAGGCTCCGCAAGCGTCAGAACTATTCTTCCCCGACCTGTCTGCACGCCCGCAGCTCGCTGCCAACGCGGCACCGGATCCTGCCTCACTGAAGACCGAACTGCGCGTCTTGCGCGGACGCTTCGAAAAAGGTCTGCTGATGTGGCTACGACAACCCACCAGCAATGCGGGTGCGGAAGAGATGTTGCGCGCCGTCCAGCGCATAGAACAGATTCAGTCCGTTCCTGCCACGCGAGCCTTCTGGTGGTCGGCGATTGCCTTCTTCGAAGGCCTCGCCCAGCAGATCATTCCTGTTGAACGTGCCACGCAGCGCCTGTGCCGCCGCATAGACATGCAAATGCGCCGCCTCATCGAGGGCTCGCAGGTCGTTGCTGAACGCCTCGTGCGCGACGTGCTGTACTTCGTCGCCACGGCTAACATCAAGACGCCGCACGCCCGTTCGGTACGTCAGGTCTACAAGCTCGAAGCGGCATTGCCAGAAGTCGATCAAGGCGTTTCAGACACCCTGCGTCAGCCGCTTGTGCTGCGCGTGCGTGAGTCGCTGGAACACACCAAAGACGCCTGGAACCGCTTCTGCGCAGGCGCTGCCGTCGCGCTGCCCCAGTTCCAGGATCAGCTCACCGAGCTGCAATCGCGCGTCAAAGCGATGCAGCTGCCACAGCTCGAAAAGCTGCTCGTCAGCATGGGCGAAATCGGCAGTTGGCTGCGCACCGATCCGCTGCGCCAGAGCGAAGCCCTGTCCATGGAAGTGGCCACCGGCCTGCTGGTCGTTGAGCAAGCAGCCGAATCACCCGCCTACGACCGCAACCTGCTGGAACGTCAGGTTGAACTACTGACCACCATCTACACCATCCGCAGTCGCGGCGGTCGTCCGCCGGCGATGGATGACTCGCTGTTCGGCGAGGCCTCGCAACAAGCGCAGGAAAAGTTGTTCTTCAACCAGCTGGCGCGCGAGATACTCACCAACCTGGGTCAGATCGAACAGACCCTCGACGCATTCTTCCGCAATCCGGCCCAGCGCGAAGCACTGTCGACGCTGACCAACCCGCTCAAGCAGATCGAAGGGGCGCTGGCCATCCTCGGTCAGACAGAAGCTGCGGAACTCGTCACCAAGAGCTCAGCGCAGGTCGAAGCCTTTGCCAACGCCACTGAACCGCCTTCGCGAGAAGAGTGTGACGAAGTGGCTCACAAGCTGTCAGCACTGGGCTTCTATGTCGAAGCCCTGAAGACTGGCCCGGCTAATTTGCAGCACTTCCTTGACCCCTCAAGCGCCTTTGCTGCCGAGGAAGAAAAGGCTGCGGCAAGTGGCACCGTCGAAGCGCAGCTGCTGCGTGAGTCGCGCGAAACACGCAATCTCGTCGAAGCCCTTAAGGAAACGCCGCAAAGCAGCGAACTGCGCAATCAGCTCGTCAGCAACCTTGAAGCCATGCGTGAGGATGCCCAGCTGGTGGCGGACTCCGCCCTTGAGCAACAAGCCAAGGAAGCCATTGCCACCCTCAAGGCCGGCGGCGACGTGTCTGCCGAAAAGATCGAAGAAGTGTTGTCTTCGGTGGCCGCAACCGACGCGCCTCAACCTTCGGAAGAAGCTGCACGCCTCATGCAGGTCAGCACCGAAGAGCTTGACGCTGAACTGCTGGCCATCTTCCTCGAAGAGGCTGCCGAAGTGCTGGACACGCTACGCGAACACCGCGGTATTGCCGGCAACGAACCGCACAACGTCGACGCCCTTACCACACTGCGTCGCGGCTTCCACACGCTCAAGGGCTCCAGCCGCATGGTCGGACTGGAGGCCTTCTCTGATGCCGCCAAGCACATCGAAATGCTCATGAACCGCTGGCTGCAGCTTGAGAAGCATGCAGACAGCGACCTGCTGGGTCTGATTGATGACAGCATCGCCGTCTTCTCGGCCTGGGTGGACCAGCTCAATGGCGGGGGCAGCGCCTGGCGCGATGCCACAGCACTGACGAACAAATCGGACGCCCTGCTCGCTTCACTGGATCCTTCGGGAGACTCCTCCTCCCCTCAGCTCTTAGCGAGGCCACCGTCCCCTGAGCGCGCGGTGGCAGAAGCCCCAGCCACCGCGCAGTCGGGCACGGATTCAAGCCTCGACCTCGATCTGAGTCTGGACGACGGTCCCGATGAGACTGCTGCGCCGGCTTCCGGCCCCGACATCGCGCCGGCGAACGCCGTCGCGACCGGTCTGGACATGGATCTGGATGACACGCCACTGGCCGAGATCGATCTGACGGCAACTCTCATGGAAGGTGGCTTCGCACACCTCTCCAGTGGTGAGGCCGAAATCTCGGAACTGGATCTGACGGCAACGGTTGTCGACGTTATCGCTGTAGAACCCGGCCTGCCGGAGGACGACGGTCACGTCACCGATCTGACCACGACCGACCTCGACCTGCGCCTTGGCGAGCCGCGCGAGCAGGAGATTGATCTTTCAGCAACCTCATTCGACTCCGATCTCCTCGCAACGCTGTCCGAACCGATGATCCTGCTCGACGACAGCCCGGCGGAGGCCCCTGCCTTTGCGCCAGCTGCCAGCATGCCTGGGGATGACGACAAGGTCGTCGAACTCGATCTGAGCGCTACCGGTTTCGAACAGGATCTGATGGCCAGCGTCACAGAGCCCATCCTCCTGCTCGACGACGCCCCTGCAGACCCGCTCGAAGAGAGTGCACCCTCTACTTATGAGGTCCCCCCTGCTCCTGCCGAGCCGGAACAGAGCGTTGAGATCGACCTGTCCAAAACGGGCTTTGAGCAGGATTTCATGACCAGCTTGTCGGAGCCGATGATCCTGCTCGACGACAGCCCGGCTGAAGAAGTCCCCGCTGCAGAACCCGTTCAGTCGACCGAAGCGGCCAATGCCGAGCCCGAGACCGAACTCGACCTCACGTCGACAGCGCTGGATCAGGACCTCACGACCAGTCTGTCGGAGGCCATCGTTCTGCTCAGTGCAGACGAGGCGCCGAACGACGAACCCGTCGCTACGCCGACGAACAACTCCCCGGACAGCGAACACGAAGCCCCCGTAATGCCAACCACGGCCGGGGCTACGCGAGAGGAAGACCTCGAAGAAGTTGCTATCGAAGACGGCGACGAAGATATCGAGCTGCCGATTATCAATATCGCCAGTCTTGGTCAGAACGAGCCCGGCCCCGACAGCATGGTCGCCCACGTTGCCAGCCTGGTCGAACCCGAACCGACGACCGTTGTAGACGGTGACGTAACGGTTGGCGAAAACACGCTGTCACGCGGACTGTATGACCTCTACATGGCTGAGTCAGCGCAGCATCTCGCCAAGCTGCGTGACAGCCAGCAGCAGATGAGTCACAACCCGCTGCTGGTACCCGACCTCGACACTGTTCGCGCAGCGCATACATTGGCAGGCATCTCCGGCACGGCCCGCTTCGACTCGCTTTACGCGCTCGCCAAAGCACTCGAACACGCCCTGCACCGGCTGCACGAGACAAATCACGCACCGACCACGCCGCAAGCCGATCTGTTCGCAGTCACGCTGGACACGCTGGAAGCCATGCAGGCCCAGGTTGCCCGCATGCAGATGCCACTCGACGCACCCGAGTTGGTCGAACAACTCGACACCCTTCGACCGCACGTTGAAGAAGAGCTCGTATCCATCCCCGAGCCTGTCGTCGATCAACCGGTTGTTGAATCCGTCGCGGAGTCCGTGATCGAGACGGCCGACGAAGTCGGTATCGACATTGACGCAGAAGCCGCTGCACCAGCCGTATTCGAGGCTGCCGCGGTCACAGGTGAACCGCCTGCCGGTAGCCTCAGCGCAACCGCCAATCTGTTCGAGCACGTCAATGCCGTACAGGACGAGCTTGACGACCAGTTGCTGCCCATCTTCTTTGAAGAAGCAGACGAACTGAGCGCGGAAATCAGCAGTGTTCTGCGCCAGATGCGCAGCGAGCCCGGCAGCGCCGAGCCATTCAATGCCCTCGCTCGCCATCTGCACACGCTCAAGGGCAGTGCTCGCATGGCCGGCGCCATGCGCCTGGGCGAATTCGTCCATGCGCTGGAAAGCCGTCTCGAAATCGCCTCCCGCGCACCGACCGCCGATGTTGTCGACGAACTGGAAACCGGTTACGACCACATCGGCAGCATGCTCGAAGCCTTGCGTAATCCGGGCAGCGAACCCCCGCCTCCGCCGGCACTGCTTGAAACCGCCCCCGTCACTGCAAACGCGCCAGCGCCAGTAGCACCGACTGTCGGACAGGAGATGGTGGCCGCTACGCCGCCGCGTACCCCGACACGCGATGGCGGTGAAGCATCCATTCCCGCAGCCCTGCGCCAGACCCCTGTCGTCGAAGAGCCCGAGGCCATCCAGAGCTCGCGTGCCCTGCTGCGCGTGCGTGCCGACCTTGTCGACCGTTTCGTCAACGAAGCAGGCGAAATCTCGATCGCACGTACGCGTGTCGAAGGCGAAATGCGCACGCTGCGCCGCTCATTGCTCGACCTGACGGAAAACGTGATCCGTCTGCGCAACCAGCTACGCGAAGTTGAGATCTCGGCCGAAACGCAGATGCAGTCGCGCATCGCGGCCGCCGAATCACAACACGCCAACTTCGACCCGCTCGAATTCGACCGCTTCACGCGCCTGCAGGAAGTGACGCGGATGATGGCCGAGTCTGTGGGTGACGTGACCACCATCCAGCAGAACTTGCTGCGCAACCTTGACGGCGCCGACGCAGCACTGCACGCACAGGGCCGCCTCTCGCGCGACCTGCAGCAAGCCCTGATGGGCGTCCGGATGGTGCCGTTCAACGAAGTCGCGGATCGTCTCTACCGTATCGTTCGGCAGACAGCACGCGAACTCGGCAAGCGTGCCAATCTCGATATCGTCGGCGGCAACATCGAAATCGACCGTGGCGTGCTGGACAAGATGATTGCGCCGATCGAGCACTTGCTGCGTAACGCCATCGCCCACGGCATCGAGATGCCCATGGACCGGGCCACGGCTGGCAAGTCGGAAACTGGCCAGATCACCCTCAAACTGACCCAGCTGTCGAACGAAATCGCGCTCGAGATGACCGACGACGGTGCCGGTCTGAACTTCGAGAAGATCGCTGCACGTGGACGCACGGTCGGCTTGCTGAGTGCAGACGAGCAACCCAGCGAGAACCGCCTCACCCAGCTAATCTTCGAACCAGGCTTCTCGACGGCCGAAACGGTCACCGGCGTCGCCGGTCGTGGCGTCGGCATGGACGTGGTCAAGAACGAAGCGCTGTCGGTCGGTGGTCGTATCGACGTGTCCTCGACGCGTGGTCAGGGCTCGCGCTTCCTGATCCACCTGCCGCTCACGCTGGCGGTCACGCAAGCCCTGCTGGTACGAGCCGGCACCCGCGTCTACGCCATCCCCTCCACCATGGTTGAACAGGCCACCGAGGTGAAGGAAGACGTGCTGGCAGACATCCGTGCCAAGGGCTACTCGGAGTGGAAGGATCAGCGTTATCCCCTGCGCTACCTGCCGCGTCTGATGGGCGACCACGAAACGCAACCCGAACAACAGCGTTACCACTGGATCCTGCTGCTGCGCGCCGGTAACGACTCGCTGGCCCTGCTGATCGACGCCCTGATCGGCAACCAGGAAATCGTGGTCAAGAACGCTGGCCCGCAATTCGTCCGCCTGCAAGGCTACACAGGTGCGACGGTGCTACCGGACGGCGAGATCTCGCTGATTCTCAACCCGGTCGTACTGGCAGGCCGTCATGCCGTGGCAGAAGGTGTCGACGAAATCGACGCCAAGCAGGACGGCGCTGCGGAAGAGACCGCGCACGTTCCGACCGTCATGGTGGTCGACGATTCGCTCACGGTGCGCAAGATCACCACACGCCTGCTCGAACGCGAAGGCTACCGTGTGGTCACCGCGAAGGACGGCGTCGATGCGCTGGAGCAGCTCACCGAGATGATCCCGGACGTGATGCTGTCCGATATCGAGATGCCGCGCATGGACGGCTTCGACCTTGCCCGCAATGTGCGCGCGGACGAACGCCTGAAGGCCATCCCGATCATCATGATCACCTCGCGCATGGCCGACAAACACCGCAACTACGCGGCCGAAATCGGTGTCAATCACTACCTCGGCAAGCCTTATCAGGAAGACCAGCTGCTGGAACTTATCTCGGCCTTCCTGTTCGCCCACAAGCAGAAGAAACGGGCCTGATAGCCCACGCCCCGCGCGCTGACGCGCGGGGCATGCTGCAGCGCAAAGCGTCGTGCCGACATCACGACCATCTGGTCAGTCGCATTCCCTCATGCCCCCCTGCCGGGGTAGAATTCGCCCCTTTCGCCCGCATCCCTTCGCGGGCTTTTTCCCCTGTTCTCAGCAATGGAATTTGCCGGCATCCGCCTCCGCAACGCGCTCTTTGTCGCCCCCATGGCGGGCGTCACGGACCGGCCTTTCCGCCAGCTTTGCAAAAAGATGGGGGCAGGTCTCGCCGTCTCCGAGATGGTCAGCTCCAACGCCCTGCTCTATGGCAGCACCAAGACACAGCGCCGCATCAACCACACTGGCGAGGTTGCACCGATCAGCGTGCAGATTGCTGGCGCCGATCCGGTAATGATGGGTGAAGCCGCGCGCTTCAACGTCGACCACGGTGCGCAGATCATCGACATCAACATGGGCTGCCCGGCCAAGAAGGTTTGCAACGTCGCAGCGGGCTCTGCCCTGCTGCGCGACGAAGCCCTCGTCGGTCGCATTCTCGACGCTGTCGTGGCTGCGGTTCCGAACACGCCGGTCACGCTCAAGTTCCGCACAGGCTGGGATCGTGACTCGCGCAACGCCGAACGCATCGCGCGCATCGCCGAAGCAGCCGGCATCCGCCTGCTGTCCATCCATGGCCGCACCCGCTGCGACCAGTACACCGGCGAGGCGGAGTACGACACCATCGCGAGCGTCAAGGCCCTGGTCCGCATCCCCGTCATCGCCAACGGCGACATCACCTCGCCGCAGAAAGCGAAACAGGTGCTTGACTACACACGTGCCGACGGTGTGATGATCGGCCGTGCGGCGCAAGGGCGCCCGTGGATTTTCCGCGAGATCGAACACTTCCTCGCCACCGGCGAAGCACTGCCGCCGCCAACCGTAAGCGAAGTACATCGCGTGTGCCGCGAACACCTCGACGACCTGTACGACTTCTACGGCGTCGAGGCGGGCGTGCGTGTCGCGCGCAAGCACATCGGCTGGTACACGAAGACGCTTGCCGGATCCGCTGCATTTCGCAGCAACATGAATCTGCTACCGTCGGTGGAAGAACAGCAGGCTGCCGTTGATCGCTTCTTTGGCGATCTCGCCGCGCAAAGCGAACGCCTCTGCTACACCGAAGAACTCGCCGAACCTCTCGCCGCCTGACATGAGCTCCAAGAACGAAATCTCCCTGTGCGTTGCCCGCGCGATGGAACGCTACTTTGCTGACCTCGATGGCGAAGCTGTTACAGGCGTCTACGAAATGGTTCTGCGCCAGGTCGAAATCCCCCTGCTCACGGCCGTGATGCAACAAACCGGCAACAACCAGACGCAAGCCGCCGAAATGCTGGGCATGACACGCAACACCCTGCGCCGCAAGCTCATCGAGCATGGTTTGCTCTGAATTCCCCTCGTTTCTCATTTCTGAATTCCCTGCGACGGTCTCCCATGAAAGTTACTCAAGCCCTTCTCAGCGTCTCCGACAAACAAGGCGTTGTCGAATTCGCCCGCGAACTCTCTGCGCTGGGCGTCGCCCTGCTGTCCACTGGCGGCACCGCCAAGGCCATCCGTGATGCGGGCCTCCCTGTCACCGACGTGGGTGATTACACCGGCTTCCCCGAAATGCTCGACGGTCGCGTCAAGACCCTGCACCCCAAGGTGCACGGCGGCATCCTCGCGCGTCGCGACCTGCCTGAACACCTCGCCACGCTGGATGCACACCAGATCCCGCGCATCGACCTTGTCGTCGTAAACCTCTACCCGTTTGAAGCCACCGTCGCCAAAGCCGGCTGCACGCTCGAAGACGCCATCGAGAACATCGATATCGGCGGCCCGACCATGGTGCGCGCTGCCGCCAAGAACCACGGCTCGGAGGCCGGTGGCGTCGGCATCGTTACCGACCCGGCCGACTACGCCGGCGTGATTGCCGAACTGAAGGCCGGTGGCACGCTGTCATACAAGACGCGCTTCGAACTCGCCCGCAAGGCCTACACCCACACCGCCCGTTACGATTCGATGATCGCCAACTGGCTCACCGCCGTAGATGCCGACAAGCTCGAACCCGCAGCGGCGCCAGTGCGCGCCGAGTATCCGACGCGCCTGCAACTGGCCTTCGACAAGGTGCAGGACCTGCGCTACGGCGAGAATCCGCACCAGACCGCAGCCTTCTACCGCGACCTGTCCGCCGCTGAAGGCGGCATCGCCGGTTACACCCAGCTGCAAGGCAAGGAACTGTCGTACAACAACATCGCGGATTCGGACGCCGCCTGGGAATGCGTCAAGGCATTCGACGCCGCCACACCGGCCTGCGTCATCGTAAAGCACGCCAACCCCTGCGGCGTGGCGCTGGGCGCCGACGCGCAAGACGCCTACCGCAAGGCCTTCTCGACCGATCCGACCTCGGCCTTCGGCGGCATCATCGCCTTCAACACCACAGTCGACGCCGTGGTTGCTGAAGCCGTCTCGGCCCAGTTCATGGAAGTGCTGATTGCGCCGTCCTACACGCCTGAGGCGCTGGCCCTGCTCGCCGCCAAGAAGAACGTGCGTGTGCTGACCTGTGCGCTCGGCAAGATCAGCCAGACCGACTACAAGCGCGTGGCTGGCGGCCTGCTGGTGCAGACCTACGACGACGCCGTGCTGGCCCCGACTGATTTGAAGGTGGTGACCAAGCGCGCGCCTTCCGACAAGGAACTCGCAGACCTGCTCTTCGCCTGGCGCGTCGCCAAGTACGTCAAGTCCAACGCCATCGTCTACTGCAAGGATGGTATGACCGTTGGCGTCGGTGCAGGCCAGATGAGCCGCGTCGATTCAGCGCGCATCGCCAAGATCAAGGCCGAGAATGCCGGTCTCGCGATTCCGGGTTGCGTGGTGGCCTCGGATGCGTTCTTCCCGTTCCGTGACGGCCTGGACGTTCTCGCCCAGGCTGGCGCCACCGCTGTCATCCAGCCCGGTGGCTCGATGCGCGATGCCGAAGTCATTGCTGCGGCCGACGAACAGAACATCGCCATGGTGTTCACCGGCTTCCGCCATTTCCGCCACTGAGATCGCCATGACCAAGTTTCTCCTGCCTTGCCTGCGGGGGCTCGCCCTCGCCCTGCTGCTGAACAATGTGTTGCCGGCATCCGCACAGGAATCCGCACCCCAGGCCGAGCCAACGGTTCCCACCCAGAAACGCACCTGGGTGCCCAACGACAAGCCCTTCTATCGCGAGTTCTATGACGACACCTTCGGTTCGACATCGAAGCTGTGGAAGGAAGGTGACTGGGGCCTGATGCTGCCGGCCTGGACCGTCCATATGCGCTTCGCTTACACCAAGGAACAGCGCAACGACCAGAACAACAATCCGCATCCGGCGTTCGGGATCAATAAAGGCATGTACATGCCCAGCGGCAACTGGAGCAGTCTCTATGCCATGGAGTTTCAGGACAGCTGGGACAAGCCCTCCTGGATGGCGGGCTACAACTACAACTGGATCTGGCGTGAGGGCAATCTGCGCTGGGGCGTCGGCGCGGTGATGGGTCTGATGATGCGTAACGACTACTTCAGCTACGCCCCCTTCCCGTTCATCCTGCCGAGCTTCCAGGTAGGTTACAAATGGGTGTCGATCGAGTCCGCCTATGTGCCGGGCATCAAGAAGGGCACGGGTAACGTCGCCTTGTTACTGCTGCGCCTTCAGTCAGGAGCCCTCGAATGAAAATCCTCGTCATCGGTTCTGGCGGTCGTGAACACGCCCTGGCCTGGAAGCTGGCCCAGTCACCGCGCGTGCAGAACATCCACGTCGCCCCGGGCAATGCCGGTACTGCACGCGAACCCGCACTGCAGAACGTACCGATTACCGCGATTCCCGAGCTTATCGACTACGTGAAGCGCGAGCAGATCGGGCTGACCGTGGTCGGCCCCGAGGCACCACTGGCGGCAGGTGTCGTCGACGCCTTCCGCGCTGCCGGCTTGCCCATCTTCGGCCCCACACGTCTGGCTGCCCAGCTCGAATCCTCAAAGGACTTCGCCAAGCAGTTCCTCATCCGCCACAACATCCCCACCGCGAAGTACCAGACCTTCAGTGACGCCGCAGCAGCCCACGCCTACGTGGACGCGCAAGGCGCGCCCATCGTCATCAAGGCCGACGGTCTTGCTGCCGGCAAGGGCGTCGTCGTGGCGATGACGCTCGACGAAGCGCATGCCGCCATCGACATGATGCTCGTCGACAACACCCTGGGCGTGCAGTACAGCGCCGGTGCGCGCGTCGTCATCGAAGAGTTCATGGCAGGCGAAGAGGCCAGCTTCATCGTGATGGCCGACGGCAAGAACGCGCTGGCCATGGCCACCAGCCAGGACCACAAGCGCCTGGGCGATGGCGACATCGGCCCCAACACCGGCGGCATGGGCGCCTACTCGCCTGCCCCGGTCGTAACGCCGCAGATCCACGCCCGCGTGATGCGCGAGATCATCATGCCGACGCTTGCCGGCATGGCGGCCGAAGGCCTGCCCTACACCGGCTTCCTCTATGCCGGGCTGATGATCGACGAGAGTGGCGCACCACGCGTTGTCGAATTCAACTGCCGCATGGGCGACCCCGAAACACAGCCGATCATGATGCGACTCAAGACAGACCTCGTCGATCTCGTCGAAGCCGCCATCGAAGGTCGTCTCGACAGCGTCGAAGCCGACTGGGATCGTCGCGTGGCATTGGGCGTCGTGCTCGCGGCACACGGTTACCCCGAAAATCCGCGCAAGGGCGATGTCATCGAAGGTCTCGACGTCAAACACGAAGACGCACACGTGTTCCACGCCGGCACCACCGACCAGAACGGCCAGGTGCTGACTGCCGGCGGCCGCGTGCTGTGCGTCACCGCACTGGGTGACTCGGTGCGCGAAGCCCAGTCGCGCGCCTACGAGGCCGTCGCCGCAATCAGCTTCGACGGCATGCAGTACCGCAAGGACATCGGCCACCGCGCCATCCGCCGCTGATAGCTTGCGTGCGGGTATTCCACAGCGGCGGGCTCTTGTCCGCCGCGCCTGTTTCCGTTCACACTTCTTTCATGACCGCCAAAGTCGTCCGCGCCTATCTCGAAGATCTGCAGAGCCGCATCGTCGCCTCGCTCGAAGCCTTCGACGGCAAACCCTTCCGCAGTGATCGCTGGGAACGCCCCGAGGGCGGCGGCGGCCACACGCGCGTCATCGAGAACGGCAACTTCTTCGAACGCGGCGGCGTCAATTTCTCGCATGTCTTCGGCAAGCAGCTGCCACCCAGTGCGACTGCCAACCGGCCCGATCTCGCCGGTGTCGGCTTCGAAGCCATGGGTGTGTCCCTGGTCCTGCATCCGCGCAATCCCTACTGCCCCACGGTGCACATGAATGTGCGCTACTTCCGCGCCGATCTGCCCCAGCAGGATGAAGAAGAGGAAAGCAAGGCGCAACGCTTCGCGGCGTCTCCCCTGCGCCGCGGCGGCAAGCCCCACGTGGCACCCGCAACACCCAAGCGCAAGGCCAACGATGCCGAGCCCGCCTGGTGGTTTGGCGGCGGCATGGATCTCACGCCCTACTACCCGTTCGAAGAGGATGCGCGTCACTTCCACCAGACCTGCCAGCGCGCCGTCAGCCCCTTCGGTGCAGACCTCCATCCGCGCTTCAAGAAGTGGTGCGACGAATACTTCTATCTGAAGCATCGCAATGAAGCGCGTGGCATTGGCGGCCTGTTCTTCGACGATCACAACGCCAACGGCTTCGAGCAGAGTTTCGGGCTCACAGCCAGCGTCGGTGACGCCTTTCTCGACGCTTACCTGCCCATTATCGAGCGCCGTCGCGACACACCCTGGGGCGAGCGAGAGCGCGACTTTCAGTGCTACCGCCGTGGTCGCTATGTCGAGTTCAACCTCGTCTTCGACCGTGGTACGCACTTCGGCCTGCAATCGGGTGGTCGCACCGAATCCATCCTCATGTCCATGCCGCCCGAAGTGCGCTGGAAGTACGACTGGACACCGGCGCCCGACAGCCCCGAAGCGCGCCTCTACACCGACTTCCTACCCCCGCGTGACTGGGTCTGAACGCACAGGCACACCAATCGCGCAAGGCGGCCAAGCGCAGCGCCACCATTGCCCAGCGCACACCGCGTAGTTGTGCTGCGCTTGTTACCCCCACATTCCGGCCCGCGCCGTTATTCCTTCGCAGTCGGCACCGTTTCGACTACCCTCAGCTGCTGACTCCCCGAAAGCCCCTCATGCACCCCATTCACGACGCCGACGCGCTTCTGCTGCTGGCACTGACTCTTGCCAGCAAACGCCGGCCCGCCAACGTCGAGGAGATCGCCATCGCGCTCGGCACGCTGCAACCACGCCTGCCTGCCGAGCCCAAGCTGCTCGATGCCTTCGCGCGCCTGAGCAACCACGGACTGGTGATCGCCAGCCTCGACGGCTATGCCCTCAGTGACACAGCGCAAGGCCTGCTGAAAGGCGTCAAGGCCAAAGGCGAGATCGCAGAGCGCCTGCAGTCGCTGAAAGATCGCCTCGCCGGCAACCAGCTCACGGCCACGCACCCCGCCAGCAAGCCGGATGCCGCAGCCCTCAGTGCCGCCATCGCCGCCTGGCGCGCCACCCTGCCGCCGCCCACCAAGGCCGAGAAAGTCGCCGAACAGCGCGAAGCCCGCTTCAACGAGACCAATGCCAAGCGCATTGCCGAGGGCAAGCCGCCACTGCCACCCAAGCGCCCCGGCCCCAAGCGCCCCTTTGCGGCACGCAAGACGGCTGGCAAACCGCCACGCAAGCAGGAACGATGAGCACCCGCAGCTTTCGCGAACTGCCGCTGTCGCCAGCCATACAGGCCACACTGCAGCAGCTCGACTATCACGAGATGACGCCCATCCAGGCCGCCAGCCTGCCGCTGGCGCTGGCCGGGCGCGACCTCATCGCGCGTGCGAAAACCGGTAGCGGCAAGACCGCCGCCTTCGCACTGCCACTGCTCACCCTGCTCAACCCGCGCTGGTTCGCCGTGCAAGGCCTCGTGCTGTGCCCCACGCGCGAGCTCGCCGAGCAGGTGACCAAGGAAATCCGCCGCCTCGCGCGCGGTCACGACAACATCAAGGTTGTCACCCTGTGCGGCGGCGTGCCAGCCGGTCCGCAGCGCGCCAGCCTCGAACACGGCGCCCACATCGTCGTCGGCACACCCGGCCGCATCATGGATCACCTCGAACGCGGCGCCCTCAAGCTCGACGGCCTTGCCATGCTCGTGCTCGACGAAGCCGACCGCATGCTCGACATGGGTTTCATCGACGACATCGACTACGTCGTCAGTCACTGCCCGACGCGTCGCCAGACCCTGCTGTTCTCTGCCACCTACCCGGATGGCATTGCCCGCATTGCGCGAGAGTTCCAGCGCGAACCCGAGATGGTGACGATTGAGGAGACGCACAGCAGCGCCACCATCCGCCAGCGCTTCTACGAGGTCAAACACGAAGAACGCCTGCAGGCCATCGCCCCGCTGCTGCGCCACTACCGCCCCGTAAGCGCCCTGGCCTTCTGCAACACCCGCCAGCAATGCCGCGACCTGCTCGACGTGCTGCAGGCGCAAGGCATCGCCGCGCTGGCCCTGCACGGCGAGATGGAACAGGTCGACCGCGACCAGGTGCTGATCCAGTTCGCCAACCACAGCTGCACCGTGCTCGTCGCCACCGACGTCGCTGCACGCGGGCTCGACATCAAGGACCTCGACATGGTCATCAACGTCGACACCACGCCTGACCCCGAGGTGCACCTGCACCGCGTTGGCCGCACCGGCCGCGCCGGGCAGGACGGCTGGGCGCTGACCTTGATGAGCCCCGGCGACAAACGCCGCATCGGCAGCATCGCCACCGCCTGCAACATTGAACCCGAATGGCATGCGCTGGCCGAACTGGCTGGCGACGACGCCCCTCTGCTGCCGCAAATGGCCACCCTGCAGATCCTCGGCGGGCGCCGCGACAAGATCCGCCCCGGCGACGTGCTCGGCGCCCTCACGGGCGATGCCGGCTTCACGCGCGAGCAGATCGGCAAGATCCAGATCACCGACCAGAGCAGCTACGTCGCCGTTGAACGCAGCATCGCCGACGAAGTCGTGCGCCGCCTCTCGGGCGGCAAGCTCAAGGGCAAGCCGGTCAAGTTGCGGCGCTTGTAAGCGCCCCCGCTCACACACACCATTCCCGCCCGCTTTACACGCGGCGCAGCTGCATTCCGCTCCCCTCGCCCGCCCGCGGGAGAGGGGCTGGGGGAGAGGGGCTGGCGGAGAGGGCTTCGGCGGAAATCCAGTGACAGTGCAACGGGCGGTAACGCCGCTGGATTCCCGCCTTCTCGGGAATGACGTGGGGAAGCGCGCGGCTGTCCCCGCATTTGCGTACACTGGTCCAGTCACGCACAGAGTCCTCCGCATGCTCCGCACCGCCCTCTGGATCCTCCTCGCTGCCTTCGTCTGCTACGCCGCCCTGGTGGCCACCATCATCTGGCGACAGGAGAAGTTGCTCTTCTACCCCACGCCCCTGCCCGCCGATTTCGAGTTCAACAAACCCGGCGTCGTCGAGCGCAAGGTCGAGGTGCCCGGCGCCACGCTCTCCGCGCTGCACTTCCGCCAGCCCGACGCGAAGGGGCTGATCTTCTTCCTGCACGGCAACGCGGGCAATCTCGACATCTGGCTGCCCAGCACCGAGTTCTACCGCCGCGCCGGCTACGACCTGTTCATGCTCGACTATCGCGGCTTCGGCAAAAGCACCGGCAAGATCGAGAGCGAAGCCCAGCTGCACGCCGACGTCATGGCAGCGTGGCGCAGCGTCGCCGGCGAATACAAGGGCCGCCCCATCGTCGTCTACGGCCGCTCGCTGGGCACCGGGCTGGCCACTCGGCTTGCCAGCCAGCTCGCACCCGGCGAGTTTGCCGACCTCATCCTCGTCTCGCCCTACAGCAGCTTCGTGCAGCTCGGGCGCGATCATTTCCCCTGGATTCCGTCCTTTCTCTCGCGCTACCCCATGCGCAGCGACGAATGGCTGGCCAAAGCGAAGGCGCCCGTCATGCTGATCCACGGCGCGCTCGACACCCTGGTCACACCGGCCCACACGCAGGCACTCAAGGCCATACGACCCGACGCCAACGTGCTGATCCTGCCCCGGGCGGGCCACAACGACGTGCACGAGTTCAGTACCTACACCGATGCGCTCAGCGCGCGCCTCGCCGGCCTGGCCAGCCCGTCCGTCGCCCCCTGACGACCGCGATAAAAGCGGCGCATTCCGCCATCCAAAACTTCGAATGGCATTTTGCTGCTTGGCAGCAATACTCCAGCCATGCGCTGGACGCGTTCTGTCCAGCCGGTCTTAAAGGAGTTGCATCATGAAACACGACCCCAGCACTTACGCCACCGTCACCCGCGCTGTTGTCGGCATCACCGCCGCAGTCGTTCTGGCCTTCTCGCCAGCCGTCCTGCAGGTCATCAGCTTCACGCACTGAGGCAGGCCGCCGCGCCACCCGACCCCGCGTCGCGGTGGCGCGCGCTCCCCTCCACCCCCCTCCCCTGCCGGCCCGCACGCCGCTACACTCGCAGCACATCTCTCCCTCGGGATTGCTGCCATGCGAAGACTCCGCCTGACCCGCCACAGCATCCTGCTGGCAATCTGCCTGCTGCTGTCCGGCCCGCTGCACGCAGCAAGCCCTTACACCGGCCCCCTCTTCGACGCCCACCTCCACTACAACGTCGAAGCCTTCGTCGAGCTCTACCCGCTCAGTGATGTGCTGGGCCGCATCCAGCGCAGCGGCGTGCGCGGCATCATCGCCAACAGCAGGCCCAACGACGGCACCAAGACCCTCGCCAACGCCCGCAAGGAAACGCAGGCCATCAGCCTCACCGTCGTGCCCTTCATCCGGCTCTATCGCAACCGCGACGATTACACCAACTGGTTCCGCGACGACAGCATCTACACCATGGTCGAGCAAGAGCTCGCCACAGGCACCGCTGCCGGACCTTACCGTGGCATCGGCGAATTCCACCTCTACGACAGCGCCAACGCCAACGGCCCCGTCGCCCGCAAGCTCATGCAGCTCGCCGAAGCAAAGAACCTCGCCGTCCTCGCCCACGTCGACGACGATGCCATCGACCTGCTCATGGCCCACGCCCCGCAGGCCCGTCTCATCTGGGCCCACACCGGCATCAGCGCCCCCAGCGTCGAGCGCGTGCGCGCCCTCATGAAGCGCTACCCCAAACTCATCGGCGAACTCTCCTACCGCCCCGGCCTCACCGCCGCAGGCGGCCAGCTCAGCCGAGAATGGCGCGCACTCATCACCGAGATGCCGGATCGCTTCGTGATTGGTTCAGATACCTGGATCAACGCCCGCTGGGAAGACTACGAAGGACTCATGCAGGCTGCGCGGGAATGGCTGGGAGGTTTGCCGCCGGAGATGGCGCGGAAGGTGGGGTGGGAGAATGGAGCTGGGCTGTTCAGTTTGTCAGATAAAACACGTTAGATTTTCTAGGCGCCAATGAAGACTTTCAGCGAACGAAAGGGACTCAAGCCTGTCAGGCAAACCATCCAAGTGGATGGCATGACGGATGAGCTTCGAAATTCACTTTGGAACACATTGCACGTCGCTGTATGGGAGTCCAGTGACTTCCTGCATCACCGATACGGAAAACTCCCAGAGATCGACGACTTCAGCGCCCAGCTATGGTTTCGCTATTTCAAGCGTCCGATTGATGAACGACCGAGCTTCGCGAATCGCGACCGCAGTGAAAGAATCCTCAAGATCATTCGTGACTACTTCTTCACTGCCAGTTGGAACGAAGTCTACGATTTCCTTGAGTTCGTAGTAGCTACGCTCAAGACACGATCGCGCCTGCCCGAATTTCTGAACGGTGTTCTCGCTAGAGAAATGTCTGCCTTCCGGTTCATCGACGGAAAACTCGCAGACATCACGGGGGAGCAAGAGCGCAAAATGCTTGAAGAAGCGCTCGCGGACACACGCTTTTCCTCCGTCACCGCACACCTCGAGCGAGCACTCGCGCTGCTATCAGATCGAAAGAGCCCGGACTACAGAAACTCGATCAAAGAATCAATTTCCGCAGTAGAGGCTATGGCTAGATTGGTGTCGGAAAATCCGAAAGCTACGCTTGGTGAAGCACTGAAAGCCCTTGAGAAGACTGGAAAACTTCACGCGGCGCTTAAGGACGGGTTCTCCAAATTGTACGGATATGCCAACGATGAAAGCGGCATTCGCCACGCAATGCTCGACGAACCGAATCTCACACAAGACGACGCAAAGTACTTCCTGCTGTCATGTACTTCGTTTGTTAACTATCTGAAGTCGGCCCTGGCCCGGTAGGGTGCGCTCGGTGAGCCCACGCGCTCGGACCACGGTGAACACACCGCGTGGGCATACCGTGCCCACCCTACACATCCCGCAAGCAACCATCGGTACAACCTCGAAGCCAGCCCATGACCGACCTCGAATCCCTCCGCACCGCCCTCAGCGCCCGCTTCCCCATCGTCTGCATCGAGACACACGAAGAGCCGCGTGCGCTGTCGCTGATCCGCAAGATTGCGGACGAGGGCAATCAGGCTTGTCATGAGTGGAGCGTGGCGGATGGTTTGAGTCATCGCAACTTCCGCTACAGCGGTGTGAAGCAGGCGGACTGGATGCCCACGGTGGAGGGTTGGCAGGGGCGGCAGCAGGCGGAAGACCCCGGGCAGGTGCGCGAGTTCGAAGATACGACCGAGCTGCAAGCCGCGCTGCATTTCATCGACAAGGAAGGGCCGGCGGGCATCTATGTGCTGCTGGATATTCATCCCTTCCTCGAACAGGCCGCCGTGCAGCGCCTGTTGCGCGAGATTGCTTTCGCACACCCGGAGAAGCACCGGGCGCTGGTGCTGATCGGGCCGCGCATTACGCTGCCGCCGGAGATTGCGCGTCACGCCTTGTTCCACACCCTGACTCTGCCGGATGCCAAACGGGTACGCGATATTTTCCGCGAGGAGATCGAGCTCTACGCGAAGTCAAGAGACGGCCGCAAGGTGGATGGCGAGCAGCAGGTCGCCAACCGCCTCGTGCAACAGTTGCTGGGGTTGTGCGAGGAAGATGTGCGGCGTCTGTTGAGATTGTCGATCCGCGATGACGGCTCGATCACCGAGGCCGACGTGGCGCGCGTGGTGAAGGTGAAGCGCGAGATGTTCAGCGACTCGGCGCTGGAGATCGAATTCCGCGAGATCGCGCCAGATGCGGTCGCCGGCCTGCCCAACCTCAAGCGCTGGCTGGCGCTGCGCGCCAAAGCCTTCGGCAACCCGCAGCCGGGCTTGCCCAGCCCGCGTGGGGTCTTGCTGCTGGGTGTGCAGGGCGGTGGCAAGAGCCTGGCCGCACGCACCATTGCGAGCAGCTGGAAGGTGCCGCTGGCGCGGCTGGATATCGGCAGCCTCTACGACAAGTTCCACGGCGAGACCGAGCGCAACCTGCGCAATGCGCTGCAGGCGGCCGAGGCGCTGGCGCCCTGCGTGCTGTGGATCGACGAGATTGAGAAGGGCATGGCGCAGGGCTCGTCCGACACCGATGGCGGTGTGGGCCGCCGCGTGCTGGCGACCCTGCTCACCTGGATGGCGGAGCGCGACAAGCCGGTGTTCATCGCCGCGACGGCGAACGACATCCGGGCACTCCCCGCCGAGCTGCTGCGCAAGGGGCGCTTCGACGAAATCTTCTTCGTCGACCTGCCCGATGCAGCGGTGCGCGCCGACATCTTCGCGATTCATCTGAAGAGCCGCGCCTTCGACCCCGCCAGCTTCGACCTGACCACGCTTGCCTCGGCCTGCGAGGGCTTCACGGGCGCCGAGATCGAGCAGGCCGTCATCAGCGCCTGCTTCGAAGCGCAGGCCGGTGGTGCGATGTCGAGCGAGCTGATCCTCGCCGAGCTGGGCAAGACGCGGCCGCTGTCGGTGGTGATGAGCGAGCAGGTCGGGCAGCTGCGCACCTGGGCGAGCGAGCGGGCGGTGATGGCTTGACGCTTTTGAGGCCGCGATCGGCGTTCTGGCACGCTCGCCCGTGTCTGACTTTTGATGCGACTGACGTAAATCCGGATCGGGTAAAGCGTGCCAGGAGGGCTGGGCGCAGGCATCTGCAAAGCAGCAATTGCGCTATGCTCAAGCGGCATGCGGCGGGCTACGGCCGCACGATTTGATCAACCATTCGACCACGCTGGAAACTGCATGAAGACAAGCCTTACCGCTGCGCTCGCCCTGTTCGTCATCGCTACCGCGAAGCCAGGCACAGCCGCCCACCCCTCGCCTGTGGGCATCGCGGCTGCGCCAGCGTTTGCATCAAACATAGAGACGCAGCCGGACATCAATGGTTGCAACTGGCATGCAAAGTTCGTCCGCACACTGGTCGCCGAGACCAACGGGTTGGTCTTGGAGATGTCTGATGACGAAATGGCCAAGGCGCCACGCAAGGTGAAGGTGACCGTCACACGATTGTTTGCCCCCAGGCTGGGTGGGCAGAAGCGTCGTCTCGCATACAAACTGGAGTTCATGCAGGACGGCAAGCTGGTTGCACTCAGACAGATCGAAGATCGCACGCTGCGCGACAACGAACCGGTGTGCGGCTTGATGGGCGCCTTGGCAACCAATCTCGCCAAAGACACGGCGGAATGGCTGACTCTCAATCGCTTGCCAGACTGTGGCCCGCAATGTACCGGATTGCACCCCCGCGAACCCATTGCCATAGGTGCGCAACCGCTCTTCCCGTCAGGCGACTTCGTCAAGAGCCTCGGAAAATGTGACTGGTTGACGAGCGTGATGCCGGATCTGAGCGAGACGCTGAACGACGAGTCGGAAGACAGGATGAAGGACAAGGAGCCGACTGGCGCAGGCCTTCTGCCGATCACAACAAAGATCGCGCAGGAGGATATTGTCGACTACAAGGGGCGTCGACTTGTCTTGCGCTTTGACAAGCTCAATCTGAAACCCGCCAATCCGCAGGACAACGCCTCGACAGACTTGACCGCCGAGTTGCACGACGGGCCGATGCTGGTAGCAGCGCGGCGCTTCAGCAACGACACGTCATTTCATGGCTCCACACTCTGCAAAACGATGGCCAGACTGGGTGACAGGGCCATGGGCGACGTCGTCAAATGGCTGATGAAAGACCCTGGCCTGCCGGCCAACTGGCAGCAGTGACTTTCGTCAGTCGGCCTCAGCAAGTTGGGGGCGCGAAAAAGATCATGCCCGTAGCGAAACCTGTCGCACCGAAGGTGCGGCTATGGCCGCTCTTCGGTGCTCCCGCAGTAGAGGCCAGGCAGCCTTGCGCTAAGCGCACATGGTGCGGTGAATGCCCATGCTGGATGCTGGATGCTGGATGCTGGATGCTGGATGCAAGAAAACGAAGTCAGAATCGGAGATAAAAGATGAGAAAGACCCTGGCGGCGTGTATTTCCGCCATTGCATTGGTTTTGGCCAGTGGCGCCACTACCGCCGCAGAAACCATCGCGTTTACAGCCAGGCCGGTCTTCGCACCAGGGGTCTCCCCTCCGCCGGACCTGGAAGGCTGCAACTGGCATGAGAAATTCGTCCAGTCTTTTCTCGGCAGCGCCAATGGCCGCGCCCAACTCGTACCCGAAGATGAGTTTGCCAAGGCGAGTCGCAAACTCAACATCACGGTCATTCGCTTGTACGTGCCGAAAAAGGACGGCGAAAATCGTCGTCTCGGCTATCGCTTCGAGTTCATGCAGGACAACAAGCCCGTTTCAGTCTTCGAGATCGAAGACAAGACCCTGCGGAACTATGACTCTTTCTGCGGAATGATCTCAGGCTTGGCCGTCAATCTCGGTCTCGATCTCAGTGAATGGCTCGCGACCAATCGCCTGCCTGAATGCGGGCCTGACTGTAGCGGACTGCATCCACAAGAGCCCGTTGCCCTGGGCGCTCACCCGCTGTTCCCGACGTCGCCGGAACCCCCGCAGGACGTTCGTGGCTGCGCGTGGCTTCGCGAGGCATCACAGAATTTACGCGTAGAGATGGCGGATAAGGATGATGACGAATCAGGGCTTCGCTCCTTCGTGATTGTGCCGGACGTTCTCGCCCACAAGGGTCGCCGACTCGTGTTGCGCTTCGTCAAGCTGGAGTTGAGACCTCCGCTGGACTCGCAAAGACTACCCAGCGCTGAACTGACCGCTGAACTTTACGATGGCCCCATGCTGATCGCGGCAAATCGATTCAACGCATCCGTCATGTCGGCGTTCACCCAATGTGGCACTCTGACCAGGCTGGGCGATGCCATGTACCCGGGCCTCCGGCGCTGGCTGGACAGGGACATGCGCTTCGCCGTCCCGATGGACTGGAAGTAGGCATCTAGATACCCCGCCAGAGCCCGCGCCTCCTGCTTTCAAGCGGGCAAGTGCATAGGTCCAGCTGCGCTCAAAAGAGCGCAGCTCACTCGGCCGGCGGCCAGAAAAAGTCACGCGGCCGCTGCCAGAACCGCCGCAGCACCATACCCGGCAGTGCACGCACGCCGGCAAGGTGGACGCGGCGTGACTTGAGCGCCACACGCAGTGCGAGCGAGAAGCTGACCGCGAGGTTGGTGAGGCCGATCAGCAGCACGCCTGCGCTGACCGCCAGCGCATCAACCCAATACACCTGGAAGCCCAGCGCCTGTGAACCGTAGGCCAGGTTGGCCGCGCCGAAGGTGACGTGGCGGATGTCGAGCGGCAAACCGAGCAGGAAGCCTATGGTGCCCATGCAACCGAGCATGAAGCCGAACGAGAGGTTGCCGGCGAGTGCACCGAGGTTGTGCTCGATGTAGACCGCCAGCCCATCGAGTCGCCGCTCGCCCAGCAGCCGCCGCAGCCACTTCACGCGCCGCAGGCGATCCGGCACGCGGTTGTAGATGGCCTTGTTGTCGTAGTAGCCGGAGATGAGGCCGGAGAGGAACAGGCAGACGCCGGCAATCGCCGCATGCGGAATGGCAAGACTGAGCAGGGGATGCAGGTCATGCAGCAGGTGCCCGGCCTTCTCGGTGCCGATCAGCGGCGCGCCAAACACCAGCGGCCAGGCGAACGCGATGGCGCAGGAGACGATGAGCGCCAGCAGCACATTGCCTGCAATGGCGATGATCTGTGTGCGCGACACCTGCGCAATGGTCTCGACCAGCTCGTCCAGTGCGCCCGCGCTGCCTTTCCTGGGGTCCAGCGCGGCAGCCAGCGTAGCCGCCGTCATGGCGGGTTGCTTGGTGGCAATGGTGAAGCCAAGCACGTGCACCAGCACAAAGCCCAGACCGTAGTTGAGGCTGTAGCCGAGAGCCTCCCATAGCGGTGGCAGATGCAGGCTGGTGATGAACATCTTGATGATGGCCATGAAGGCGACGATGACGCCGGCCCCCGCGGCCTTGCGAAACATGGCGAAGAACTCGCTGCGATCGCGCGCCACGTAGTGCTCGCCGGTCTTACTCGCATGCTCGGTGACCTGCATGGAGAGCAGATCGGTGACGCCACTGACGAGATCGCGCACGCTGTTGCGCCGCGCCTCGGCACGCACCAGTTCGATCAGGAACTGCATCGCGGCCGTCACCCTGGGCGTTGCTTCAGCGGGTTTGAGCAGCCCGAGCATGGTGTGCATGCGCTCGATGATCTGCTCGGCACGCGTCAGGTGCCAGGTCAGCTTGACGGCAGCGCCCGCGTCGCGCGACTGTCGGCGAATGCGCGCCAGCACATCGCGGCATTGGTCGAGCAGCACGTCGGCATGCGCACTGTCGATGGCGACGGCTTGCGCGTCACCATTGCGCTGCTGAAGGTCGGCAATCACCTGCTCCATCTCGCGCTGCTGTGCGAGGAAGGGCGAGCCGTACTCCACCAGCGCGGGGTAGTAACGCACCATGTCGGGTTCCAGGCCCAATGCGGCAAGCCGGCAGGCCAGGATGCGCAGCGCCTCGCCGAGCTCCAGGCGTATGTGGTGCAGGGTGCTGTCGGCACATGCCAGCACGTCCAGCAGCGCCTGCCACAGCTCGGGCGTGATGTGCGCCAGCCACGTGGCGTCGTCATCTTCGTCAAACACTTCGTCGAGCAGATCACGCAGAAAGCGCGGGTCAAGCACCGGCGGCAGCACGCGATTGCCGAGTCGATGGCGCAGCTCGCTGAAGAACCCCGTGTTGGCGAGGATGCCGCTCTCTGCGTAAAGAAAGCTGTGATCGCGCGCTGTCAGCAAGGCCCCGAGGTAGCGCTGCAGGCCGGCGGCAAGGTCCGGCTGACCACGCAGCACGGCAATGAGCAGCTGCATGCGCTGGCGGGCGTCGTCGGCCGAATCGGCGCGCGCCGGGCGCAGGTGACGGACAAGTTCGACAAGAAGGGTGCCGTCGTTGCTGCCGGACTGCGCAGCGATCTGTTCAAGCAAGGGGTGCAGGGCAATCATTGTGGTGCTTTCGTGTTGCGGCAGCTGGCAGTGTAAGTCAGGCCGCGCGGTCACGCCGCTGGCAACTGTCGCCGCAGCCCGACAGCCTGATCAGGGCGCTTCACCACCAATCGCCTGTCATCCCCCGCACATCCTGCTGCGGATGCGCTGAAACCTTGCCTGCCTACACTGCGACTCATCAATAAGAACAGCGTCGTGTCCGGCTCCGCGGGAGCAGAGCGGGACGCCAACCGAGAGAGTTAGTTCATGAACCTTCTTCAATGGACTGCGTGCCGCGCAGCCGGTTCCCCGCGTTCGCATCGCGCATGGCTTGGCAGCCTGTGCCTCTTGAGCGCACTGACACTGCTCGCTGCCTGTGGTGGTGCAGGTGGCGGTGGCAGTGCCAGCAGCAGCCCGCCCGCCACAGTGACGGCAGAAAACCTGCCGGGCTCGGGCCAGACTGCGCCACCTGCTGCGGCGTCCGACGCGCAGCCCTCCAGCGCCGATGCGGCGCGCTTCCTGACGCAGGCCACCTTCGGTATCAAGTCGGTCAGCGAGATCAATGATCTGCGCGCCAAGGGCTATCCGCTGTGGCTGTGGGAGCAGTTCAACACCGGCACCATGCTGCACACGAGTTACCTCGACCAGCAGCGCCTGCGCGAGAGCGGCGCCAAAGCCACCGAAGAGATGAGCTACGAGGCCGTGTGGCAGCAATGGCTGTTCGGCAAGGATCAGCTGCGCGCCCGCATGGCCTTCGCGCTGGGCGAGATCGTCGTCATCTCCAACATCGCACCCGACATTCGCCCTTACGCCATGTCCAGCTACTGGGACATGCTCAACCGCAATGCCTTCGGCAACTATCGCCAGGTGTTGAAGGACGTGACCCTGCACCCGGCCATGGGTTATTACCTCAACATGATCAACAGCGAGAAGGAAGACACCAAGACCGGCGCCCACCCGAATGAGAACTACGCACGCGAAGTGCTGCAGCTGTTCTCGATCGGCTTGGTGAAACTGAACATAGACGGTACGCCGCAGCTCGATGGCAGCGGCAAGAGCATCCCGACCTACGACGAAGCGACGGTGAAGGAATTCGCGCGCGCCTTCACAGGCTGGAGTTACCCGAATGCAACGAAGTTCGACGATGCCGAGGAGGAAGTGCCGGCTGCATGGGTGAGCCCGATGAAGCCCTTCCCGGCACAGCACGACAACGGCGCCAAGACGCTGCTGAACGGCACGGCGATCCCTGCCGGACAGACGCCGCAGAAGGATCTGGAAGATGCCATCGACAACATCTTCAATCACCCCAATGTCGGCCCCTTCATCTCGCGTCAGCTGATCCAGCGCCTTGTCACCAGCAACCCGAGCAAGGACTACATCGCACGCGTCGCCACGGTGTTCAACAACGACGGCACGGGCGTGCGCGGCAACCTGCGCGCTGTGGTGCAGGCGATTCTGCTCGATGCGGAGGCGCGCAACGCGGCGGCGCCGGTCAACTTCGGCAAGCAGCGCGAGCCGGTGATCAGGTTTGCCAACATGCTGCGTGCGCTGAACGCGAAGAGCGCCAACGGCATCAACATGATCCACTACCTCGACAGCGCCGATAACGGCCTGGGCCAGAGCCCGCTGCTGGCACCCTCGGTGTTCAACTACTTCTCGCCGAACTACCGCGCGCCCGGCGCGATTGCCAAGGCCGGCCTCTACTCGCCCGAGTTCCAGATCACCACCGAAACCACGGCCGTGGGCTCGCTCAACTTCTTCGCGGATCTCTTCAACAACGGTGGCTACGGTTGGGGCGATTCGCGCCTCAAGCTCGACACGACAGAACTCGAAGCACTTGCCTCGACCCCTTCCGCACTGACCGACCGCATCAACGCGCTGTTCTGCAACTACCAGATGAGCAGCACGATGCGCAGCCGCATGATCACCATGCTCACGGCGATGCCCGCCAATCGCTCGCAACGCGTCAAGGCGGCACTGATTCTGACCAGCCTCTCACCTGACTTCGTGGTGCAACGGTGAACAACATGACGACGAACATCCAACGCCGCCGCTTCCTCAAGTACGCCGGAGCGACTGGCGCGGGCGCTGCCCTGCTCAGCCAGCTCGATGCCCTCGCACAGCTCTCCACCAGCGAAGACTACCGGGCTCTTGTCTGCATCTTCATGTTCGGCGGCAACGACGGCAACAACCTGCTCGTTCCCTATGAGACCAGCGATTACAACCGCTATGCCGGCATTCGCAGCAACCTCGCCCTGCCGCGCGACGCGCTGCAGCTGATCGCACCGAGCAATACCGGCGGCATCCGCTACGGTCTGCACCCTGCGATGAGCGGCATCAAACAACTCTTCGACACGGGCAAGGCCGCTGTCGTCGCCAACGTCGGCCCGCTGATGGTGCCCACCAGCAAGGCGCAGTGGAACGCGCGTTCGGTGCCGCTGCCCGACAACCTGTTTTCACACTCTGACCAGCAGGCGCAGTGGCAGGCCTCGCTATACCAGACGCCCCGCTCGGGCTGGGGTGGCCGCCTCGTCGAGCGCATGGTCGACGGCAGTACGCTCAATCGTGGTTACAGCGTCGTCTCCGTGACAGGCAACAACCTGTGGGAGACCAGCGACAGCGTTCTCACGCCCTACAAGGTGTCTGCGTCGGGCAATTTCGGCTTCGACTTCTACGACCCCAAAGGCAGTGATCCGCTGTCGGCGGCGATTACGGCGACCATGAGCGAGAAGCACGACCACCTGCTCGAACAGGGCTGGCTGGATGTGATGGCGCGCTCCATCGACGTGCAGGCCATTCTCACCGACGCCCTCGCCGGCAGCGCACTCACTACTACGTTCCCCGACACAGGCCTCGGCGCCCAGTTGCGCATGGTGGCGCGGCTCATCTCGGCACGCACCAGGCTGGGGCTCAAGCGTCAATGCTTCTTCTGCAGCATCGGCGGCTTCGACACGCATGGCGAAGATCAGCTGCAGCGGCAGAACGAATTGCTCGGCGAAATCAGCGCTGCCGTGTCGGCATTCCAGACGGCGACGACCGAACTCAGCATCGCCAACAACGTGACCCTGTTTACCGCGTCGGACTTCGGACGTACCTTCACCTCCAACGGGCAAGGCTCGGACCACGGCTGGGGCAGCCATCACATCATCGCGGGTGGCGCGGTGCAGGGCGGCAAGCTCTACGGCACCTTCCCCACTCACCAACTCAATGGCCCGGACGATTCAGGCGGCAACGGCAACTGGATTCCCACCACTTCGGTGGAAACCTATGCCGCTACGCTCGCCAAATGGTTTGGTGCCAGCGATGCGGTGCTAGGCGAAGTGTTCCCGCGTCTCGGCTACTTCAATGCGGACGCGGGCTTCTTCAGCTGAGGCTTAAAGGACGGTCCGCTCCAGCAACCACCACAGACCCGCGAGTGCGACGAGTATCGATGCCGGCATCAGCACGCGCTGATTGAACCAGGCAAAGCGCCGCAGCCAGAACAGCAGCGGCAGGAACACGGCCGCCACGGCCAGCTGCCCGGTTTCGACGCCCAGGTTGAAGGCCAGCAACGGCGCAATCAATTCCATGCCGCCCGGGGGCAGGCCGGATTCGCGCAGCGCGCCGGCAAAACCGAAGCCGTGCATGAGGCCAAAGACGAAAGTCAGCACCCAACGACCGCGCAGCTCCTGTTCGCTCCGTCGGGCTCGCCACAGGTTTTCGAGACCGACAAACACAATGGTCGCAGCAATGACAGGCTCGACAAGCCGACCCGACAACTGAACGATGTCGAGTGCCGCGAGCGCCAGCGTAATCGAATGCGCCAGCGTGAAAGCGGTGATGATGATCAGCGCGGTGCGCAGCTGCCGACATACGATGAGCAGGGCCGCGAGGAACAGCAGGTGATCGTAGCCGGTGAGGATGTGCTCGATGCCCAGCGCGAGGAATTCACTGAAGCTGCTCTCCTTGCCGGCACCATCGCCAGCGGGCAAGAACGACACCTCGGCGTCGTCTGCACGCAGCAGCTTCTGCACGTAGAAGACACCTGCGCCAGTCGCCGTGAAAGTCGCGCCATAAGTCGGGTCCTTGAGGCGTGCAAGATGCACGGCGGAGAAATGCAGCGCCTCACGTCCGGCAGCGGGGTAGTCGACGTTGCCGACGAGGTCGTTCTCGGGGTTCAGGGTCACGTCGACTGACACAGGCATCAGTTGCTTGTCGCCACTGCGGGCCGCGTAAAGCCCGCTTACGCAGCGTTTGACCTCTGCCTCGTTGGCGCGCAGGACTTCCGCGTCCATGCGCTTTGCAGCGGGTACGCACAGCAAGGCTGCGGTTGTATCGGTGACGACAACCTGCAGACTGATGCGCTCGGCAAACAGCCGCACATTGGTCGTGATCTCGAAAGGCTCGTGCGCCATGGCAGCGCCTGCCCACGAGAGACACAGCCCGATCAGATATTTCATTCCGTGCATTGTGGTGATGCTCACTCGTCAACAAAAAACGGGCTGCCAACCGGCAGCCCGTTCATTCCAGCATGCGCCGCTTACGGCGTGTAGACCGGCACCGCAGCCGGCGTGCTCATGCCCGTGCCGAGGTAGAAGCTCGGATGCGGCGGCTGGTTGTAGGCAGCATTCTGGTCCGCCACCTGCACGCGGTACTGCGGGTTGTGCATCAGCGTGGTGAACTTGTAGGTGGTCGGCGCCGTCGTGCTGTAGATCAACAGGGACTTGTTGTCCGAACTGCGCCACACCACTTCCTCACGCCAATCACCGAACAGGTCAGCCGACAGGACAGGTGTCGCCTTGGTGCCGTTGTTGGAAGCGGCCGAGGTGGCCGACACCAGGGTCGTCGCGCTAAACGAGGAAGCATTCCACTTGGAGATCACCGTACCGTCGAGGATCTCGCGCATCAGGTCGCCATCCCACCAGACCATGAAGTTCTTCGGGCTCGGCGCCGAGGTCGAGATCTGCGTACCGTTGGCCGCGACCAGACCGCCACGCGAACCCCAGCACTCTTCACCCAGGTAGTTGGCGTCGATATCGCCGCACACACCACGGCCCACGTCGACGCCTTCACCCGACTTGCCCCACAGGATCTTGCCGGTGGCCGCATCGTGCATTTCGACACCGTTGCTGCCGTAGCAGTCCGGCGTCTCGTGCACCATGAACACCTCCATGCCGGAACGTGCCGGGTTGAATTTGCCAAAGTGCAGTGCATCGCCGTGGCACAGGCCCGTGCTGTACATCAGCGTGCCGCTGCTGCTGATCGCTGCAGCACCGAAAATGATGTCGTCCTTGCCGTCGCCATCGGCATCACCGGTACTCAGCCAGTGCGCCCCCTGATGGTAGGCCGAAGTGGTGGTGGAGGTGCTGCTGCCCGTGTCATAGGTCCAGCGCTGCGTGAGCTTGCCATCACGCCAATCCCAGGCCACGACCACGGCACGCGTGTAATAGCCACGCGAGAAGATCGCGCTGGGACGCTTGCCATCAAGGTAGGCCACGCCACCCAGGAAACGGTCAACGCGGTTGCCGTAGTTGTCACCCCAGCTCGAAACCGTGCCGCGCCCCGGCAAATAGTTGGTCGTGGCCATCGCGGCGCCGGTCTGACCGTTGAACACGGTCAGGTATTCCGGGCCAGACAGGACGTAGCCCGAGCTGTTGCGATAGTCGGCGCTGGAGTCGCCGATCACGGTGCCCTTGCCATCCTTGCTGCCATCGGCCGTCTTGAGCATCACCTCGGCCTTGCCGTCACCGTCGAGGTCATACGCGACCATGGTCGTGTAGTGCGCGCCGGCGCGGATGTTCTTGCCGAGGTCGATACGCCACATGCGTGTGCCGTCGAGCTTGTACGCGTCGATGATGGTGTTGCCCGTGTAGCCCGACAGCGAATTGTCCTTGGCATTGGTGGGCTGCCACTTGAGGATGATTTCATACTGACCGTCACCGTCCAGATCAGCCGGCGTGCCGTCATTGGCTTCGTAGGTGTATGCCACACCATCCGGCGTCGTGCCGCCTGCGGGTTGCTGGATGGGGATGGACTTGTACACCGTTGACCAGGTGGCCTTGGCCGCATCGGCCGTTTGCTCCACGCCGTTGATCACGGGCTTGACCGTATAGCTGCTGCTGGATGTGCCGCTGCTGTCACTGTAATTGGTCACCGTCAGCGCGGAGCTGTTGAGCTTCGTACCGTTCCGATAAACATTGAACGTCATGCCCGAAACATCGGTGCCCAGCGAACGCCAGCTGATGAACACGCCGCTGCCGGTGTAGATCGCGGTCACGCCACGGTCGAGCTTTTCGACCTGCTTGCCGTTCTGCGCACTGCTGGAGACGGAGCTGCTGGCGAGGGAACTGCTGGACTTCGACGAGGATGACGAAGATGCCGCGGTCGAGCTGCTTGACTTCGACGAGCTGGACGACGCCACCGCGCTGCTGGCCGTACTTGAGGAACTACCGGTTGCGGCGGAGCCCACCGAGCACCAGGCGCTGGTGGTGAAGCTGTTGGTCGGAAATGCAGAGCCGGTGCAGGCAAAGCTGCCAGTCTTGACGGCATACACGAACTCGCCGGACTTGCCGAGCGCGACATTGTTGGTGCCGCTCATGGTGCAGGTAGCGCCCGTGTTCTGCGCACACTTGGTGTACCCGCTGGGATAATCTGTCGCCGCAAAAGCGGGCAGCGCTGTGCTCAGCGCCAGCACGCCGGCGAAGGCGTTGAGTTTCATCGTCAGTCTCCTCGAATGACGTCTGCAATGGGTTTGCAGCGTCTTTATGTTTATATGTCTGGACGCGGTCGTTGCCGTCAGCAAGTACTTGACCACGAATGGATTTTATCCGTCACGTCACGAAGCCACCAAGCCCGGACTGCAAATAATTCGACGATTTGATTGAATATGGCAACGCAACATCCGTGAAACGGTCATAACCGCCTGGAGAGGGTGTCCGCGTTACCCGCTGACACCCGATTTCCTTCCCTTCTCTTTGATTCTCAGGAGCAGAACCATGGCCATGGACGTCGTCGACTACGAAATCTTCGGCAACGAAATGCAATACGTCGAGATCGAGCTCGACCCCGGTGAAGCCGCGATCGGCGAAGCCGGCGCGATGATGATGATGCAGCAGGGTATCGAGATGGACACCGTGTTCGGCGACGGCTCGGCCCAGCAGGGCGGCCTGTTCGGCAAGCTGCTCGGCGCGGGCAAGCGACTGCTCACGGGCGAGTCGCTGTTCACCACGGTGTTCCACAACGAAGGAAATGGCAAACGCCGCGTCGCCTTCGCCGCGCCCTACCCGGGCAAGATCGTCGCGGTCGACCTCGCCGAACTCGGCGGCACATTGATGTGCCAGAAGGACTCCTTCCTCTGTGCTGCGCGTGGCGTGTCGCTGGGCATTGCCTTCCAGAAGAAGCTCGGCGCCGGTCTGTTTGGCGGAGAGGGCTTCATCATGCAGAAGCTCGATGGTGACGGCATGGCCTTCGTGCATGCCGGCGGCACCCTGCTGGTGAAGGATCTCGCGCCGGGTGAAGTGCTGCGCGTCGACACCGGCTGCGTAGTGGCATTCCAGCCCAGCGTGGACTTCGACATCCAGTACGTCGGCAAGATCAAGACTGCGCTGTTCGGCGGTGAAGGTCTGTTCTTCGCCACGCTGCAAGGCCCGGGGCGTGTATGGCTGCAGTCGCTGCCGCTGTCGCGCCTGGCCAACCGTATCGTCATGGCCGCACCGGCTGCGGGCGGTGGCGGTCGCGAGGAAGGCTCGCTGCTGGGCGGGCTGGGCAACATTCTCGATGGAGACAGGTGAGCCTCCGCATGACCTCGGTCACCGCCCGCCTCTACGGCCCCGGCCTTCCCCCGGCCGGGCAGGACGTCACGCTGCGCATCGACGGCCACGCCCTGCGCATTGACGCTCCACAACGCGTGCTGCCCGAGCAGGGCGTGCGCCTGCGCCGCGTGGGCTTCGATCTCAAGGGACTGGAGCTGGCATGGGACGATGCGGCTGGCACGCATGCACTGCAGGTTCTCGACGGCAGCGCTGTCGAGAACCTGACCCGTGCCCTGCCCGCCACGCTACAAAGCGCGCACAGCGAGCTGACGCGCAGTGCGCGCAAGGAGAACAGCGGGCGCCGCCTGGGCTGGGCGGTGCTGGGGCTCTTCCTCGCAGCGCCGGTGATTCTGCTGGCGCTTTTTCTCGTCTTCGCCGATCCGATCGCGGGATGGATTGCCGAACAGATTCCCATCGAGCAGGAACGCCAGCTCGGCGAAGCCAGCTTTGCGCAAATGAAAGACGACCTGAAACTGCGTGACGACACCGAGGCGGCCCGCATGCTGCGCGAGCTGGGTGCCCGACTCACCCGGGGCTCGCGCTACACCTACGCGTTCCACCTCGCTGACAAGCCGGAGATCAACGCGTTTGCGATGCCCGGCGGCATCGTCGTGGTGCACACGGGATTGATCCGCGCCACCACACGCCCCGAAGAGCTTGCCGGCGTGCTGGCGCATGAAGTGCAGCATGTCGAACTGCGCCACAGCCTCAAGAGCATCGTCAAACAGCTGGGCCTCAGCGCGCTGTGGATGTTCGCCACAGGTGATCTCGGCAGTGGCATGGCGGGCAGCGCAGCCACCGATCTGCTGACACTCAAATTCTCGCGTGATGCCGAACGCGAGGCCGACGCGCATGGCCTCGACACGCTGATCCGCAGCGGCATAGATCCTCAGGGCATGCCCGACTTTTTCCGCATACTGGCCGAGAAGGCCGGCGACGCGCCCGCCGCGCTACTCTCTACACACCCACAGTCAGCGGAACGCGAAGCCGCACTGCGCGAAAAACTCGGGGCTCTGCCTGCACACAGCGCGCAGCCCCTGCCCTGGAAACCCTGGCCGCCGGTGCTGTAATGCGTCGCCTGCTGCTTGCCGCCGCGTTGACGCTGACAAGCCTGCTGACTGGCGCGGCCGAACCCGTCTGGCAAACACTCGACTACGCCCCCGCCCCAGCCGACAACCCGCTCAAGGGCCTCGTGCCGTATGCGGGCGCAGCCAATCCGGACGCGTTCCCGCACATCATGGAGTTCAGCTACTTCCCGCTGTCGGCCTTCGTCACCGCACCCGATACTTACGACTGGCGCACGCTCGATCGCTTTCTCGACGCGGTCGCTGCGCGCGGCCACCAGGCCATCTTCCGCGTCTATAGCGAGTACCCGGGCAAGACCAGCAGCCTGCCCGCCTTCCTGCTGCGCGATGGTCTGCCGATCTTTCGCTCGCAACGCGCCAGCACACCGCCGCGCCCGCCCGTCGACATCGAGACCCCCGATTACAACAACGCCGCCTTGCGCCAGACCCTGGTGGCCTTCATCAAGGCACTTGGTGCGCGCTACGACGGCGACCCGCGTATCGGCTTCATCACCGCCGGCCTGCTGGGGCACTGGGGCGAGTGGCACAACCATCCGCTGCAGGACCAGTTCGCCAGCAAGGTCGTGCAGGCAGAAGTGATGGATGCCTACGAGGCCGCCTTCCGCCGCACGCCGGTGCTGTTGCGCTATCCGGCCGGCGACGACGATGCGCGCTATGCCGCCAACGCAACGCGTCCCTTCGGCCTGCACGATGACTCCTTTGCGTGGAGCACCCTGCCAACGCGCAATTCCCACTTCATGGCGCTGATGCAGAAAGCTGGCGCGACGGACAAGTGGCAGGCCTACCCCATCGGCGGAGAGATCCGCCCCGAGGCCTGGGGCAAGGTTTTCGACACCGCGCCCGGCGATCCGAAGATCGAAGACTTCGCCCAGTGCGTCGCTGCCACACACGCCAGCTGGCTGATGGATTCGGGCATGTTCAGATCGGCGAACCCGCCAGAACGGCGCGCCCGTGCCATCGCCGCCGTGCAACGCATGGGCTACGAATTCCACGTCGCACGCGTGGCGCTCAACATCTCGGGCAGAAGCCTGACCGTGCTGCTCGACATCGAGAATCGCGGCGTCGCACCTTTCCATGCCGACTGGCCGATAGAGCTGGCGCTGCGTGACAACCCTGGCCGCCTGATTGCCACTGTCACAGCGCCGCCGCTCACAGGCATCCTGCCCGGCGCACCGACGCGGCGTCAGATCGAGCTGGCTTTGCCCGCAAACAGTGGCGGCCCCCTGCAGGTTCTGCTGCGCGTGCCAAACGCCTTGCCTGAAGCACCGCCAGTCCGCTTTGCCAACCAGACACAGGACGCCGACCTTGCCGGATGGCTAAGCCTTGGCGTCATCAACATCCCTGCGTCTCCTGCCAACCGCTGATTGCAGCGGCCCCGGCACCTCGCGGCAATCGGCCGGTTGCGCGGGTGAAGGTGAATACGCCCTAGGAAGTCAGCACCAGCTCCCCTATCATCACGCCCTTGCACCCGCCGCGCCCTGCACCATGAGTCTCGCCCCACACCAGCTCGAACTGCTGTCCCCCGCCCGCACCGCCGAAATCGGCCGCGAAGCCGTGCTGCACGGCGCTGACGCCGTCTACATCGGCGGGCCTGCGTTTGGCGCCCGCACCAATGCCGAGAACTCGGTCAGCGACATCGCCGGCCTCGTCGAATTCGCGCACCGCTACGGCAGCCGCATCATGGTCACTCTCAACACCATCCTGCACGATAGCGAGCTCGACGCTGCGCAGAAGCTCGTGCAGGCGTACTACGACGCGGGTGTCGATGCCCTCATCGTGCAGGACATGGCCCTGCTCGAACTCGACCTGCCGCCCATCCAGCTGCACGCCTCCACGCAGTGCGACATCCGCACCGTCGAGAAGGCGAAGTTCCTCAGCCAGGCCGGCTTCTCGCAGATCGTGCTGGCACGCGAGCTCACACTCCAGCAGATCGCCGCGATGCGCGCCGCCGTTGCCCCCGAAATCGCCCTCGAGTTCTTCATCCACGGCGCGCTGTGCGTCGCCTTCTCCGGCAACTGCTACATCAGCCACGCGCACAGCGGCCGCAGCGCCAATCGTGGCAGCTGCTCGCAGGACTGCCGCCTGCCCTATACGCTGGAAGACAACCAGGGCCGCGTGGTCGCCTTCGACAAGCATCTGCTGTCGATGAAAGACAACGACCAGAGCGCCAACCTGCGCGCGCTGGTCGACGCAGGCATCCGCAGCTTCAAGATCGAGGGCCGCTACAAGGACATGAGCTACGTGAAGAACATCACCGCTCATTACCGCACGCTGCTCGACGAGATTCTCGAAGAGCGCCCTGAACTGGCCAGCGCCTCTCACGGCAAGTGCAGCTTCAGCTTCACGCCCGAACCCGATAAGACCTTCAACCGCAGCGCGACCGACTACTTCGTCACGGGCCGCAAGGAAGACATCGGCGCCTTTGACGCGCCGACCCACGTCGGCCTGCCGCTGGGCACGGTCACCCGACTCGGCCCCGACTGGTTCGAGATCGACGCCGACGAAGCACTCGCCAATGGCGACGGCCTCACCTGGATGAACAAGCGCACGGTGTGCGGCGTGCAGGCCGATGTGGTGAAGCAGGTCGGCGCCGTCTGGCGCGTCACGCCCAACCAGAAGATTGCCGAGCTCGCCGGACTCAAGGTCGGCACGCGCATCTCGCGCAATCGCGACCACGCCTGGGAACAGGCCCTGCTGAAGAAGTCGGCAGATCGGCGCATCACCGTCGACATGCTGTTCAGCGAGACTGCCCAGGGCTTCCTGCTCCAGCTGAACGACGAAAGCGGCGTGCGTGTGGCGGTCGAAGTGGCGCACGAAAAGACGCCGGCACAGAACGCGGACAGCGCGGGCGACGCTCTACGCGCAAACCTCTGCAAACTCGGCACGACGATCTTTGCCGCACGCGACGTCGGCATCGTCTGGTCACAGCCATTGTTCGTGCCCGCCTCGCTGGCCAACCAGATGCGCCGCGATGCCATCGCGCAACTCGAAGCCGCACGCCTCAAGGCGCTGCCGCGATGGACGCGCACGCCTGCCGTCGAGCCACCCGTGCCGTACCCCGAGAAGTCGCTGAGCTATCTCGCCAACGTCTACAACGCCGCCGCTCGCCGCTTCTACACGAAGCACGGCGTCGAGCTCATCGCCGCCGCCTACGAGTCACACGAAGAAGACGGCGAAGTTTCGGTCATGGTCACCAAGCACTGTCTGCGCTTCTCGTTCAACCTCTGCCCCAAGCAGGCCAAGGGTGTGCAAGGTGTGCAGGGTCAGGTGAAGGCCGAGCCGATGACACTCGTGAATGGCGACGAACGCATGACCTTGAAATTCGACTGCAAACCCTGCGAAATGCACGTCGTCAGCAAGATGAAGAAGCACATCTTCAACAGCCCGCCGCCAAGCGTGGTGGAGATTCCGCTGACGTTTCACAAACAGCGCCCCGACGCAGCGCGCTGAGCCTCAAGCGCCTCTTCGCCTGCAAGCGTGAAGCGCATCACACACAGTTCTTCCTTAGGGTATGTCTCTTGCTGATAGGCACGAGTCGCGAATATTGCGATGCGTATCTTTCAGGGAGTCATGCATGTCGCCAGCACGCAGCAGCACAAAACGATTTATTACTGCATTCCTTTTTCTGATTGCCTTCCAGTTTTCTTCCGCCCTCGCGGCCGAGGTCAACAGCCGTATCGGTTTCAATGCGGGCAGTGCAGACCTCACGCCCGCAGCGCTCGACGCACTCAAGCGCATCGTCGCCACGCAAGTCTGGAGTGAGGGCGGCAATCTCACCCTCACCACCAGCCCTGATGCCGATGAAAAGCCGGAAAGCGGTCTGAGCACACAACGCAATACCAATGTGATCGAAGCCCTGCGCATGGCGGGCATTACGCCCGCTCGCATCGTGCTGGTGAGCGCTCCCGCCAGCGATGCGAGTGGCAGCATCAACCTGGAGATCAGCACAGCCGACGCGAGCCCGGCCGCCCCTGCGGTTGCCGCGCCTGCTCCAGGCACAGCGGCGCCCGTCGCACCTTTCACAACCACGAGCGACAAGCTCAACAGCGGAGATACCGCCTGGATGATGACCTCCATGGCGCTCGTGCTGCTGATGACGATTCCCGGCCTTGCACTCTTTTACGCCGGCATGGTGCGCAAGAAAAACGCACTGGCCACGATGATGCAGAGTCTGGTGATCACCGCGCTCGTCACGCTGCTGTGGTGGCTCTGCGCGTACAGCCTCGCCTTCACACCTGGCTCGTCGATGATCGGTGGCATGAGCCGCGCGCTGTTCGAAGGCATGCTCTTCAAGAAGAGCTCTGGCGAGCTGTCCGTCTCACATCTGGCTACGACGATTCCAGAGTCGGTGTACGCGATGTATCAGCTCACCTTCGCCATCATCACGCCCGCACTGATTTGTGGCGCGTTCGCCGAACGCATCAAGTTCTCCGCACTGATTTGTTTCATGTGCCTGTGGTCCCTGCTGGTCTATGCGCCGATTGCACACTGGGTGTGGGAGCCAGGCGGCTGGCTGGCGGCAATGGGCGCACTGGATTTCGCCGGGGGTACGGTCGTGCACGTCAATGCGGGCGCGGCAGCGCTGGCATGCGCCATCGTAATCGGCCCACGCGTCGGCTATGGCCAGCGCTCGATGGCGCCGCACAACCTCACGCTCACCCTGACTGGCGCCGCGTTGCTGTGGGTGGGCTGGTTCGGCTTCAATGCCGGCTCGGCCGTTGCAGCTGATGGGCGCGCCGGCATGGCGATGCTGACCACCCAGCTCGCCACCGCCTCGGCCGCGCTGGCCTGGAGCATTGTTGAATGGGGCTTTCGCGGCAAGACCAGCGCGCTTGGCATCGCGAGCGGTGCGGTGGCAGGCCTGGTGGCGATCACCCCGGCGTCCGGCTTCGTTGATTCGGGCGCCAGCGTGATCATCGGCGCAGCAGGCGGCGTGGCTTGCTACCTGGCGAGCACACTGGGCAAGCGCCTCACGGGGCTCGATGATTCGCTCGACGCGTTCGGCGTGCATTGCACGGGTGGCGTGGTGGGCGCACTGCTCACGGGGGTGTTCGCGAGCCAGACGATCGGCGGTGTAACAGGCGATCTCGCCACCCAGGCCATCGCTGTCGGCGCCACACTGGTCTACAGCTTCGTCGTGAGCTTCATCATCCTCAAGCTGCTTCAATTCACCATCGGATTGCGCGTCTCGGCAGATCAAGAGGAAGAGGGCCTCGACATCAGCCTGCACGGCGAGCAGATCCAGTAGTCTCCAAGGGGCGGGGCGCCACACGGCGCCTCGCCCCTGCTCGCCACGCCTCGGCTTTTCAGCCCCCGCCTTTCACCTACATCTTCGCGCGGGTCGCGCCCGGTGTCAGAATTCGGGGCTCATGCGCGAACGCCCCCTTCACTTCCGCCTCTTCGGCCGGCTCGTCCCCCTGCTGCCCGTCATCGTCGCCAGCGCGCTGTTCATGGAAAACATGGACTCAACGGTGATCGCCACCTCGCTTCCCGTCATCGCAAAAGATCTCATGGAAGATCCGGTCGCTCTGAAGCTGGCGCTCACTTCCTATCTCGTGAGCCTCGCCATCTTCATCCCCGTGAGCGGCTGGATGGCCGACCGCTTCGGTTCGCGCAGCGTCTTCATGTGGGCGATGGGTGTGTTCATGGGCGGATCGATGCTGTGCGCGCTGTCGAGCACACTGGGCGGCTTTGTCGCCGCGCGCTTCGTGCAGGGCATGGGGGGCGCGATGATGGTGCCGGTGGGTCGTCTCGTCATCCTGCGCTCCACCGAGAAGGCCGATCTCGTACGCATGATGAGTTACCTCACCATCCCGGCCCTGCTGGGGCCGGTCGTGGGACCACCACTGGGTGGCTTCATCAGCACATACTTTCACTGGCGCTGGATCTTCTTCATCAACGTGCCGATCTGCGTGCTGGGGCTTTATATGGCCTGGCGCCATGTGCCGCAGGTGAAGGAAGACAGCATGCCGGCGCTCGACACGACGGGCTTCGTGCTGTCGGCCTTCGGCCTCGCGCTGCTGATGCTGGGTTTCGCCACGCTGGGCAGGCATCTCGTGTCGACGCCAACCTCGGTACTGTGCCTGCTCTTCGGTGGCGCGACGATGGCGCTCTACCTGCGGCATGCCCGCCGCGCAGCGACGCCGCTCCTCACCCTGTCCCTGTTCCGCATCGCCACCTTCCGCGCCAGCGTCGCAGGCGGTTTCATGTTCCGTGTCGGCATCGGGGCGATCCCCTTCCTGCTGCCGCTGATGATGCAGCTGGGCTTCGGCCTGAGCCCTTTCGAATCGGGCCTGCTGACTTGCGCGACAGCGATGGGCGCGATCTTCATGAAGACCACGGCATCGAGCATCCTGCAGCGCTGGGGCTTTCGTCGCGTGGTGATCGCCAACACCGTGTTCGTGGCGCTGTCGCTGGGCATCATCGCCTTGTTCACGGCAAACACGCCGCACCTGCTGATGATTGTCTTGCTGTTCGCTGGGGGCTGTCTGCGCTCCCTGCAATTTACCAGTCTCAACGCGCTGACCTACGCCGATGTCGAGCCCGGCCAGATGAGCCAGGCCACCAGCCTCGCCAGCGTCGTGCAGCAATTGGCCGCCGGCATGGGCGTCACCATTGGTGCTGCGGCACTGCAGGGTGCGCAGTTCCTGCGTGGCGGCCACGCGCTGGCGGCGATTGACTTCTCGCTGGCTTTCGCCGCCGTGGCACTGCTGTCGATGACGTCGATCTTGATACTGATGCGCCTGCCGAAAGACGCCGGGTCGGCCTTGTCAGGCGCGCGGCACTGATTCACTCGTCATCGTCATCATCGTCCGCACCATTACGACGCGGCACGGTTTTCGGATCGCAGATGATGCCGCGGTAGATCTCGATGCGATCACCCGCACGCAGTGGTGCGTCGAGCTTGACGACCTTGCCGAAGATGCCGACCTTCTGCTTTTCGAGCTGGATGTCGGGACAACTCACGAGAATGCCGGAGCGCTCGATGCCCTCTGCCACCGTGCAGGCTTCGGGCACGTCAAGCTTGAGCCAGAGTTTCCTGACTGTGGTGGCGTAGGCGACCGAAATCTGCATGATCGCCTCCTCAGTGCGCCGCGGCGCTGCCGGGAGGCAGCGATTCATGCGCTGCACTGCGCGCATCGAGCCAGCCCTGGATGCGACGACGTGCAGCGATGAGGAAGCCCAGCGTCAGGAAGCCCCCCGGCGGCAGGATCATGAACAGGGTGCTGGCCGTCTCGGGCAGGATCTTCATTTCCAGGAAGGCGAAGTGTGAGCCGAGCAACAGGTGCGCATTGGCAAACAAAGTGCCGGCACCGAACACTTCGCGGATGCCGCCCATCATCGTCAGCGCGATCGTGAAACCGAAACCCATGGCTGCCCCATCCACGGCCGACGCCAACACGGGCTGCCGCGAAGCAAAGGCCTCTGCACGCCCCAGCACCGCGCAGTTGGCCACAATCAGCGCGATATAGATGCCCAGCACCTTGTAGAGGTCATGCAGCCAGGCATTGAGTGACAAATCGACGAGGGTGACCATGCCAGCAATCAGCACGATGAAGATGGGAATCCGCACCGCCGGGCTGACCCAGTGACGCAAGCTGGCAATCACTGCGTTTGCCACAATCAACACCGCCATGGTGGCAAGGCCCATACCCAGTCCGTTGGTCGCACTGCTCGTCACAGCCATTGTCGGACACATGCCCAGCATCTGTACGAAAACCACGTTGCTGTCCCACAGGCCGTCCTTGACGACCCTACCCAGTGGCACATCACCTTCAACTGCTGCTGCATGACTCATGGCTTCACTCCCGCGTTATCTTCGCCCAGTAACTCCGACCGGTGGGCGGCAAAATAATCCAGACCCTTCCTGACTGTCGCCACCACAGCACGCGGCGTGATGGTGGCTCCAGCAAACTGATCGAATTCGCCGCCGTCCTTCTTCACGCCCCAGCGCGCCGGCACCGGTTTCTCGAGCGACTTGCCATCGAAGGAGTGGATCCAGGGCGTCTTGGCCTCTTCGATCTTGTCGCCCAGCCCCGGAGTTTCGATGTGATGCGTGATGCGCACACCGAGGATGGTGCCCTCGCGGTCGATCGCCATCACCATCGACACGGGGCCGCCATAACCCTTGCCGGCAATCTCGAACAACGCCGCCTTCACTTGCCCCTGCTTGCGTGCGCGATAGACCGTCAACGGCGCGCCGAGCGGGCCTTCAGGCATCACCACGATATCCTTGAGCAAGTTGTTGTCGGCAAACCCCGCCGGCAGAACCTGCTCCAGCGACTGCTGGGTGTCACGCTCTGCGGCGGCCGCAATGGCAGCCTTGGTCATGTCGTACACCACCGCCAGCACAGCCGTCACGGTCAGGCCGATCAAGCCCAGCGAAGCCCCCTGGAACCACACCTCATCCAGCTTGTTACGCAAACTCATCACACACTCCCTACGCGACGTGCAGGCAGTGATTTGCCCGTGAAGCTGCGGCCGAAGATGCGCGGTCGCCACATGTCGAGCAAGGGCGTCAGCGCATTCATGATCAGCACTGCAAAGCCCACCCCCTCGGGGTAGCCACCCCAGGTGCGGATCAACCACGTGATCAGACCGCAACCGAGGGCGAAGGCCCATTGCCCGGCAGGCGCGCTCGGCGAAGTCACATAGTCAGTCGCAATGAAAAATGCCCCCAGCATCGCACCACCCGAAAGGATGTGCGTGCTGGCTGGCAGGAAACTCTCTGGTGCCACCGCGTTCGCGATCAGGGCCGGCACACCCAGGCCCAGCATGAAGCCAATCGGAATGCGCAGACCAATGATCCGTTTGGCCACCAGGAACAGACCGCCGCCAAGGATCAGCAGCGCCGAGGTCTCGCCCAGGCTGCCGGCACGTGCGCCATTGATGGAAGACGCCCAGGGCAGGAAGTCGCGCAGCGCGTCGAACATGTCGACGCCGCGCCCCAGCTCGGTCTTGACGTGACCCAGCAGCGAAGCGCTGGTGAAGGCATCCGGCACACCGCTGGCAAGGAAGATCTGCGAGAAGGCCTGCGCGAAATCTGTGCCCTGCGCCAGCGCTTGCGGGCTGACCCACTGTGTCATCTGCACGGGGAATGACACCAGCACCAGGGTGCGGCCCACCATCGCCGGGTTGAACAGATTGCAACCCAGGCCACCGAACACCTGCTTGGCCAGCACGATGGCACAGGCCGACGCCAGCACACCGATCCACCAGGGTGCCCAAGGTGGCATCGACATCGCCATCAGCCAGCCGGTCAGCACGGCCGAGCCATCCCACAGCACGGGCAACGCGCGCTTGCCGGCCCAGCGCAGGCACAAGGCTTCAAAGAAAACGCAGGAGAAGACGCACACACACCAGAACAGGAAGGCGCCCCAGCCAAATTGCCAGAAGCCTGCGAGGGTGGCGGGCGTGAGCGCCAGCAAAACCATTCCCATGATCTGGCTGGTGGTGCGACTGGTGAGTGCGTGGGGCGATGCGTGAACCTGGCTCATGATGCGGTCTCGCTGTTGCGTTTCTGTGCGGCTTCGGCAGCCGCCCTGTCACGTTCGGCCTTGCGGCGCGCATGCATCTCGGCCTTCTCGCGCTTTTCGCGTTCGATGCGTTCGCTTCGCGCGTCGGTCAGCACCTTGATGTTGTCGAGGCGCTTCTTGTCGCGGTTCATCGCCGAGAGCTCGCCCTTGGCGTGATAGAAGTACTGCACCAGCGGAATCCGCGACGGACACACGAAGCCACATGCCCCGCAGGTCAGGCAGTCACCGAGACCGATCTCGTCAGCCTTGCCCAGTTCATTGGCGTTGATCAGCGAGGCCATCTCCAGCGGCATCAGGCCCACCGGGCAAGCACTCACGCAGCTCGAACAACGGATGCAGGCGCTCGGTTCGCGCTCGCCCACCTCTGCCGCCGTCAGTGCCAGCGCGCCGCTCGCCCCCTTGACCACAGGCGCCTCGAAGCTCGGCACGCCGATGCCCATCATCGGGCCACCGACGATCACGCGCGCCGGTGAGCTCACCAGCCCGCCGCAACGCTCGAACAGATACGACAGTGGTGTGCCGATGCGTGCCCACAGGTTGCGCGGCTCGCGCACCGCACCACCAGCCACGGTGATGACGCGCTCGGTCAATGGCTCGCCGTAACGCAGCGCGCGATGCACCGCGTAGGCCGTGCCGACGTTGTGCACCACCACGCCCACATCGGCCGCGCGACCATCGGCGGGCGCTTCAATGCCGGTGAGCGTCTGGATCAGCTGACGATCCGCCCCCATCGGGTAACGACTCGGCACTTTGGCGACCCCCACTTCGGGGAACGGCTTGGCGGCGATCTTCATCGCCGTAATCGCCTCGGGCTTGTTGTCCTCGATGCCCACGAGCACGCGCGTAGCACCTGTAGCCTTGAGAATCAGCCGCGCACCTTCGATGATGCCGTCTGCATGTTCCTGCATGAGCCTGTCGTCACACGAAAGGTAGGGCTCGCATTCGCTGCCATTGAGAATCAGCGTAGTGATCTTGCTCTTCGCGCCAAGCGCCAGCTTGACTGCGGACGGGAAGGTCGCTCCCCCCATGCCGACGATGCCGGCGGCGGCCACCCGACGAGCGATCTCTTCTCCGGCCAGATTGATCGGGTAATGCTCGGTCTGCAGGGTCACCCATTCATCACGACCATCCGGCTTGATGTGGATGGCCATGTCGGGTAGACCTGAGGGATGTGGCATGGCGGCTTCGGCAATAGCCACTACCGTGCCGGAAGTCGGCGCATGCACCGGCGCCGAGATGTTGCCGCCCGCCTCGGCAATCAGCTGGCCGCGCAACACGTAATCGCCGACCGCCACGACCGGGCGTGCTGCGGCACCCACGTGCTGTGACAGTGGCACCGTCAGCAGGTCGGGAAAGCCCGCCTGTTCGATGGAGAGGCCGCAGGCCGGGAATTTGTGACTATCCGGATGAACGCCCCAGCGCTGAAGCAGCTTGCGGAGCGGTGGAATGACAATGGAGCTCATGATCAGGACACCATGACAGGTTTGGGCATCACCCAGGTACCCAGGGTTTCGGGCACTTCGATCATGCTGATGGCACCGGTCGGGCACTTTTCTTCGCACTGGTTGCAACCCGTGCAGGCCTCGTCGAGGATGGTGTGCAACTGCTTGGTCGAACCAAGAATGGCGTCTGACGGGCAGGTGCGGAAGCACTTCGTGCAGCCGATGCAGATGGCTTCCTGGATCACCGCCACGGTGGGCCGCGGTGCTTCACCCCCATCGTCGAGCTTGATGCCAAGGTGATCGGCAATCGTCTGCGCTACCACCTTGCCCCCCGGCGGGCAGCAGGTCGGCGAAGCCGTGCCGGCGACAATCGCCTCGGCCGCGCCGGCGCAACCAGGGAAGCCGCACTGGCCACAGTTCGCGGCAGGCAACATGGCCATGACTTCTTCGACGCGCGCATCGCCCTCGACATGCAGCTTGCGTGCTGCATAACCCAGCGCCAGGCCCAGGCCTGAACTGATGGCTGCCAGACTCACCACTGCTGTAAGCATGTTCTCTACTCCCTGCAGATATCAGTGCACTTCAGCCGGAACCAGACCGGTGAAACCCATGAATGCCAGTGCCAGCAAGCTCGCTGCGATGTAGGCAATCGGCGCACCGGCAAACGTGCCGGGCACGCGAACCAGGGCAAGACGCTCGCGCATGCCGGCAAATATGATCATCACCATCGTGAAACCAAGACCGGACCCGAAGCCGTTGACGACGCTCATGGTCATGCCCAGCTTGCCCTGCGCGTTGATCAGTGGAATGCCCAGCACGGCGCAATTGGTTGTGATGAGGGGCAGGTAGATGCCCAGCACGCGGTAGAGATCGGGCGTCGCCTTCTTGACGACCATCTCGACGAACTGCACGACCGCTGCAATGACCAGGATGTAGGTGAGGATGCGCAGGTAAATCAGGTCATAGGCGCCGAGCAGCCAGTGCTCGAGGGCCCATGCCGCAGCAGATGACAAAGTCATCACAAAGGTCGTCGACAGCCCCATACCTACAGCACCATCGATTTTTTTGGACACGCCCATGAAGGGGCAGAGCCCGAGAAACTTCACCAGTACCACGTTGTTGACGAGGACGATGCCGATGATGGTGAGCAACATTTCGCGCATGACAGTTCTCCTGTTTCAGCGGCTAAATGCATGACCTGTGCCAAAAGACGATTTCGATTCACTTTCAATAACTTGCGCTGTTTTCCGGGGTCTTTCCGACGCTGCGCAATTTGTCGCTTTCCGCACAGATCGACACCCTCTCAATAGCGCGCTGCAATCACGCCAGCCAAGCCCGTGCAGCGCGCAACGCCCGCACGCGTACACGCGTGCACGCGGGGGCGTTGGCACAACGCAGCAGGCAAGGTCCACCGCAACGCAGGCCGCGTCAGCTATCCGACAAATTCGACACGCCACACGAGCCTCGCGCGCGCGAGCGTGTCGCGACGGCCGTAAATGTTTGATCTGGATCAAATTTCGGAACTGGCCCCAAAGTTGCTCAAGGCTGTTGCAAGGCAGCACGACACAACGAACTGCCCACGTCGAACATCGGATTGAACGCAGGAGAAGCAGCATGACGAACCGCCCGATCTATCTCGATTACTCCGCCACCACACCGGTCGACCCGCGCGTCGTCGCGAAGATGGTGCCCTGGCTGTTCGACAACTTCGGCAACCCGGCTAGCCGCTCGCACAGCTATGGTTGGGCTGCTGAAGAAGTCGTCGAGATTGCGCGCGAACAGGTCGCTGCACTGGTCGGCGCCGACCCGCGCGAGATCGTGTGGACCTCGGGTGCCACCGAATCGAACAACCTCGCCATCAAGGGCGTGGCGCGTTTCCACTCGGCGCGTGGCAAGCACCTCATCACCGTCAAGACCGAGCACAAGGCCGTGCTCGACACCTGCCGCGAACTCGAACGCGACGGCTTCGAAGTCACCTATCTCGACGTGCTCGAAAACGGCCTGCTCGACATCGACGCCTTCAAGGCCGCGATCCGCCCCGACACCATCCTTGCCTCGGTGATGCTGGTGAACAACGAGATCGGCGTGATCCAGGACATCGCCGCACTCGGCACCATCTGTCGCGACAAGGGCGTGATCTTCCACGTCGATGCCGCACAGGCCACCGGCAAGGTCGAGATCGATCTCGACAACCTGCCGGTCGACCTGATGTCGTTCTCGGCACACAAGACCTACGGCCCCAAGGGCATCGGCGCGCTCTACGTGTGCCGCAAGCCGCGCGTACGCATCGAAGCCATGATCCACGGCGGCGGTCACGAACGCGGCATGCGTTCGGGCACCCTGCCGACGCACCAGATCGTCGGCATGGGCGAAGCTTTCTGGCTGGCCCGCGAATGCATGGGCACCGACAACGAGCGCATCCGCTGGCTGCGCGACCGCCTCATGACCGGCCTGCAGAAGATGGATCAGACCTTCATCAACGGCGACCTCGAACACCGCGTACCGCACAACCTGAACATGAGCTTCAACTTCGTCGAAGGCGAGTCGCTGCTGATGGGCATCAAGGACGTTGCGGTCTCGTCCGGATCGGCCTGTACCTCGGCTTCGCTGGAACCCTCATACGTGCTGCGCGCCCTGGGCCGCAGCGACGAACTCGCCCACAGCTCGATCCGCTTCTCGATCGGCCGCTTCACCACAGTGCAGGAAGTCGACGCCGTCATCGGAATGATCTCCGGCGCGGTTGGCAAACTGCGTGAACTCTCGCCCCTGTGGGACATGCACTGCGCCGGCATCGACCTCAATACCGTGCAGTGGGCCGAACATTGATCAATCAGTGAAGAGTCAGGAGTGAGGCGTCAGGAGTTGAATTTTGCGGGCGGCATCGCCGCCCGGATACCTGCCCTCCTCACTCATTACTCCTCACTCCTCACCCGAAGGAGTTAAACATGGCATACAGCGACAAGGTACTGGATCACTACGACAATCCCCGCAACGTCGGCTCGATGGCCGCTGACGACGATGGCGTCGGCACCGGCATGGTCGGCGCACCAGCCTGCGGCGACGTGATGAAGCTGCAGATCAAGGTGAATGCCCAAGGCGTGATCGAAGACGCCAAGTTCAAGACCTACGGCTGCGGCTCGGCCATCGCTTCGAGCTCGCTGGTGACCGAATGGGTCAAGGGCAAGACGCTCGACGAAGCGCTCGCCATCAAGAACACCGACATCGCCGAAGAGCTGGCCCTGCCGCCCGTCAAGATCCACTGCTCCATCCTCGCCGAAGACGCCATCAAGGCCGCCGTCGCAGACTTCCGCGCCAAGCAGGACGGCGCTGCAGCCTGCCCTTCGGTTGAAGTCCAACAAGCTGCCTGAAAGGAACACCGCAATGAACGCAGTTGCTGAAGAAATCGTCGCCTCGCCCATCAAGTTCATGGACGCCGCTGCGGCCAAGGTTGCCGAACTGATTGCCGAAGAAGGCAACCCTGCCCTCAAGCTGCGCGTCTATGTGACCGGCGGCGGCTGTTCGGGCTTTTCCTATGGCTTCGCTTTTGAAGAGGAGCTCAAGGAAGACGACATGAGCTTCGAGAAGTCCGGCGTGACCATGGTTGTCGATGCCATGAGCATGCAATACCTCATGGGCGCCGAAATCGATTACGAAGATGGTCTCGAAGGCTCGCGCTTCGTGATCCGCAACCCCAACGCCACCTCGACCTGTGGCTGCGGCAGCTCGTTCTCGGTCTGATCCACGGAGGCCCACCATGATCACCGTCAGTCCCAAAGCAGCAATCCACGTGCAGAAGAGCCTCGCCAAGCGCGGTGGCGGCGTCGGCTTGCGCCTGGCTGTCAAGACCAGTGGCTGTTCCGGCTTTGCCTATGCACTGGAGTTTGTCGACAAGCCCGAGCCCGAAGACCAGCTCTTCGAGAGCAATGGCGTGACCATCATCGTGGACCCCAAGAGCCACGTGATCCTGGACGGCACCGAGCTCGACTTCGTGCGCGAAGGCCTCAACGAAGGCTTCAAGTTCCACAACCCCAATGCCACGGCAAGCTGTGGCTGCGGGGAAAGCTTCGCGGTCTGACGGCAAGCCTCATCACCCCGGTCTCGCCTGTCAGGGGAGCGCCAGAAGCGCGACCCCTCTCCACCCCTGACGGGTGAGGCCCGGCCAACGTCACACCCCGGACACACGCATCACCACGGAGCATCACCATGGCCCTGCTGCAGATTGCCGAACCCGGCCTCTCCGCCGCCCCGCACCAGCACCGCCTTGCTGTCGGCATCGACCTCGGCACAACCAACTCGCTGGTTGCCACGGTGGCCAGCGGCATCACCAGGGTGCTGCCCGATGCCGAAGGCCGCATGCTGCTGCCCTCGGTCGTGCGCTACCTCGACACGCCGGCAGAAGATTCCTCGCCCATCGTGGTCGGCCATGCCGCACAGGCCGAACAGGTGGCAGATCCGCGCAACACCATCGTGTCGGTCAAGCGCTTCATGGGCCGCCGCCTGGCTGACCTCGGTGACGCGCAGACTCCTTATGACCTGCTCGACACCGCCGGCATGGTGAGCCTCAACACGCGCGCCGGCGCCAAGTCACCGGTCGAAGTCTCGGCCGAGATATTGAAAGCCCTGCGCGAGCGCGCCGAAGCCTCGTTGGGGGGCGACCTCGTTGGTGCGGTCATCACCGTGCCGGCCTACTTCGACGACGCCCAGCGCCAGGCCACCAAGGACGCCGCGCGCCTCGCCGGCCTCAACGTGCTGCGCCTGCTCAATGAGCCTACCGCCGCCGCAATTGCCTACGGGCTCGACAACGGCTCCGAAGGCGTCTTCGCCATCTACGACCTGGGCGGCGGCACCTTCGACATTTCCATACTCAGACTCTCACGCGGCGTCTTCGAAGTGCTCGCCACTTCGGGCGACGCTGCGCTGGGCGGCGACGATTTCGACCACCGGATTGCTGACTGGATCAGACAGCAACTCGGCCAGAGCCTCGCACTCGCAGCGCCCTCCCCCAACGACACGCGCATGATGCTGGCGCAGGCACGAGCCGCAAAGGAGGCGCTGTCGAGTGCACTCGATACTCAAGTCACGGGGACGCTGTCGAACGGACACCCGTTCAACTTCACACTCACACGCGAGGCTTTCCAGGCGATGACGCAGGAACTCGTCTCGCGCAGCCTTGCCCCAGTACGCAAGGCACTGCGAGACGCTGGCGTGCGGGCAGATGAAGTCGACGGCGTCGTCATGGTCGGCGGCTCGACGCGCATGCCGCAAGTGCGCGAGGCCGTCGGCAAGCTGTTCAATCGCGAACCGCTCACCAACCTCAACCCCGACGAAGTGGTGGCCCTCGGCGCCGCCATGCAGGCCAACATCCTCGCTGGCAACCGAGGCACGGGCGATGGCGACAACTGGCTGCTGCTCGACGTCTGTCCGCTCTCGCTGGGGCTGGAGACCATGGGCGGTCTCGTCGAGAAAGTCATCCCGCGCAACTCCACCATCCCCACCGCACGCGCGCAGGAGTTCACCACCTTCAAGGACGGCCAGACCGCCATGGCCATCCACGTGCTGCAGGGCGAACGCGAGCTGGTCAGCGACTGTCGCTCTCTGGCGCGCTTCGAGCTGCGCGGCATCCCGCCGATGGTGGCCGGCGCCGCACGCATCCGCGTGACCTTCCAGATCGATGCCGATGGTCTGCTGTCCGTCTCGGCACGCGAGGAAACATCGGGCGTCGAAGCGCAGATCCAGGTCAAGCCCTCCTACGGGCTCTCTGATGACCAGGTCACCAACATGCTGCTCGACGCCTACGGCAAGGCCGAGATCGACACCGCGGCGCGCATGCTGCGCGAAGCCCAGGTCGACGGCCGCCGCCTGCTCGACGCCACCGAAGCCGCCCTGCAGGAAGACGGCCACGCCCTGCTCAGCCATGACGAATACACCGCCATCCAGCAAGCCATGTACGCGCTCGCCGAACAACTCGAAAGCGGCACCGACACCACCATCCTCAAACGCGCCACCGACGCGCTGAACCAGGCCACCACGACGTTTGCCGAACGCCGCATGGACGCCGGCATCCGCAAGGCGCTGTCGGGCCAGACCCTCGAAGCACTCACCTGAGGTTCGCACATGAGCGCCACGCTGACCGTCCTGCCCCACCCCGATCTCTGCCCCACCGGCGCACGCCTGCCCATCGTGGCTGGCAAGACCATCTGCGACACCCTGCTGGCGAACCACATCGAGATCGAACACGCCTGCGAAAAGGTGACCGCCTGCGCCACCTGCCACGTCTACATCCGTCAGGGCGCCCACACCCTGAACGAAGCCAGCGATGACGAAGAAGACCAGCTCGACGACGCCTGGGGCCTCGAACCCAGCTCTCGCCTGTCGTGTTGCGTCAAGCTGGGTACGGCGGACGTGACCATCGAGATCCCGATGCATACGCGGAATCTGGCGCGGGAGTGAATTGCGCAGGTTGGACTGAGCACAGCGAAGCCCAACACAGCGTGCGTCCATAGAAATGTTGGGCTTCCTTCGTCAGCTCAACCTACGCTTTTCTCCGTCCCCAATGGGCAATCCCCGGGCAGGGCGCACTTTCTGTCGCCACCATGAAGCTACTCGTCCGCCACAGGAAACATCATGTCCAACCGCTACCGCGTCCGCGCCAAGGATGGCAGCTTCAGCTTCACGATCATCATGGGCGGCGATGCCCTGTTTCGTGATGGCTCCTGGGACATCACCGACACGAGCAATCTCAAGGCGCTCGGTCCGCTGCTGGTGCCCGGTCCATGGCGCTTTGCGCCAGGCAAGGGCGGCGCTCCGGGCGCACTGTGGTTCAAACCGGGCAACAGGAAGCCGCACCCCGGCGTCATGATGTTCCGTGATGTACCGGGCGATTTCGTGCATGGCGACTTCTGCAGCACAACCTCAGGTGAAGGCGTGATTTTTCCGGACAACACCACGAAAGAGATTCCCATCGAGTGGACCATTGACGGTCCCGGCTGCACCTGATGCACGAGCTTGTGCTCAGTCCGACCTCCGCCCTGCTGCCTTGATCTCGCTGGCCTGAAGGATTCGCTCCATCAGGAAGTCCACAAACCTTCGCGACGCCGAATTGGCCCCCACGCGAGCCGGGAACAGCGCGTAGCAGCCTGCCCCGGCAGACTCCCAGCCCGGCAGAACTTCGCGCAGCAGGCCCTGCTGCAATTCCTCCTGCACGATGAAGGCCGGTAGCAGGATGAGTCCGAGGCCTTCGCAACCGAGTTGACGCTGCACCACCCCGTTGCTGACGATCATGCGCGCTCGGATCGGCACGGCCTTGTACAGCTCGTTGGCGCTGGCCATGTCCACGCTCTGCTCGGCGCCGATGCTGACCCACTCGTGCTGCGCCAGATCGGCTGGATGCTGCGGCTCGCCACAGCGCGCCAGATAATCCGGGGAGGCGAAGATGCGGCGTGGCGCATCGAACAGCTTGCGCGAGACGAGTGAAGAATCAGGTTGCTCGCCGAAGCGGATCGCGAGGTCGATACCCTCCTGCACGATGTTGCGTGGTCTGTCGTCAAAGTCGACGCGTATCTGCAGCTGCGGATGCAGGCGCGCGAAGTCCGCCACGCTGGCCAGGAAGCGCGGGCTTGCAAACGGCCCCGGCGCGATGAACCACAGACGCCCGTTCAAGGCCGCTGATTCGCTGGCCATCGCGCTGAGGCCGGCCTCGGCCGATTGCACCATCGCCAGGCAGGACTCGTAGAGCCTTGCGCCATCGGGCGTAGGCGAGAGATGGCGGGTCGAGCGATACAGCAGCGTGACGCCGATCTGCTTTTCGAGCGTTGCCACGTGATGGCTGACCACCGAAGCAGAAAGGTCCAGCGCCTCGGCTGCGCGCCGGAACGAGCCCAGCTCCACCACCTTGGCGAACACCGCCATGCTGCGCAGCTTGTCGAGCATTGCCTCACCAAATGGGATTGTTAATTTGATTAATTCCACTATATCGCACAATCACAAAGCCCTATGCTGCAGGCTCGGTAACGTCGCACAGGCTCGCACCACGCCATCGCTTCCGTGTAACGCCTCAGAAAGATTGCTTACATCCCTGCAACACGCACGCCGCCTCGCCCCGTCAGACTCGGGCTCCGGGCAAGACCCACATCACCCATGCAGAAAACCTCCCGCACTTTTCCCCGCTGTCCTCTTGCCGGCATGGCCCTGAGCCTGCTGCTCGCCGCCTGCGCTGTCGGCCCCGACTATCGCCGGCCCGACATCGCCACACCCACGCAATGGCAGGCCCCCCTGCCCCACGACGGACAGCTCGACCAGCTCGGCAATTGGTGGGCGCAGTTCCAGGACCCCGTGCTTGATGAGTTGCAGCGCGCCGCGCAAGCCGACAGCCCGTCGCTGGACAAGGCCAGCGCGGCGATCCGCCTCGCCCGCGCCAACCTGCGCAGCGCAGGCGCCGCAGAGCTGCCCACGGTCAAGGGCACGACATCCTCGACGCAAAGCGGCACCAAGCAAGGCAACGGGGCAATGCCGGTCACGACCACCACGGGGCGCCTCGATGCCAGCTGGGAACTCGACCTGTTCGGCGGCACGCGTCGCTCGGTGGAATCAGGCAGCGCCCTGCGCGACGCGCGCGAAGCCGACTGGCACGACGCGCGTATTTCGCTCGCCGCCGAGGTGGCCACGACTTACGTGGGTTATCGCGCCTGCCAGCTCAAGCTCTCCGCCTATGAAGACACACTGCGCTCGCAACGCGCCACGGCCGAACTGACGCAGCTGTCGGTCAAGGCCGGCTTCACCGCACCTGCCGATGGCTCGCTCGCCGATGCAGGCGCGGCCAGCGCATCCGCCAGTGCGATTGCGCAAGCGGCCGAATGCGAGGTCAGCATCAAGTCACTGGTGGCCCTCAGCGGGCTCGATGAGAGCCGCGTGCGCAGCCTGTTGGGCAGCCGCCCGGCCACCTTGCCGCAACCGGCCACACGTACGGTCGACAGCGTGCCCGCGCAACTGCTTACGCAACGACCCGACCTTGTCTCGGCAGAACGTGCCGTCGCCTCGGCCAGCGCACAGATCGGGGTCGCCGAAGCCGCGCGCTACCCCAGCCTGACGCTCAACGGTTCGATCAGCCTGTCAGCCAGCAGCGGCACCAGCAGCCTGCCCTGGTCGTTCGGCCCGACGCTGACCATCCCCGTCTTCAACGGTGGTGCGCTCGCCGCCAAGGTCGAAGCCGCACGCGCCAACTACGACTCGGCCCTCGCCACCTACAAGTCATCGGTACGCACCGCCGTGAAGGAGGTCGAACAAGCTCTTGTGCGCCTCGATGGCGCGGTGCGCCGAGAAGACGATGCGCGCCGCAGCGCTGAGGGCTATCGCGCCTACGTCACGGCCAGCGAGGCGAACTGGCGCGCCGGCGGCACCAGCCTGCTCAACCTCGAAACCGCGCGCCGCAACGCCATCACCGCCGAGCTAAACCTGATCAGCCTGCAGCAGGCGCGCGTCGAATACTGGATCGCTCTCTACAAGGCCATGGGTGGCGGCTGGCAGGCAGACGCACCCAGCAAAGCAAGCACCGAACAAGCACCACCTCCCCGGATTTGAACGCACCATGAACAAGCCCCTCCGCAACGGACTCATCGCCATCGCCGTGCTCGCCACCCTCGGCGGCGCCGCGCTCCTCATCGCCCGCAAGCCCGCACCAAACCCGGTCGTTGCGGCAGCGCCCAACGCCGTCATGGCAGTCACCCTCGTGACACCCAGCCAGCAGACCTGGCCACTCACCTTGCAGGCCAACGGGCCGATTGCCGCCTGGCAGGAAGGCATCGTCAGCGCCGAGACCGGCGGCCTGCGCATCATGGCCCTGCATGCCGATGTGGGTGATCAGGTGAAGCGCGGCGAGCTGCTTGCCGAGCTGGCGCAGGATTCGGTCAACGCCGACCTGCGCAAATTCGAAGCCGCACTCGCCTCAGCGCGCGCCAGCCTCGCGCAAGCGCATGCCGATGCCGAACGTGCGCGCGCCGTCAAAGGCAGCGGCGCACTCTCCGAGCAGCAGATCAGCAACTACCTCAGCAACGAGCAGACCGCGCAGGCCAACGTCGACTCGGCGCAGGCCCAGCTCGACGCCCAGCGTGTCACCCTCGCCCGCACCCGTGTGACCGCCGTCGATGATGGCGTCATCACCGCGCGTACGGCCACGCTGGGCAAGGTCGTCTCGTCCGGCGAAGAGCTCTATCGCCTGGTGCGGCAGAACCGCTTCGAGTGGCGCGCCGAGCTCGACGCGCAGCAACTGCCGCGCGTACGCGCAGGCCAGCTTGCCGTCATCACGACACCCGGCGGTACCGAAGTGCGTGGCAAGGTAAGGGCCACAGCGCCTACCTTATCGACCGACACCAGCCGCGCCTTTGCCTACGTCAGTCTGCCCGTCGGCAGCGCCGCACGCGCCGGCATGTACGCCAGCGGTCGCATCGAGCTGGGTGACCAGCCCGCGCTGACCGTACCGCAATCCACCGTGGTGCTGCGCGATGGCATGAGCTACGTGTTCGAAGTCGGCAACGACGGCCGCGCCCTGCGCCGCAAGGTCAGCATCGGTCGCCGCCAGGGCGACCGCGTTGAAATCCTCAACGGCATCACATCGCAGGCGCAGCTCGTGGAGAACGGTGCGGCATTCCTGTCGGACGGTGACCGCGTCAACGTCACCACAGCCGGCAAGGAGAAGTCATGAACTTCTCCTCCTGGTCGATCCGCAATCCGGTCCCGGCCCTGCTCCTCTTCGTCCTGCTGAGCATTCTGGGCATCATTGGCCTGCGCGGCCTGCCGATCCAGGACTTCCCGGACATGGACCTGCCCACCATCATCGTCAGCGCCAGCCTTGAGGGTGCCGCGCCAGCGCAGCTGGAAACCGAGGTCGCGCGCAAGATCGAGGACAAGCTCGCCACGCTGGGTAACGTGGATCACATCGTCACCACCATTACCGATGGCTCGGTGTCGATCTCTGTCTCTTTCGCGCTCGAAAAGAATGGCGAAGAAGCGCTCAACGAAGTGCGCAACGCCGTCGACAGCGCGCGCGCTGACCTGCCGAGCAGCATGAACGCCCCCACCGTGTCGAAAGTCACCACGACGGGCAGTGCCATCGTCACCTACACCATCGCCTCGGATCGCTACGACGAACAGGAACTCTCCTGGCTCGTCGACAACGAACTCACCAAAGCGCTGATGACCGTCAAGGGCGTCGGCAAGGTCTCGCGCATCGGCGGCGTTGACCGCGAGGTGCACGTCGACCTCGACCCGGCACTGATGAGTGGTCTGGGTGTCACGGCGTCCCAAGTCTCCAGCCAGCTCAAGCTCACACAGCAGGACGCATCGGGTGGCCGTGGTGACATCGGCGGCGCGCAGCAGTCGCTGCGCACACTGGGCGCTGCAGGCAGCGTGGCCGACGTTGCGGCACTCAACATTCCCCTGTCTGACGGTCGCCACCTGCGCCTCGACCAGATTGCGCGCGTCAGCGACAGCATCGCCGAACGCGGCAGCCTTGCCTTCATCGACGGAAAGCAGGTCATCGGCTTCCAGATCACGCGCAACAAGGGCACCAGCCAGGTCACGGTGGCGCGGCTCGTCAAGGAGACCATCGACAGGTTCTCGGCCAGCCATCCGCAAGTGCAGATCAAGGAGGCCTACAACACTGTCGACAGCATCAACGACAATTACCTCGGCTCGATGCACCTGTTGCTCGAAGGCGCCATCCTCGCCGTGCTCGTGGTGTGGTGGTTCCTGCGCGACTGGCGCGCCACCATCGTGTCGGCCACCGCTCTGCCGTTGTCGATCATCCCGACCTTCGCCGCGATGTACTACCTCGGCTTCAGCCTCAACGTGCTGAGCCTGCTCTCGCTGGCGCTGGTGGTCGGCATCCTCGTCGATGACGCCATCGTCGAGATCGAAAACATCGTGCGCCACATCCGCATGGGCAAATCACCCTACGACGCCGCGATGGAAGCCGCCGACGAGATCGGCCTCGCCGTCATCGCCACCACCTTCACCCTGGTGGCCGTCTTCCTGCCCACGGCGTTCATGAGCGGCATCGCGGGCCTGTTCTTCCGCCAGTTCGGCATCACCGCAGCCGTCGCCGTGGTGGCCTCGCTGGTCGTTGCACGCCTGCTCACGCCGATGATGGCAGCCTACTTCCTGCGCCCGCAGCAGCACGCGCACCAGGACAGCAGGCTGATGACAAAGTACCTCGGCTGGGTGAAAAGCTGCCTGTCGCATCGCTTCAAGACAGTGGCCGCCGCGGTGCTTTTCCTGCTCGTCTCGCTGACCATCATTCCGCGACTGCCCACTGGCTTCGTGCCGCCACCCGACGACAGCCAGACGCGCGTCAGCATCGAACTCGCCCCCGGCAGCACGCTGGCCGAGACCAGCGCAGTCGCGGAGCAGGCCCGACAGCTCCTTATGACCATGCCCGACGTGAAGCAGGTCTTCACCCTGGTCGGCGCCTCGACCAGCGGCGGCGGCTTCAGTTCGGTGGTGAGCAGCGACGTACGAAAAGCCACGCTCACCATCAAGCTCACGCCGCGCTCCGAGCGGCATCGCAAGCAATCCGCCATCGAGGCCGAGATGCGCGAGGTCATGAAGGCTTTGCCCGGCGCAAGGGTGAACGTTGGTCGCGGCGGCAGCGGCGAGAAACTCGAACTGACGCTCGCCAGCGATGACAGCAATGCGCTGCTCAGCGCCGCCGCAAACGTTGAACGCGATCTGCGCACGCTCAAGGGGGTCGGCAACGTCACCTCGGGCGCAGCCCTGCAACGCCCCGAAGTCCTGATCCAGCCGGACTTCGCCCGCGCCTCGGCGCTTGGCGTGACCGCCAACGCACTGGCCGACACGATTCGCGTCGCCACGGCGGGCGACTTCGCCGCCAGCCTCTCCAAGCTCAATCTGCCGCAACGCCAGATCGCCATCCGCGTGCGCCTCGACCCGGCCGCCCGCGCCGACCTGGACACCCTGTCTCAGCTGCGCGTGAAAGGCAGCAATGGCTACGTGGCGCTCTCGAGCGTTGCCGACATTCGACTCGGCAGCGGTCCCTCGCAAATCAACCGGCTAGACCGCGAACGCAACATCACCCTGTCCGTTGAACTCTCCGGCCGCACGCTGGGTGATGTGATGAAGGAAGTGCGCCAGCTGCCCTCGATGAAGCAACTGCCGCCGGGCGTTCACGAAGTCCAGCAAGGCGAGTTGCAACGCATGGCAGAACTGTTCGGCAGCTTCGCCGCTGCCATGGCCATTGGCGTGTTCTGCATCTATGCGGTGCTGGTGCTGCTGTTCCACGACTTCCTGCAGCCCGCGACCATCCTCGCCGCCCTGCCCTTGTCAGTCGGCGGCGCACTATTCGCCCTCCTGGTGACGAACAGCAGCTTCTCGATGCCCTCGGTGATCGGCCTGCTGATGCTGATGGGCGTAGTGACAAAGAACTCCATCCTGCTCGTCGAATACGCCGTCATGGCACGCCGCGAGCACGGCATGAGCCGCTTCGACGCGCTGATGGACGCCTGCCACAAGCGCGCCCAGCCCATCCTCATGACCACCATCGCCATGGCCGCCGGCATGCTGCCGATTGCCTTAGGGCTAGGCGCCGATCCCAGCTTCCGCCAGCCCATGGCCATCGTCGTCATCGGCGGCCTGCTCACCTCGACCGTGCTGAGCCTGCTGGTCGTGCCGGTGGTGTTTACGTATATGGATGACCTGCTGCTGGCGCTGCGGCGGGTGTTCCGCAAACAGGAAGATGCAACGCCTGCGGTGGAAAAAGCGGCGGGCTGATCGACCGTTTGCGCGCAAGACAAAAGCGCCCCAGCGAGGGGCGCTTTGTCATTCAGCGTATCGCTTTATCACCACTGCATCTCGCCCTTGCGCACCTTGGCGCCAATATCCAGCGCGATGCCCAAGCCGGCAGCCGGGTAAGCCTTCTGCATCGCCGCGATCAGCTCGGCGCCGGTCTTCGCCTTCTCGGCCTCGGCATCGAAGCGCTTCAGGTAATCCCGCGTGTAGCGAATGTTGCCGGCATCCAGCGCCGTACCGGCGGCCATGTGGCCGGGCACCACGGTGGCGGGCTTGAGCGCTTCGATCTCGTCGAGCTGCGCATACCAGGCGCTGCGCTCGCTGGGCTTCTGCGTGTCGGCCGTCCACACATGCAGATTGCCGAAGATCGCGATGTTGCCCACCACCGCCTTGATCGACGGAATCCAGGTGTAGGGGCGGTGCGCCAGCTCACCCGTGGTGCCTCGCACTTCAATGGTTTCGCCATCCACCGTGAGCGTGGTGCCCTTCAATGCTTCGGGCACGATGGGCTGTTGCGGCGCGTTGGCGCCCATCTTGGGGCCCCAGAAGCCAAGCTTGCCAGCCAGCTTGGCGGCGATCTTCTCGCGCACGGCCGGCGTGGTCACCACCTGCGCTTGCGGAAAGATCTGCTTCAGCGTCTCGGCGCCAAAGTAGAAATCCGGGTCGGCATTGCTGATGAAGATGGTCTTCAGCGTCTTGCCCGTGTCGAGCACATTGGCCGCCACGCGCAGGGCGTCGGCGCGGGTGAAGCCGCTATCGATCACCACCGCTTCGCTCTTGCCGCTCACCACCACGGCATTCACGTTGAAGCTGTTGCCGTCGGCGTTGTAGACCTTCAGCGTCAGCGGCGCGGTCTGCGCGCTGGCGCCACCGCTGGCGACAACGCCCAGGGCCAGGGCGGGAACTAGGGAGCGGGCGATCTGCCGGGGGCTGAACTTGATGCTGAACATGTGAATCTCCTTCAAGAATGAATGTGCGGGGATGCGACGAGGAGGACTTTAAGTTTTGCGTATTGGTAGATAAAGTACTCAACAGTTGATTATTTGTTGCATGGATCGTCGCAATGGACAGACTGACCGCCGTACGCGTGTTCGTAGAAGTGGCAGACCGGGCCAGCCTCACCCAGGCTGCCGAACAGCTGGAGATGTCGGCCGCGATGGTGAGCCGCTACCTCGCCGCCATCGAGGGCTGGTTTGGCGCGCGCCTGCTGCACCGGACCACGCGCAAGGTCAGCCTCACCGATGCCGGCCTCGCCGCCTTGCCTGCCTGCCGCCAGATGCTGGAGATTGCCGAAGACGTGCAGCACCTCGCCGCCGAGCGCAGCCGCGAGCCCGCCGGCGTGCTGCGCGTGGCCAGCGCCGGTTCGTTTGCCGATGCGCAGCTCACCGCCGCCCTGGTCGACTTCCAGGCGCTGTACCCGCAGGTCGAGATCGCCCTCTCGGTGGGCGACCGTGCGGCCGACCTGGTGGGCGAGCGGGTCGATCTGGCCGTGCGCATCACCAACACGCTCGACCCCGCCATGATCACGCGCCCACTCGCGCGCTGCCGCTCCATCCTCTGCGCCTCGCCGGCCTACCTTGCCCGCCACGGCACCCCGCAAAGCCTCGACGCACTCCAGCAGCACCGCTGCATCGCGCACGCCTTCGGCATCGGCCGGCAATACCGCTTCACGCGCGGCAACGAGCTCATCGAAGTGCCCGTGCGCTGGAGCTTCCACACCAACGAGACGGCCGTACTGCGCCGCGCGGTGCTCTCGGGCGCCGGCATCGGCATGCTGCCCAGCTACTACGTGGGCGACGAGCTGCGCACCGGCGCCCTGGTCGCGCTGCTGCCCGACGAGCAACCCGAAGCGCTCGGCATCCACGCCATCTACCTCTCGCGCCAGCACCAGCCCCTGGCACTGCGCCTGCTCGTCGACTTCCTCGCCGACCGCTTTGGCGGGGACCCGGCACCGTGGGACAGGACGCCTGACACCTGAATGTCGGGGCGATGTGTTTCCACGCCAGACACCACACAAAACCCACATTCCTCACAGCCACCTCGTCGGCATACGCAAAATTAGTCGCATAAAAACAATGCCTTGATGGATGGCATGCAGCTTGCTGAAGTCCCCGCAAAGGGGGTTTCACATGCTGACCGCTTTCACCATCAATGACACGACCTTGCGCGACGGCGAACAGACCGCCGGGGTGTCGTTCACGGCTGAAGAGAAGTGCGCCATCGCCCAGGCACTGTCGGAGGCCGGCGTCACCGAGATGGAGATCGGCATCCCCGCGATGGGCGCCGATGAGATCGAGGTGATCAACAGCATCGCTGCCCTGGGGCTGCCTGCGCAACTGATGGTGTGGGGCCGCATGGTGGATGCCGACGTCAAGGCGGCGCTGCGCTGCCATGTCGATGTCGTACATCTCTCGATCCCCGTTTCGGATGTGCAGATCGAACGCAAGCTGCGGCGTAACCGCCAGTGGGTGCTTGACCAGATCCGCCCCCACGTCGAGCGTGCTGCCGCCACCGGCATGGATGTCAGCGTCGGCATGGAAGATGCCTCGCGCGCCGACATCGACTTCCTCTGCCGCGTTGCCGAAGCCGCGCAGGAGGCTGGCGCGATCCGCTTGCGCTTTGCCGACACGCTGGGCATTCTCGACCCCTTCTCGACGATGGAGCAGATCGGCAAGCTGCGCCGCGCCATCGATATCGAGATCGAGATGCACGCCCACAACGACCTGGGCCTGGCCACGGCCAACACGCTGGCCGCGTTCCGCGCCGGCGCGACGCACGCCAACACCACGGTTAACGGCCTTGGCGAGCGCGCCGGCAATGCGCCGCTCGAAGAAGTGGTGATGGCCATGCGCCACATCCATGGCGAAGACGTCGGCATTGACAGTCACTGCCTGCTACCCATCTCGCGCCTCGTCGAAGCCGCCTCCGGCCGGCCGGTCGCCCCCAACAAGAGCATCGTCGGAGAAGGTGTGTTCACGCATGAATCCGGCATCCACGTGGATGGCCTCATGAAAGACCAGCAGAACTACCAGGGCTTCGACCCCGCCGAACTCGGCCGCGCGCATCGCCTCGTGCTCGGCAAGCACTCCGGTTCGCATGCCGTACAAGCCGCCTACGCGCGCCTGGGCCTGCACCCGACGGCACTCGAAACTGCGCAGATCATCGAGCGCATCCGCGACTACGCCATGCAGACCAAGCGCGAACCCGACGCGCTGGCGCTCGCCCAGTTCTACCTCGAAGCTGCGCGCACGCTCAAGGAAGTCGCATGAGCCCCGAGCATTCGATCCGCGACTCGCTGGCCGCCGCTTCGGTGAATGAGGCCCGCCCCGGCCTCTTCGCCATGCTGCGCGAAGACGTGGCCTGCGTCTTCCAGCGTGACCCTGCCGCGCGCAACACGCTCGAACTGCTGACCATCTACCCCGGCATCCAGGCCCTCGTGCTGCATCGCCTGGCTCATGCCATGTGGAAGATGCATCTGCGCTACCTGCCACGCCTCATCTCCTTCGTGGCGCGCCTCGTCACCAACGTCGACATCCACCCCGGTGCCACCATCGGCCGGCGCTTCTTCATCGACCACGGCGCCGGCGTCGTGATCGGCGAAACAGCCGAGATCGGTGACGACGTGACGCTCTATCACGGCGTCACTCTCGGCGGCACGACCTGGAACCCCGGCAAGCGCCACCCCACGCTGGGGCATGGTGTCGTGGTCGGTGCAGGGGCGAAGATTCTCGGGGCCATCACGGTGGGCGACCGCGCACGCGTGGCGGCCAACTCGGTGGTCATCGAAGACGTCACCGCCGGCATGACCGTGGTCGGCATTCCCGGCCGCATGGTTGTGCCGCGCAGCCAGCGCCGCATCACCGACAGCGGCATCGACCTCGACCACCACCAGATGCCCGACCCCGTCGGCAAGGCCATCGGCTGCCTGCTCGACCGCATCGGCGAACTGGAACAGGAAGTGCTTCGCATGCGCGGTAGCAAGACAGCCCCCGGCTCGGCCAACTGCGCCGAGCCGCCCCCCGAGGGGGCAAAGAAAGTCTTGGGGCGGCCCGGCGACTTTCTTTCCGTCACGCCAACGACCGCCTGCGGCGACTGTGACGACACCTGTTCCCAACCGACTTTCGATGGCAGCACGACTGCCACGCATCACCCGGAGTAAGCCACCATGAACGAACTCACTACCCGCCTCGCCAAGCTCTCTTCGGCAGAAGAGTTCCTGGACTTCTTCTCGCTGAGCTACGAACAGTCGGTCGTCAATGTCAGCCGCCTGCACATTCTCAAGCGCTTCTACCAGTACCTGCGCCGCGACCCCGAGCTGGCCAGCCTCAGCGACGAAGCGACGCTGTACGCACGCTATCGCAGCCTGCTGGCGCAAGCCTACGAAGACTTCGTGAAGTCGACGCCGGCGCAGGAGAAGGTCTTCAAGGTATTCCAGGATACCGACGGCAAGCAGAGTGTCACGCTCGACAGCCTGCGCTCCACCCTGCCCTCCGCTGCCTGATCCGCCTCGGCCCGCCAGCATGAACGAGATCCAGCTCTTCCTCTCCCACGCCATCCAGCTCGAACGCGAAGCGGCCGAGCGCTACCAGGAACTGCACGCTGCCATGACCGAGGCAGGTCATGGCGAGGCGTCAGCCTTCTTCGGCACGATGGCCGTGTTCGCCCACAAGCACCTGGACGAAGCCGTCGCCATGGGCGGTTCGCACGCACTGCCCGAGCTCGATCCGAATGCCTTCCGCTGGTTCGGTGGTGTGTCACCCGAAGCGCCGGATCTGGAGTCGCTGTCGAGCATGGTCGATCTGCAGACGGCGCTGCTGATGGCCCTGCAGGGCGAGCACCGCAGCCACGTGTTCTACAGACAGGTCAGCGAGTTGAGCCAGGACCCGGAAGTGCGTCGCGTCGCGGGCGAGTTCGCGGCGGAGGAAGCCGAGCACGTCGCAGCCCTGCAGCAGTGGCTGGCACGCACGCCCGTCAAGGCGTGAGGGATTGGCCATGAGCAACACGAAACTGTTCCTGGCGAATGTCGTGGCGCTCGAAGGCGAGGCCGCCAGTCATTACGAGGCCTTTGCGCAACGCGCACTCGCAGCGGGTGACAGCGAGCTGGAAGCCTTCTTCTCGGGCCTCGCCGAACTGACCCGCCTGGAGGCCGCCGAAGCCAGCGCCAATGGCGGGCTGGAGATGCGCGCCAGCATTCACCAGCACCGCATCGAGCGCAGCGCGCCCGCCCCGCGCAGTGCCGTGCGCGTGGGCAGTGACGCCCTGCTCGAACTGCACCGCGCGATGACCCTGGCCCTCGAACTCAAGCGCCGCAGCCACGCGTATTACGCCAGCATCGCTGCACTGACGGCCGACAACGAACTGAGCCAGGTGGCAAGCGTCTTCGAACACGAAGCCGCCGGCCACCTCGAAGCCCTGGAGAAATGGATCGTGCGACTGAGCGTGTAAGTCCCGGCACAGCAACCCCTCCCGACCTCCCCTTGTCAGGGGAGGAGCCAACCACCACGCGCCGACCGCCTGGTGGCAAGGCGGAACGCCTGGGTTGCAAACGCGCAACCTGCCCCTCCCGCAACAAAGGGAGTCTGGGAGGAGTTCATCGCATAAGCCACCTGACGCACAACAACCTGACCCGAACCCCCATCAGCCTGCCGGCCCCACCGGCAACGCATCACCCGGCAACAGAAAGGAACCATCATGGCCAAGCCAATCCGTCACGTATTTGTCTGCTCGCAGTCCCGTCCTGCAGGGCATCCGCGCGGCTCCTGCCAGCAGAAAGGTTGCGGCGATGTGCTGCAGAGCTTCTGGAGCGAGCTGCAGAAGCGCGGCGTGTATGACAAGGTTGCCGTGACCTACTCGGGCTGCCTCGGACCCTGCGATGCGGGCACCAACGTGGTCGTCTATCCCGAAGGCGTGATGTACAACAACGTCACAACGGCCGACGTGGCCGAGATCTTCGACAAGCACCTCATCGGTGGCGAGCCCGTTGCACGCCTGATGCCGCCCGAGGCTGTGTGGTGAACCTCTTTACCGGCGAATCCTCTGACGAATACTTCGGCGGCGAACTGACGCCGGCGGCGCGGCGCATGCTCGACCAGCTTGCTACGGCGACACCCGCCGAATTCGAATCACTGCTTTGGACCGCTCAGGTCAGCAGCCCCGACTGCCTGCCCGTGTACTACCTGCTCTACAAGTACCACGCCAGTCGCCGTCAGTTCGATCTGGCCGAGAAGGCTGCGCGCAGTGGTCTGCTGCACGCGGCGCAACAGGCAGGCCTGCCCGCCGACTGGCAAGCAGCAGAGGCCGGTTGCGCCGACTTCAGCCATACCGGACCGGCGCGCTTCTGGCTGTTTACGCTCAAGGCGCTCGCTTTCATCCTGCTGCGCCAGGGACGCACAGAGGAAGCCAGCGCTGCGTTAAACAAGATCCGCCAAGTGCATGGCGGCGCCTCAGGTCTCGGCGATGACGTGATCGCCGCTTTGCTGGAGGGCAGCCGCAACTGATTCCACACGCCAGGCGCCAGCGATGGCCCGCAGCGCCTGGTCGATTACATACAAGGCCGACCCCTGACAGGAGTAATCCCCATGAACATGAAGACCGTGAACTTCGGCGATGCAAGCGCTGACGCGAATGCCGCCTACGTGAAGCTCGATGACGTGAAACCGCTCGTCGATGCCCTCGAAAAACTGATCTGGCAGGTGCACTACGGCAAGTTCATCGATGCCTCGGCGGCGGCCACGGCAGCGACCAACCTGCTGGCGACACTGCGCACGCCTCAGGCCGCGTAGCGGCACTGGTTCTTGCCGGCGCGCTTGGCTTCGTACATGGCGTGGTCAGCGCGCGCCAGCAGCTCGTCCGGACTGATGCCGGCACGCGGCGGGTACAAGGCGATGCCGATGCTGGTCGTCATGACCACCGGCGTACTGCCGAGCTGGAAGGGTTGCTGCATGGCCGAGATGATCTTGCGGGCAACATCCTGCGCATGGTCCGCTCCCATCGCCAGGCTTTCGAGCAGGACCGTGAATTCGTCACCCGCGAGACGCGCCACCGTATCGGTCTGTCGCACCGCCGCCTGCAGACGAGCGGCGAACTGGCGCAGCAGCTCGTCCCCCATCTCGTGCCCCATGGTGTCGTTGATCTTCTTGAATCCATCAAGATCAAGGAAGAGCACGCCGACCGGCTTGTCCCAGCGGTCGGCACGCGCCATGGCCTGCGGCAGGCGGTCGAACAGCGCACGCCGGTTTGGCAGCCGAGTCAGCTCGTCCTGCAAGGCACGTTGTTCAAGCTGTCTTTCAAGCGCCTTGCGCAGGGTCACGTCCTGCGCCATCACATAGACGCCGACCACCTTGCCCTCTGCGTTGGCGTGAGGGATGAAGCTGCAGGCCAGCGTGCGCTCCATCTCGCTCTGCATCACCGAGTTCTCGAAATGCACCTCCTCGCCGGCGAACACCTTGTCGAGGTGTTCTTCGACGCGCTGCCGTGCCTGCTCATCGAGCAAGGAGGCAATGCGCCGACCTGTGATCTCCGCAACGGGCAGGCCAAAGAACACGCCATAGGCTTCGTTGTTGAAGCGGTAGCAGCGCGACTCGTCCAGGTACGCAATCATCACCGGCAGATTGTCGGCAATTGTCCTCAGCTTCTCCTCGCTCTCTCGCGCCGTTAGCTCGGCCGCCGCTCTCTCGGCCAGTGCGAGGCCGAGATGCCTGTTGGCCTCGCCCAAAGCCGACGTGCGGTCGTCGACACGCTGTTCCAGCTCGGCAAGCAGACGCACCTCGGCCTGCAGGGAATCCCTCAACGCGCACGACAGCACGCTGGCCTCGCGGTAGTCTCGCAGCTCGGGGATCTCACCCTTGCCCGGGTGTGTCGCCAGCTGCATCACGGCCTCACTGAGCGCTTCCAGCGGGCGGGCCACACGACGCGCCAGCAAACTGGCGAAAACCAGCACCAGCACGCCCGTGGTAGCGCAGGTCACGCCTATCTGTAACTGCAGGGTCTTGTACTCGGCCAGCGCGACCGCTTCGTGCCGGCGCGCCAGAACGATCCAGCCCAGGCCTGGATAGTTGCCATGGCCCCGCGTCCGCACAAAACTCGTCACATAACGCTGACCATCGGGCCACGTTTCCAGCCGGTAGCCCTTGTCGACCTGCTGCGCCCGCCGCACGCTCTCCAGCGTCAGCTTGCTGCCGCGCATTTCCTGTGGCCCCAGCAAGACCTCGCCGTCCGCACGCAATACCAGTATGTCGGCCTTCAGCACCTCGCCGCGCGGCTCGATCAATTGCTTGTTCAGCTTCTCAGCCCAGGTCCAGCTCAGGTGCGCGCCCACCACTCCCTGAAATTTGCCGTTCTTGCCTTCGACGGGAAACGCCACGTCAACGAAGCGCCAGGGCTCTGCCTGCTTGGGCAGCTTCTTCTCGAGCAACAGTGCCGCGTGCACGTCACCCACAAAGGCTTTCTGTTGTGCGCCGGCAAACCACGGACGCTGACTGACGTCCGCGCCTTCCAGCAGGCCTCCGGTCGCTGCCTGAACCTTGCCGTCCGCTCCTGTCAAACCAATCCAGGCGTATTCGGGCACGTTGGTCTTGAGCTGCTCCAACGCGGCACGCGCCTCAGCGGGATGTCGCCGCCCGTCGCGGATGGCCTCACGGCCTGCCAGCAGACGGATTTCGATGTAGCGCTCCCACATGCCGCGGTCCAGCGCATCGCGCATCTGCCATGCCACCTGGTTGAGCGCCTCACCGGCTTGACGCTCCACCGCCTCGCGCGCGAAACGCTCCAGAAAGAACAGCATGGGCAGAACGGTTGCCAGCACAACACACAGCACACCGACGCGCATCCAGGCCGACAAAGCCCAGGCAGGGCGTTGTTGCGCAGCGTCGTGCGTACCGTGTTCCGTCATGCCTGCAACTCACTCCCGGCGCAAGGCCAGCTGTCTCAGGGTCAGGCGGGCATAACGGCAGATCTGGCTGAAAAATGAAGCCCACCCGGCGGAATGCCGGGCGGTCAAACCCGACGCGCGCGTCAATCGCAAACAGTCAGTCTGACCGCCACATCGCGCGGTGGCGCAAAGTATGGCGCGCTGCTTACGAGGAAGTCGGCACCGGCGCGCGCGTAATCCTCGGCATTGTCAGCCTTCACGCCGCCGGCGGCAGCCAGGCGTGCGCGCGTCCCCGCTGGCAGTGCCGCGCGCAGCGCAGCCACGCTGGCTGGCGTGAACTTCTCCAGCTGCAATACGTCGACACCTGCGGAGGCCCACAACAAGGCCTCATCAACACTTGCGACCTCCACCACAACGGCGCGCTCTGGCCATTGCTGATGCAGGCGCCCCACTGTAGCGGCGGGCTCCTCGTCAAGAAAGACGCGATGCTCGGCAAACACGAGCAAGGTCTCAGACAGGCTCAGGCGATGCGGTACGCCCCCGCCGGCCAGCACGGCCTTGATCGCCGCCGTCTTGGTGCCCGGAAAGTTCTTGCGCGTGCAGGCTACGGCGCAGCCGGCACGACCACGCTGCGCCGCCGAGACGATGGCGGCCGTGCCGCTGGCAATGCCGGAGAGATACTCCATGAACGTCTGCGCCGTCTTCCAGACCCGCTGCAAGCCCGCCACGTCTCCCTCCAGCGTCAGGATCGGTGTACCTGCGGCAAGCGCACTGCCGCTCGCCGCGACGTCACCCACGCACCGCAGGCCACGCAGCGCGCCCATGCGCACGGCCTCCTCGCTGCCGCACAGACGCATCTCGTGGCGTGCGGCAAACAGCATGCGCCCGCGGCGCCCTCCTATTCCGAGCGCATGCGTCGTGGCATCGCCTTGCGGCGCATCTTCCTGCAGCAATTGCTCCAGCAGGCTGTCGGGCAGGGTGTAGGGGTTCAGGCTCATCGGCAACGCTCCGGCAAAGCGACGGGCACTCTTCTTGCACCATCGCTATATATCGACAGTTACAACGAAATCAGCTGCCTCATTCGCGACAAAGGCCACACATGGAACGCATACCCGAGCACTGGAACCATCGTTTGCCGTTGACGCTGCAAGACCTGGTCATCGCGCCCGTCACGACAGAGTCCTTCCACGACGACAGCGTTCCCGCATCCAAGTGGCGCGGCTACGATGCGGCCGGCGAGCTGTGCTACTACCACCACACCTATACGCTGTGGCAGGAACAGTTCGACGAAGAAGACCAGCCCTGGTTGCGACAGCTCGAAGCCGAATCACTGGAAGCCTGGCGCTGTCACGATGGCAACTGGCTGCGCCGACTGATCCGCGGAAGCACGGGTGGCCATTGTGGTGGTCGCGAAGATCGCGGTTTCGAACTGGTCTCCGCGCGCGAGATTCCACGCCTTTAAGGCTCGCTGCAGTAGGCATGCTCAGGTGAGCAGCGCCACACTCTTCACCTGGGCGTGCACCGCCTGCCCGACCTCGAGGGCGAGCAAATCGCGCGAACGCCGCGTGATGCGTGACACCAGCATCGCCCCCTCGGCGCTCCCGGCCTCACCGATGGCGAGTCGCACGTTGACCTTGTCTACGCCATCGTCGCGAATCTCCAGCACCGTCGCCGGTACGGCATTGAGGATGGAACTCGGCCCCGGTTGTACGGTAGCCAGACTCACATCGCGCGCCAGCACACGCGCGCGCACCTTGCTGCCGATGGCGCGTGTCGCCCCCCCCACAAGCAGGCTGCCACCTGCAAAGGCGATGCGCGACAGGCTGTAGTGCTCGTCACGCTCAACGACCCGCGCATCCAGCACGCTCCCCATCTCGTCGCTGAAGCTGCCTTGCAGGTCCAGACGCGTCAGCACTTCGGCTGCCGGCCCCGTTGCCAGCACGCGGCCTTGCTCCATCAAGACGATGTGATCAGCCAGGCGGGCGGCTTCCTCGACCTGGTGCGTCACGTAGAGCACCGGGATCTCCAGCTCATCATGCAGTCGCTCGAGGTAAGGCAGGATCTCCTGCTTGCGCGCGTTGTCGAGTGCGGACAGCGGTTCATCCATCAGCAACAGCTGCGGCCGCGTCAGCAGTGCCCGGGCAATTGCCACGCGCTGCCGTTCGCCGCCCGACAAACCCTCGGGTTTGCGCGCCAGCAGATGCGCGATGCCGAAGCGGTCCGCCATGACCCGAATCTCGTCTTCATTCACACGCCCGGTAGCGCGCTTCATGCCGAAGGCGAGGTTGCCGCGCACATCGAGATGCGGGAACAGGCTGGCCTCCTGAAACACATAGCCAATCGCGCGCCGCCAGGTCGGTGCGAAATCCCGCCCCTTCTGCCAGCACTCACCGTTGAGCGCGATGTGCGACTCCCTCGCCCGCTCCAGCCCTGCCACACAACGCAGCAAGGTCGTCTTGCCCGAACCGGAATGGCCAAACAACACCGTGATGCCCTTGCCCGGCAGCGACAGATCAACATCCAGCCTGAAGCCGGGGAAGCCATGCTGCACGCGCAGCCGTAGCCCGGATGCAGGCGATACGCCGGACTCCGGGAGCACCTCGGCCACTCCCGGATTGCGCTGTGCTTCATCCGCGCCACGCCGCTGATCCCGCCCGCTCATGATCGCGCCCTCCGTGTATCCGGGTTGAGGGTGTACAGCGCCAGCAACACGATGAAAGAGAACAGCACCATGCCGCCAGAGAGCCAGTGCGCCTGGGCATACTCCAGCGCCTCGACGTGGTCATAGATCTGGACTGACACCACGCGAGTGATGCCCGGAATGTTGCCGCCAATCATCAGTACCACGCCGAACTCCCCTACGGTGTGCGCAAAACCGAGAATCGCCGCGGTCAGGAATCCCGGCCGCGCCAGCGGTACGACCACCGACCAGAACGTATCCCAGGGCGAAGCGCGCAAGGTGGCCGCCACCTCCCGCGGACGCACGCCAATCGCCTCGATGGCGTTCTGGATCGGCTGCACCACGAAAGGCAAGGAGTAGAAGGTCGACGCCACGACAAGCCCCCAGAACGTAAAGGGCAGCAGCCCCAGGCCCAGCCATTGCGTCAGCTTTCCAAGCGGCCCGTTTGGCCCCATCAGCAACAGCAGGTAAAAGCCGAGCACGGTTGGAGGCAGCACCAGCGGCATCGACACCAGCGCACTCACCGTGCCGCGCAGCCGCGAGTGCGTATTGGCCAACCACCAGGCCAGGGGCGTGCCCAGCAGCAAGAGCAGCACGGTTACCGTGCTGGCCAGCTTGAGGGTCAGCCAGATGGCGGACCAGTCTTGTTCAACCAGCATGTCGCACCCTTGCACCTGAAATCATTGTTTGTTGAGCACCGGAGAAGCCTGCGGAACGCTCGTCGTTCCCGCCAGCTTTATGCACGGCATCGCCGCACAACGCTCCCCTCCCCCGCACATGGCGGGAGAGGGCTGCGGAGGGAACCCGGCGACTTTGAAAGACACTGGATTCCCGCCTTCGCGGGAATGACGGTATTGGAGGTTTCAAAACGCATACCCATACGATTTGATCACCGCGCGCGCCTTGTCCGTCTTCAGGTACTTCAGCAGCGCATCTGCAGCCGGCTTGCCGACCCCGTTATTGAGCAGCACCGCATCCTGCCGGATCTGCGTGTAATCACCCGCCGGCACAATCCAGGCGGAACCGCTTTTGAGCGCGCCGTCCTGCCACACTTGCGACAGTGCGACGAAGCCCAGCTCGGCATTGCCCGTGCTCACGAACTGGAAAGCCTGCGAGATGTTCTCGCCCTGCACGATCTTCGCCTGCACGCCATCCAGCACGCCGAGCTTCCTGAGCACCTCGATACCTGCTGCCCCATAGGGTGCAGTCTTCGGGTTGGCGAGCGAGAGCTTGTTGAACTCCCCCTTCTTCAATACCTCACCCTTGTCATCAACGAAGCCGGGCTTCGCACTCCACAGCACCAGCTTGCCTATGGCATACGTGAAACGGCTACCCTTGACGGCAGCGCCTTCGGCCTCCAGCCTCGCAGGCGTTTCATCATCTGCCGACAGAAACACCTCGTACGGTGCGCCGTTCCTGATCTGCGCGTAAAACGCCCCCGTCGCACCCGTCGACACCACGGCCTTGTGCCCTGTGTCCTTCTCGAAGTCCGCCGCGATCTTCTGCATGGGTGCGGTGAAATTGGCCGCCACGGCCACCTTCACTTCATCGGCAAATGCTGGCGAAGCAAGACATAACAAAGCGAGCAGGGCAAAGTGGTTCTTCATGATGAGACCTTTCAGCAATGGCAATCAGATTCAGTCAAACGCACACAGCATCACGGTGGATGCCTTGAACACGGCACAGGCCTCGACGCCTTCGCGCAGGCCCAGTTCAGTCAGTGAATCGCGCGTGATCAGCGCACTGACGGTGCGCCCGCCCGGCAGGCCCAGCACCACGTCGACGGCCACCGGCCCCTCGTGGATGCGCTGCACGACACCCCACAACTGGTTGCGTGCAGAGATGCGCAGGCTGCGATCCGTCATCAGGATCACGGCCGAGGCATTCACCCAGGCATGCAGCTCGCGACCAATGCCCAGCTGCAACTGCTCGGCGCCCTCGGCAGAAATCTGCGCGATCACTTCATTCACGCCATCGAAGCGGATGCCCACCTCGTAGGTCACCTCGCCCGCCCGCAGCGTCGTCACCGGGCCGACGAACTGGTTGCGCGCGCTGGGCGTGATACCCACGCTGCGCATCAGCCGGCGCAAGGCCTGCGGGTCATCGGCAGCCGGGTCCTTGAGGCTGGCCGTGACGCGGTCGAGCGCGCGCTGGTATTCCGCCTCCATCGCGCGATACAGCGCAATCACGCGCCGTCCGTAATCGGTGAGCCGCGTGCCGCCACCGCGCTTGCCACCGACCAGACGATCCACCAGCGGCTGCTCGGCGAGGTTGTTCATCGCGTCGATCGCATCCCACGCCGCCTTGTATGACAGCGGCACTTCGCGTGCAGCCTGCGAAATCGAGCCGCACTGCTCGATGGCTTCGAGCAGGCGGATGCGCGTGTCGCCCAGAAAACTGCCGGCGGCCAGATCCACGCCGAAGCGGCCGATCATGCGTTGCGCTTTCATCGCACCCTTTCCCCAGTGATGGCAATCCCGACCGCTATATATTTCCGAATACACTGCATGACGTGCCAAACCCCTGAAATCATCATCGTTCCATTGACGCCGTTATGGTTGAGACGTCGCAGGTACCGCCGCTAAAGTCCGCCTCATCCCCTCAGCCACAAGGCCTGCCGACATGAACATCAGCGCTCGCAACACCTTTCCAGCTACCGTCAGCCACATCACCATCGGCCCGGTCAGTGCCGAAGTCGCGCTCACGACCAGCGGCGGTGACAGGCTCGTCGCCACCATCACACAGAGCAGCGCCACGTCGCTGGGACTCAGCATCGGCACCCCGATTGTCGCGATCGTCAAGGCGTCCAGCGTGATGGTCATGACCGACAGCCCGAGCATGAAGCTGTCGGCGCGCAACTGCCTCGCCGGCGTCATCAAACGTGTCACGCAAGGCCCGGTTAGCGCCGAAGTCATCATCGCCCTGCCCGGCGGCACCGAGGTCTTCGCCAGCATCACACGCGATGCGGTCGTTGAACTCGGTCTCAGGGAAGGCGTTACGGCCACGGCAGTCATCAAGTCCTCCAGCGTCATTCTCGGCGTGCCCGCCTGACGCTGACTCGCCCCGACAATCACGACACACTCGCTATATATCTACCACCATAGCGATAAACGTGCCAGACGAACACAGGCCCCAGGCGCCCCGATGCACGCATCCTGCTCTGCCCGGAATGGATACGCTGAATGCGTCATTCCCGCTAAGGCGGGAATGACGCGTCTGGATTCTTGACAGCCTCTCACCCACCTCGAAGCCCGGACGACTCCCTTTCCCACCGGCACTGCTCTTGCTCAGAAGGGGTAATACGCCAGCCCCGGAGCCTTGCGATGCCCCTGTTCGACTTCCATTGTCGCGATTGCGACAAAACCAGCGAGCTGCTGGTGCGCAGCAGCGACACCCCCGCCTGCCCCCACTGCGGCAGCGCCGAAATCGACAAACTCGTCTCCATGCCCGCCGAACCCGGCAAAAGCAAAGGCATCATCCAGCGCGCCCGCGCCCAGGCCGCAAAGGAAGGGCATATGAGCAACTTCTCGGCGGGTGAGCGGAAGAAGCTGCTGAAGACCTGACACACGCTACGCCCTGAAGCGATTCCTTCAGAACGCTTTCCCGGAGCCGATGTTTAGCAGACCTGCCACGCACTCATCCTGCTCGGCAGTCTCTCCACTCTCTGCTGACCCTCCCGGAAGGAACCATGAAAAAGATACTTCGATATACCGCCATCGTGCTGGCTTTTGGCGGCAGCGGCGCAGCACTCGCGCAATCGGAAGCTGCGGCAACATGGTCGGGCTTCAGCGCAGGAGGCGTCCTCGGGATGACCTACAGCCGCGCCAACGCCGTCACCACGACCGGTCGCCTGCAGTACTTCGACAACTTCGACGCTGCACAGATTGGCCGAACGGGGAACAACGATCTAACCCAGTCGCGACTCAGCGGGGGACTGGTACTCGGTTACGGGCAACAGTTCAACCAACTGTTTATTGGCGTCGAAGCCAGCGCGAGCACACTGTATTTCAACAGGGATCATGAGAAGAGGGAGATCTTTGATTCCCCCGTGGCACCGGCCGGGACGGGCATGACAATCAAGCAATCAGTCTCTGCCGACTGGCTTGCCGGATTGCGTCTGCGCGCAGGCCTCACCGACCACAACCGGCTGATCTACTTGACTGGTGGACTGGCTGCCACGCGGATCAAGATGGAAACGACCTATGTGGACGACGCCTGGAGTGGCTATTCGCAGGGCTCAAGGTCCAAGAACAAGCTGGGCTGGAGTCTTGGCTTCGGAGGCGAGTACAACGTGGGCAAAAGCTGGGCTCTGCGCGGCGAGTACCTCTACAGTCGATTCGGCTACACCTCGGTCACGACCGATGTCACCTCGACCAACAATAGCGGGGGCACCCTGGATCACAGGGCCAACCTGGAAGTCCATAGCCTCTACCTCGGCTTGACCCGACGATTCCAGTAACACGGCTCGGGGCGGCGAGCTACCCGGCTCGCCGTTCATCATCGCTGCCACTTTCCTCGCGCTCGGGTACATTCACAGGGAACGCCGCCTCCATTCCCGGCGGGGCGGAACCCGAGCGAAGGAGCACTCATGAGCAACCATACCGGCGGCTGCCTGTGCGGCCAGATCCGCTATCGCATCAACGCCGAGCCCGGCGCATCGCGCATCTGCTGGTGCCGCGATTGCCAGAAGATCGCCTCGAACGGCACGGCGAACGCCATGTTCCCCAGCGCCGCCATCGAAGTCACCGGCACTCTGGCCCGCCACGACAAAACAGCTGACAGTGGCAACACGGTCACGCGCAGCTTCTGCCCCACCTGCGGCACCCAGCTCTTTTCAGATTCAAGTGGGCGCGCGGGCCTGACCGTCGTTCGTCTGGGCACACTCGACGACCCTTCGTCGATCAAACCCACGGCAAACATCTGGCGCGCCAGTGCGCCGGGTTGGGCGTGTGTGGATACGTCGCTGGAAACGCATGATGCCGCGCCAGTACCCGCGAAAAAGTAAGCGCCAGCCGGGCTCAAGGGCAGGGTGAATTTCAATCCGCCAACATGCTCAGCAGAGGTGTCGCGCGGTCTGCGGCATGGAATTGTGCGGTTGAAACCGCACCTACGAACGACCTTGCTTCGGGTGCGATTGACATGGCGGCAAGGCGTGAGAATTCCCCGGACAGCAGCGTGCCTTCGCGGGAATGACTGCAATCAGGGCTGGGGGCTGACTCGCCGGGTTCGTCAGGCCTCCGGCCCGAAGCACACCTGGTAGTCCGTGCACACGCCGCAACTCGGCGCTTTGCAAACACGGATCTCGGCGCGCTCGCAGAGTTGCAGATAGAGAAATTTCTTCCACTTCATGTCTTGCCGGTTGCGCGCTGCCAGCGTGGTGAAGAAGCCGTGCAGGAGTTCGGAGAGAATCCTGCGCGACGGCAAGTGCATGTCCTGCCACAGGTGGTCTTCGCCTACGCAGGCGGTGGCGATGGCGTGTGCGAGATGGCGGCTGTCGTCGTCCGCCACGGTGCGGTAATCAACCAGCAGCGTGACGATGTCTTCGAGTTCCAGTGCATCGTCGAATGCACTGGGTGACGCCAGCGACTGCCAGCTCAGCGACAGCGCCTGCGTGCAGCCGGGAAAGTGTGTTTCGAGCAGCTCGCGCGTCTGCGCGGCATCGAGGCCGAAGAACGGCAGGCAGTGCAGGCCGCGCGTAACCCAGCTGCCGGCTGCCACGCCGGCGAGCGCAATGCTGACGCCATAGGCCGGGCGCGGTGCGAGGCGCAGCAGCGCGTCACGCAGGGCGGCGGCGGACACGCCCTCCCCGCACGAAGCGGGCTGACTGGGGGTGAGGCCTTGTACGACGCCCGCGAGCATGATGTGACTCAGACTTCAGCCGGTGCGTGCGTGTAGCACTTCTTGGGGCAGACCTTCGAGCAGGCCTGGCAGCCGATGCAGTTGGCCTGCGTGGCGATGGTCATGACCTTGCGTTCATACTCGTCATCGTCGTCCTCGTTCTCCGGGTCGACGCGGATCAGTTCGCCGTCTTCTGTCATGCCGGCGAGCGCCAGCACGTTGTTCGCGCAGACCTTCACACAGCGCGCACAGCCGATACAGGTTTCCTGGTTGAGGTCGGCAACGAACTTCGGCGTGAAGATCTGCCCGCTGGGCAAAGTGACGGAATAGATGGCCATGATGCTTTCCTTTCGGGGTGACCGCCCCAGCCGGAGGAGGGGAAGCCGGGGCGGTCGGTACTGCCTGTTGCTCTTTCCGATCGTGGCGCTGCTCAGGCAGTCGCAGCGGCCAGATCCTTGCGCGCTGCCATCAGCGCCTTGTGAGAATCGAATGCAATCTGCGCAACTTCGAGGATCTTTTCCCAGTTGGTCGGCAGGTCTTCGGACAGGTCGTGCAGATCCATCTTGGCCTGCGTGGCCTGCGCGTTGAGCTTCTTCACTCGTGCCTTGAGGGTGTCGAGGTCTTCCATTGCTTGCTCCTTTCGTGCTCAATCTGCGGTTGCGGCCTCGATAGCTGAATGTGGGTCCGGCTTCAGCCGGACTTGTGCGCCTGAAGGCGCACCTACATGGCAACAGCGGCAGTCCCGCTCCTGCAGATGCGATTAGCTGTAGGTCGCTACGTCCTTGAATTTCTCCACCATGCCCACGCCTTCATCGACGTACTTGGTGCCAGCTTCGGCGAGCTTGGCGAGCGTGGGGAAGCCGAAGCGGTGGGCGTCACGCAGTTGCTTGTTCACCACGATCAGGCGGCCGGCGATGAGCACCTGGCGGCCGAAGCCTTCGTGCGACATCTTCATCATCGGCGTGACCATCACCTTGCAGGCGCGCTCGATGGTGAGGCCGACGGCGTTGAAGAACAGCTCGATGTGCCAGAGCGTTTCGGGATCCGGGTCGCCCATGATGGGCAGCGCACGGCGCGCTTCGGCCGTGAGGATGTAGGGCGCGAGCATCTTTGTGTCGCTCTTGCCTTCCCAGGTGCCGTGGGTGTCCTGCGCGCGCCACACCTTGATCAGTTCCTTGATGAAGGGGGTCTCAAGTGCCGCTGCGTCTTCAGCGGTGAGTTCCAGTGTTTCAGCCATGTCTCATTTACCTCTCAGTCAAGCCTCGTCTTCAAAATCGAGTTCGCGTGCCTCGTCCTTCTGCATCACCTTGCGCAGCCAGGGAGGGGGCGTGCCCTTGAGGACTTCCTGCAGCTTTTCGAGGATGTCCATGATGGGTTCGGGTTGCGGCACCTTGATCGGGTGGATCTTGCTGGCCACCACGCGCGCGGCGGCCGAGCCGCCGATGGCGGCGACGTACACGATGGCGACGTCCTTGATGGCTTCGAGCTTGGGTGCAAGCTTGTCTTCGTCGCCGTCTTCGTCGAGCTTGCCGCCGAAGTCGAAGGTCTCGATGTAGCTGTAGCCGTCCTTGGTGACGTCATACACGGCGATGTGCTTGGCCCAGCCGAAGTGGGCGTCGACCTTTTGCTTGTCCTGCGTGGAGAAGGCGACTTTCATGATGCGCTCCTATGAAAAATCAATTGCTGACTGCTCACTGGGGCTGCTGGCGCAACCACAGCCCGTACCGCAGGAACCACCCTTGGCGGCAGCAAGGCTCTCTTCGGGAAGTGGCCAGTCGTGTGGCTGGGCCACATGCTCGGCTTCGAGAAAGGTGTTGGCCCACAGCGTGATGAGCTCGCGTGTGCCGCGATAGCCGACCATGCAGACATGCGAGGCGCCGAGGCGATCGAACATGGGCAGGCCGGTGCGCAGCAGCGGAATACCCAGTCGCGCTGCGCCCTGGCGGCCATGGGAATGCGTGATGAAGACGTCGGCGCCGGTGGCCTTGGCGCGCGTCTCGAGGTCTTCGAGGTCGCCGATCAGCACTTCTTCGATGGGCAGGCCGGCGAGCACGGCGGAATGCGTGGTCGTCACCGCTGCGGTGACCACGGCCCCCATCTCGTAGGCGAGCATGCCGAGCGAGAACAGCAGATCAGGCTCGGCACCAATGGCGAGCTTCTTGCTGCCGATCCAGAAGTGCGCGTCAAGCATCGCGTCCTGCAACCGGCCGCGCTGGCGACGGTACTTGTTGGGCACCGGCTGACCGGAGATCTGGCTGAGATGGCTCATCAGTTCGTCCACAGCACCGAGGCCCAACAGGCGGTCGAAGACGCGGAACGGCACGCCGGCCTTGTCTTCGAGTGCCGTGGCGGCCGCCGTCATCTGCGTGCCGATGGCGAGTGTGGCCACTGCCGAACTCATGCTGCGCATCTGCGCGAGCGTGGTACCGCCCAGCGTGGTCGGCGTGAAGTTCTCGGGGATGTGCCCGTCGAGCGAGCCGGAGATATCGGGCAGGAAGATCGCACGCAAACCGAAGGCTTCGATGATCTCGCGCAGCTCTTCGATGTCGGCCGGCGTCAGATGGCTGCCGGGCAGCACGTTCACCAGCTTCGCGTCTTTCTCGGCAGCGGGCTCTGCGAAAGCCTCGACCAGCGACAGCACAGCCTTGCCCCAGCCATCTTCCAGCGCGCCGACGTAGTCAGGCGTCGACACGTAGACGATCTTCGTGCCGTCCAGTGTTTCGCCATGCTTGTTGTGGATGCGCTTGAGATAACCGTCGACATCGTCACCCTTGGTCTCGGTGAGGCCCGTCGACGCAATCGCGATGACGCTGGGGTTCGCGCGCTTCTTGATGTTGAGCACGGCCTGCTCGATGTTCTCAAAGCCCCCGAGGATGGTGCTCACCTCGTTCATCGCCGTGGTCTGCAGCGGGATGGCTTCCTTGAAGTGGCGCACCAGCAGCACGAGGCCGAACGAGGTGCAGCCCTGCGAGCCGTGCATCATGGGCATGCAGTTGTCGACGCCCATGAAGGCGTAGCACGCGCCCAGCGGCTGGCTCATCTTGAGCGGATTGACCGCGCAGGCTTTCTTGGATTCGACGACGTTAGCCATGAACGCCTCCCTCATCCGTCGTTCCCGCCAACTTTAAAACCGGCAAAGCCGCACGGCGCTCCCCTCTCCCGCTCGCGGGAGAGGGGATGGGGGAGAGGGAAAAAGCGGGAACCCAGCGACTTTGCGACGCTTCGGACGACACTGGATTCCCGCCTTCGCGGGAATGACGATGATGAGAGATCGCGCCCGATGCCGTCGTTCCCGCGAAGGCGGGAACCCAGTGGCTATGGGTTTGATCACGCATTTGACGACGCGCCGCCGATTGCTGCTCCGCCCTGCCATGCAGCCAGCACTCCAGCAGCACGCGCAGGTAGAGGAAGGCCAGGCTGACAATGGCCAGCGGGTAGGCGACGAAGTGAGTGAGGCTGCTGTCCATGATTGCGACCTCAGGCAGCCTGCGCGGCAACGGGGGCCGCTGCAGGCTCAGGTTCGGGCTTCACCAGCGGCGTGGGCTCGGTCTCCCACGGTGCGAGGCGACGCACCTGCTCCCAGATGGGGTTGTAGAGCGCCTTGTCGATTTCTTCGACGAGCTTGACCATGCCTTCGTAACCCGCATAGGCGTGGTGGCGTTCCTGGTTGATGTCCAGCCAGGGCATCTTGGCCTTGAGCGCAATGAACTGGCTGCGACCACCGGAGAGCATGATGTCGGCCTGCGCGTCGCGGAGCATCTTGTACATCTCGCGCGGCGTCATGTCGTCGATCATGTGGGCGTCCTGGCCCATCAGCTCCATGATCTTTTCCTTGTCTTCCTTGGTCGACTTCTTGACGCTGGTGCCCACCACTTCAAGGCCGGCTTCCTGCAGCGCGGCGACGACCGACCAGCTCTTCACGCCGCCGGTGATGAGCAGCACCTTCTTGCCTTCGAGGCGCGAACGGAACGATGCGATGCGCTCGAAGGCGCGCTTCTCTTCCACCGCGATCAGCGCTTCGGTGCGGTCGCGCAGCTCTTCGGGCGCGCCCTTCTGGATGAGCAGGCGGGCGATTTCGCGAAGCGTCTCGCTCATGTCGCCAATGCCGTAGAACGAGCCTTCGAAGAAGGGAATGTCGTAGCGCTCTTCCATCTTGCGCGCGATGTTGATCATCGACTTCGAGCACACCATCATCGACGCCCTGGCGCGATGCGAATAAGCGACTTCCTTGTACTTCGCGTCACCCGAGATGCACGACAGGATGCGCACGCCCAGCGCGTCGAGCAGCGGCTTGATCTGCCACAGCTCGCCGGAGAGGTTGTACTCGCCGATGATGTTGATGTCGTAAGGCGTGGTGTATTCGGGTTCGGCCGTACCGATCACGTAATCAAGCAGGGCTTCGCCACCGAGCTTGTTGCCGAGGTTCTTGGGGCCGACGAAACCCGGTGAGTTCACGGGGATCACCGGCGTGCCGAATTTCTCGGTCGCTTTCTTGCACACTGCCTCGATGTCGTCACCGATCAGTGCGGTCACACAGGTCTGGTAGACGAAGACGGCGGGCGGGTTGTACTTCTCGACAATCTCGCGCACCGACTTGAAGAGACGCTTCTCGCCACCGTAGATCACGTCGAGCTCGTTGATGTCGGTCGTGAAGCCGGTGCGATAGAGCGTCGCGCTGCTGGAGAAGGACGTGCGGTTGTCCCACGAGTTGCCCTCGCAGGCAATCGGGCCGTGCACGAGGTGGGCCACATCGACGATGGGCTGCAGCGCAATCTTCGCGCCGTCAAAGGCGCAGCCACCTGCCGCAGCGCCCGGCGACAGTTGTTTGGTACAGCCCTTCTTCTTCTCTTTGGCCGACTTGTTCTGGTTGTGCTCGCAGGCCGGTTCTTCGAACACGTCCTGAATCTTGCTGGAAACCCGTGCATCCATGGCACACCTCTCTGTCAGCTGACACCCTGCTTCAGCAGGATTGGTGCCAGCGTCGTGTTTCTAGTGATATCAACAACTTGGCATCAGATCCCGGCGCCGCTGGCGTGGGCTTGCAAGCTTTGCGACAAGGCTCTTTGTCGGGTTTGCATGAGCCATCGCACACGCACCCTGCTCCACGATTCCCGCGTGATTCGCCGCGAGGCGCGAAAACGACCCGAGACAGTGCTGCTGCACGGCGAGGCGTCGTTGACAAAGCATCGCGGTGAATCGCGCGGGAATCACTCCACGCCTTCCATCTTGGCGCGATGGAACATCACGTCCTTGAGACGGCGGTTAATGGCGACAGGCGAGAGGTCGAGATCGCGACGCGCTTCGTTGAGCGCGTCGTTCACCTTGTGCGCTTCGTCGAGCGTGAAGATGAGGCGGTTCGCCACGTGGCTCGCACCAGGCACCGCACGCGCAATCGCCTGGCGGTTGGGGTGCTCGTCGAGCGCCACCAGTTCCTTGGCTTCCGGGTGGCCGTCAAGGCAAACCACGCCGTCGATGACTTCGATGCGACGTCCGTCGCTCGTGAGGCGGATGAATGTCGTGCTCATGTGCGGGCTCCTTCAGGTGTGTTCACCGTTCGCTGGCAACGGCCAGTAGCAGGACGCGTGCCGCCAGCCATGCAAAGCCCGCAGAGCGAGTCCCCATGCGCCTTTGTGACAAACGGCCCACGCACCGGCCAGCCCGCGCCATGCGGCGCTGCGACAAACACGACAAAGCCCGCGCGACAAAGGCGACGCGGCGCACCCTGCTCTCCACCTCGTCGCCCGCAAAGCCTTGTGCCATGCGGCTTTGCAATGTGGGAATGAAGATTGCTGATCTGCTCGCGCCCCACACCGCACAGAGAGAGGAAGCCATCATGCAGATCGGTGTCGATACCCAGCGTGCCGTCGAGAACAAGCGCGTCTTCGTGCTCGACTGCGATGACGTCACCAGCACGGCGCTGCAGTTCATGCTCGCCGACGAGATGGAGACCCACCTCTTCACTACCGCCGCCGAAGCCCTCGCCAAGGCGAAGACCGCGCCGCCCGAACTGGTGCTGCTGGGCCTCGCCACGCTGGAGGCCGAAGGCGAAGCCGTTGTTACCCAATTGCGCGAAGCCGTCGAAGACGTGCGCATCCTCGTCGTCTGCTTCGACGCCGACGAGCCGCTGGTGAAGCGCGCACTGGAGCTCGGCGCCGTCAGCACCCTGCTGCGCCCGCTCAAGGTCGAGAACGTGCGCCGCAAGGTCGACGCCCAGATCGGTCGTCGTGCTGCCCTGTCGATTCCGGTAGTCGTGCGCTGAGCCAGTCACCGGGAGCAAGCCCATGAAGCTGATGATCGAACGCCGCTTTGCCGAACCCCTGCTCGCGGCCGACCCCACTCTCCACCTCGTGCAGGAGCAGTTGCGCTTCTCCGACCGCGTCGAACTCGACATCCAGCAGCTGCCCGCCTCCGCGCTCGACCAGCTGGAGCAGCTGCTCGCCGAGGCTGGCCCGGCCACTGCGCCGCGTGCCACGCATCTCGCTACCGTGCGCCGCGCACTCGCCGACGGTGGTCCGCGCTTCGGCGCCAACGAGCTCGAAAGCGTGGTGCCCGCCATTGCCCGCTACCTCGCCAAAGAGGCCATCCGTGGCTGGCTGTTCAGCGCCAACATGACCACGCGCCCCCTGCCCTACGTGGTCACGCGCATTGACTACACCCCGCCCTCGCAAGACGAAACCGGCAAGGTCTTCATCGAACTCAAGGCCAACGCCAAGGGCTCCCTGGCCACCCAGATCGTGCGCATCTACGCGAGTGACGCCACGGGGCGCACCATCAGCGAGATCTTCGCCGCCAAGGGCTTCCTGAAAGAAACACCCGAACTCATCGCCCAGTACGACGCCGTCACCGAGCGTTACTACGACTGGCGCGGCCGCTACGGCGAGCAGTTCTCGGGCAGCGGCACCGGCTTCTACACCGCCGACCCCAATGCCACGCACCACGACACCGACTGGTCACGCAAGGACGTGATCGTGCTCTCCGCCAGCGGCGGCACGGCGCGCCTCGTCAATGATGAAAGCATCCTCGCCTCGCGCACGCTGACGCTCGACGCCCCCGGCGACATACTCGGCCCCTACCTGCGCCGCGCTGCCAAGAGCAACCGCTACGAGAACGAAGACGAAGTCGCAGACGAACGCGCCGCCCTGCCCGCAGGCCTCTTCACGCAGCTGCCCATCCACCCCTTCATCCTCATGTTCCACCTCGACCTGCACCACTACCTGTGGGTGCACGTGGAAGACATGCAGCCCTACGCCTGGCAGCCACAGCTGAAACAGAAGCTCGTACTGCCGCCCGAGCAGACCGACCTCATCGACATCCTCACCGCCGAGATGGACGTACTCATGGACGACATCGTCGCCGGCAAATCCGGCGGCACCACCGTGCTGTGTGCGGGGCCTGCAGGCGTGGGCAAGACGCTCACCGCCGAGGTGTATTCCGAGATCATCCGCCGCCCGCTCTACCGCGTGCACTCCGGCCAGCTCGGGCTCAACGTCGCCGCGATGGAAACCGCGCTGAAAGACGTGCTCACCCGCGCGCAGCGCTGGGGCGCCGTGATGCTGATCGACGAGGCCGACGTCTACATCCGCCGTCGCGACGACAACATGACCGCCAACGCCGTGGTCGGCGTCTTCCTGCGCGTGCTCGAATACTTCAACGGCCTGCTGTTCCTCACCACCAACCGCGTCGATGACATCGACGAGGCCATCGTCTCGCGCTGCATCGCCCTCATCAAGTATTCACCGCCCGACGAAGCCGCCCGCGCACGCATCTGGCAGGTCATGTCCGAACAGTTCGCCCTGCCCATCAGCAGCGAACTCGTGCAGGACCTCGCGCGCATCTACCCGCACGCCACGGGCCGCGACATCAAGGGCCTCGCCAAGCTCGCCGCCAAGTACTGCCAGCACAAGCAGTGCCCGCCCACACTCGACGTGTTCCAGCGCTGCGCCATCTTCCGCGGCATGGACGTGCCAGCACTGCTTGCAGCCGCTTGAGAGGCCACGCAAATGCCTTCGCCACAACAACCGGGAACCGCTGGGTGGACAAAGCCCCTCACCCAACCCCGCTCCGCGCCCCACGACTGGCAATGCATTGCCAGTCGGCTGCGCAGGCGTGCGACATGCCGCACGAAACCCCTGCTGCGCCCCACATGGAGAGGGCTTGTTGCCCCCTTCTCCCTGCGGGAGAAGGGCTGGGGATGAGGGCCGATGTTCGCAAACTGAATGGCATTAACCCTACTCCCACACCGAATTCTTCACTGTCCAGCAAGGAAAAACACCATGGCACGCATCGGCCTCTTCTTCGGCACCAATAGCGGCAGCACCCGCAAGATCGCCAAGCAGATCAAGAAACGCTTCGACGACGACACCATGGCGGATGCCGTCAACATCAACAAGGCTACGGTCGAAGACCTGCTCAAGTACGACTTCCTCATCTGCGGCACGCCCACCCTGGGCGATGGCCTGCTGCCCGGCATTGAAGCCGAGTGCGACGAAGAGAGCTGGGCCGAAGCCATCGAGAAGTTCAAGGGCACCAGCTTCGCCGGCAAGACCGTCGCGCTCTTCGGCCTCGGCGACCAGGACACCTACGGCCACGAATTCGTCGACGGCCTGATCCTGCTGCACGACTTCTTCAAGGACGCCGGCGCCAAGGTGGTCGGCTACTGGCCCACCGACGGCTACACCTTCGAAACCTCGCAATCCGTCATCGACGGCAAGTTCTGCGGGCTGGCCATCGACAACGACATCCAGCCCGACATGACGGCTGAGCGCGTCGACGGCTGGCTCAAGCTGATCGCGCCGGACTTTGGTTTGCCGCTGTAATACGGTCATTCCCGCCAGCTTCACGAACGGCGCAGCCGCTCAACGCTCCCCTCTCCCGTCACACGGGAGAGGGGTTGGGGGAGAGGGCCACGGCGGGAATCCGGCGACGTTGAAGACACTGGGTTCCCGCCTGCGCGGGAACGACGATTGAGGACTGATGGCAGCGTTGGCGAAGACCGCAAGTGGCGGATCACCGCGTCACCTCAGCAGTGCCCTCCCCCTCGGGGGAGGGTGCCCCGTCAGGGGCGGGAGAGGGGAAATGCCTCGCCCACGCCGAATTCCCCAACGCCCCACATCAAGGAGCCCCACCATGACCTGGCAAACCCTCTGCAAGAAAACCCTGCTCAGCCCCGGCGAGCTCGTCCCCGCCATGGTCGGCAAAACCGAAGTCGTCATCCTGTGGCCCGAAGGTGGCCGCCCCCGCGCCTTCAAGGCCCGCTGCCCGCACGAAGGCGTCTCGCTCACACAAGGCATCTTCAACGGCAGCACCCTCATCTGCCCTGCACATGGCTGGGTGTTTGATGGGCATACCGGCGAAGGGCTATCGCCGACGGGGTGCGAAATGACGGAGTACCCGATTCAGGTGAATGGGGATGTGTTGGAGGTAGATCTGGAAGGGGATGTGGACTGAGTGCTCGCCATTCGGCCAGCTTTGAATGGATGTACGCGCAAGCGGTCAAAGCTGACACTGGGCAAGTCCTATATTGTTGGGTGCTTTGAGACGTAAAGTGATCGCTGAATCATTTACTTTTGCGCTGCCTTCAGGAAAATTTTCCGCTAATGAGTTCCTCTGCACTTAATACAAAGTCATTACTCCCGGTTAGCCTTTCGACCGCAAGGTCGATGAAGCGCCGCACGCGTGCTGGCAAGGCGCGGTTGCCGTAGTAGACGAACAGGCTGTAGCCGTCGGCCACATGCTCGACCAGCAGCGGCACTAGGCGCCCGGCGCGGATGTGCGGCGCCGCCGTGGGGGCAGCAAGCTGTCCGATCACTTCGCCAGCCAGCACGGCCTGTAACTCAAGCAATTCGTCATTGGTGCTGAACGCAGGCGGCACCGGCCAGTCCTGCACGCTGTCGCCGACCTTCAGGTGCCAGGGAATCATGCGCCCGTCGTTCGGGTTGCGGAACACGCTGCAGCGGTGCGCGCTGAGTGCGAGGTGCGTTTCGGGCACACCATGTTTGCGCAGATAACTCGGTGCGGCGCAGACGATCAGCTGCAGCGGGAACAGGCGCCGCGCGATGAGGCCTTCCTGCGGTGACGAGCCGATGCGGAAGCCGACGTCGACGCGATCCTCGACCCAGTTGCCGATGCGGTCGTCGAGCTGCACATCGGGCTGCACTTCCGGATACAGGCGGCAGTACTCCTGCAGCACCGGGCTGATTACCTGCAGCAGAACCGAACGCGGGCCGACGATGCGCAACGGCCCGGCAATTTCCTCGCGCGTCTGCCGCGCTGACTGCAGGGCCTGTTGCAGGCCGGCCAGCGAGGGCTGCGCCGCTTCGAGGAAGCGCTGACCTTCCTCGGTCAGCGACATGCTGCGCGTAGTGCGGTGGAAGAGCCGCACGCCGAGCCAGGCCTCCAGCTGTCCCAACGCCTTGCTCGCCGCCTGCGGCGAGATCTGCTGCGCCTCGGCCGCCCGGCTCAGGCTGCCCAGCTCGGCCGTGCGAATGAACGTGGTAATCGAACGTAACTCATTGATCGACATGGGACAGTCCGCCTCCCTGTGTTCCTGTTTGCATCGGTATTTTCATCATTTGGTTGTAAATCATTCAATCCATATCTGTCTAGTTGAATGTTTGTGTGCCGCCTACAGTTCAGCCCATCGACGCAGCCCGTCTGCCCACACAGGACACGCACCATGGACAACTTCAGCTTCTACAACCCGACCCGCATCGAGTTCGGCAAGGACAAGGAACAACTCATCGGCCAGATCCTCGCCGAGCACGGCATCAGGAAGGTGCTGCTCACCTACGGCAGCGAACGCATCAAGCGCGACGGCCTGTTTGCCACGGTCGGCAAGAGTCTCGACAAGCACGGCATCAGCTTCATCGAATGCGGCGGCATCGTCAGCAACCCGGTGCTCTCGAAAGTGCGCGAAGCCATCTCGCTGGCACGTGAGCACAAGGTGGAGGCGGTGCTGAGCGTCGGCGGTGGCTCGGTGCTCGACAGCTCCAAGGCCATTGCGGCCGGCACGCTGTACCAGGGCGAGGTGTGGGACCTCTTTCTGCGCAAGGCGCCCATCGCTTCGGCCCTGCCCGTGTTCGCCATCCTCACGCTGGCCGCGACCGGTAGCGAAATGAACAACGGCGCCGTGGTGACCAATGAGGCCACGAAGGAAAAGTTCGCCATCGGTTCGGTGCATACCTTCCCCAAGGTGTCCATCGTCAACCCGGCGCTGATGCAGACCGTGTCGCGCGACTACCTCGTCTATTCGGCGGCCGACATCATTGCGCACTCCATCGAAGGCTACTTCACGGCGACCGTGCAACCCAGGGTGCAATCGCGCCTTGTCGAGTCGGTGATCAGCACGGTGATCGAGAACACCGAAGTGCTGCTCGCCGAGCCACACGACTACAACGCCCGCGCCGAATTTGCCTGGGCCTCCACGCTGGCACTCAACGGCATTACCTACGCAGGCACCTCGGGCTTCGGCTATCCCAATCACATGATCGAGCACTCGCTGTCGGCTCTCTTCAACGTGCCGCACGGTGCGGGCCTGTCGGTCGTGATGCCGGCCTGGATGAAGTGGTACCAAGGTCGCAATCCGGCGCAGTTCGACCGCTTCGCGCAACAGGTGTTCGGCCTCAAGACGGGCGCAGAAGGCATTGCCGCGCTGGAAAAGTGGTTCGACAAGATCGGCACACCGACACGCCTCTCGCAACTGGGCATCACCGAAGCACAGCTGCCCGCAACGGTCGACAACGTGCTCGGCAACGCCGCCTGGTTCGGCCTGGCAGATCTCTACACGCGTGATGTGGTGACGGACATCCTCAAGCGTGCGCTGTAAGACACCCCACAAATCTCAACAAAGGATCAACACCATGAACAAAGACGTGATCGTCATCATCGGCGCAGGCGGTATCGGTATTGCCATCGCGCGCAGGCAGGGTTTTGGCCGCACGGTGCTGCTGGCCGACTTCAATGAGACAACGCTGGCCACGGCCGCGCAATCCATGCGCGATGCCGGTTACGCGATTGAAACGCAAGCGGTTGACGTGACTTCGCGCGATTCAGTCAAGGCGCTGGCCACCAGGGCAGCTGAGCTTGGCAGCGTGATACAGGTGGTTAACACCGCCGGGCTCTCACCCAACATGGCGCCGATTGACGGTGTGCTGAAGGTCGATCTCTACGGCGCGGCCGTGGTGTTCGATGAGTTCGGCAAGGTCATCGCCCCGGGCGGTGCCGGCCTGATCATCTCCAGCATGGCCGGCCACATGATGCCCGCGCTCCCGGCTGAACAGGATCAGGCATTGCTTCACACGCCGACCGAGGAGCTGCTGGCGCTGCCTTTCCTGCAAGCGGATGTCATCCCGAACACGGTGGTTGCCTACATGATCGCCAAGCGCGCCAACCATCTGCGCGTACAGGCTTCCGCGATCAGCTGGGGTGCTCGCGGGGCGCGCGTCAACTCGATCAGTCCCGGCATTGTCGTCACGCCGCTGGCCATGCACGAACTCAATTCAGCAATTGGCGGCATGTATCGCGCCATGATCGAAGCCTCTCCGGCCAAACGCATGGCGCCGCCCGAAGAAATCGCCATCGCCGCGTCTTTCCTGCTCGGTCCGGATTCAGCCTTCGTGACCGGCAGTGACCTGCTGATCGATGGCGGTGTCATCGCAGCCATGAAGACCGGCACCCTGGCGACGCCAGATTGATTTGGCCTGAACGACTGAAAGAATTGTCATGACCCGTATCCTGATTCTCGGCGCGAATGGTCAGCTTGCGCGCAACACGATTCCCTTCCTGCTCGAACAGCAGGAAGTGGCGCTGACCCTCTACTTGCGCCGTGCGAAGCGCATTGCCAACCCGGATCCGGCGCGCGTGCGCATCATCGAGGGCGATGTGCTCGATCACAGTGCGCTCGAATCAGCCATGCAGGGGCAGGACGTGGTGTATGCCAATCTCGCCGGTGACATGGCGCAGCAGGCCCGCACGATCATCGACGCGATGCACGCCGTCGGACTCAAGCGTCTGGTGTTCATCGCTTCGATGGGCATCTACGGCGAAGTGCCGGGCGAGAAGTACCAAAGCGTGCTCGATCCTTACCGCGATTCGGCCGCGCTGATCGAAGCCTCGGATCTCGACTACACGATCCTTCGCCCGGGCTGGTTCACGCGCGACAAGACCGTGAGCTACCAGCTCACGCAGAAGGGCGAAGCCTTCCGCGGGCATGAGGTATCGCTCAACAGTCTCTCGGATCTGATCGTGAAGCTCGCGCTCGATCCGGCATTGCATCGGCGCAGCAGTCTTGGAGTCAGCACGAAATGAACAATACAAACCCCCATCCCCATCGCGGCATCATCCTCGCCATCATCATGGCGAGCTATCTGATGCTGGTCGTCGACATCTCCATCGTGCTCACGGGTCTGCCGAAGATCCGTGCCGAGCTGGCCTTCACGCCGGCCAGCCTGTCGTGGATCCAGAATGCCTACACGCTGGCTTTCGGCGGCTTCCTGTTGCTCGGTGCACGCGCTGGCGACATCCTCGGCCGGCGACGCATGTTCATCATCGGGCTTGCGATATTCACGCTCGCCTCGCTGGCCATCGGGGCCGCGCAATCACCGGTGTGGATGATTGCCTTCCGCGCCGTGCAGGGTTTTGGCGCGGCTGTGCTGGCACCGTCCACACTGGCCTTGATCGCCACCTACTTCGAAGAAGGCCAGGCGCGTAATCGTGCGCTGGCGTGGTACGCGGCAGCGGCCGGCATCGGCGCAACCCTGGGCCTGGTGCTGGGTGGCCTGCTCGCCGACCTCATCTCCTGGCGCGCGGGCTTCTTCATCAACCTGCCGATCGGTGCCGTGCTGATTGCGGGCAGCCTGCGTTACATCGGCGAAACACCGCGTCATGGCGGTCGTTTCGATCTGGCCGGTGCGCTGACGGCCACGCTGGGCATGTTCGCCCTGGTGTTCGGCATCGTCGAGGCGGCGGAAGCCGGCTGGGCGTCGTCGCTGACGCAGGGCGCCATCCTTGCTGGCATCCTGCTGCTCGGCGCTTTCCTGTGGGTCGAGCAACGCGCCAGCCAGCCCCTGTTGCCACTTGGCCTGCTGAGCGACGCGCAGCGCAATGGCGCGTATGTCGCGCGCTTGCTGTTCCTCTCCGGCATGGCGGGCTTCTGGTTCTTCACCGCGCAGTACCTGCAGGGCGCGCTGGGCTTCTCGCCCATGCAGGCCGGTCTGGCCTTCGTGCCGGTGACAGTGCCGCAGTTCATTGCCTCGGTGATCGTGCCGCGCGCCGCGCAGCGCTTCGGTCAGCGCCGCCTGTTGCTGATCGGTCTGAGCCTGTGTGTCGTGGGTCTGCTGTGGCTGGGCCTGACGGCAACGCAGATGTCGTATGTCGGTGGCGTGGTGCTGCCCATGATCCTGCTCGGCTTCGGCCAGGGCTGGGTGCTCGCGCCGCTTACGGTGGCCGGTGTGTCGGGTGTGGAAGCGCGCAATTCGGGTGCTGCGTCGGGTCTGGTCAATGTCGCTCACCAGCTGGGGGCCTCGCTGGGTCTGGCCGTGCTGGTGGTGGTGTATGCCGGTGGCCACGCGCCGGTCTTTGATGCTGTCGGCATGGCGCGTCACACGGGCATCACGATGCAGGCCGCCGCAGGCTTGCTGTTCGCGGCCCTGCTGGTGTCGGCGCGTTACCTGTTCCGGCGTCCGCCTGCCGTGGCCGGCCAGGCGACGTCTTCACACACCTGACATCGGCTACGAAAACCGGGAGGACCAGACATGTCCGCAAAGATTATCCGCCGCTCGCTGTTGCTGGTTTGCCTGTTGAGCGGGATAGCCGCCGCCATTGCCGCGCCGGCTGTCACCCGGCCGCTCAGCCTCGCCGCGCAAGGCAGCTTCGCCGTTGGCGGCGCACAGAAAACCGAGCCGGGCAGCTTTGATCCGCTCAAGCCGCTGGAGCCGGCGGGGCAGAGTTATCACGGTGACCATGCCGCTGTTTTCTATCAGGTACCCGTCAAGGCGAAGAAGCTGCCACTCGTGATGCTGCACGGTGCCGGTCAGTCGATGCGCACCTGGCAGAGCACACCGGATGGCCGCGAAGGCTTCCAGAACATCTTCCTGCGACGCGGCTTTGCCACCTACTTGATCGACCAGCCACGGCGCGGCAATGCCGGCCGGAGCATGGTGGAGGGCACGCTCAAACCGACGGCCGACGAACAGCTGTGGTTCAACCAGTTCCGCGTCGGCAACTGGCCTGCGTATTTCGACGGCGTGCAGTTCCCGCGCGATGCTGAATCGCTGAACCAGTACTTCCGTCAGATGACGCCCAATACCGGCGCCTACGATGCAACGGTGATCGCGGATGCGCTGTCTGCACTGTTTGAACGCGTCGGTGACGGCGTGCTGCTCACCCACTCGCAGGGCGGCGGACCGGGCTGGCTCACCGCGATCAGGAATCCCGGGGTACGCGCCATCGTCTCCTTCGAGCCCGGCAGCGGCTTCGTCTTTCCGGAAGGGGAGGTGCCGGAGCCCATGCCCAGCGCCTTCGACACGCTGCGTGGCCAGGCCATCCCGTTGGCCGACTTCCTGGCGCTGACGAAGATCCCCATCGTCATCTACTACGGCGACAACATTCCTGCGCAAGCCTCGGCCTTGCCCGGGCAGGACAGCTGGCGCGTGCGTCTTGCGATGGCGCGCGCCTGGCGTGATGCCGTCAATCGCCACGGCGGTAATGTCATGGTCATTCATCTGCCGGAGATCGGCATCCGGGGCAATACGCACTTTGCGTTCTCCGACCTCAACAACCTGCAGATCGCCGACCTCGTATCGGACTTCCTTCACCGGAACCGGCTGGATCGCTGATCTCGCAATCAGGAGCGTTCACATGAAAACCCGCACCCTCGGCAACGGCCTCGAAGTGTCCGCCATCGGCCTCGGCTGCATGACCATGACCGGCGCCCTGTATGGCCCGCCGGCTGACCGCACGGAAATGATCGGCCTGCTGCGCAGCGCGCACGAGCGGGGCGTGACGCTGTTCGACACGGCCGAAGTCTATGGTCCGTTCGCCAACGAAGAACTGCTTGGCGAAGCCCTCGCGCCGATCCGCGACCAGGTGATCATCGCCACGAAGTTCGGTTTCAACGTCGATCCGCACAGCGGCGAGCGCGGCCCCGGCACCAATAGCCGGCCAGAGCACATCAAGACGGCGGTCGAAGGCAGCCTCAGGCGCCTGCGCACCGACCATATCGACCTGCTGTACCAGCACCGTGTCGATCCAGCCGTGCCCATTGAAGACGTTGCCGGCGCGGTGAAGGATCTGGTGGCCGCCGGCAAGGTGCGCCACTTCGGCCTGTCGGAAGCCGGTGTGCAGACCATCCGCCGCGCCCACGCGGTGCTGCCCGTCACCGCCGTGCAGAGCGAGTACTCGCTGTTCTGGCGCGGGCCGGAAGCCGAGCTGCTATCTGTCCTCGAAGAGCTGGGTATCGGCTTCGTACCCTTCAGCCCGCTGGGTGCGGGCTTTCTCACCGGCAAGATCGACGCCGATACGAAGTTCGAAGCAGGCGATTTCCGCAACGTTGTACCGCGCTTCTCGCCCGAGGCACGCGCCAACAACTTTGCCCTGGTGGAAGTGCTCAAGACCATCGCCGCCGACAAGGGCGCGACACCCGCGCAGATTGCGCTGGCCTGGCTGCTTGCGCAGCGGCCCTGGATCGTGCCGATCCCGGGCACAACCAAGCTGCACCGGCTGGAAGAAAACCTCGGCACAGTGGATTTGGAACTGAATGCAGATGATCTCGCCCGCATCCAGACTCAGCTCGCCGGCATCGAGATTCAGGGCGAGCGTTTACCGGAAGCCATCCTGAAAATGACCGGCCTTTAATAGGCTTGACTCTGACTCCACGGTCTTGTCAGGTGTGTAAATCGGCGGGTCATGTCGCGGAGTTCAGTGATGGTCGAATCTGGGAGTCCGAAAAATAAAGCATTGCAGACGAAGCACGCCAGCCTGTTGAATGACCGTTAAGGCCGAATAGCCGACGCCATCCAATCCAACGCGGCGCTATCTCAACACATCAAACAAATTATTGAAGTCATCCGTCCACACCCCCTTGTGTGAGTCGATGACAACAGGGCTACTCACCCGCTGAATCGCCGGCTGTGCCAGCACAGTCGCATCCCTGCTCACCAGCACCCAATCGGTATCGCGCAAGCGCGGGTTTTCGTTTTCGTCGTGCACAAGGCGCACGGCGAGGCCGCGTTCGTGGGCGAGTGTGGCGACGACGGGGGCGAGGTTGAGGTAGCGGTTGGTGACGTGGAAGGCGATGATGCCGCCGGGGCGCAGGTGGCGCAGGTACACCGCCAGAGCTTCGCGGGTGATGAGGTGCACGGGGATGGCGTCGCCGGAGAAGGCGTCGACGGCGAGGACGTCGAAGTCTTGCGGGGTTTCGCGTTCGAGTGCGAGACGGGCGTCGCCGAGCACGGTGGCGATGAAGGCGGGCGAGTCGGAGAGGAAGCTGAACTCGCTGCGCGCGATATCGATGACTTCGGGGTTGATTTCGTACATGCGGTAGCGATCACCTGCCCTGCCGTATGCGGCCAGCGTGCCGGCGCCGAGGCCGATAACGCCGACGTGCTGCGGGCCTTTGCTGCGTGTGTTGAGGATGGCGAGGCCGATGCCGGCACTCTCGCCGTAGTAGCTGGTGAGTTCGCGTTCGTGGCCGGGGGTGAGGATCTGTTCGCCGTGCTTGATGGCGCCGTGGAAAAGCTGGCGCACGGGGGCACCGCCGAGGCTTTCGCGCTGCGTGTCGAAGGTGGAGAGCACGCCGTAGAAGCTGCGCGTGACGACGCGGCTGCCGGCGTAGTCGTCATGCACCTGCAGTGCGAGACAGGCGACCGTGCAGGTGCCGATGGCGGCGGCCGCGCCGGCGAGCTTGCGCTGGCCGCGCTGCAGCCAGGCGAACCAGATAGCACAGCCGGCCATGGCCAGCCCCAGCTCGTAATACGCGGGCAGAACGTTGGGGGCGATGAGGCCAACGAGCATGCCTCCAGTGGCGCCACCGAGGGACAGCATGAGGTAGAAGCGTGTGAGCTGACCGGCGCCCGGGCGGCGTGTGGCGACCTCGCCGTGCAGGACCATGCACAGCGAGAACATTGCGATGACATAGACCGGCACGGCCACCTGCACGTGGCGGCCCACGGCACCGTCGTGCAGACCCCAGGAGGCGAGCAGCAGGAAGACGCCTGCGACGGGGAGCCAGAAGGCGCGGCGGTACCAGCGGTCGCTTTCGAAGCAGAGCACGAAGGTGAAGAGGTAGAGCGTCAGCGGCAGCACCCACAGGAAGGGAATCGCAGCGACGTTCTGCGTGATGTGGCTGGAGACACCCAGCAACAGGGCAGAGGCCAGCGCGGCCGGCATGGCCCAACCCACGCAGGTGCGCCAGCCGGGTGATGGCGCAATGAGACGCGTGGTCGCGAAAGCGTCTGGTGCCGTGCTGCGCGTGAATTGCCAGGCGGCAGCAAGGCACAGCACGACGTAGAGCGTGTAGAGAATGGACCAGCCCTGCGCCTGCTGCACGGTGGTGGCGTGGCGTTCGAGCAGCACGGGGTAACACAGCAGCGCCAGCAGGGACGCAAGATTGGAGAGCGAGAAGTAGCGATAGACCTTGGCGTCGACCGCCGTGCGAGACATCCAGGCCTGGATCAGCGGGCCGGTGGTGGAGAGCAAAAAGTACGGCAAGCCGATGGTGGCAACCAGCAGGCGCAGGATGAGCCAGGTGGGCTCTTCGTCGCCCACTGGCTTCCACTGCACGTTGGCGACGATGGGCAGGCAGGCAAGGCTGGTCAGCAGCAGCACGCCATGCACGAGCACTTGCCTGCGTACCGGCAGGCGCCGCGTCAGCCAGTCGGAATAGGCGTAGCCGGCCAGCAACACGACCTGGAAGAACACCATGCACAGCGCCCACACGGCAGCCGAGCCCCCGAACCAGGGCAGGATCTGGCGCGCAATGATGGGCTGGACCAGAAACAGTGCAAAGGCACTGCTGAAGATGGTGCCGGCGAAGATGAGGGTGGCGAGGCGGCGGGATGTGGCGCCGTTACCCAGAGGTGTAATGCCAGCGCCACTTGCAGGCGGCTCTGTTGCGGGAAGGGTGCTGCCGGTTGCACTGTCGGGCTGCATTGCGGGGCTACCTCTGCCAGGAGATGCCATGACACAAGCAAATGTTGCTCCAGCCGGAACTCGCTTCGAGCGCAGTTCTTCTGGCGGGCTTTGGTTGTGGCGGAGTATTCGCGCCGCCATACGTCTGTAGCTGGTGATATCCGGCTTCGCCAGGTCATCCGGTTGCGACAACATCTCCAATGGTCGTCATTCCCGCGAAGGCGGGAATCCAGTGACTTTGCGAACGACGCTGGATTCCCGCCTGCGCGGGAATGACGATGTTCGGGGGTGTAGGGCGGAGTGGAAACTCCGCCGTTGTGTCTCTTGGTGCGCGCACGACGGCCTTGCTGCTCCTGGCGCGTGGCATCTCCCCGCTCCCGCCCCTGACGGGGCACCCTCTCCCTGACTCCCTCTCCCCCAACCCCTCTCCCGCAAGCGGGAGAGGGGTGCGTTGAGCGGCTTTGCCGTGAGTCAATCCGGCGGGAACGGCAACAAGCGTGTAGTGCGGCGGGCAGTTGTGCGATTGAAATCGCACCTACGAAGCGACATTGCGCCGGACTGCGGGCACTGCGGTATTTGCCATCTTCTTGATGAGGTCGAAACCTTCAGCCATCTCATGGGCGGGCACTTCGTGCACCTGGGCGTCGGCGAACAGGTCTTCGCCCTGCAGGTAGCGTGCTTCGGCATCGGGGGTCGCGAGCGCGATGCGCAGGGCGTGGTTGAGTTCGTAGGCGCCCCAGCCGAGGCCGGTGTCGCGCAGGGCTGATTGCAGTGCGTTCTGGATCAGGCTGCGCGCGTCGCGGTGCGCCACCGAATGAGGGACGCTGTCGATCTGGCCGCGAGCGGCTTGTACGCAGGCCTTGCGCGAGTGCGACGCATGACCTCGGCAGGCCAGCGGGCGAACGGGGTAGATGACGCAGGCGGCTTTATCGATGAAGGGGCACTTGTGACGCAGGGCGACGCGCTCGGATTCGTCAAGGTCGCGCGTGAGGCCGTCGGCTTCGAACAGGCGGCGTACGAGGCGAACACAGGTGTCGCCATCGACCCGCTCGCGCAGGTGGCGCGCAACGCGCAGCACTTCGGGAGCGGTGGCCGTCACGCGCAGCGAGCAGCAGGTCGCGCAGCCCCTGCCACAGGCGATGGGGTCGGCGCCCTTGCAGGACTCTGTGACACGCGCTTCGAACTGGGCGTCGGCTTCGTCGAACATGGTTTCGCTCAACTCGCCCTGCTTGCGGCAATCAGTGAGCGTTGTCGAGAAGCTGGCGTGGCGGTGACTGAAATACAGCAGCGGCGAAGCGGGCGAAGCGGGCGAAGCGGGCGAAGACATGGCGACATCCTCAATGCCGCCAGCGGTACATCACCCCAGGCGGCCGTTCAGATAACTATGCTTGTCGAGCGAAGCAACGGCCTCGGCCTCAGAGAACGGCGCGTCGAACTGCCAGATCTCGTGGTACTCGCCCTTGGGCATCAGGGGCTCGCTGTAGGAGAGCACATGCACGGTCTGCCCACTCCTGCGCGACACGTAGCTGTAGTGCAGCACCTTGCTCTGACCCTTGACGCCCAGCGGCCAGCTGACCATGGGCACTTCTTCGATCGCGACGCCGGCTTCCTGCATCACGGCAGTGAAGCTCTTCGGCCCGAGTATGTCGTGGCTGATAAGCATGGGACACCTCTTGCAGGGGATGAAACGTGTATCGGCCCGGCTCTGCGTCCGGACTCGGTGAGGAAACGGTGGGGGCATGGAGTCCCCCACCGCGCCTTTTTCCTCATTGCTGCGCTTGCACTGCTGAACTCTTTGCGACGCTGATACAAATCAAAGTCGCTGGATTCCCGCCTTCGCGGGAATGACGGGATTGATGCATTCCGCCGTGAATCTCCGTACTCCAGGATGGGGTGATCGCCGTAGCGAGCGGCCCGAGGTCGATTCGAGGAGCGGAGCTGTACCGGGGTACAGCGAGCACCGGAGAGTCGAGATCGGGCCGCGCAGTAGGCGAGCGCCCTATCCTTAGCGGATGATGTCGTAGGAGTAGTCGGTTTTTCCTGGGATGATGGTGTTGGCATCCAGGGTTTCGAAGTACTCGTCGAGCAGGTCAACCAGCACGCGCATGCCGCCTTCGTAACCCCAGATCGGACGCACGTGGTAGTGGTGACGATCGAAGATCGGGAAGACCATGCGGATCAGCGGCGTGCCGGTGTCGCGCTCGAGGTACTTGCCGTAGGTGTTGCCGATGAGGAAGTCGACCGGCTCCGTGTAGAGCAGCGAACGCATGTGCCACAGGTCGCGCTTCGGATAGGCCTTGCAGCCCTTGCCGAACTGCGAAGAAGCGAACAGCGCTTCCACCTTGGCGGCCCATTCCTTCTCGCCGTTGGTGGCGAGCACGTGGGCGGGTTCGGCACCCAGTTCGAGCAGGAACTCGGTGAGGCCCAGCAGGAAGTCGGGATCACCGTAGAGGGCGTAACGCTTGCCGTGCAGGTGAGCTTGCGAGTCAGCCATGGCATCGACGAGCAGGCCACGTTCGCGTTCGAGCACGGCGGGGATGGGCTTGCCGGTGAGGCGCGAGATTTCCATCAGGAAGCGGTCGGTGCCGGCCACGCCGATGGGGCTATTGAGCAGCACGACTTCCTGGCCGTGTTCAGCAATGAACTTGGCGGTCTTTTCGCAGGAGAACTCCTGGAAGATGATCGTGGCCTTGGCGTTCAGCGCGCGCTCGACGGTCTCCTTGGTGGTGCCGCCTTCGTACATGCGGAACTCGCCATCGGTCGGGGTCGACCAGGTCTCGGACGGGTCGCAGATGATGTTGTACTCGACACCGAAGAGATCCATGATGCGCTTGATCTCTTTCATGTTGCCGACGACGAAGCCGTCGAAGCCACCGATGAAGTTGATGGCTTCACCGGGCACGCGCTCGAGCTTGGCCGTGGTGTCGGCCTTGCCGTCCCAGAAGTGACGCAGGATGCCCAGCAGCGCGTTGTCGTAGCCGGTGATGTGGCTGCCGACGAAGGCCGGGGTGTGGGCGAAGGGCACGTCGAATTCCATGGGCACGCTGCCCTTGTCCTTCGAGGTCTTGATGAAGGCGTTCAAGTCGTCACCGATCACCTCGGCCATGCAGGTGGTCGACACGGCGATCATTTCGGGCTTGTACAGGTTGTAGCTGTTGGCGAGGCCGTCGATCATGTTGTTGAGGCCGCCGAACACAGCTGCGTCTTCGGTCATCGAGGAGCTGACGCAGGACGTCGGTTCCTTGAAGTGACGCGAGAAGTGCGAACGGTAGTAGGCAACACAGCCTTGCGAGCCATGCACGAACGACAGCGTCTTGTGGAAGCCGTTGGCGACATACACGGCGCCCAGCGGCTGGCAGGCCTTGGCGGGGTTGACCGTCAGGGCTTCGCGCTTGAAGTTCTTTTCCTTGTAGTCCTCGGTCTTCGTCCATTGGACGATTTCCTGGATCTTGGCATCAGGGTGATTGAATTCGAACTCTTTCTTCTTGGTGGCGAGCATCTCCTGGTATTCGGGCTCGCGGAAGAGGTTCTCGTGATCGAGGATCTTGTCGGCGGATTGCGGCATGATGATTCTCCTGAAAAGGATAGTGAGGAGTTGGGAGTCAGGAGTGAGGAGGACGTGAGGCGAGGTGTTACTCCTCACTCCTCTCTCCTCACTCCTCACTGGTTACTTACTTCTTCCAGGGCGCCTTCGACAGACCCCAGATCGGCGCGTTGATGGCCATGTCCATGTCGCGCGCAAAGATCGCGAAGCCGTCATAGCCGTGGTACGGGCCGGAGTAGTCCCAGCTGTGCATCTGGCGGAAGGGCACGCCCATCTTCTGGAAGACGTACTTTTCCTTGATGCCCGAGCCGACGAGGTCCGGCTTGATCTTCTCGACAAACTTCTCGAACTCGTAGCCCGTGACGTCGTCATAGATCAGCGTGCCGTCCTTGACGTAGTGCGTGGTACGTTGATAGTCGTCGTTGTGGCCGAATTCGTAGCCGGTGCCGACCACTTCCATGCCCAGGTCTTCGTAGGCGCCGATCACGTGACGCGGACGCAGACCGCCCACGAACAGCATGACCTTCTTGCCTTCGAGGCGCGGACGATAGCGGTCGATGACGGCTTGCATCAGCGGCTTGTACTTCTCGATGACCTTCTCGGCATTGGCCTTGATGGTGTCGTCGAAGTGCGAAGCGATTTCTCGCAGCGACTCTTCGATCTTGGTCGGGCCGAAGAAGTTGTACTCAACCCAGGGAATGCCGTACTTCTCTTCCATGTGGCGGCTGATGTAGTTCATCGAGCGGTAGCAGTGCAGGACGTTCAGCTTGGCCTTCGGAGTGTTCTCGAGCTCGGCGATGGTGCCGTCACCCGACCACTGGGCGATGACGCGCAGACCCATTTCTTCGAGCAGAATGCGGCTGGACCATGCGTCACCACCGATGTTGTAGTCGCCGATGATGGCCACGTCATACGGGGTGGAGACGAAGTCGGGGCGCTTGTTCGGATCGGTCTTGTCGAACACCCAGTCACGCACCGCGTCGTTGGCGATGTGGTGGCCGAGCGATTGCGACACGCCGCGGAAACCTTCGCAGCGCACGGGAACGATGGTGTGGCCAGCGTATTCCTTGCTCTTCTTCTTCGACACGGCTTCGATGTCGTCACCGATCAGGCCGATCGGGCATTCCGACTGCACCGTGATGCCCTTGTTGAGGGGGAAGAGTTGCTGGATTTCGTCCATGATGACTTCGAGCTTCTTGTCACCACCGAAGACGATGTCCTTTTCCTGGAAGTCGGACGTGAATTGCATGGTCACGAAGGTGTCCACGCCGGTCACGCCGATGTAGTAGTTGCGACGCGCAGCCCAGCTGTACTGGCCGCAGCCGACGGGGCCGTGCGAGATGTGGATCATGTCCTTGATCGGACCCCACACCACACCCTTGGAACCGGCATATGCACAGCCGCGGATGGTCATCACGCCCGGCAGGGACTTGATGTTGGACTTCACGCCGCAATCCGACTTGCCTTCTTCGTGCACGTTGAGGTGCTTGGCGCGCTTCTTGGCCGTTTTTTCCGGATAGGCCTTCAGCACCTCGTCAATGAGGGCTGCGTTCTGGGCCTTCTTTTCGTCAATGGTCATGCTCATTTCTAAATCTCCTATATGCGGGAGCGGAGGGTGGAGAGCCGGGGTGCACGCTGGCGGTGAGTGCCGGAGCCAGGAAAGCCACGAAACCAAGCGCAAGGCCGTCCAAAGCTTTCCTGGCGCCCCCCAGGGGGGCCGGAGTTGCCGCTTGCGCGGCAACTCCGGGGGGCAGTAATGACCCCCTCGACTCTCAGTGCTTAGGCAGCCAGATCAGCAGCGGTCTTGCCAACTTGCGACTCGTCGATCTGCTTCATGATGCCGTGCTCCATCAGCAGGTCTTCGAGCTGGTCCATGGTGATCGGCGTCGGGATCGTGCCGTTGCCCTTGTTCGCATGGATCTTCTGGGCGAGCTGACGGTATTCGTTGGCTTGCTTGGAGTCCGGTGCGTACTCGAGCACGGTCATGCGGCGCAGTTCAGCGTGTTGCACGATGTTGTCGCGCGGCACGAAGTGGATCAGCGTGGTGCCGAGCATCTTGGCCAGCGATTCAGCCAGTTCCAGTTCCTTGTCGGTCTGGCGCTCGTTGCACACCAGGCCGCCCAGACGCACGCCACCCGAGTTGGCGTACTTCAGGATGCCCTTCGAGATGTTGTTGGCGGCGTACATGGCCATCATTTCGCCGGACATGACGATGTAGATTTCCTGAGCCTTGTTTTCGCGGATCGGCATTGCGAAGCCGCCGCACACCACGTCACCCAGGACGTCGTAGGAGACATAGTCCACGCCGTCGTAGGCGCCGTTTTCTTCGAGGAAATTGATCGAGGTGATCACGCCACGGCCAGCGCAGCCAACGCCCGGCTCCGGGCCACCGGATTCAACGCAACGGATGTCGCGATAACCCACCTTCATGACGTCTTCCAGTTCCAGGTCTTCCACGGAACCGGCTTCAGCGGCCAGCGACAGGATGGTGTCCTGGGCCTTTGCGTGCAGGATCAGGCGGGTGGAGTCGGCCTTGGGGTCGCAGCCGACGATGAGGATCTTCTGACCCATTTCGGCGAGGGCGCCAAGGGTGTTTTGCGAGGTGGTGGACTTGCCGATACCACCTTTGCCGTAGAAGGCGATTTGACGAAGGTCTGACATGTGATTCTCCTGACAAACAGATGAGCAGTTAAAAGTGGTCGCAAAAATTTTTTGCCCTGTTGGGTGTGGTTCTTGCGCTTTACCGTGCCCCGGATGCAGCCCCTAACGCCTTTTCTTGCTCTTCGTATCTGCGACTCGTCGGCGAGACATGGTCGGTGCAGGCTCCTTTCAGCAACTGGCGTGCCACCCTCTTGAAATCCTCTTGAAAGCCTTTATTTGCGCGGGTTTTCGGGCGATGCCACAAAACTATCGAGGTGATAGTCGGGTGTGACAAATGCGACAAAGGCATTGCGCCTGTCACAAAGCACACGGCGCCATAAAACCGCGCCTGAAAGTCGACAAACGCGCGTAGAAGCGCGCCAGTGCTGGGTTTGTGTGCGACAGACAGTTGTCGGGTACGGGCCTTGCTGATAAGGGTTCGTATTCGCTACAGCCCGCCAGCAATGAACACGCCCATCGCGCCAATCGTGGCCTCGGCCCCGAGCACCGACAACCCCGCCAATCCGCACTTCACGCGGATCGGTGGCGTACCGGTCATCGCGCAGCTGGTGGAGCGTTTCTACTTCCATATGGACACGCTGCCCGAGGCTGCCCGCATCCGCGCGATGCATCCGCCCAACCTCGGGCCGGTCAAGCAGGTTCTGGTGGGCTTCCTCACCGAATGGATGGGAGGCCCCCAGGCTTACTCGGTCGAGCGCGGCCACCCGCGCCTGCGTCGCAAGCATCTGCCCTTCCCGATCGGCGCTGCCGAACGCGACGCATGGATGCTGTGCATGCGCACCGCCTTACAAGAGACCGTGCAGGACACGGCGCTCATTGCCCAACTGGAGCAAGCCTTTTTCAAAACCGCAGATTTCATCCGCAATGACGAGGATCACCACCATGACCACCATCGATAAAACCGCCTTTGCGTCCCTCGAAGCTGAAGGACGACTCCTCAACGCCGTGTTCAAGGGGCCGACCGCAACCGCCGGGCGCTTCGGGTTCCGCGGTGACATCGCCATCGAGTTCCAGCAGCAGAAGGCCGACGAGAAGCGCCCGCCTGAAAAGTGCGTCGAGCAAGTCATCGCCGCCTGCCAGGAAGGCGAAGTCGGCTTCAGCTTCCTGGGCGGCTTCCTGCTCTCATTCGGCTACATCAAGCTGCTTGCCGAAACCCTGGGCGAGAAGCTCACGCCGACCGGCAAGTACATCCTCTACTGCGACAACATCGATCTGTCGAAGAAGTACGTCATCAACTACGCCGGCGCCACCTTCTACATCCTGCCGATCGACGAAGCGACCGTGTACAACGAGCTGCTCGAAATCTTCTATCTCGAAAAGAACGACCTCAAGAAGCTCGACACAGGCGGCAAGACCGAAGCCGTGGTGAATGGCGGGCTGAAGTTTGTCGGCGACAAGAAGTTCATCCAGAGCACGTATGACGAACTGCTGACGCTGATGGGCCCCGTGCGCAATCCGTACGAGAATCGCCCCGTTTAAGGGTCTGTCATTCCCGCCAGCTTTACCAGCGGCATTGCCGCACTTCGCTCCCCTCCCCCGCTTGCGGGGGAGGGGCTGGGGGAGAGGGCTGGCGCGGGAATCCAGTGGCGTTGCGTGAAAGTCGCTGGATTCCCGCCTGCGCGGGAATGACGCCCTTTGTTGCACTCGCCACTCGCCCGCCATGGCTGCCCGCGACGAAGGTCTGATGCTTGAGCACCAGCCCAGCCGCTGGTATTCCACCAACATGGTGGGTATACCGGCAGATCTGGTCGCGTCGGTCGCTTTCAACGAGCATCCACAAGCCCTGCGCATTGCCGGCACGCGCGAGGCGAATGCGGGCCTGTTCCGCCTGCTGGATGACGCCGTAGACCAGGCTGACGCGGCCGACCGCTTTGCGCATTACATGGACGCCGTGTTCGGGCTGGAGAAGCCCGACCCCACGCAGCCACGCCCCCGTGAACGACGCTTCCGTGCCAGCTATCTCAAACTGCTGCAAGGCTGGGGCTTCGACTCCAACAGTCCGCAGGGGGCTGTGCTCAAAGGCTGGGTGGAGAGCCGCTTCGGCATCACGCCTTCGTTCCACAAGTCGGCGCTGGACCGCTATCCCTCACCCGCCTGGACGGGCTATCTCGAAGAGAAGTTCAACAGTCGCTTCCACAACAACTGCATCAACATGCAACTGGATGCGCTGTACGAATTCTGCCAATGGAGCCTCGTGCGTTTCGCACATCCGCTCTGCCGCCTCATGTGGCGCGGCACCAACCACATGGAAGAGCAGATCCTCAGCGGCTCGCTGCGGAGCCGCGAGTGCATCACGCGTCTCAACAACCTCGTCTCGTTCAGTCTTGATGCCGAACGAGCCAGCGAGTTTGGCGACTGGGTACTGAAGAGCGACGTCCCGGCCTGCAAATTGCTGTTCTTTCCCGGCCTGCTGAACGACAAGGTGCTCAACGCCGAAGGCGAAGCCCTGGTCATCGGCGGTCTTTATCGCGTGGAGGCACGTTATGGTTGATCTGGTTCTCGAACGCCCTGCCCGTCTGCCTGAGGCCCCGCCGCTGTCGCTGCTCGACCGCGCCCTCGGCGCCTATCTGGGCCTCGCCATCGGCGACGCGCTGGGCGCCACGGTCGAGTTCATGACTCCGCGCGAGATCATGACCACCTATGGCACGCATCGCCATGTCATCGGCGGCGGCTGGCTCAAACTCAAGCCCGGCCAGGTGACAGACGACACCACCATGGCGCTCGCGCTGGGGGACGCCATCGTCAAGGCGCGCGGCTGGGATCTGCGCGAAGTCGCCGAACACTATGCGGACTGGCTGCGCGGCATGCCGGTCGACTGCGGCAACACCTGCCGGCGCGGCATCCGGCGTTACATGCTCGACGGCACGCTCGAAGCTGCCTTCAACGAGGGGGACGCCGGCAACGGCGCCGTGATGCGCAACCTGCCCGCCGTGCTCGGCTTCCTGCACGACGATGCACAGCTCGTGCGCCACAGCTTTGAGCAGGGCCGCGTCACGCACAACCACCCGCTGTCCGACCTCGCCAACGTGGCCATTGCGCGCATGACGGCATCCCTCCTGCGTGGCGAGCCCGTTACCCAGGCCAAGCGCATTGCCGAAGAACTCGCCGCGCAGGAGCCGCGCTTCTCGACCAGCCGCTACAAGGGCCGCGCCACCGGCTACATCGTGGACACCATGCAGACCGTGCTGCACCACTTCTTCACGCACGACGATTTCGAGAACTGCGTGATCGCCGTAGTCAATCGCGGTGACGATGCCGACACCACCGGCGCGCTGGCCGGCATGCTCGCTGGCGCACGCTTCGGCCTGCGCGCCCTGCCTCGCCAATGGCTGCGCAAGATCGACCCCGACATCCGCCACCGCATTGAAGTGCAGACGCGACAGCTGTTGGGGCTCGCGTTCCCGAGGAAGGTGTGATGGGCGAACACACGCTCCAGATCCCGCGCATCGTCATTCCCGCCAGCTTTACCAGCGGCATTGCCGCACTTCGCTCCCCTCCCCCGCATGCGGGGGAGGGGCTGGGGGAGAGGGCTGGCGCGGAAATCCAGCGTCTTTCAACGACTCTGAATTCCCGCCTTCGCGGGAATGACGGCTGGGAAAGAACGCACTTTCAAGGCAGGAAGCACTGACATGCTCGACGAACGCCTGCAAACCCTCTTCGCCTACCACGAGCGCAGCAAACACACGCTGCAGCAGTACGCCAAGGGCCCCGAGACGCTGGACTGGGATTCGCAGCCCGATCCGTTCCGCCGCTTCGAGGGCAGCCCCGTCGACGCCCTGCCCCTCGTCGCTGATGGCCTGCGCCGCAGCTGGTCCGACCTGCACTTGGGCCTGATCACGCCGCAGATCTTCCAGCGCGAAGCGCTCGCCGCCCTGCTCGAACTCTCCTTCGGCCTGTCCGCCTGGAAGCAATACGGCCCCGACCGCTGGGCGCTGCGCTGCAATCCTTCCAGCGGCAACCTGCACCCCACCGAAGCCTATGTCATCGCGCAGGGCTTTCCGGATGTCGACGACGGCCTCTACCACTACGCGCCGCGCGAACACGCGCTGGAGCTGCGCGCCGCACTTGCCGCCAATCGGCCGCAAGACCGGCCACACCTGTGGGTCGCTCTCAGTTCAGTGATGTGGCGCGAGGCCTGGAAGTACGGCGAGCGTGCCTTCCGCTACTGCCAGCTCGACACCGGCCACGCGCTGGGTGCCTTGCGCTATGCCTCCGCGCTGATGGGCTGGCAGGCGCGCGTGGTGCCGATGAACGCCGACGACCTCGGCCGCCTCATCGGCAGCTCACGCCACACCGACTACATGATGGTGGAGGAAGAAGAACCCGAACTGCTCGTCGAGATTCTGCCCGCAGGCGCAACCCCGCTCTGCCCGCGCGGCTGGATCGATGAAGCCGCCTTTCTCGGCAAGCCCAGCCGGCTCGACAAGGGACGCCGCCTCTACCAGTGGCCCATCATCGACGAAGCCGCCGCCGCGTCTCGCCTCATCTTTGCCGACCCTCCCTCGCGCCCGCCACGCCAGCCCGCGGGCAACGCCCTGATACGCAGCGAACAGCCCGCCGCCACGCTGATCCGCCAGCGCCGCAGCGCGCAGCACTTCGAACGCCGCGCCAGCATGCCGTCGGCATCCTTCCTGGCCATCGCACGCAGCCTCATGGAAGACTGCCTGCCCTTCGATGCCTGGCATCTGCCGCCGCGCATCCACCCGGTGTTCTTCGTGCATCGCGTCGACGGCATTCCCGCCGGTGCCTGGGCCATGCCGCGCAGCCGGCGTGGCGAGCAGATCATGCGCTCCAGCCTCTCGCACGACATGCAGTGGCAGCCACTCGAAGGCTGCGACACGGATCTGCCGCTCTTCATGCTCGCCAACAACGCCGCACTGGCCGGCACCCTGCGCACGCTGTGCTGCCACCAGGCCATCGGCTCGGATGCCTGTTTCGCCGTGGCCCTGCTGGCCGACTTTGCCGGCGCGCTGGATGAAGACCCCGCGCACTACCGCCACCTCTTCCAGGAGGCCGGCCTCATCGGCCAGGCGCTCTACATGGAAGCCGAAGCCATGGGCCTGCGCGGCACCGGCATCGGCTGCTTTTTCGACGATGCCCTGCACGACCTGCTCGGCATCCACGACCGTCAGTTACAGACGCTCTATCACTTCACCGTCGGCGTGCCCCTCGTCGACAACCGCATCACCACCGAGCCGCCCTACGAGGGCAGGCCGTTAAAGGACTAGAACCATGACAGAGAGAAAATTCCAGCGCCTCGCCGTCAGCGAACTCGGCGCCTGGCTGGGCGCCAACCCCGATGCCTTGATCCTCGACGCTCGCGACGCCAATGCCTTTGCAGCTGGCAACATCGAGACGAGCGTGCGTCTCGACGGTCGCAACCACGAAGGCCTGATCTTCTCCACGCCCAAGTCGCGGCCGGTGTTCATCTACTGTTATCGCGGCAACGCCAGCCAGACCTACGCGCAACAGTTTGCCGACTTCGGCTTCCGCAATGTTGCTGACCTTGTCGGCGGCTGGGAAGGCTTGCAGAAAGCACTGGCGCACAGGCCCGCCGTCGATGCGGGGCTCGCCACCTGGCTGAATAACAATGGCTTCAGCGATGTGCAGACTGCCGGCACGCATGGCAACACGCCGCTGATGCACGCGGCGTGGAAAGGTGAAGCCTCGGTCGTGGATGCGCTGCTCGCCGCTGGCGCGCGCGTCGACGCCGTCAATAACGATGGCAACACCGCCCTGTGGCTGGCCTGCGTGAGCAACGACCCCGCCATCGTGCAGCGCATTGCCTCTGCAGGCGCAGACATCGACCACGCCAACCTCACCGGCGCGACCAGCCTGATGTACGCCGCCTCATCGAGCAAACCCGACATCGTCGCCACCCTGCTCGCCCTCGGCGCCGACCCGCTGATCCAGACACAGGACGATTTCAGCGCACTGGACATGGCGGCGAGTGTGGAATGCCTGCAACTGCTGCGCGCGGCGACGCGAACGGCGAAGCAGGCTTGAAAACGCAGGGTGCGCAATGCGCACCGTCCACTCCACCCCAACCTGTGGTGCGCGGTGCGCACCCTACGGAGGCCACCATGCCCCACATCCTTTTCTGGGAAAAACCCGGCTGCGGCGGCAACGCCAAGCAGAAAGCCTGGCTGCAGGCCGCTGGCCACACGCTTGAAGTGCGCGACCTGCTCTCCTGGCCCTGGACGGCCTTCACGCTGCTCGAATTCCTCGGCCCGCTGCCGGTGGCTGACTGGTTCAATCGCGCCGCACCGCGTGTGAAATCGGGCGAGATCGTGCCCGAGGCGCTCAAAGCCGACAAAGCCATCGAACTTCTGCTCGCCGAGCCACTGCTGATCCGTCGCCCGCTGATGCAGGTGCGAGACGAACGCCGCGTCGGCTTCGACCCCGCTGCCGTGGATGCCTGGATCGGCCTTAACGCGCAGGACGCGGCACGCCCCGTTGCGCGCGCCGAGGGCTGCGCGGCAAACATCAACAGCGCACCATGCACACCCGCTACGTAGGGTGCGCACTGCGCACCATTTGGCCGCCACACCTCGCGACGCGCACTGCGTCAATCAGGCGTCATGTCCGGGTGAAAGATCACCTCATCGGGCATGCCGCCCTCGCCTGCCTGCAGGCTAACCCCACCGAGCGGCGAGTAACCGACATCGCCTTCGAGCAGCACCGTCGCTTCTGCCGGCATTTCGGCGAGCCACTTCATCAACTGTTGCACGTTCATCACTGACACCTGTCGATAACCCATACGGAGACAAGCAACATGGAGTCCACCGACTTCGACCACGAGCGCTTCTTCCTCAGCTACACCGGCGTCAAACTGCCCCTGCAGCTCTTCGACGAACTCGCCCCCGACGCACTGCGCAACCGCAACACCTGGTTCCGCGCCCGCTACGCGGCCGATGGCCGCATGCTCTGCTGCGAGAAGTTCGTCTACGGCGAAGTCGAGATGCGCCATGACTATCTCTACGATGCAGAGGGCCAGCTCTGCGAAGCGCACGTGAAGGGGCCGGACGAAGACGAGGACGTGCAGGTGTTGACCTTCAGCTAGGCATCGCTCCGTCATTCCCGCGCAGGCGGGAATCCAGTGACTTTTCGAACGACGCTGGATTCCCGCCCGTGCCCTCTCCCCCAACCCCTCTCCCGCAAGCGGGAGAGGGGAGCGAAAAGCGGCGTTGCCGAGCATAAAGCTGGCGGGAATGACGAACTTCTGGCAACCCCAGCCCAAACAGGAAATCGCATGAAGTTCTACATGGCTCCCGGCTCCTGCACGACCGGCATTCACATCCTGCTCGAAGAGCTCGAACTGCCCTTCGAAGTGTGGGTGGTCAACATTCCCGCGGGCGACAACCGCAAGCCCGAATACCTCGCGCTCAACCCGCGCGGCACCATCCCCACCCTCGTGCTCGACGACGGCAACGTGCTCGGCGATTACCTCGCCATCTCGTACTGGCTGGCCGCCAGACACCCGCGCCGCAAGCTGCTACCCGAAGACTCCGTGCTGGCGGCAAAGGCCATGTCGCTCCTGTCTTATGTAACGGGCCACGTGCACGGCCAGGCTTACACGCGCATCTTCACCACCGACGCCTACACCGCCGACGCCACCCAGCACGTCGCCGTGCAGGCACGCGGCCGCGAGATGGTGACGCAAGCGTTTGAGTTGCTCGAAGCATGGCTACCCGATGAAGGCTATGCCGTCGGCAACTTCTCGATCGCCGATCCGGCGCTGTTCTACGTCGCGTTCTGGGCCGAACACCTCAAGATTCCACTCCCCCCGCGCTGTCAGGCGCACTACGCCCTCATGCGCAGCCGCCCCGTGGTGCAACGCGTCCTGCGGGAAGAAGGCTACAGGTAATCCACATGGAACCACGCATACAGCCCCTGCACTACGACTACACCGAGTTCGCACTGGCAAAAGCCTTCTTCTTTCGTGCATGGTGCGAATTCGCCCGCGAGCGCGGCGCCCTGCTGCCTATCGACCTGTCGGGCGCCTGCAAGTATGGCTCGCTGTTCATGCACGACCTCTACGGCGGCGTCATCGAGGGCCACTATGCGCATCAGTACAACCGCATCGCCGGCCGACTGGTCGATCTCAGCCATGACGCCAGCGATGTGGGAGCCATGCGCGAGCCTTACTCACACGACCCTGCCTACTTCGACATCCCCGAGTATCGCGTCGCTCTCATTGCCTGCCAGCCGCGCGTTGACCGCTGGGTGAGTGCCTACCTGCTCGAAACCGGTAGCTGACCCTGCAGCGCACGCCCCACCGCGTGGGCTCACCGGGCCCACACTACAGCGAGCGCCCCAGCATCGCGATCAGCGTCGTCAGTACACCCAGCGCGAGATTCAGCGCCACCAGGCGGCGGATGCGCGACAGGCTCGCTGCCGCCACAGGCAAGGCCGCAGTGCTGACCGCATGACGCAGGCGCGGATACTCGCTCAAGCGGATCCAGCCGAAGATCAGCGCCATCACGATGCCGATGCCCATCATCACGTGCAGGTAGACCGCCGGCGTCGGCCCACCCGTCTCGATCAGCCGCATCATCGCCACGCCCGTCACCAGCACGACGACCACAGCCACCGTCACCCACGCAAAGAAGCGACCCAGCAGACGCGCCATCAGCGGCAAGCGCTGCGGCGGCTCAAGCAACTCGGCCACGGTCGGCCGCACGATGAAATGCATCAACACCATGCCCCCTACCCAGACAATGATGGCCAGCACATGCAGGCTGCGCAGAATGTCGTACAACACGGTGAGGCTCCTGAAGAAGGGATGGACGCAAGTATGGAGGAAAGGCGGTCAGGGTAGCGACCACGCCCGCGAATGCCGCACACGCATAGCCGTTCCCTCTCCCTTGGGGCGAAGAGTGAATTCGCAAAGCACTGCTTTGCGCCTCTGCAGCCGACAGGCAGTGCAATGCCTGCCGTGGGGCGCGGAGCGGGGTGACCCGTCAGGGCCGGGAGAGGGGAAAAGCCACGCACCTCACTCAAGCCTCACCGATGCGAGATTGCGAACCATCCCGCCTCTCCCGGCCTCCGGCCACCCTCCCCTCAAGGGGAGGGTGGGAGGGGTTTCAAATCACGCTCCTGCCGGAGCAAGCGCGACACCAGCCCTCAGCGCCCGCCGCCACCCATGATGAGGTCGAACACCTTGCGCATCAGCAGCAGTTCCTGCGCGTCGGCGCCGCGCAGGGCGCTGATCGGGCGGAAGATGCCACCACCACCTTCAATGCGGTGTGCTGGCGCTTCAAAGGTCGTGAAGCGCAGCAGGTGGATGCGCACGGCGCCGCTCTCTGCGGCCGCCCAGGCATCGAAGTCACCCACATACACAAATTCCGCCGGCGTGAGTTGCAGCGTCTCTAAAGCGGCGTCGATGACGGTCTGCGCCGTGACGCTGCCATCGGCGGCCGCCTCCACGCCCACCTTCGCCCCCGCCGGCAACGGCCCCGGCGCCAGCAGCGAACCGTCAGGCCAACGCGCGAACACCAGCGCCGTGCTGTAACTGTCGAAGTGCGACAGGATCACCCGGTTGTGCTGCCACACCGGATGCGTCTGGATTTCAGCCATTGCATTCATGGTCATCATATCTCCGCACGCAATTCTTCAACACGCGACTTCAGCGCCGCAGCCGTCTGTGCAGCGCCGCCGCCAATGCTCACCTCGGCCCCGGCCAGCGACTGCAAGGCCGCCGCCACCATCAGCGCCGCGCACTCCTCGCGCGGGTCACCCGACCAGCGCAACATCAAACCTTCGTCGTCGTCGGCCACCGAGAAGCCAGCGTCCTCGCCATCCAGCACGCAGCCCTGGAAGCCACTCGCCTCCGCGATCTCCAGCCCTTCCAGATCCAGCGGAAAACCCAGCGACTTCAGCGCGCCCTGCAACACGGCAGCCGCCGGCAGCGCGTCGGTTTCGATACGAATGCGACACGAACGTGACATGGAATGCTCCCAAGGGGCGAATCAGAGGGAGTTCTGCAAGAAGGGTGCCGAGCTGCTTCGTCGGACGACGCCAAACCGCCGTCATTCCCGCGAAGGCGGGAATCCAGCGACTTTCAGCGAGCGCCGGATGTAGGGCGGGTTTCAACCCGCCAACACGTTCAGGCAGAAGCTTCGGATGGCTTGCGGCGCGGGATTGTGCGATTGAAATCGCGCCTACGAATGCCCTGTCTTCGGGCACGACTGCGAAGGAAAACAGGCATCACACAGAAAGAGACAGCACCGGGATTCTTGGTCTTCGTATCGACCCGGTCTGCGAGGCATCAGGGGTGATGCGGTGAGTTTGCTGCGACGACTCAGTGCTGCACGCCGCTGTGCACCTTGGCGAGCACACGGCCTTCGGACCAGTTGAAACCTGCTGCGCTGGCAGCGTTGAGACCTTGTTCGCGACGCATGCGGTCGACGAGCATGGTCAGCACGCTCTCAATGCTGGCTGCGGGATCATTGGCCGGATCTTCAAAACGATCCAGCGAAATTTCCGGGCCTTCTTCATCATCTTCAAGCATCTGGACTATGAACACTTCTTCCTTGCCGGCATGGCCGTGCAGCGTGGCGCGAAAACGATCGCCACCATAGAAAAACTCTCGAACCATCTTGTCGAATCTCCTGTTATCTGAACTTACTTTTGGGGCCGCATTCCTGCGGTCAGCGCAAAGCGCTGCGCGTTGAATCTAGAAGATCAAAGCGGAGAGTGCGAGGCAGATTGTTTGATCTTGATCAAAAATCAATCGCGATCGACTTACTTCATAGCCAAACCTCATTCATCGGTCTGCCTGCCGCGCATTCACTCGACAAAATGCAGACACAGGGCCACCAAGGCAAGATCATTGCTGGACAATTTTCAATACCCATTTGTGATATGGCGGCAACGCTGATGGTGTGCTAACCGTTAAAGCTCACGCAGAATTTCCTGCATGAAACACGCCTCACGCAAACATGCCCGCCAGCCGGATTTTCATCTACTGCTTCATTCTTTTGTTGTTCTGTCATCCATCAGATGCAGCGCTATCGATGACGTTGGCTACCATTCCGGAATCCATTCCTGCGATGACCACAGATGGAACCATGACCAATCCTGATCGCCCCGGATTCAGGGTTGAAATCTTGCGATCGGCCGGCAATCAATGCGGAGTCTCTGTCAATTTCGTCACCGCACCCTGGCGGCGCGTTCTGGAACAGGTCAAGACAGAAGCCGTGGACGGCGCGTTTTCTGCCTCATGGTCCGCCGAGCGCGCCCAGTACGGCGTTTTCCCGCTGAAAGGCGGCGTGCCGGACCCCGCCCGAGCAATGAAAGGCTACTCCTACATCCTGTACCTGCACCCTGAAAGCAAGCTCTCCTGGAATGGCAGAACAGTCGAGGGTTCGAACCGCAAGGTCATCGTCGAACGAGGTGCGGCCGGCGTCGATATCGCTATCAAACTTGGCCTGGAGCCTCTTGAGAACACAGGCTATGCGACGATGTTGCGCATGCTGGCAAGAAGGCGCGCCGAAGGACTTATTGCCATAGAAAGCCATGTCAACGAAATACTTGCTGCCAATCCGGAACTCGTTGCTGAAGTGAAGGCACAGCAACCACCGCTTGAATCGTTGTATGGCTATGTGATGTTCAACAAGGGCTTCTATCAGGCGAATACAGCGCTGGTTGAATGCTTCTGGAAGGCGCTCGGCGACATCCGCAGCAAGCCCGCGTACCGGGAGCTTGTGAAGTCCTATAACGACGGAAAGTTCCTGGAGTAGCCGGACTCCTGGAAAAAATCCTGACGGCACAACAGTCAGGCTGAAAAGCTGAACATGCCCGGCTGGCTCTCACGGTAAACGCGCAGCCACATCAGCGTGGCGGGCACAAGCGAAATCACGGCAAACCAGAGGGCATCGTCCTGCGCCGAGCCAGGCGTAGAGAGCTGACGTCCCGTTGTGCTCCACCCGTCCCAACCAATCTCCGGCATTGCTGCATGCGCCTCGGGCGGCAGCTGCGCGATGCTGTTGCCGAGGATGATTAGCTGCCGGCTGACCTCAGCCCGGGTCAGGCGAGAGCGCAGAAACTCCTCCCGCTCCAGTCCCTCGGTGAGGATCAGAATGCTGCTGCCGGCCTCTTCGATGGTGTGCAATACCGCTGCGCTGAACATGGATTCGAGGTTTGCTTATAAGAGGTTGAGCTGCGCAAGCGCGAAGCCCAACCTGCTGTGCGTCATGCACCGATGCGGTTCACGAAGTTGAGCACTTCGTACTTGCCCACGGCACCGCACTTCACACACTTGTAGTTCACGTCGAAGATCTGCTCGGTGCAGTTCTCGGCGTAGGTCTGGCGGCAGCCGGTGGCACCGCATTCGCATTTGAGGACCTGCGCGTTGCACTTTCCGGCCAGGCCTTTGCGGTAGCCGATGCAGAGGGCGCGGTCGGATTTGATGGCGTCGTAGCTCATGATGGTTCTCTCTTGAACAGGGGATGAATCAGAATTTGTTGTTCAGCACGTCAGATCCGTTGCTGGCACGTCGCGAGCGGCCCGAGGCCGGTGCGAGAAGCGCAGACGTACTGGAGTACGTCGAGCATCGCAGCGCCGGGATCGGGCCGCGCAGTAGTGCCGGCAATGGATTACACGAAGCTGAGGATTTCTACGGTGACGTCTTCTTCGCCGATGGCGGCGACGCAGGCGAGACGCGACTTGGAGCTGACACCAACGAGGGAGTCGAGCTTTTCGTGTTCGGGCTTCTGTGCCTTGGTGAGGCTCTTGCGACCTTCGCTCACGAAGAGGTGGCTGGCTTCGCAACCACCGTTGCCGCCGCAGGTGCACTTGAGGGTTTCGCCCGCGCCCGTGATTGCGGCGAGCAGGTTGGTGCCGGGGGCAACGTCAGCGACTTTTCCAGAGGGCTGGATGGTGAGTTTTGGCATGGTGGATTCTCCTGGATGGATGTGATCAAGCGGGTTGAGACAAAGCGGTGAGCTGTGCGACGAAGGCGTCGAGCGGCATGGCGATGCGCGTGATGTTCTGCTCGGCCATGAACTTGGCTTCCATGCGCGTGGGCTCTTCGGGCAGCACGGCCCAGTGGCGGTCCGATGAGCGCTTCATGATCTGGCGCGCAAAGGTGCGGGTGAGCTGGTCGTTGAAACGGCAGCCAATGAACAGGAAGTTCTTGCCCGTGCGCAGGCTCTGGATCTCTTGCGGGATGGGGGTCTGGATATCGATCTCGGTGAGCACTTCAACGTAGTCGGTGTCGGAAACGAGGTAGTTGGCAGCCGGTGAAGCGCAGCCGATGGGCTTGTAGAGCAGCGTGCTCCAGTCGGGCGCGCGGTCGGGCACGGGGTTGCCGTCGCGGTCGTACCAGCCGGTCCAGGTGCCGAAGTGCTCGGACTGCGAGAGGCCCTGCACTTCACCCCACTTGACGCCTTCGGCCTGCAGCGCGGCGGCCATGGCTTCGTCATACCAGGCGTCGACGATCAGGGGAAAGCCCTGCCCTGCCAGCCAGGTGTGCAGCGGCGAGGTGCTGGGGGCGGCAGCAAAGGCGGCGTTCATCTGGTCGACCAGCGTCTTGCGGTGCTTGAAGTTCTCGATGAACTGAGCTGCCTGCGTGAGCTTGTTACGGATCTTGTGGGGCACGGTGACCTTGGCGGTGAGCAGGGCCACGAGTGCTTCGGGCGTGCCGGGCACGGCGTAGTCGGGCGCCAGCGAGAGAACGCTGGGGCCGAGGTAGGGCACGAGTGTGCCGGCACTGAGGCTGGCTTCGAGTTGGGCGGGCAGGGTCATGGTTGTTCCTTGTAGGGTGCGTTGTTCAAATGAACGGCAACCCCTCCCAGCCTCCCCTTATCAGGGGAGGAGCAGTCCGGCGCGCACTGCACGCACTCCCCCCTGACAAGGGGGGCTGGGGGGGTTGGGTTGCTGTGCATCGCGATCGCCTCAGTAAATGGGTACGCCGGCGCCCACGTTGGTCGCTGCGTCCTTGAGGGTGCCGACGACGAAGCGCACTTCTTCCTCGGCGATGAAGCCGTGGAAGGGCAGCGCGAGCGAGCGGTCGGCGATGCGTTCGGTGTTGGAGAGCCCGCCGACGCCCTTCTGGTAGCCGAAGCGGCTGTAGAAGAATTGCTGATGCAGGGGGCGTGCGTAGGCGGCCACTTCGACGGCTTCGTCGTCAAGGTCTTCGATGAGCTTGTCGCGCGCGCTGGCGGTGATGCGCTTGCCCAGATGCACGACGTAGAGCATCCAGTGCACTTCGTTCACGCCGTCGGCGATGTAGGGCGGCTTGATGCCCTCGAAGGTCTGCATGATTTCGTTGTACCAGACCTCGACCTGCTTCCTGCGCGCGAGGATTTCGTAGATGCGTTCCATCTGCGCAATGCCGATGGCGGCACTCAGGTCGCTCATGCAGCCCTGCATTGGCACGCGGCTGCCGACCGATACGGAGAGGCGGTCGGACAGCGAATGCGCGCGCAGGTAACGCAGCTCTGAGGCAAGGTCAGCGTCGTCGGTGAGGATCACGCCGCCTTCGCCACAGCTGACCGCCAGTGGTTGCGAGAGGTCGAAGATGGAAACGTCGCCGAAGCTGCCGACAAGGTCGTCGTAGTAACGCGAGGCAATCGCCTCGGTCGAGTCTTCGATGAGGCGCAGGCTATGGCGGTCGGCAATCTCGCGCAAGGCTCTCCAGTCGGCCGGGTGGCCGTTGCAGTTGCTGGCGATGATGGCGCGCGTCTTCGGCGTGATCTTCTGCTCGACCGACTTCGGTGCAACCGAGCCCGACCAGTAGTCGATGTCGGCAAACACCGGCGTGGCACCGGCATGCACGATGGCGTGGGCGATGTGGTGCCAGCTGTAGGCACTGGCGATGACCTCATCGCCGGGGCCGATGCCCATGGCACGCAGTGCGATCCAGCAACCAGTCATGCCGCTGGAAACACCGACGCCATATTTGCGTTCGTGAAAATCGGCGAAGACGGATTCGAAGGCTTCCACCATGGGGCCGCTCGACACGCGACCCGATTGCAGAACGTGAGAGATCAGTTGCTCTTCGCGCTCGGCGATGTCGGCAACGGAGAGGGCGATCCAGTCGCTATCCATGGTCAGTGCTCCTTTGGAAGACTGGGTGGCAGGTGCTGCGTTTGCCCTCTCCCCCAACCCCTCTCCCGCAAGCGGGCGAGGGGAGCGGGAAGTGCGCATGGCATCCCCTCTCCCGCTTGCGGGAGAGGGTGGCGCGAAGCGCCGGGAGAGGGTAGGTGCGGCAGCCAGACATGTCGGAACTCACATGTGCTGCGTCAGCACCAGCCCCACCGCCTGGCCGGGGTCAGCCGTCACCGACCAGCAATGACCATCGCTCTGCATGAGGTAGAGGTCGCGATCACCGATACGCAGCACGGGGGTTTCGCCGCGCATGTCCAGCGCGTCGACGGCCGAAGCACGGAATCCCGGCAAGGCTTCGCGCACGGCCTTGACGGCGTCATTGAGGGTTACGCATTGCAGCGTGAGGCGTGCGACGTGCGTGAGTTGTTCGGCATTGATGGCCATCATTCACCTCCGACTTTCTTGGCTTCAACCGTGATGGGCAGCTTGGTGTCAGCCGGCATTTCGGGCAGGGACATGTCCCAGCCGTTGCCGAGCTTGACGAGGCCGCCCCACATCTCGGGGCGTTCCATCGAGACGATGGGTTCCTCGAGGTCTTTCTTGGGCACGTACAGCGAGAGTTCGCCTTTGCCGTTCTTGCGGATCATGACTTTCATATGTGCTGGCTCACAGTCAGGAAGGTTGGGTGTGGAAGGGAATCAGTGCGCCGGCGCGGGCGCCTCGGGGTTGCTGCCAGCGGCGTCGTTCGCTTCGGCGACGGCACGCAGTGTGGCGACGACTTCGCTGATGTCGGCAAGCTGCGTATCGCGGCCCAGTGAGAGGCGGATCGCGCCGAGCGCGACGTTGCCAGCGACACCCATGGCGAGCAGCACATGCGAGGGATCGGAGCCGCCCGACGAACAGGCCGCGCCTGAGGAAGCGAAGATGCCGCGCCGTTCGAGCCTGTCGAGCAGCTTGTCGGAGGACATGCCGGCGACGGTGAGGCACACGGTGTTGGGCAGGCGCTCGGCTTCGGCGCCGTAGATCGTGACGCCCGGTACCTGCTCGATGAGGCCGGCCTCCAGCGCTTCACGCAGCGCGGTCTGGCGGGCGGCTTCGGTTTCAAGCGTTTCGCGTGCGTGCCGTGCCGCGGCGGCAAAGCCGACGATGCCGGCGAGGTTTTCGGTGCCACCACGACGTGCACGCTCCTGCTGGCCGCTGAGCAGCGAGGACCAGGTGAGGCCCTTACGCACGACCAGCGCGCCGATGCCCTTGGGACCGTGCAGCTTGTGCGCCGAAACCGACATGAGGTCAGCACCCCACTCCGCAAAACTCAGCGGCAGCTTGCCGAGCATCTGGGTAGCATCGACGTGCATGGGGATGCCACGCTCGCGCGCCATCGCGGCGATTTCACGCACGGGTTGCAGCACGCCGGTTTCGTTGTTGGCGGCCATCACCGAGATCAGCGCGGCATCCTGTTGCAACATCTCGCGCAGCGCATCGAGGCGCACGCGGCCGGCGCTGTCTACCGGCAGCAGGTCAACCGTGACGCCTTCCTGGCGCAGACGCAGGGCGCTCTTCATGTAGCCGGCGTGCTCGATGGCCGAGAGGATGATGCGGCGTGGCATCTCGGGGCGATGCAGGGCACCGTGCAGCACGTGGTGGTTGGATTCGGTCGCGCCACTCGTGAAGATGATCTCGACAGGCTGTGCGCGCAGCAGCAGGCCAACCTCGGCACGCGCGGCGGCCAGCTCGCGCCTGGCTTCCTGCCCCAGCGGATGCTTGGATGACGGATTGCCCCAGCAGTCCTGCATGCAGGCGTTCATCGCGCTGATCACCTTGGGCAGCGGGCGCGTGGTGGCGTTGTGGTCGAGGTAGATCATGCTGTGCTCCGATCAGGCCATTCGCCAGATGCAGGGGTCGCCGCCGTCATTCCCGCGAATGCGGGAATCCAGCGTCGTTGAAAGTCACTGGATTCCCGCACGAACCCTCTCCCCCAACCCCCGCTCTGCGCCCCACAGTTGGCAATGCATTGCCAACCGGCTGCGCAAGCGAGTTGCATGCAACTCGAAACCCTTGCTTCGCCCCGCGAGCGGGAGAGGGGAGCGGAATGCGGCTGCGCCGAACGTAAAGCCGGCGGGAATGACGAATCTGAGGGAATGTGATGAACGTTCATGGCCAGAACACCCGCTCGCTGTCCTTACAAAGTACGGCCAGCAAGGCGTCGAGGTCTTTGTATTCGTCGTGCAGCAGCCACATGTCGAGCTGGTGGTCACGCGAGTAGAGCAGCCAGGAACTGCCCAACTGTTCGATGCGGGCGATGTCGATCACGCCGCCTTCGGGGTCGATGTTGCGTGAGCAACAGGGACTGGTGACGAGATAGCCGGCGTCAGTAACGTGCACCTCGGGCTCGACGTAGCGGTAACGTTCGCGGTCCTTCAGCGCGCGCTGCAGGCGTCGGCGCGTGAACTCCTGTTGGCCGACCAGCACCGAAGCCTTCTTCTCGATGGGGTGCAGGGTGCGCATGGCGTTCATCACCGACGACGCGCCTCACAGAGGCGCGATCTCCTCTTCCATCACGCCGACCACGCAGGGGCGTTCGGTGCCGAACTCGACGATGTAGACCGGCAGGTTGGCTTCTTCGTGATGACCGATCTGCACGATCTCGCCGGGCGTGCCGATGGCAACGAGCAGCGCGTCTTCGGGCATCTCGGGATAGCTGCCGTCGTTGTAGAGGTCGATCAGCGCGGACACGCGCTGTCCCCACTGGTACTTCGCTTCGCGCATGTCAAACATGGCCTTCTCCTTCTTCAACACGAATGCCGCCAATCTCCACATCGACTGCCTTGATCGGCGGCGCCTCCTGCACTGCCCCCACCTTGGCGCGGTTGAGCTGGGCCATCTTTTCAGGGCCGAGGGCTTCTATGACGTGTTCGGGCAGGTTGTCGAGGGAGACCAGTTCGCGGCCGCGCATGCCGACGCGGTTGCCGGTCTCGATGAACTCGACGGCATAGATGTAGTACTGCTGCAGGAAGGTGTTGATGCTCTGGATGAAGCCGACATCGCCCTTGCGTGCGAGCACTTCACCGATGTCCTTGCCGCAATAGGTGCCATCGTTGCGGATGGTGTAGCGCGTGACCACGCGTTCGCCGTAATTGAAGATCGGCGGTGCGGTCAGTTCTACGGTGTCGCTGTCGCGGCTGATATCACCCATGGCGTACTCCTTCCCTGCTGCTGGCGGGGGCACTGCCCACGCCGAGTTGTTCCAGTCGCAACAAGGCCTCGTTGCGCACTTCGGGTTCTTCGTCGTGCTCGCTCATCTGGCGCGCGAGTGCGGCGTCGGCGCGCTGGGCAACTTCCCAGCGCACTTCCCAGGCGGGGTCTTTCGCCATGCGCGACAGCAAGGCCTGCGGCATGCGCTGCACGACTTCGCGGCGCACGGCGACCTCGGGGTCGTCACACATGTCGAGCAGGCGGGGCATGGGCATGCGTTTGGCGACTTCGAGGCGCACTTCCCACTCGCGGTCGTGCATCACACGAGACAGCATGCCCTCGGGCACGCGGCGGGCGACGAGCTTGCGCACGTAGTAGTCCTCGTCGTCCTTCATCGCCAGCAGTTCGCTGCCTTCGAGACGCATGGCGACGCGGATGCGCACTTCGCGATGCGGGTCATCCCTCAATCGCACGGTCTGGCCCAGCGGCAAGCGCACGGCCACCGACAGGCGCACGGTTTCGTCTTCGTCGTGAATCAGCGATTGCAGGCGGAACACGTCGGCGTGGCGGCAGGCAATGGCGCGCACTTCGAAGTACGGGTGACCGAGGAAGTCGTTACCGAGATGCGGGTTCCACTTGAAGAAGCGGTCTACGCGCTTGGCGTAGCGGTCTTCGACGCAGGCATGGGCAAGCTCGCAGCGCATCTCGCTGGCTTCATACTTCGCGCGGCTGGGGCAGGTGTCGCAGTCGAGCGCCGTGCCATGCCAGTCGACGAGGGGAATGTCCTGTTCGAAGCGCGGGACGGCGACCATCATGACAACACCTCGTCGGCGCCGACAGTGCGCGCGCCTGCAATCTCGGGACAGTCTTCGTAACCGATGTCGTCACGCCCCATGCGGGCGAGCACGGCGTCGAGCACGCGGTAGCCGACTTCGTCCGCCGGATCCAGCTCGTTGAGGCGCGCAATCGCCGCACGCCCTTCGTCGAGTTCGCCAAGGCGCAGGCTCAGGTAGGCATAACCCTTGAGCGTGAAAAGAAAAAAGCGCGGTAGCGGCTCCAGTGCAGCGGAGCGGTCGCGCGGAAAGTTGTCGGCGCTGACGTCCTGCCAGCGCGTGGTGCGCAGGCCCAGCGCCATCAGCGCGACAGGCAACGCGTCGATGGCGATGCCGCGCGCCTCCTTGAGGCGATTGCCGTAGAAGTGGAAGCGATACAGCGCGATCAGCACCGCCGGGTGCGTGGGTGCGAGCGCGCGTGCTTCTTCGAGCAGGGCTTGCGCCGTGGCAACGTCGTTGCGGTTGAGGCCCGCGCGACGGATCAGTGATTCGGCAGCAGGAGGCAGTCCGCCCCCCAGCACGGCGACATCGAAGTCTGCAACGTTCGATGCCAGGCTGCTGGACGACATGACATACCTCCCTCTATGCGCAGCGGTTCAGTGGCGGCGGATCGCGTCGATCGACACGGTGACCACGCCAGGCAGCGATGCGGCCGGCGCGTGGCTGTGGTCGTGACCATGATCATGACCAGCCGAGGGACCGCTGCTGCTGCAGGCGCACGGCGCCTGATTCGGGTTGATGAAGGTCAGCCCGCTCTTGGTCGGCGTATCGGCGAAGTCGATAGTCACGCCTTCGAGCAGCAAGCGCGACTCGGCCGTGAGGAACAGCTTCACGCCGTTGACTTCAACCACGGAGTCGTTGGCCATGGGTGCGGCTTCGACGGTGAACTCGGAGTTGAAGCCGGAGCAGCCACCGGCACTCACTTGCAGGCGGAAGCCGGCACCTTCGGGTTGGCCGGAAAAACGCACCATGCGCGAGATGAACTTGGTGGCGGCGGGAGTCAGCGTTACGTTGGTCATGATGTCCTCGGTGGGATGGATCCGCGGGATCCCCGGCGGGGTCCTCAGGCGGCGAGCGGGATGATGCAGTCGTCGATGGGGCACACCGCGACACATTGCGGCGTGTCGTAGTGGCCTTCGCATTCGGTGCACAACTCTGGGTCGATCACGAAAAGATTCTTCTTTTCGCTGATGGCATCGTTGGGGCACTCGGGTTCGCAGGCGGAGCAACCGGTGCAGACGTCGGCAACAATGGTCAGGGACATGATGGACTCCTTGCTTGTTCAGCACATTTGCATGTGCGGTTGTTACTGCCCGGCCCTCGCGGGCCGGGCTACTTCTTGATGCTTCAGGCAGCAGCCGTGAATGCGCCCTGACGGATCGAGGCGTCGCCACGCGGCTGATGCTCGATGACGCCATCGACCACACGGCTGGCATAGTCGGCGAACCAGGACAGTGCAGCCTTCTCGATGAACTCATCGACGTACTGGTCGATTGGCTCGATGCCGGCGGACTTGAGCTCGTCCTTCGGACAGGCGCCGATCTTGGCCACCAGCACGGCGTGGCAGTCATTGATGGCGCGCACCACCGAAGGCAGTTGCTCGTCGTCACCGAAGCCGCCCTGGCAGTACTGGTCGACACGGCGGTGGCCAACGAACAGCGCCTCCTTCGACGAGACTTCGAAGATCTGGAACTCGGTGACGTGACCGAAGTGTTCATTCACACGGCCACCACCCTTGGTGGCGACGGCGACGAGCACCTTGATGTTTTCGTCGAAGGCGATCTCCGGTTGTGCGGCAAGGGCTTCGACCTTGGCAGCGTGCTGGGCCTGGCGTTCGGCCTCGACCTTGTCCTGGTAGCTGCGGCGACGGTCGAGGTCGTAGACCACTTCCATCTCTTCGATCTTGTCGAGCGTGAATTCCTTGCTGCGGTCTTCCCCGAGCAGGCCGACGGCGTCCGCACGGCATTGGCGACAGTGACGCATCAGGTTCGCGCCGCCCATGCAGGCGTCCTGCACAGCCTTGAGCTCCTGCGCGGTCGGGCCACGCTGGCCGTTGAGGCCGAAGTAGGTGCCGTGCTCGGGTTCCGAGATCAGCGGCATGATGTTGTGCAGGAAGGCGCCGCGCTTCTTCACTTCGCGGTTCACTTCGATCATGTGCTCGTCGTTGATGCCGGGGATCAGCACCGAGTTGATCTTGGTGAGGATGCCGCGCGCGGTGAGCATTTCGAGTCCCTTCATCTGCTGTTCGTGCAGGATGCGGGCGGCTTCGACGCCGGTTACGCGCTTGTGATCCCAGAAGATCCACGGATAGATCTTGGCACCGATCTCGGGGTCGACCATGTTGATGGTGATGGTCACGTGATCGACGTTGTACTTGGCGATCTCGTCGACGTTGTCGGGCAGTGCGAGGCCATTCGTCGAGAGGCACAGCTTGATGTCAGGCGCCTGCTCCTGCAGCATCCTGAAGGTATCGAAGGTCTTCTTCGGATTGGCCAGGGAGTCACCGGGGCCAGCCACGCCGAGCACCGTCATCTGCGGAATTTCGCTGGCGACTGCGACGACTTTCTTGACGGCCTGTTCGGGCGTGAGCTTCTGCGAAACGACACCGGGGCGCGACTCGTTGGAACAGTCGTACTTGCGGTTGCAGTAGTTGCACTGGATGTTGCAGGCCGGAGCGACCGCCACGTGCATGCGTGCGTAGTGGTGGTGAGCCTCTTCGGAGTAGCAGGGATGGTTCTTGACCTTGTCCCAGATTTCCTGCGGCATGTCGTCGGGGCCACCTGACGATCCGCAACTGGCCTTGCCTTCTCCGCCATGGGTACCGCAACCACCACCGGTTGCAGGAATATCGGCGGGGGTAGCCAGCGCATTGTGACTGGACTTCAGATCGGCAATGCTGACGTAGCTTGCTGTTGCACCTTGCATGACGTACTCCTTGTTCTGCAGCGCTGTCTGCTCTTCCTGGCAGACAGATCCTGCTCGGCTGGGGCTGGCGAAGGGTAAATAGCCAGTTCCGTGCCACTGCCATTTCTTCTTGATATTCATAAGCTTGCAGATTCCTGCACGACGCAGGTGGCGGCGCACAAAAGCGACGCACACGACAATTCACACAAACACTTGCAGCGGCATTGCGCGGGGCTTGTCGGGTTCACCACAGGGCCGTCCAGGCCACGAGGTGAAGCGACCGTTGGCTCCCCCGTCATTCCCGCGAAGGCGGGAATCCAGTGACTTTGCGGCGGGATCGAACGACGCTGGATTCCCGCCTTCGCGGGAATGACGGCAGCTGGGGGCAGGCGGAGACATCAGCAGCGCTGCAAGGAACTCACACAAAAAAACGGGCGGCCAGCTCTCACCGGACCGCCCGACCAATGCAAAGAAAACTTTTCACCTAATGCGCAGCCGCCTCCGCGCGATCAAGCAACTGTTCATTCACGCTCAGCGCAAACTCGCGCCAGGCCGCCGCCATCTCGCGGCGGATGGCCTGCAGGTATTCGGCATCGGGGTCGTGCTCGGTGGGGAAGTTTGAAATCGCGCACGAGGTGGCGTTGTGCGTAACCGCCGCCGTGAGGAAAACATCACTGAAACCCACGAAGGGCTCCAGCACGCGCGGCGTGAGCGCCGAGCGGCCCTTCTCTACCGGCACGCCATCGAGGTCGAGCGCGAGACCGGCGAGTTGCGTCAGCGCGGCGGCATAGAACTGCCCCACCACCTCCATCACGGCGACGCGCGTAGGCGCTTCGAACTGCTGTGTGGAAAGGGTCTGCATGAGCATGCGCCGATAGTTGGCAATCGCCTCTTCGCGCCGCGCGGTCACCCAGGCGGCGAATGCGTCGAGGCTGCCGGCATTCGTCTCGGCGAGCGGCGGCGGCACGACGCGCAGCTGCGGGCGCTCGTCGAGTTGCTGCCACACACGCGCGGCAACTTCAAGCGCGCCTTCCATGTAGCCCGCAGCCTGCGCTGCAGTCTCGCTGCCGGCAAAGTGCAGCTTGCCGGCCCAGTGCGCACGCGCATAGGCTTCCACGCCGTCTTCGGGGTGCTCGTTGCGCGACACCGCATCCATGCCGCTGCACGTGAAGCGCTCGGTCGCCCAGTCACGCATGTGCAGCTCACCATCTGCCGCCTGCGGCCCGAAGAACTGCGAGAGCTGACTGCCGATCATCATCGGCAGCGCGGCCTTGAAGGCGGTGCGCACCGAAGGCGGCATGGCAACGAAGCCTCCCAGTGCGCCCGGCGTGCCGGTCGATGAAGAGGCGTCGAAAATCTCGGCCAGCACGGCCTGCGGATGCGTCACGAAAGCGTTGCCGGCAAGCCCGCCGTCGCGCCACCAGGCGCGGTCGAAGCCGCAGGATGTCTTGGCGGCCGATGCCATCCAGGTGGGCGTGGCACGCAGTGTTTCCACCATTTCTGCTTCCAGTGCCGGCGTGAAGGAAAGACGCTCTTCGACAAGGCGAGGAGGCAGTGCGAGAACGACATTGCGCGCACTCAGCACGACGGTTTCCTTGCCCGTCCAGCAATGCACTTCGACATGCGTGCCCTGGTCGAACAGACGCGTCACTTCATAACCGAAGCGCAGGCGCTCTACCGACAGGCGCTGCAGCAAGGCATCGACCAGCGAACGCATGCCACCCACAACGCGCTGCGCGCCGTTATGCACCCCGGGTTGCGGCAAGGCTTCGGGGCTGCCATCGCCCTGCGCGAGAATCATGATGGTGCCGCTGTCGTGCTGCGCGAAAGTCTGCAGGCCCAGGTCAGCGAGCAGGCGCGTCATGCGCGGCTGCGTCTCGGGCCAGAACCATCCGGGGCCCAGATCGTGCGCAAGGCCGTTGGCGTCGCGTTCGGTGTCGATACGGCCACCCGGACGCGGACGGGCTTCTACCAGGAGATAGTCGCGGCCGGCGAACTGCAGCTTGCTGGCAAGGCTGAGTCCGCAAAGGCCAGCGCCGACAATGAGTGTGTCGAGCATGGCAGTCCTCTCTGTGAGACGCGTGTTATGGCACTCATACAGCAAGCATCGTTCCACGCCCGCGCGAACCGCAACGCGGACTCCGTCACCCGGGTCCGACGGCTCCCCTTCGCGAAAGAGGGGCGAAGGAAGATTGGCTTGGGGCCTTGATTGGCGAGGTAAAGCCGATTCCGTCCTCTACCTTTTTTGCAGAAGGAGGAAACCCACCTGTCCTGCGTGTCGTCCCCGACTTGCGTACGGCATCAGCAACGACGCCGCGTCGACTTTGTCGCAATCCACACACATCACGCGGGCTGCGTCTGTGCAAATCCGCGCAAAAGCGCATCGCGACGCGGCTGGCAAGCCAAGGCGCGATCCTTGCGTTTACCTCTGGTGCTGCATCAAAGCCCGCCAGAAGGCCAGCTCAAAGGTTTGCTCCGACATGAATGCCCCGCACTTGCCCGACCTGAAGAACGCGCATCCGCTCGAAGCCCTGCCCTTCGACAACCATTTCGCGCGACTGCCCGCTGCGTTCTACACGCGACTGCCGCCGACAGGTATCCCCGACCCCTACCCCATTGCCGTGAGTCCCGACGCGGCATCGCTGCTTTCGCTCGACCCGGAGGCCGCGTCGCATCCGCGTTTCACCGACTACTTCGCAGGCAACCGTGCGCTGCCCGGCAGTGAGCCGCTGGCTGCGGTGTATTCGGGCCACCAGTTCGGCATGTGGTCGGGCCAGCTGGGTGACGGTCGCGCGCATCTGCTGGGGGCGGTGCAGACGCCTGCCGGCCCGATCGAACTGCAGCTCAAGGGCGCAGGGCCGACGCCTTATTCGCGTTTCTCGGATGGTCGCGCCGTGCTGCGCTCATCCGTGCGCGAATTCCTCTGCTCGGAAGCCATGCATGCGCTGGGCGTGCCGACCACGCGCGCGCTGAGTCTTATCGGCAGCAATCTGCCGGTGATCCGCGAGAAGGTCGAGACGGCTGCGGTGGTCACGCGGCTGGCGCCGAGCTTCGTGCGTTTCGGCTCCTTCGAGCACTGGTCGGCACTCGACCGCAATCACGAACTGCGCGTGCTGGCCGATTACGTGATCGACAACTTCCGCCCCGCCTTGCGCGAACGCGACAAGCCCTATGCCGCACTGCTCGTCGACGTCTGCGAGCGCACTGCCGAGATGGTGGCGCGCTGGCAGGTGCTGGGCTTCATGCACGGCGTGCTCAACACCGACAACATGAGCATTCTGGGTCTCACGCTCGACTACGGCCCCTTCGGCTTCATGGAAGCCTTCGACCCGAACCACATCTGCAACCACTCCGACACGCACGGCCGCTATGCCTGGCGGATGCAGCCGCGCGTGTGCCACTGGAACCTGCTGGCACTCGGTGACGCGCTGCAAAGCCTGATCGGGCACCCGGATCACATTCGCGAGCTGATCGAGCACAGCTACTGGCCGCATTACGAGCGCTGCTTCCAGCAGGCCGCCAACGCGCGCCTGGGGCTCGCGCAAGTGCTGCCCGGTGACGCCGATTTCGTCGGCGAGACTTTCGGCCTGCTGCAACGCCAGCGGCTGGACCTTACCTGCTTCTTCCGCGCCCTGAGCCATCTGCCGGCACAGGCCTCGCGCGAAGAGCGTGTCGTCAGCGACGCACCACTGCGCGAGCAGTTCAGCGACCGCGACGAGGGCCACGCCTGGCTGCTGGCCTGGCGCACGCGGCTCGCACGTGAGGGTCGTGACGACGCCACACGGCAAGCTGCCATGCTGGCCTGCAACCCGAAATACGTGCTGCGCAACTGGATAGCCGAAGCCGCGATCCGCGCCGCCGGCACGGGTGACTTTGCATTGGTGACGCGCCTGCTTGAATGCCTTCGTCATCCCTTTGACGAACAGCCTGACAACGAAGCCTGGTCCTCTCCCCCGCCGGACTGGGCCGACGGCCTGACGGTCAGCTGCTCAAGCTGAGGCTCCACAAGATGTTGCCCGCCCCCTTTCCCCTGCTCTCGTCACGGTGTGCAAGGGATTTTCATCGCCAGCCCGGAGAATCACCATGGATCTGATCTACAAAACCCGCGTCTTCACCCAGGGCGGCCGCAACGGCCGCGTGCAGAGCGAAGATGGCCTGCTCAAGCTCGACCTCGCCCAGCCCGCCGAAATGGGCGGCACCAAGCCCGGCGCCAACCCCGAACAACTCTTTGCGGCGGCCTATGCCGCGTGCTTCGAGAACTCGCTGCGTCACATCATCCGCAGCGACCACCTGCCCGTGAAAGGCTGCATGGTCGAAGCCGAGGTGTCGCTGTTCAAGAACTTCGAAGAGGCCTACCGCTTCTCGATCAACTTCGCCGCCATCCTGCACGGCATCGATCAGGGTACGGCCGACTCGCTGGTCGAACGCGCGCTGAAGGTGTCGCCCTACACCGATGCGACGAAGAACAACGTGACGGTGAAGGCGGTGGCGGTGCTGGAGAATCCGGCTTGATAGTCGCCTGCGCGCCGCGTAACCGCGGCCGGCGTCCTCCCTGGATGCCGTCATTCCCGCAAAGGCGGGAATCCAGCGGCGTTCGAAAAGTCACTGGATTCCCGCCTTCGCGGGAATGACGGCCGAGCGTGCGGTTTGTTCGCGCGTCTCCACCCTGCTTTTTCCGAGCCCGCAACACGGCAAGCCGTTCCCTCCCCCTATGGGGGAGGGTGCCCCGTCAGGGGCGGGAGAGGGGAAATCGCCCCCCTGCACCTCACTCCCCGCGCAGCACGCAGCCCTTCTCCAGCAGGTTGGCCACCGAGTGGATCTCGCAGTCCTGAACCAGCTCGTCGCGCCATTCTTCGGCGGCGATGGGGTCGCGAAAGGTGTATTGCCAGATGCTGCCTTCGCCGAGTTGCTCGAACCAGTTGCCCTCAGGTTTGAGGTGCAGCAGACCCAGCACGTAGCCCACACCAGCGAAGCGACGACTCGCGCGGCTCATGTCTTCCTCAAACAGGAAGAGCTTTTCGCCGTCGTGCTCGGCGATCACCTCCCAACTATCCTCGCTGCCCGTCAGCAGGTCGTAGAGCGCGGCAGCGCGCGTCGGGTCAGTCTCGCAGCCTTCGTCGCACCAGCCTTCAATAACCGAAGCCACGTAGCGCTGCAGGCTGGCCGGCGCTTCTTCAATGAGGCCCTGGCAGGCCAGCACGCAACGGTCTTCAGCATCAAAACCGAACAGGGTAATGGCGCGCGCCGTTTCGATGACCTGCGCACTCACGACACGACTGGCAATTGCATTCATATTCAACCTCGACTGCTGCAACACGGTTTGAAGGGTTTGCGACAAGCCCGCACGCGCACTTGTGCCCACACCAGGCCATCGCCCGCATTGCCGCGTGCTGCAAGCACTGGTGTCTTTCTTGCAAAGCAAGTTGCGAACCGCCTCACACAGACACTTCAGAAACCCATCAGGAGAGCACCATGGCAGTCATCCCCGGCTTCTTCATCGACTGGAACGGCAAGGCACGACGCACAGAAGACGCGGGCGGCGGCTTCGTCGTCGACGTCGACCCCGTTGCGAAATACGTCGCGCTGTACACCGAGAACGGCACCCTCATGCACGAAGCGACTTTCTACAAGTCTCTGGAAGACATCGAGAAGCGCGGTATCAAAGCGTCTCTCGTGGATGGCGCGATGCCCTGGGGCGTAAAGAACGAATGGTGAGCGCCGTCAGGCGTCACATGCGGAAGGCGAACAGGTCTGGCAACTTCGCCCTGTACTGCCGCAGGTGATAGCCAGTGATGGGCACCAGCGTCTCCAGCGCGTACCACACGGTGTCTTTCTGCGCGCGTGACAGGCACGGCAATGCCGCGCCAAGCTCACGCCAGGCCTGCCAATTGATGGCGGGCATCTGCTCCCGGACGTCGACGGGCAGCAGGCTGACCGTATCAATCATGATGCGCAGATGCTTCTTGATTTCGCGACGCGTGAGACGCGAAGCGAAGTACTGGGCGCGATCCATGTCGCCCATCAGGATCTGCACGGACCAGCCGGCATCGAAGAAGTTGGCGAGCAGGCCAGCGGCGTAGAGGGCGCCGCTCATGTACGACTCGCAGACATTGAATGAACGCCCCCACAACAGGAAATCGATATGGCCACCATTCCGCTCACCGAGGAAACATTCAGGAACACCGTCGACAATCACCCCTTGGTGATCATCGATTTCTGGGCCAGCTGGTGTGGGCCATGCAAGAACTTTGCCCCGATCTTCGGAGCCGCTGCGGAACGGCACCCGGACATCCTCTTCGCAAAGGTGGACACCGATGCCGAGCAGGGGCTCGCAAGTGCCTTCGGCATACGCTCGATCCCGACCCTGATGGTGATCCGCGAGCAGATCATCGTCTTCCGCGAGCCGGGTGCCATGACCGCAGGTGCGTTCGAGCAGCTCATCGCGCAGCTGCGTGCCATGGACATGGACGAAATCCGTGCCGAGCTCAAAGCGCAGGAAGAAGGCGACCCGGATCAGCCTGGATGAGCGCGTCAGCCGCGCATGCGCCAAACCAGGCAACGGTTGTTGGCGGGCATTTCGCAGTCTTCGACGAGCACCAGCCCCGCAGCGCGTGCCAAAGCATCCACGGCCTCGAAATCGCGGATGCCCTGATGCATGCCGCGTTCCTTCAACCACAGATCAAAAGCGGCGTTGCTCTCGCTGGTGAACTGCCCGCCATAGTTGAACGGGCCGTAGACAATCAGCGTCCCTTCGGGTCGCAGCACACCCGGAAGTTGCGCGAAGAATTGCTGAACCTGCAGCCAGGACAGGATGTGGAGTGTGTTGGCCGAGAACACCGCATCGTGCTGCCGAGTGGGCCAAACTCCGTCAACATCCAGCAACAAGGCAGCCGGTGTGTTGGGCAACGCTGCATGGGCCAACCAGGCCGAAATGCCGGGCAGGTTGTCCGCCACATCCGAACACTGCCAGACAAGCTGCGGCAGAACGCCGCGAAATGGATGGCGTGCTGCCCGGTACCACTGCCCAGCTCGAGTACATGGCATGGCCCCGTCAGATGATCGCGGAGCACGGCGAGGATCACGTCACGGTTACGGGCGCAGGACGGCGCATCGGGTTTCATCAGTCTCTCGTCAGGGCGTACAGCCAGACATCACGTGGTTCGGATGATACGTTGGGATGCACAAGTCCGCGCCGCAAACGGCCTTCGCAGCACCAGCCCAGCTTTTCGAGCAGACGTCGGGAGGCGTGGTTGTCAACATCGCACTGCGCCTCCAGACGCCATGCCCAGGCTTGTTCGAACACGCGTTCACAGACGGCCGCTATAGCCTCCGCCATCAAGCCTTGTCCCCAGCACGATTGCCGCAGGGCATAGCCCAGACGCAGCACATGGTCGTGCCTTGTCAGTTGCAGGAAACCAGCGACATCGTGCGCTGCACTGCCTTGCTGAAGCAAAGCCCAGGTCCAGGCGGCGCCACGGTCGGCGCGCAACAGGTCGTGGCTGATCTGCTGACGTGTTTGCGTGATGGACGCATGACACAACCAGCCGAGGTAACGCGTCACAGCGGCATCACCACTGAGTCGGCTGAACTGCACCTCGGCGTCTGCCGGGTGAGGCTTGCGCAGCAGCAGGCGCGAGGTGCTGAACTCACCGGGCGGCCAGCTGTGCGACATTCAACCGACGTCCTGCAGGGCATCGCGCAGCAGGCGTACGACATGCTGGCTGTCGCGCTGCGCCCCGTCACGGATCTGGTGACGGCAGCTCATGCCATTGGCGATCACACGGGTCTCGGCCGGCTCGTGGCGCAATGCGGGCAGTAGCGATAGCTCGGCCATGCGCATGGAGACATCGTAGTGCTCTGCCTCGAAACCGAAACCACCCGCCATGCCACAGCAGCTCGATTCGATGAATGTCACCTGCAGACCGGGCACCAGACCGAGCAGCTTGCGCATGGCCTTCATGGCGCCGAAAGCCTTCTGGTGGCAATGTCCGTGCACGGCCACACGCCGACCTGCCGCGTCGGCAAAGCACAGCTGCAATCGCTTTGCGTCATGTTCGCGCACCAGAAACTCCTCAAGTAGAAAGGCCCCCTTGGCAATCCTCGGCACGCGTTCGCCGAGGCCCAGCGCGTGATACTCGTCGCGCAACATCAGCAGGCATGAGGCCTCCAGGCCGACGACCGGAATGTCGCGTTCCACAAAGGTCCACAGCGCGTCGACCACCCGCTGCGCCTCGGTGCGGGCTGCTTCGATGAGACCAGAAGACAACCAGGTTCGCCCACAACACAGCGGGCGCTCACCCTTCGCAGCACGCACGAGATGAACGCGGTAACCGGCCGTCACGAGCAGCTCCCGTGCGGCCTGTGCGTTGGCCGGCTCCAGCTCGTTGCTGAAGGTGTCGACGAACAGGGCAACCTCGCGCCCGCCCTCGGGCCCCGACACGACATCTTCCTGTGTCGCCAGGAAGCTGCTTGCCGCCGGGGCGGGAATCGTGCGGCGTGCCGAAATGCCCGTAATGCGCTCTGCCAGGCTGGCCAGCAGTGGAACACGGTTGCGCAGCGACACCAGCCAGGCCAGGCGCCGGAGCCAGGGCAGCAGCCGCGGCACGCCGGCCAGCAAACGTTCGCGCAGCGGTGGCTTGCCACGCGCCAACCAGCGCTGCGCAAGGCTCTCGCTTTTCAGCAGGGCCATGTCAGTACCATTGGGGCACTCACGCTTGCAGCCCTTGCAGCCGACGCATAGGTTCATGGCCTGCGTCAGCGCATCGCTGAGAAAAGGCCGAACGCCGAGCTCACCGTTCAGCGCAGCCTTGAGCGTGGCAGCGCGATGGTGGGTGGAGTGCTGCACGTTCTGGGTCGCGCGGTAGCTGGGGCACATGACGCCCTTTTCCTCGCGCTGACACTGGCGGTTGCCGATGCAGACCGCTGCAGCCTTGCCGAAGCCGCCGCCCGCAGAAGGCAACTGCGCATAGGCATCGCCAGCGCCATAACTGTCGTAAGCGGACCAGTCGAGTTGCGGAGTAACCGGTGCATTCATGATGTGTCGCCATTCGTTGTGACGACAGGCCTCGCGCAAGATGAATGCCAGAGGTGCAGCGAACCCCGCTGTGGCACGGCCCGTCAGCGATCGCGCCAGATTGCGGGCCGGGTGTCGCTTCGCTGGCGCATGCCGACCTGTCGGGTTGTCGACAAGCCGGGCACTTCAGAAGCGCCGCACCTCGATGTTGTACTTCTGCAGCGCGTACCCCATCTGGCGCGGGGTGATGTTGAGCAGGCGGGCCGCCTTGGCCTGCACCCAGCCACACTGCTCCATGGCCCAGATGAGACGTTCGCGCTCGCCGTGCGGCTTGTCCGAGCCGAACTGCCGTGCTGGCGCGGCGACGGTGACGTCTGCATCCACCTCATGCGTATCTTCCATCGGCGGTGCCGCGCTGGCCGGCGGTGGGGCCACCGGCTCGGCAGACGGCAGATTGAGCACTGGCGACACGGCATCATCCTTCTTCATGAAGTGCAGCACCTGCGTCAGACAGCGATTGACCGAGCAGGGGAAGTCGTCATGACCGATGGTGTCCTGGTGTGCCATGGTGGCGGTGCGCTCGATACAGTTCTCCAGTTCGCGCACGTTGCCTGGCCAGTAGCACTGCAACATCACCTGTTCCCCGCCCGCATCCAGCACCATCTGCCGACCGTTCTCACGGTTGAAGCGCTCAAGAAAATGGCGCGCCAATGCGGGAATGTCGTCACGACGCTCGCGCAGCGCGGGCAGGAAGATGCTGACCACGTTGATGCGGAAGTACAGGTCGGCACGGAAGGTGCCCGCCGCCACCATCTTCTCCAGATTGCGGTTGGTCGCACAAACGAGACGTACGTCGACCTTTATCGACTTGCTACCCCCGACGCGTTCGAACTCGCGCTCCTGCAGCACACGCAACAGCTTGGTCTGGAAGGACGGGGAGATGTCGCCGATCTCATCAAGGAACAGCGTGCCGCCATCCGCCAGTTCGAAGCGGCCCTTGCGATCACCACTGGCCCCGGTGAAAGCGCCTTTCTCGTGGCCGAACAGTTCCGACTCCAGCAAGGACTCTGATAGCGCTGCGCAGTTGAGTTTGATGAAAGGCCCCGCCTTGCGCGTCGACAGTTCGTGGATGGCGCGCGCAATGACTTCCTTGCCCGTGCCGCTCTCGCCACGCAACAGCACGGTGGAGCGCGATGGCGCAACCTGGTGCACCTCTGCGAACACCTCCTGCATGCGCCGCGAGCTGCCCACCACGTTGTCCAGCTTGAAGCGTGTGCGGGTCTCGCGCCGCACACGCTTGGACTGGGTGAGCAGGCGCTCGTGTTCGTCGCTGACGACACGGCGCAGCGCGACCGATTGGCCAACGAGGTTGGCCACCATCGACAGCAGGCGCACGTCGTTGCCAAAACCACCATTGAGACCTGCGGCACGATCAATCGACAGCACGCCAAGCGTTTCGCTGCCGCCACGGATGGGAACACCCACGAAGCCGATGGTCTCGCCACGCGCCTCATCTACCGATCCCGTGCGGTTCAGGAACAGGGGCTCGTTGGAAATGTCCGGAATCACCATCGGCGTCCCGGACGAGAACACGCGCCCGATGATGCCCTCACCAGCCTGGTAGCGCCCGCCCATCCACTCGGCCGCAGAGAGCCCCACCGCAGCCTGCAGGGTCAGTGTTTCGCCATCCTCTTCCACCAGCACGATCATGCCGCGCCGGAAGTCGAGATGATGCGCAAGAACATTGAGCGCCTCGCGCAGGGTTTTCGACAGATCGAGAGACGAGCTCAGGATCTTGCTGATCTCGTAGACCGTAACCAGCTCTACATTCGCACGTGCGTTCAAATCGATTCCACTCGCCAGCATGACGCGACCCTCCGCGTAACGATAAGCGAACCCTTGAACTGCCCTGTTCTTCTTGGTGTCCGGACGCCGGGTACCGCATGAGGCCAACCCTTTCCTCAGGGGTTCCTTAGCAAACAACGTACCGAATGGGCATGCCAGCCGGCGGAACGCGGAAGATGGCGTGAAATCAGGCGTTTAAAAGGTGGCGCCAGAGTGTGTCTGAGGCGCTGGCGTCTGCTGGCAAAGCGACAGGCAGGCATGTTCGCCCCAACTGGCGTCATACCCGTCAAAACAGGGCATAGCGTCAGACAATTGCGCCAAGATCCAACCATCAATCGCGACAAAACAAACAATGCAACAAGGTACGCGCAGCACCGGCAGCGCGGAACGCCGCGCATATCGGCTTCGGCACGCAGTTTGCTGCGATCCCGACATCCTTTCCGGGAGATCAGAGAATGAGCACCACTCAGGGTCGCATCGTCGGCATCGTCGGCAACAGCGTCGAACTCGCAATTGCCGAACAGTCCGGCTGCGGCAGCTGCCGCAGCAAATCGTCGTGCGGCGTCGGCACAACGCGCGCCGTGGTCGTCGACGACCTCACGCTCAGCCAGCTGCGCCAGGGAGACAAAGTGGAGATCAGCATGCCCACCGCCATGACACTCGGCCTTGCGGCGGCGCTGTACATTCCGCCGGCGCTGGGCTTCCTGCTCGGAACCGTCATCGCGACCGCGTGGGGTGCCGGCGACAGCCTGTCCCTGCTTGCCGGCCTCGCCGGCCTCGTCACAGGCTTCTTCGCCGCACGCCGGCTGACCACGCTCCTCGGCACGAGCCCCCAGCCCGAAATCCGCCCGCAGCGAGACTGAGTCGCCGATCCGACTGGCTCAAGGCGTTACTCACGCCCCGGACGGCTCCCAACTCGAGAGGACACGGCATCAGAGCCAAGCCGAGGTCACCGTGCAAAACTTCCAGCATCCACGGATCGATTGGCTTGGCGTCGTTTTCACCCGCCGACTAAGAATCGGGCGGCACGTCCGCAAGGTATAGCGCAGGCTCCCCTTCAAAGTCGCTGGTATAGAGCACGCGCCGCTCGTCCGGCGTAAACGAAGGATGTGGGTGAGTCACCTGGTGATTGCCACGGATCTCGCGCCAGCTGGTGCGATGCGCAGCAATGCGCGTGACACGCTGTCGTTCCGGCTGGAACAGATAAAGCCAAGGATCAGGCTCGAACTGGAATGCGGCCTTGTCCGCGATGTCGTCCAGATGACCTGCGCCGTCGCCCACCAGCAAGCTGCCATCGTGATTGCTCATGATGTGCGAGCACGGGGGCATGGCCATCAAGCGACGATTCTCAAGCGTGACGGGGTCGGCCTCGCAGATCCAGCGCTGCTGCTCACCATGGCGATAGCTCACGTACATCATGCGCGAACCATCCGGCACCCAGAACTCGTGCATGCAGCTCTCACCTGCGTCCTGTTTCTTGACGCACCTCAGCTTGCTGCCATCCGAATTCACGAGCCACATGCGCGCATCGACAAGATCGTGCGGCCCTTCGTGGCAAAAGGCCATGGTTTCGTCGTCAAAAGGCCGATACATGGGATGTCCCATCCAGCGCCGCTGGTCGAGCACCACGCGTGCTGCGCCAGTCTGCATATCGACAGACAACAACTGACAGCGGGGATTGCGCGCGAGCTGGCGATGAAACTGTTCCCAGCCCTTGCCTGCCGCGATATCTTCCCGCGCCAGCAGCATGGCCGCCAGATGCGTGCCCGCGCTGTTGGGCACCCAGGTGCCTGCGCCTTTCCAGCCCTCGGGAACAAGGAAAACGGGGTCCTCTTGCAAGGTCGCGAGATCGACCCGATAGAGCACGCTATTGCCCTTCACATAGCAAACCGCTTGCTCGTCAGGTGTAATGAAGGCGCCGAAGGCGTTGTCACCTGCGCCTTCAGTCAGCTGAGTGGCCTGCGCGGTGACGAGGTCAAGCAACCAGCAGTTCCAGTGGCCGTCGAAGCCGCCACCGAACAACAGGTAGCGGCCATCGGACGTAAAGCACTTCTGGTAGAAGTAGGTGCGGTGGCACACCACCTCCGGCGGCGTCAGGCGGGTAATGCGCACACCGGTATCTGGGTCACGGAATTCGTGAGACCGCAGTGTGCGCGTGGAGCCTTTTGCCATATTGCGCGACCGGAGGCGGGGCTCAGCGGCGGAAGTAGTATTGCTGCGGCAGCGAACCCGCCGGCGTTGCGTAGGGCCAGGCCCAGGGCATGCTGTCAAAGACGTTGACCAGTCGCTTGCTGACGATGCCCGGCACCTTGGGGGTGGCGACGGTACCGATCACTTCGAACTCGTCTGCGGCCAGCTGCAAAATCTGCTTGAGCAATTCATCTGCCTCGGCCGGGGACTTCGCAACCTTCCACTGGTCGTTCAGCTGCAAACGACGCTTCATGCTCGGCGAGGGTTCCTCACCCTGCTTGCCGCCGCTCTCAGCCCACTTGAACCACTGCAGACTCTGCCGCGACTCCATCGACCAGACCATCACACCGGTCTTGTCGAACTGCGGGTCGAGACCGCCACCAACAACAAAAATCGCCATATCGTAGTCGTTCGTATTGGAACGATCATAGAACAACGAGCGTTCAACGCCCTGGATAACCAGATCGACACCAACCCGCGCCCATTGCTTGCGCAACAGCTCGAGCACATCGACATAGCTGGTGCTGGCGACCTGCACGATGGCGCCGATGCTCACCCGGCCACCTTGCGGATACAACCGGATCCCGTCGGCGTCACGCTTGGAGAGACCGAGCTTATCGAGCAAGGCGTTTGCTGCAGCAACGTCAAGCTTGGTGTGCTGCGTCGCAAGCTGGGCGTTGTAGAAGCGGTTGCCTTTCTTGGGGCCGATCTGCCAGGGGTATGACTGTCCGAGGAATACGGTTTCGTTGATCTCTTTGCGATCTGTTGCGAGGGACAAGGCAACGCGGAAGTCCTTGTTGCGAACCATCGCGCGAAGCTTTTCATTCTTGGTGCTCTGGTTGAGGAACAAACCCGCTGCGTTGGAACTGGCGTCCTCCATCTGCAAGACCTTGTAGCCGCCCTTGGCTGCGTTTTCGTTGAGCACAGGCAGATTCTGGATCACACCGATGTGGCGGAACTGCAGATCCAACTGACCGTTGATAGCTGCAAGCACGATGGTCTCAACTTCAGAAATGACTTGCAGCCGCAGCTCATCAATGTAGGGAAGCTGGTTGCCCTTGGTATCGGTCTGCCAGAAATAGGGGTTGCGTTTGAGTACCACCCGGCTCGCAGAACCGCCGTAGGGCTCGACAATCACCCAAGGATCCAGGGTCGGACGCGCAGTGTTCCCCCAACGCGTCGGCACTTCGATGTCGCCACACTTCTGACGCATCAAGGCCCCCCAATCACGCTGGTTGTTGGCTTTCAGGAGTTCGTCAATTTTGGGGTTGTACTTGGGGTGGAACTGGCTGCAATAGTGCTTGGCATAGAAAACCGGCTGCTGCCCTGTCGGATGTGCGAGGTTCTCGAGAAATGGAACGAACGGCCCGGCAAAGCGGAAGCGCACCGTGTAATCGTCAATCTTCTCGACCTGCATGGGCTTATCGTTAACGCGGAACTGCGACGGTGGTGCCGTAATGAATTCCTTGTTGACCATCAGATCCTGCGTGTAGAACAGGATGTCATCGGCTGTAAACGGCGTGCCATCTGACCAGCGCATGCCTTTGCGCAGGTAGAACGTGTATTCCGACGAGTCCGCGTTCGTAGTCCAGCGCTCGGCAATGTTGGGCACGATCTTGGTCATTTCCACATTCCAACGCACCAGGCCCTGATTGCCCACCACGCGCAAGATTGCGTTGTGATCACCGTTGCCGCGCAAGGCATTGCGCAGCGTGCCGCCATACTGACCCACGCTGTGCAGTGGTGTGATGACTTCAGGCTTTTCGGGCAAGCGCTTCACCAGAGGCGGTAGCTTGCCTTCTTTCACTTGTGCCGCCAGAGCGGGCGCCTCACCGGCGCTGGCCGCGCTCACCAGCCCAATTGCGAACAGCGTGCCGACGCAGCGCACACTCAATCTCCTGATCATGACAATGTCTCCTGTTTTGGCTGTACTGCGAGCGCGCTCAATCGCGCAGCGCTTCAAATCTGAAATTGCGGAACCGTACTTCGCCGCTCCCTGCGGCATAGAAACCAGGGCGCAGGCTGAGAAAATCGAATGCGACGTTGTGGTGGTAACCCGAGACCTCCATCTGGGTGCCGAACTTGTGCCAGGTCTGGCCGTCGCTGCTTGTATGGATTGTTACGACGTGATCGCGCAAGCTCACTCGCATGAAAACGCGACGACCGATGAGATGCGCCGGGCGCGCCAATACGCGCTCGGTGCCGTAGCGGTGCATCACCAGGTTGTTTGCGTTAAGCCCCAGACCCACGTAGAGCCGCCTGCTGTAGAACAGCAGCACCCCACCCTGTGCGCCCTCATCGATATCGAGTTCAACCTCGAACCGATAGGCGCGGTCCCCGGTCACACAGGTAAGCGGTGAGCAGTCGGCCGGGCTGCTGCCGCGTCCTTCGATAACCAGCGCCCCGTTGTCGTAACGATGTCGCGCGGCGCCAGGCTGTGGATCGTAGAAGCCCCATTGCACACCCATTCGATCCGTCGAGAAGTCATCCGACAAAGCCTGACCATGCGGAACGGCGCGACCGACAACAGGCATGGGCAGCGGTTGGGCCACGTCACCGCCAACGGCGCGGAACCAGCCATCGGAGGTCCACTCGATGGGCTCCAGCAGGGTCTGCCTGCCAAGGTTGTAGTAGCCCTTCTCGTAGGCGTGGTAGACCATGTACCAGGCCCCGGTAGGTCCTTCTACCAGCGTGGCATGTCCGCGCGACCACCAGGCTTCACTGGACGACCGCGTACGCAGGATGGGGTTGTGCGGTGCATTCTCCCAAGGGCCATGAATCGAGCGCGAGCGTGCGCAGATAACCATATGCCCCGTCGCCGGCCCGGCTGTACCGCCCTCGGCCAGCACCATGTAGAAGTACTCGCCGTGACGCGTGATCTTCGGGCCTTCTTGCGCAAAGGCTTCAACATCCCACTCCTCGGGGTAGGCCCAACCATCATAGACATGCTCCATTTCGCCGACGATGGACAGACCGTCATCGGACAGTTGAACGCGCCCCCCACCAGACAGGAACAGGTAACGCTTGCCATCCTCACCCACCGCATGCCCGGGATCAATGCGCGGATTGCCAAGGTCAACCGGATCGCTCCAGGGGCCACGAATGTCATCGGCCCAGATCACATGAATGCTGCCGCGCCCGCCAAGTCCTTCTCCCTTGAGCCGTGTGGGGATGTAGAGGTAGTAGCGGCCTTCATGTTTGATCAGCTCGGGGGCCCAGACCGAACCGATGGGCTGCTTCAGTGCAGCAGTGACCGGCTGCCAGTTGACCAGATCGCGTGAATGCCAGATCACCAGACCGGGATACGCATCGAACGACGAGAAGGTCATGTAGTAGTCATCACCATCCTTGAGGATCGAAGGATCCGGATGGTCGCCCGGCATGATCGGGTTGAGGTACCGGCCATCACCCAGGTCGGCCTTGCGCTGCCCCTCGATGCCGCGTGCCCAAGGCACACACTCCACCCCAGGCAGGGCAGGTGTGACCGCGGCTTGCATGGCAGGCGAGTGACGTCGCGCGAGGAACCAGCCAGCCAGCAGGCCGGCCAACAGCACGAAGATGAGGAGCAGAGGCATGTCGATTTCGAGGTGAGGTGGCAAGGAGATCAACAATAACGGTTGGCAAGGTTTTCGAGGAATTCCTGGCGCCCCGACACCGGTGCCACATCCCGATTCTGCGTCAGCACGCGCGCAGAGAGATCTTCCAGCTTCAGCGTACCGCCCAGAATGCCCATCCCGAGTTCGCTACCCCAGCCTGCATAACGCGTATCCAGCTCCGCCTTCATCGCGCCGTCCTGAATCATGCGTTCGGCAATCAGCAGGGCACGCGCGCTGACATCCATACCGCCAATATGTGCGTGGAACAGGTCGGCCGCATCGATGGACTGGCGACGCACCTTGGCGTCGAAGTTGAGCCCCCCCGTCGTGAAGCCCCCACCCTGCAGGATGTGATACATAGCGATGGCCGTGTCAGCGATGTTGTTGGGGAACTGGTCGGTGTCCCAGCCCAGCAGCGGATCTCCACGATTCATGTCGATGCTGCCGAAAATGCCCAGTGCCTGCGCCATGGCGATCTCGTGCTCGAAGCTGTGACCGGACAAGGTCGCGTGATTCGCTTCGATATTGACCTTCACTTCGCTTTCCAGGCCGTAGCGCATGAGGAAGCCATAAACCGTCGCCACATCGAAGTCGTACTGGTGACGCGAAGGCTCGCGCGGTTTCGGTTCAATGAGGATGGTTCCCTTGAAGCCGATACGATGCTTGTAGTCCACCACCATGTTGAGGAAGCGACCGAGTTGATCCATCTCGCGGCCCACATCGGTATTGAGGAGCGTCTCGTACCCTTCACGCCCACCCCACAGCACGTAGTTTTCGCCGCCAAGAGCCAGCGTAGCGTCCATCGCGGCCTTCACCTGGGTAGCGGCCATCGCGAAAATTTCGGGGTCTGGATTGCTTGCTGCACCCGACATGAAGCGGCGGTGGCTGAACAGATTGGCGGTGCCCCACAGGAGTTTCACGCCGGTGCGCGCCTGCTGCGCAGCCAATTCGTCAGTCATGGCCTGGAACAAAGCCAGTGATTCGCGAGGCGTTGCGCCCTCGGGTGCCACGTCGCGGTCATGGAAGCAGTAGTAAGGCACGCCGAGGCGGCTGAAGAAATCGAAAGCCTCACGCGCCTTGTGCTTTGCCATCGCGAGCGGGTCGCCCCCCTGGAACCATGGGCGCTCGAAAGTCGCACCGCCGAAGGGGTCGTTACCGGGCCAGACAAAGTTGTGCCAATAGCAGACAGCGAACCGCAGGTGGTCTTCCATGCGACGCCCCAGCACGACACGATCTTTGTCATACCACCGGAACGCCAAGGGGTTCTTGGACTCGGGCCCCTCGAAGCGGACGGGAGGGATTTCAGCAAAATACGAACTCATCATGATTTCCGATTCTCGACATCAAACTCATTTTTCAGTGCGGCATAAAGGCGGGCAAAGCGCGCATGCCGCCCGCGCAACCTGCCGGTGTTCTCAAGGTTTGGCACAAGACGGGCTGACACGTCTGGCTTGAGACATACGGTCAGCGTGTTGCCGCCGTCTGCCAGCCATGCGAGGCGTGCCGCACCGACCGCTGCCGCATGCGCACTGTCGGCATAAACGTGGATCTCGCGCTCGAGCACATCCGCGAGCAGCTGCGCCCACTCAGCGCTCCGTGCACCGCCGCCAACCAGACCCAGTGCGCCAACAGCTGTGCCGCTATTCGTGAGCGCCTGCAGACAATCCAGCAGCGCGAATGCAACGCCTTCAATCACGGCGTAGCCGATGGCCGCAGGCGCGTGAGTGCTGCGCAGACCGAACAACACGCCACTGGCCGCAGCATCGTTGTGCGGCGTGCGCTCGCCATTCAGATAGGGCAGGAAAATCGGCGCCTGCTGACGCGCGGTGTCGTCCAGCATGGCAACCTCGTCGAGCAACGCTCGCTCGCTGTCGCGCCCGAGCAGTCCTGTCACCCAGCGCAGACAGTTTGCCGCAGAGAGAATCACGCCCATCTGGTGCCATACACCGGGCAGAGCGTGGCAGAACGCATGCACTGCTGAATGTGGTGCCGACAGATACTGCGGCGTGCAAACGAACAGCACGCCCGATGTCCCCAGCGAAACGAACCCATCACCGGGCGACACTGCGCCAATTCCCACGGCGCTGGCGGCGTTATCGCCGGCACCGCCCGCCATGAGCAGGCGCTCGCGGAGCCCCCATCGATGAGCCAACTCAGGACGCAATATGCCGCCCACGGCACTCCCCTCCACAAGCTGCGGCATCTGGGCGCGTTGCATGCCCGTGGCCTGGAGGAGTTCGTCCGACCAATCGCGCTTCGCAACGTCCAGCCACAACGTCCCGGCCGCATCCGACATGTCGGAGATTTTCTCGCCGCATAGCTTGAGCCGCAGCCAATCCTTGGGCAGCAACACGCTGCGCGTACGCGCAAAGATCGCCGGCTCTTCGCGAGCAACCCAGAGCAGCTTGGGTGCCGTAAAGCCAGGCATGGCAAGATTGCCCGCTATCTGCGGCAGATCTGGCAGGCAACGGCTCAACACCGCACAATCCTCGGCGCTGCGGCCATCGTTCCAGAGAATGGCCCGTCGCAGCACCACGTCCTCATCGTCCAGCAGCACCGCGCCATGCATCTGCCCCGAAAGCCCGATGCTGCGCACTGCGGCCATGCCGGCAACCTGTCGGGAAGCGAGCGCATCCAGCGCCTCGCAGCAGGCTGCCCACCAGTCTTCAGCAGACTGCTCCGACCAGCCTGTGTGTGGCGTGTAGACGGCTAGCGGCACCTCCGCGACGTCCAGCACCTCATGCCGATCCGACAACAGGAGCGCCTTGAGGGAAGACGTACCGAGATCAATGCCAAGATAGTTGGCCATGCAAACGGGAACCGCAAAATCAACAATGGCCGCGAGCTTATGCCCGCGCGACACACTGTCCAATCGCGGTCTCGCGCAAGCGGCTTTATGATTTTTCGCGACGCACTGCGGCAAGCATGGCTGCGCACAAAGGCCCTGCATATACTGCGCTCCGCCACGCTCTGCCGGAGACAGATCAATGAAAAAGCTCGCCGTTATCCTCGCAGTGTTTGTGATTTCTGCCTGCACGGTCCCACCCGTCCAACCCGACGGGCAGCAGGCCTCCCCCGACCCATTCGCAAATGGCGTCCCTGTCGTGATCGCCCTGATCATGGGCGAACCTAACTTCTCGCTGGATAGCGGATATCAGGAGCTGGAAGAAGGTCTTTACACCAAACCCGAGTTGAAGCCCGGCAAGAAGATGTTCGCCCCGATCCAGGACATCATCACCTTGCTTGGCGGCACGGTTATCCGCGATACCGGTGCACGTAGCGTGACCTATACGCTTGACCGGCGCACCCTCACACTGACAGCAGACAGTACGGGGGCGCGCGCGCAGGATCGCGTCGCGACTCTCTCAATTGCCCCCGAATGGCGCGACGGCAGCATGTGGGTGCCACTCGAAGAGGTTTTCTCGCTCCTTGGCGCCTATTCGCGCTGGGATGAGGCGCGTCAGCGCCTCGCCGCGACCTTCATTCTCCCCAAGGATCGCAAGACCGAGGGGCTGACCCTCGGAGGCAGCATCACCGAAGCAAACATGACCGAGCAGCCCGCTCCGTTCTATGCCAGCGGCGAGGGGCGCAAGCTTGGTGAAATCGTCGTCGCCTACCAGAACGACGACGGCGGCTGGCCCAAACTCGACCGGCGCACCAACATGCTGGTGCCTGTTAATCGCGCAGCGCTCACGGGCGTGAAGGGCAAGTCGACCATCGACAACGACTCCACCACCAAACAGCTGACAGCGCTGGCCCGCGCCTACGTGGTGCATCGTGATCCGGCATTCCTGCGCAGCTTCGAACGCGGGCTCGACTACATTCTGGCCGCCCAGCTCGACAACGGCGGCTGGCAGCAGTTCTGGCCTGACCCCATTGGTTACAAGAAGCGCATCACCTTCAACGACGATGCCATCGCCAACATTCTCGAAGTGCTGCGGGACATCGCCCAGCGTACGCCTGACTACGCCTTTGTTGATGACGCGCGGCGCCAGCGGGCCGCCCAGGCTTATGAAAAGGGCGTCTCGCTGATCCTGCGAACCCAACTGACTGTCGCCGGCAAGAAGACGGGCTGGTGTGCGCAGTACGATGAGCTGACACTGGCCCCGGCTATGGGCCGCGCCTTTGAACTGCCCTCAATCAGTGGCCACGAGAGCGTGAACGTGGTGCGCTTCCTGATGAGCATCGAACAGCCCTCCCCGTCGGTAAAGCAAGCCATTCGCGACGCCATGGCCTGGTTCGAAGCTTCGAGCCTGAAGGGAGTGCGTCGCGTCAAGCGCGACGACCGCACGCTGGAATTTGGCGTCGACTATGTCCTGCAGAATGACCCTCAGGCACCGTTGCTCTGGGCACGTTTCTACGACCTGCAAGGCAAGCCGCTCTTCACCTCTCGCGACAGCATTCCACGCAGCGAATTCAGCGAAGTCAGCTATGAACGCCGGGTAAAATACAACTGGTTCTCCGAGGCGCCTCGTCAGCTCCTCGAAAAGGACTACCCTGCCTGGCTCAACAAGCACGGACTTAGGCACTAAGCAGAAGTTTTCCCGGAATCCACCCTCGTGCTCAAACAACCCGTCATTCATCGCATCGCCCTCCTGTTCAATGCAAACAAGGTGTACGACCGCGAGATCATTGCAGGTATTGGCGAGTACCTGAGCTCGACGCGTGTGGCATGGGACCTTTTCCTCGAAGAAGATTTCCGCTGCCGACCCGAAACCATCTCGCAGTGGCAGGGCGACGGCTTCATCGCAGACTTCGATGACCCTGACGTTGCTGCGGCACTGTGCGGCGACGCACGCCCCGTCATCGCAACAGGAGGGTCGTATGCCAAGGAAAGCGACTATCCGGACGATGTCTCCTATGTCGCCACCGACAACCGCGCCCTGATTGAACTGGCCTATCGCCACCTGATTGAGTCCGGGCTCACACAGTTCGCGCTGTACAGCATTCCACCCAACCCCGGCAATCGCTGGGCACTGGAGCGTGAACGCGCGTTCGAAGCCCTCACCCAACGCGAAGGCCTCATCCCTCATGTTCATCGCGGGCTGCCGACGAGTGCTTCCGGCTGGAGCGAAGCACAGCGCGATATCGCCGCGTGGCTCAAGGTGCTGCCACGCCCGATCGGCATCATCGCCGTGACGGATGCCAGAGCGCGCCAGGTGCTGCAAGCCTGCCTGCAGGAGGGCATAGCGGTCCCCGAAGAGGTCGCCATCATCGGCATCGACAATGACCCGCTAACGCAAGCAATCACGCGCATTCCCCTCAGTTCGGTCATTCAGGGCACACGGGAGATGGGGCGCACCGCCGCAAGCCTGTTGCACAGGCGATTGAGCACGGGCCACCTGCCTGTGCAGCGCCACCTGGTCGCACCGCAAGGCATCAACGCCCAGGCCTCCAGCAAACACGTCATGCTGAGCAGCCCACTGGTGATGCGCGCACGCCACTTCATCCGTCAGTACGCAGCCCAGGGGATCAAGACCGGTCAGGTTGCCGACTACGTGGGCGTTTCCCGCACCACGCTGGAAACCAGCTTCAAGCGCGAACTCAAGCACAGCGTGCATGACGAAATACTGCACTTCAAACTGGAGATTGCCTGCAACCATCTCGCGGAAGGCAAGCTGAGCATCAGTGATATAGCAGTGAAATGCGGATTCACCTCACTGCAGTACATGTACGCCGTGTTCAAACGCGAGATTGGTTGCACACCTCGCGAGTACCAGATCAATCTCCACGCCGCTTCGCAGCGCTGAGCGCACATTGAAGCGCGCCAAACACCTGAAACGCGACTGGGGTGGGGCGCATTGCGCGCGCTCAACCGATCAGTGAGCGCCGCCAAACTGAACAACCTGCCCTCTCGATAACCGATCCTCGGCTATCGCCTTAAGGTCTTTGCTCGGCTATCGCCTTAAGGTTTTTGACAAGCGCCGGACAAAATTTCGCTTTCAGCCTCAGGTGCCTCGCGCCCCAACTTGAGCAGTGATTGAATGACTCCTCCTGCGTGGCGAACACCAACCCTTACGCCACCGCACCAGAAAAACAAGCATCACCGGAGGAGACCATGCAATTTCTCGACAGACAGCCCGCGAGGGCCGCGATCCTTTTCCTGCTCGCCTTTCTCACCGCCTGCGGTGGAGGTGGAGGTGGTGGCGGAGGCAGCAGCGGTACCGGCGCCCCGGCCTCCTCCAGCGCAAGCTCCAGTGTCACCAGCAGCTCAGCCAGCAGTGCAAGCAGCGCACCATCGTCCTCGGCCTCATCCTCATCCTCATCGGCCTCTACGCTTTCGGGCTGCTCCACGTCAGACTGGTTCTGCGACGACTTCCAGAAAGGAACCTCGGATAACTGGGACCTGACCCCCGCCGGCACAGGCTCCAGCTTCTCCGTGGTGGACGAACCCGGCGTGTCGGGCAACAAGGTGCTGCAATACACGGCCGGCAAGGCCGGCGGCGTTGTTGCCCTGCTGAAGGATTCGGTCTGGGCGACGATCGCCAGCAAGAGTGACTACTTCGTCGAAGCGCGCATCAAACCGCAAAACAACAGCACGACCGCCAACAAGCAGATCTTCCTGCTGGGGCGCTACCAGGATGCCAACAATTGGCTTCTCGGCGGGCTCAACGTCCAGAGCACGACGGCCAGCACCCAGGTCGAAGCCGGCTACAACAAAGCCGGGGTCATCAGCCGTCCCGTGACAGCCAAGAAACCGATTGTCCTGGGCACTCAGGGCAGTGCTGACGGGCAGTGGTACACCGTCCGCTTCGAGATGATCGGCGGCAACCACACGGTCTACTTCGAGGGTGAGCGGATCAACAGCACGCCCATGGCCGATTCGACTTTCTCCGCAGGCAAGATCGGCATCTTCACCAACAATCGCTCGTTCCTGATTGATGACATCAAGATCGGCGACCCCTCACAGAAGCCGGTTCAGCTGACGCTGGCACCGTCCGCCACCTCGTACACCGCTGAGGTGGGCGACGCCCCCTATACCTTCACCGTCACGGCAAAGACCTCCGCCGCCGCCGACGACTCCTTTACCGTGGTTTCCAGCGCTCCATCTGTCGCATCGGTCAGCATCAGCGGCACCACTGTGTCGATCACACCCAAAACAGCTGGTACCGCAACAATCACCGTTACCAGCGGCTCCAAGCCGGATCTGGTGCGCACCATCACCGCCACCATCAACCCGGCCTTCGTGCAGGTATCCACCACCTACGGCGACTTGTCGACGCGGACCGTTCCGAGTGCAGGCACCTCCAGCGCCTATGCCGACGAACTGTTCAGCCTGAACTTCGACGCCGCACCGACGCTGACCTCGAACGGGTCGATCCGGATCTTCCGCACGAGCGACGACAGCCTGGTTGACGTGGTCAAGCTCATCAACGAAAGCGACGCCATCGGCCCGGCAGCTGACGGCAACTATCGCGGCCTGAAGATGCCTTTGGCCTGGGTGAGTGGCAACAAGCTGTTCGTACGCCCGCACCAGGGCAAGCTTGCCAATGGCACGGCCTACTATGTCGCGATTGCAGATGGCGTACTCACGGGCGCCACCCTGGGTGGCAAGGCCTTCAATGGTCTGGGCAAAGCAGCTGGCTGGGGCTTCACCACACGCTCTGCCCCGGCAACGTCGCTGACAGACCTGACAGTCGATGACGATGGCAACACCGCAGATTTCCGCAGCATTCAAGGCGCGCTGAACTACGTCATGAAAAACGTAGCCAAGGACACCCCTGCCAGCATCACCGTCAAGAACGGCAACTACACGGAAACCCTGTTCCTGCGCAACAAGAACAAGCTCACCATCAAGGGCGAGAGTCGCAGCGGAACCGTTGTGAACTTCAACAACTATGACGGTCTGAACCCGGGATCCGGCGCCAGCGTTGCGGGCGTAGCCAACGCTGGGGGCGGGCGCTCACTCCTCCTCGTCGAGGCATCAGACGAACTCGTGCTCGACACGATGACGTTCAGGAACACCCACCTGCGCAGCGGCGCAGGCGATCAGGCTGAAGTCATCTACTTCAATTCGCCAACCGGTCGCCTGAGCGTCAAAAATGCCGAGTTCTGGAGCGAGCAAGACACCCTTCAGCTCAACGGCTACGTGTGGTTCTACAACTCGCTGGTTGCCGGCAACGTTGACTTCATCTGGGGCAGCGCGAAGGCCGCCTTGTTCGAGAACTGCGAGATCCGCATGCTGGGCGACACACAGACGCTCGGCACACCCTCGGGCGGTTATATCCTGCAAGCCCGTGTTGCGGCCGCTACAGACGCCGGATTCGTCTTCCTCAACAGCAGCCTGACGCAGGGTGTCGGCCCCGGGGGCAACACCGTTGCCACCGGCACCTCTGCCAAGAGCTATCTTGCACGTAGCGCGGGCAATGGCACTTACGACAATGTCGTGTTCGTCAACAGCAAGATCGACAGCCACATCGTCGTAGCAGGATGGCTCACGAGCCCTGCCCCAACGCCCGCCACTGCAACGGCCACAAGCGGCTGGCGCGAGTATGGCAGTACTGCACTGGATGGATCTGCCCTCGACACATCCGGCCGTGCCGCGGCAGCACGCACACTCACCTCCACCGAAGTGCTGCCTTACTCGTCTCGCAGCGCCGTGTTCTCTTCCATCAGCTGGACGCCGACACCGTGATGCCTGCGAGCGCAACGCGCTCGCAAGATGCATGACCAACGCCCATTGCCCTCCAGGCAATGGGCGTTGTTCTTTGACGCGCAGATCGGGACTGTCGGCCTGCGATCAACTCTTCCCGATCAAGCAGCTTCACTGTAGCTGCCCGCGCGACGCATCCAGACCATGCACAAGTTCACAGTGCTGCAATGCACTCGCATAAATCACTCGTGCCGCACACAAAATCAGAATTCAACTTCTTCGGCGCAGGGCTAGGATTGAACCGCCCCTCCTTTCACCAGACACACCGCAAGAGGGCACCCAAGCAAGTCATATTTCTGCTTGAAACTCAAAAAACCAGGAGACACCCGATGAAACTGAAAACCACTGCAGCATTGACGATTCTTGCACTGACATCCAGCGCCTACGCGGCCAACACGGGCGGCTTCGCTACCACGGACGGCGGTAACGTTTCTGGCGCGAAATCATTCACCGCAAAAAGCCACACCGAGATCAACAAGATCATCGCTGACGCCACCAAGGATGTAAAAAGCGGCGCCTATCCCCTCATCATCACCTACACAGGCAACGAAGACGCGGCCATCGCAAAGATCATCAAGGACTCGACGCCCGACTCCTCCGGAAAATGCCCCGCACCGCACTGGGACGACGCGTATCGCTCGGTCGAGATCAAAGGCTTCACAAAAGGCATCACCATCATCGGCGCAAAGGGCTCATCCGGAAACTTCGGCATCCCCATCATCGACTCCAAGAACGTGATCATCCGCAACATGAAGCTCGGTGCACTGGGCGGTGCAGCCAAGGATGCCGACCTCATCCGCATCGACAGCTCCTCGAACATCTGGATCGACCATAACGAACTCTTCAGCTCCAACCACGAATGCAAGGGCTCACCGGATGGTGACCTGACTTTCGAGGGAGCCCTGGATATCAAGAAGGATTCCCACAACATCACGGTCTCGTACAACTACTTCCACGATCACAAGAAGGTAGGGCTGGATGGCGCCGCCAACACGGACATCGCAGGTGGTCGTGAAATCACCTATCACCACAATGTCTATGAGAACGTGAACGCACGCCTGCCACTCCAGCGTGGTGGCTGGACGCACGAGTACAACAACCTGTACTCCAATGTCACAACTTCCGGCATCGCCGTGCGTGCGGGCGGCTATGCACTCATCGAGAAAAACTACTTTGAAAAGGCAAAAGACCCCGTCATTTGCCTGGATACAAGTGGCTGTGGCGACTGGGACCTGCGCAGCAACAATCTGACCAGCGCCGCCGACAACTCGAAGTACAGCATCACGTGGAGCAAAGTCAGCGGCAACCAGAAGAGTGCGGAAAGCTGGAAAACGACCAAGGCGTTCCCCAAGACCCTGGGCTACAGCTATAGCCCTGTCACGGCTGCATGCGTGAAGGCAAAGCTGAAGAACGTTGCGGGTGTCGGCAAAGACGGAGCGCAGCTCGCTGCATCGGGTTGCTGAGCCGGCTGCGAACAACGAAGTAGCGCGATCTGAAGCACCACGAAGCCTGATATGCCCACTGATCAGGCTTCGTCTTTTCAGCACTGAAAATCGATAGCGATCCAATCCAAAAACACAAACCAGTCGAAGGTCCAGCTCTTTAGAATCTGTCTCGAAAAGTGGCGCGCCAAACTGATAGAACCTCGATAGTCGATCACTCCGACTACTCAACCAGACAGAGATCCAACGCAAAACCGGAAGATCACTGCAAAGCATTGGCAGAAACTGGTTTTACCCCTCCTGGAGCAGCGCTTTCCTCCCACAGTGTGTAGCTGCTCTTCTTGTGGCGACCGTAACGGTCGCCAATTTTTTGTCCCGCACTCCCCTGCTTCAGTCACAGCGTTCGTCTGCGCTGCCAAGCCACCTGTGATTCCTTAGCTGTCGAACTGACTTGCAGACGAGCCAAGGCGCGCCTACCTGCGCAAGCCGCATAATTTTGGCGTGCAAACTGACCAGCGGGCCGTCCCGGCAACGGACGAAGCTCTGCAGTCGCGTCCTCATGGCTCGTGCAAATAGCTGGCTGGGCTAGCTTGGGTGAGTGCCCCGACAATCAAGGGGCGTACGAGTGCTCAGGCAGGCCTCCGACCAAATGGCCCGGATGCAAACCCGACGGAAAAAGGAAAAGAAAAAGGGACGCGGTAGCCTGCCAACCATACGGCCTAGCTACCGCCTCCGCTGCGCGGCGTCGGCCACATCCCGCCAACACCGCGCACATTCAGGCGTTTATTCCCGCCGCAAACGGGGCTTGATCACGCCGAACCTCTTGCCCCAATCCAGCGAGGGAAGAACGCCGTACATCACTTCCCGGTGACGCCGGTAAACGTCACATCAGGCGAGTCGCTGACCACCCAGAACGGATCCGGACTGTTGGTCACCGTGACATCCGTGAAGCTGCTTCCCTTCAGGCGGCTGATCTTGGTGGCCACTTTGGCGTTGGTGAACTTTACCGACTTGAAGCTCACGTTTTCATGGAAGGTTTCAGGGTAGCCCAATGTGGTGTCGGTGCCGGCATAGCCATCTACCTGGATCGGTGCGCTGCCACTCAGGATGTTGTCTACTGAAACGTTGCTGATGGTGATGTCGCGGAACTGGGCCGACTTGCCGGCCTTGGTGAATGGCAGGGCGGCAGCACTATAGCTCAGCGTCATGATGAAGGCATTGGTGCTCATGTCCTTCATCGCATTGTCGCGAAACACGATCCGCCGAGCACCGCCGCCATTCGCTGGCTGGCTCTTCATGCGCAGGCCGTTATCCGTGTGGAACATCACGTTGTCTTCAACCAGGAAGTCCTGAATCCAGGCAGCAGTATGGCTTCCTGCCACCACGCCACCATGCCCCTCGTTCATGTAGTTATTGAAGATCCAGGCCTTCTCGGACGGATGCCCCTTGGTCTCGTAGTCAAGGCCCTGGCCAGCCGCGAAGTTGATGCAGTCATCGCCCGTATCCAGGAAGTTGTTGTACGCCATGACGTTGCTGCTGCTGCCGAACTCGACACCATCGGCGTTATGGATGTCATACGTCTTGGAAATCGTACCGGCAAAGACAACGTTCTCGCTCTCCAGAAACATCGGCCCGTGATTGGCAGGATTCAGCAAGGTAATGCCGCTCAGCAGGATGTTCTTAACGCCGCGGAAGGTGGCGAGGCTCGAACGGCGCTGGTTGTAGAACTCCGTTTCCTGCGACCCCGTGAACGTACCGCCTACTTCGGCCTGCGCTGCCTCGACCTGGCTCTTGACCAGCAAGCCGTAGGCCTTCCAGTTCTTCGCGCTGCTATTCAGGTAGTTGGGCAAATCGTTGCCGAGTTCATCTTTGCGTGTGACGCCATCCGGAGTCCAGCCGCTTCCATCCAGCGCCCCCTTGCCGGTGATGCGGACGTTAGTGAAGACACCACGCGAGTCGTCGTTGCCCTGATGGTCCGTCAGTGCTTTTGAACCATTCATATGGTCTGTCGACAGCAGATTCAACACAGATGGCGGACGACGGTCATCCACCGTACTGTTGAAGAAGTTGTACAGCTGGTAACCCTTGCTGAGCGGGAAGTCAGCCGAGTTTGACGACGCCCGCAAGGTAGCCCCCTCCGCGATCTCCAGCGTCATGTTGCTCTTCAGGAACAGGGCCCCTGTCACGAAGACCTTACCGCTAGCGTCCGCGCCGGGAATCACAACCTTGCACCCGTAAGCCGAAGTGGACGCGGTGGCGCAGTCGTCAATTGCCTGCTGAATGATTGCGGTATTAACAGTCGCGCCATCACCCTTCGCCCCCAGCTTTGCCACATCGACAACCTTGGCAAACGTCGAGGCCGTCCGGGTCTTCAGGGCAATGCTGTCTGCCGACTCTTCGCCCTTGGCGTTCACCGAGCGCACCGTAAAGGTGTACTCGGTATCAGGCTTCAGCCCGCTTGCTGTGAAGTTGTGATACGTCACCGGAACATGGAACTTGGCCGTATCCGCTGCGTAGAAAGCCTGGATGTAGGGCGCAGCGGGAGAGTTCGTCAGATTGTTTGACGCAGCGCTGCCAAGCTTTTTGCCGCCGAGATAAACGTTGTAATCAACGATACCGGAATAACTATCCGGTTTCTTCCAGACCAGCGTGATCTGGGAGTCATCGTAAGCCAGCGTGGGCACCTGCAACTCGACAGGAGCCGCCAATGCAGAAACAGAAGATGCGGAACTGGACGCAACGGAACTCTGGCTTGAACTGCTTGTGCTGCTTGCGCTACTTGAACTGCCTGAAGCGGCGGGCGACGAAGAGCCGCCCCCACCTCCACCGCCACCACACCCTGCCACAAGCAGGGCAAGCGTCAACGCTACGATTCCGGCCCTGGGGGCGTCGGCATACATCGACTTCCAGACCTGTGTCTGCATACTCATCTCTGTCTCCTGATCTTGTCATGCCTTGCGTCGTACAAGGTTCAAAATCAGTTTAAGCAGTGCGGCATGCAACGCCCTTTCGTTTTTTATCAATTGGCTGAACGAGATTTCGACCGTGACTTTCGGTTGTGGCAATCGGCGCAACAACCCGGATTGCATACTCTGACCAACTGCCATGTTTGCCGATATCGCATGGGATTGCGTACCCCGCAGCGTCGCGCAGCCGACTCAGCATTGCCCTGCAAAACGGAGGTCATGAGGCACAGAAAGTTCGTTCTGGCCTTCGTCGAACCCGACCCGTCTGCAAGCCAGATCCATTTCGACAATTGCCGTGACATTGGCACCAACCGGAAGGGTCACCAGCACCTAGTGCGGTGCATGTGGCTGCACCGTGATCGCGGCTTATGCGTGCCGACTGAGCCGTGTGCCGAGCCAGTGCTAAGGCGTTTGACCATAAACATGGCGAGAGCCGCAACGAACGCCCGGCCTGCCTCCGCACAGCCGGGCTGGCGACCAGTGACGTAGCACTGGTCGCCGGGTTGCGACTCAATAACCTACCGAACTGGCGTAAGTCAGCAGGGTCGCAGCATAGGCACCACCCCATGAATAGCCATAGCGACGCTCGGCTTCGATAGCCATGATGTCGTACTGCTTCCCGGTGCAGGTGGTGAAAGGCGCCGGGGTGGTGCAGTCGCTGCCATTCGGAGTACGGCCGCTGAAGAACGGGGTGTCCTTGTCCAGATCATAGAAGCGATACCACATCACGCTGCCGGCCTGGGTCTGGATCGGGTTGTAGGTAATGTCAGTGCTGCCAGAGGCTCGGTTGACATAAGCCTTGTCCACCGCTTGCACGGCACTGCTACGGAACCAGGCCAAAGCCGACTGCACAGCAGCCTTGATCTCGGTGGTTTGCGGCCGACTCATCAGGTAGCCGACTACGCCGACCGATTCCTTACCGCTCTTGGACGGCCATTCGTACGCCCTGCCACCGAGCGCAGCGTAGTTCACCGGGTCATGCTGCGCACACCACACCGTCTTCACCCCGCCCTGCACAATCTGGGATTTAAGGATGTAGTCCACACCCTTGTCGATGGCTGAAGAAAGCTTGGCGTACTGATCCGAAGTGAAGAGGTCGGCGCTATCGACAGGCGCAACCTTCTTGGCGACCTGCTCCAACACCAGCATCACGCGGGTCATGGCGTCGTCATTGTAGGTCACGTAGTTGGAGTAAGGCGTATCCGCTGAACGCGCCGGATAAACCTGCGGGAAGCCGCCTGATGCATATTGCATCGTGAGCAGGAAATCGAGCGTCTTGCGGGCGGCGTCGCGGTACTTGGTATCACCGCTACGCTTATACACATCAGCCAGGAAAAACAGTTCTGATGTGGTCGCATCGTTGTCGATAGTGCCCAGGCTCTCGCCATTCACGCCCAGCCAGGAGGAGGACTTGCTGCCCGTGGTCCATGCAGTGACATAGAGCTCGGTCTTGCTCTTGCTCGCGGTGTTCTTGAAGTCGGTGAGATGCTTGTAGAAGCCGCCTTCTGCGGTCTGCCAGGTCAGCATGATGTCTGCCTTGGCCTTGTCGGCAGTCAGTTTGCTTGCGTCATCAGCGGCCGTGCTCAGCAAGACCTTGTAAGTATCCAGCTCGGCAGACGCAGGATTACCCGACTGCGACAGGAGTGGCGCGCTGCTCACGGCGCTGCTGGATTGACTGCTCGAAGCGGAAGAGGCGCTGCTGGAGACCGAGGACGCACTGCTTGACGTCTTGCTCGAGGCCGAGGCAGCGCTCGTGGAAGAACTACTGGAGACCGCGGCGGTGGCGCTGCCACCACCGCCGCCGCCGCCACCGCCGCAGGCGACAAGACTCATGCAGATCAACGTAGCCAGAAGCTGAGAACGCGGTGTGTACATCCTGAATCCCTCCAAATGCTTGCTTTTATGGTGCACAGCCACATCCAGTAGCTTGTGCAGTTGCCTGATTATTGGGTACCGCGATGAATTTTCCCGGCGAAATTTTGCCGGGCAGGCTTATGAATTCTGTTGCTGCGGCGCCGCACCCCACCAAACCATGTCGACCGCTGCGCGCGCGCCGACGCCCGGGGCTCTTCCTTGCGCACGAAGAGCCGCCGTAAGCGCGAATGCTGCTTCTCGAATGGTGAGCCAAGCGCTCCGCGAATTTGCATCGGCCCATCCGCGGGTTCGCCTGCGCCTGGAGAACAATCGACGTCAGTTGCAGCTCAGACTGGCGCTATTGAGACCTATCGTCGCGCTGGACTCTGTGCGCAGCTGGAAGAACGATCCGCCCGAATAGGTAGGTGTGTTCAGCGCAAATGTCCAGCTGTGCGTCCCGACCGTCAGCGTACCAATGGCGACATCGACCACGCGCGAGTTGGATCCATGAGGCGAACTGCTATTGCTGTTGCTCGTGCTGTTGTTATCGACAGCCAGCTGGAAGTTGCCAGTACCGGATCCCGCGACTCCCACATCGATCGTCAGGGTGCAGGTCTTGCCGTTGATAGTGAAGATGCCGCCCGGCGTGCTGGTTGCCGTGGTGCCTGTGCTGCCACGCTCACCCACCGTGAAGCGCAGGCCTGCCATCGTGAGCACATCGCTGGCTACTGTGGCCGTACCCCCGGTCTTGCGGTACATGGCTTTGCCCGCATCATCGGGTTGCGCAGCGTAAGCAGTAGTGAAGAAAGCACTCGCGTTACTGGCCGAGAAGCTCTCCGTCCAGGTCCCCGTTACGCCCGCAGCGACCGACACCCCCGTACTGCTTGACGCGGAAGACGCCACGGAGGATGAGGCAGACGAGCCAACCGAAGAAGTAGAAGAAGACGCGGATGACGTTGCCGATGAACTACTGCTGGACGTACTCGAGGATGAACCGCTGGCAATGCTGCGAGCCGTGCCCTTGGTGCTGAACATGCCAACGCGACCAGCCCCTGCCTCCTCTTCGATTTTGACGCGAGCGCTGTTGGCATCCAGGGCAGTGTAGGCGTAAGGCGGCGTCCAGGCGATGTCGGCAGCGGGAACCTCGGCACACGCAGCTGCCGCCAACGCCGCACTGACATCGATAGGCCCGCCCGTCCAAGCCTTGCCGTCGTCAGTCTTGTCGCTGATGAACTGCGCGCCAGTCACCCGGAAGCCCAGGCCATCCTTGCCGCCCGATAGCTTGCCGCATACTTCTTTGGGCTTGAGCCCGGTGAAGTAATGGAAGCTGTTCTCCAGGAACACCGAGGACTGATAGCGCACATCAAGCCCGCCTTCGAACTTGTGACCGTAAGTGGCTGTTCCGGTGGTGCCTTCCATCAAGGTGTTAAATGTATGCAGCTGCCCGAAGCGCACGAGCGGCAGGCGCGAGGTCAATCCCTTCCACCAGATCTGGTTGAGCGTGACATGCAGACGACCGGCGTCGCTCCATGCACGTCCGCTGTCGCCGTTGCCAACGAGCATCACCTTGCCGTGATCACCGATGAAGCTGCTGGAGACTGTCACGTAGTCCGAACCGCGAACAATGTCGAGCGCTCCATCGTGACGGGTATCCGAGGCCAGGGAATCCGGCGTGTCGCCATCGGTAATCGTGACGTGGTCCACCCAGATGTTCTGAGCGCGCGAGATTGTCACGCCATCCGCATAGGCATTGCCGGAATCCTCCGGGTTCACGTCCCACGGCGTATCAATGGCAAGGTTGCGAATGATGACGTTGCGCGTCCAGGTCGGGTAATCCTCGCCATCCTTGCCCGCAGCGATCCAGGCTTTGAAACCCGTTTCAGCATCAATGGCGCCATTCGCCAGCTCACTGCCGACGAGAATTGTGGTCCCCGTAATGCGTGCCGGCTTCCCGTCAGTGCCATTGATACCAACCAGCGTGGTGTTCGACGGGATCATGATTGATCCGCCGAACTTTTGATCCAGGTAGCTCGTGTACTCTTTGAACGTGCCGTTGTTGTCGCTCATGCGCAAGTCGATATGACCGACAACGCGAATGATCTTCGGCTCGTTCTGGGCCTCATTAATGGCCGCAATCAACTGCTGCCCATTGAACACGGTATAGATGCGATTGGCGGCCGCGTTGCGGCCACCTGTGACAACCACCTTGCCATGGGTAATCGTCGCGGCAGTGCCGCTCGTTCGGCGATAGGTGTGCCAGCCGCTGTCTGGCGCCACGTCACATTCCAGTGAGGTCAATGCGCCACCAGTGGGATCGACCGTCGCAAACTGCCAGGTTGGCAGTTTGGGCGCGACCTTGTAGTTGGCGGGGTCATGCCCGTTCGAATCTTTCACGGGTGCCGAGTAGCTGCGAATGCCATACACAGCTGACTGGAAAGGCGTGCTCGAACCCGTCAAGGTCTTCGCATCCACTGCAGCAAGGGAGATTGCCGGACAAATAGCTGAACCGGTCACCAACGACGAACTGCTTGATGAAGCCGAACTGGAGGCCAGAGATGACACGGAACTGGATGCCTGGGACGAGGCTGCACTAGAACTTCCGCCTGCGGAAGACGCCGCAGCTGCACCTGCGCCACTACCTGAACCACCGCCTCCACCGCACGCTGCCAGCGCAAGAATTGCGAGCGCTGTCGCGCCCAGGCGAATATCGAACCTACTCATGTCTCTCTCCAGACTCCTGCCACGAAGTTGCGCGAAAAGACGCCGCACATACTCATGACAAATATTTAGTTTTTGCAAATTGACTGTAGCGCCCAGACATTGATTCGGCCAGAACCGATTCATTTACAAAGCAAAATCTTTAAAAATCGCAAATGCACCTGTTTGCAAAATGAATCTCATGCGGCGCGCCTGGTCTGTTTTTGCCACCTTGTCAATCGGACAACCGCCCGCCCGAGTCCAATGCGGCGGGCACCAAAAAGAAAACGGGGCTCCATCGGAGCCCCGTTTTGCCAAACTCGGAATGCTGATTGGTTACTTGCCCACCGCGACCAGCTTGGACTGGTAGTTCGTCAGCGCGGTCTTGAGCCCTTCATTGATGTCGGTCAGCGTGTCATCCGCGTCGGTGAAGACCCACTTGAAGTCGCCGCCGCCGAGACGTCCGGCAGCGCCCTTCACGATGTTGGGCACACTTCCGGGCGCATCCGGCACATAGGCGTACATGGTGGGAGCCGTATCGAAGTTGCTGTAGGCGTTCCCGGCCTTGCTCTTCACGGACGAGGGAATCTGCTCCGAGCGGCTGGTCACGAGATATGCGTCGTACTCGGTTGCGTTGGTGGTTTGATAAACCAGGGCCGTCGCGCCAACAACGATGTTGTTGTAAGCCTTGATCAAGCCACCGCCGTTCGCTTCGCCATTGGGCCACAACACATAGTTTGTCCCTTGCAGGTTGATCATCATAGGGTACTTGCTGTTGCGGAAGTAGTTGGCTTCCACAAAGGCCGACGAGGTGCCCGTGCTCAACACGCTCATCGAGGCATTGCCGTCCATGTAGTTGTTGTAGATGTGCGTGGTGGCATGCGTCAGGCGCGGATTGCGCGAGTCACTGTGATCAAACCAGTTGTGGTGGTAGGTGAAGTAGATCGGGTTGCTCTCCGTCGCCCCGCCCGCGAAGGTCGTCTTGCCGTTGTCGAAGAAGTGGTTGTAGGAAATCGTCACGTACGAGGTGTCGTACTTCATGTCGATGGTGCCATCGCCCTTCTTCTGATCGGCATCGCTGCCGGGCTGCCCGTAGAAGAGGTCGCAGTTGTGCACCCAGATGTTGTGGTTGTTGCCTTCCATGGAGATCGCGTCGTTGCCAGGTCCCGACAACATGATGCCGAGATTCCGGATCTCGACATTCTGCGTGTTGCCCAGGTAGATGCCAAAGCCATGGAACGTCGCATCGTCACCGATGCCTTCGACGGTCACATTGCTGATCAGCGCGCTCGTGCCACCACCCTTGAGCCCGAGATAGACCCCGTCCTTGAGCCCGGCCTTGACGTCAGCTGCCTTGATCAAGCCGATGACGCGCACAATCAGGGGAGTCTTGTCGAACCCCTTCGCGCGGTAGTACATGATCCGCTCCATCCCCACTGCCGCAGTTTTTCGGCCGTCCGTGCCCGTGATGACATCCAGTGCAACGCTGTTGAAGTTGCTGGAGGTGACGTACAGGATCTGCGCGTTGGAAGCCGGCGTGCCATTGTCCGTATAACCACCGGAGCCTGTTTTGGCGGGCGAGGTTTGCGAAAATGCGAAGCCTTCGCGCTTGTGCGCCGACACAGTCAGGCTGTTCGTCACGAAAGCACCAGCGCCGTTCTCGGCCCCTCCGGATACAGGCACCACCTTCAGCACATAGCTACCGGCGGCGAGCCCCGGAACATCGGCGCGATAGGAGCTGGCGTACTGCCTCACCAAAGGCGCATCGATCTTCTTGTAGGTCGAATCCGCAGCCCCCGCAGCTTTGACGTAGACGTTGTAGGAACTTGCGCCCGACACAGGCTTCCAGCTTGCGAACGCCACTTCATTCCAGCCGCCAGAGCTCAGCAGGGCGCCGGACGACACCACAGAACTACTCGAACTGGAGGCGGAGGATTGCACTGTGCTGGAGCTACTGGAACTGCTCGAAGAGGACTTTGAGGACAGGGATGACGAAGAGCTGACCGATGAGCTGACGGAAGACGTGGACGAGGAGGCCGACGACGAAGTACTTGTGGGCCCATAAGAGCAAGTCGCATTGGTCGGGAAACTGTTGGTCGGGAATGCACTGCCAACGCAAACGAAACTACCAGTCTTCGTTGCGTACACAAAGCTACCGGACTTACCCAGCGCCGCCTGGCGAGTGCCCGTCATCGTGCACGTCGAGCCATCGTTCTTCGCGCATTTGGTGTAGCCGTCTGGCGCATCTGTCGCCGCACGGACATAGGGCGCACATAGCAGCGCAAGTGTGGCTGCCAGCATTACGAGTTTCATTGATCTGTCTCCATGAATGTTTTACTTGACCTGCTTTCTGGCAGGGAGCTTCATTCTTGAAGTCCAGATCGAGAATCGCAATTGCAATATCTCTCAGAGCGATTCTGTTTCTGCATAACAATGGGGTCAGAATTCGCTTATCAACCGACCGACACCGAGGGCCTCGACGAGCGCCCCCGGTTCGTCATGCAACTACGGACGCGCGTTCTTCGCGCTCCAGTCGCTGAAGCGGGTCAGCACCGACTGGGCTGTGCTGCCGTACCAGGCATAGCCCAGACTTTCTGCAGGAAACGCAGCGAGGGATGTGAAGACCAGACCGTACTCATTGCTTCCGTGCAGTTCCGGTTTGTCGCCAAACAGGGCTCTGGCGCGCTTGCTCACCGTGGCATCCGTCGGTGTGTAGAACGCCAGATCGTAGAAACGCGCCCAGGAGTTGGTGCCGCTGGCATCGATGAACTTGCCAGAGCTCCATTTCTTGTTGTTGATCTGCGTGGCCTTGAAGAAGTCAGCAGCGCCATAGACGGCGGCGCGCGTGCGCGCGTCCGGGCTGGGCAGCGCCATCAGGAACGACATGATCTTCGCGCTCTCCTGCGCCGTCAGCGCAGCCATCTCCCAGGTGCGGGCGGGCGTCGGCTTCTGCGTCAAGGCATCATGCTGCTGGCCCCAGACGGTAAGTTTCCCGTTGATGCTTACCTGGTTGGTCAGGAGCCAGTTAACGCCCTTGTCTGCGGCGGCTGCGGCTTTTGATCGCAGGCTGGCATCGAGGAACGAAAAGTCCTTGTTGCTGTTCAAGCCAATCTCGCGCAGCAGCTTGATTGCGGAAAGCATGGCGTCGTCATTGATGGTGACGGCATCGTGATACTTGCCAGCCAGCGGGTACACCTGGGGCCAGCCACCGCTCGGGTACTGGGCGTTGAGCAGGTAATTGACGCCTTTGACTATGCTGGCTTGAATCGCAGCGCGATCCGAGCTTTGCGCGCCCTGCACTTTGGCGAGATAGCGCAGCTCAGTCCAGGTCGCGGAGTTATCCAGCGTGCCCACCCACAACCAGTCTTCGTAAGCCGTCGTCGCCGGGTTCACGGTATAGGTGCTGAAAGACTGGCCCTTCAGACGCAAGGCGCCCGTCCGCGGCATGTTCTTCGCCCAGCCGCCTGCGGGCGTCTGAAAGGAAATGATTTCCTTTGCGATGCCCAGCGCCTTGCTGCCGGCGTAGTAGCTGCTCGATTCGGAAAGCGGCATGGTATCGGGCGAAGACTTGTCTGACGCACGCGACTTGGGCACCGAAGACAAACCTTGCCGCTCACTGCGCAGTGTCGCCTTGTCAGCGTCCATCGCTTTCTTCGAGGCTGCCAGGTAGGTCGTGAAGTCCTTGGCCAGGCTACCTGCGCTTGCGTCGATGCGCGCTTGCGTCAATGGCACGGCCTCGACATTGGGCCGGAGATAGTCCGTGCAGCTGGTTCCGCAACCCGATACCGCCGCGTGCGCCGACACAGCAGCAAAGACGGCTGACACAAGCAAAGACCGGCGCATGAGGCTTGCAACCGGGTGTTTGTTCCGTTTCATATTTGTCTCCATGTTTGATTTCCTCTTCTTTGTTGATCACTGGCGTTCATGCCCCCGGAAAACGCACACGGTCGCCTGCAGGCGACCGTGCTTTGTCAGCAACCCGGTTCGTGAACTCCGGCGATTACTTCAGCTTGCCTCCACCCGAATTGGCCTGCACAGATGCGGGCACCGACGATGTGGCGGCCAGCGTGAAGCTGTAAGGTGGCGTCCAGACGTTTGCGCCCGTGGGCGCAGTCATGCCGCACTGCCCATCCCATGCCGTGACCGTGCCAGCGGGAATGTTGAGGCCAACGTCGATCTTGTCGCTCACGAAAAGATGACCCGAGGAGCGGAAGCCGGTGTAGTCCTTGCCGGTAATCACCTTGCCGCAGGCATCAGAGAGCTTGAGCCCGGAGAAGCTGTAGTAGTTATTCTGCAGCAACTGGTTGGAGTGATAACGCGCATCGGATCCGCTCATGAATTTGAGGTCGGAGTCCTTGGTCGAGGTGCTGCCCGTGATGTAGTTGTTGAAGATGTGCACCTGACCGAAACGATTGAGCGGCAGACGCGCCTGGAGGTTGTCCCACCAGTTGCCGAACAGCGTCACGTGGAAACGGCCATCGTCACCCCAGGCGCGATCGGCATCGCCATTTCCGATCAGCGTGGTCTTGTGATGGCGCGTGAAGTAGTTGTTGCTCAGCGTGACGTAGTCCGAGCCGCGCACGATGTCCAGCAGGCCATCATGGCGCGTGTCCGACGCAGCGGAGTCCGGCGTGTCGGTGCCATCAGACATCGTGATGTGGTCGATCCAGACGTTCTGCGCACGCGCAAGCGTCATGCCGTCTGCATAGGCATCGGCGGACCCTTCCGGATTCACATCCCAGGGCGTATCGATCACCAGATTGCGGATGATGATGTTGCGCGTCCAGGTCGGGTAGTCTTCCCCATCCTTGCCCGACGCAATCCACGCGGTGAGGTCCGTCTTGGGATCGCCGCCCGTAGCCAGCGGCAACTCGGCTCCAACCAGCAGGGTTGTCCCGGTGAAGCGAGCCGGGCGACCTTGCGCATCGTTGATCCCGACCAGTGTGGTATTGGACGGAATCATGATCGAGCCGCCGAACTTCTGATCCGAGAAGCTGGTGTATTCCTTGAACACCGTGTTGTTGCTGCTCCAACGCAAATCGATGTGGCCCACCACACGAATGATCTTCGGATCGTTCTTCGCTTCGTTGATGGCCGCAACAAGCTGCTGGCCGTTGAAGACTGTGTACACGCGATTTGCTGTCGCGGCGGAACCGCCCGTGACACTCACCTTGCCCTTTCGCGAGAACGAATGCCAGCCGTTGCTCGGCGCGACCTCGCGTTCAAAGCTGAGCTTTCCGCCCGTAGGGTCTGACGACGCGAACTGCCATGTTGGCAGCTTGGGGGCGGCCTTGTAGTTCTTCGGGTCGTGCCCACTGGAGAGCTTCACCGGCGCCGAGTAATTGCGAACACCATACAGCTCGGACTGGAAGGGTGTACTGGCGCCCGTCAGTGTGCGTGCATCGATGACCGTGCCGGACGCAGCACTTGATGTGCTGGATGAAACAGAGCTGGCGACCGACGACGACGATTTACTGCTCGACACGCTGCTTGCGGAGGACGAGCTTTGCACGCTGCTGGAGCTTGAACTGCTCGTCGAGCTGCTTGACGAGCTGGCAGTGGCCGGATCATACGAACACACCGCCGAGCTGCTGAAGGTGTTTGCCGGGAAAACCGACGATGCGCACGTGAAAGTGCCCGTCAGCGTCGTGTAGACAAACGAGCCGGACTTGCCGAGGGCAACCTTGTGCGTCCCCGTCATGACGCACGACTCGCCGAGCTTCGCGCATTTTGTGTATCCAGCGGGGTAGTCCGTGACAGCGCCTGCCTGTGTTGCAACAAACGCGAGAACGGGTAAAACCAATCTGTACTTGTTCATGCTGTCTCCTGCTTCATATTGTTGGAATATCTGGAATCAGACGGTGATGTCCGGCCTGCGTGGCCGGACATCAGAAACCACCAACTCCATAGGGGGTTGAACATTTCGCGTCACAACTGCCGCCCCCCCCCGATGCTTACGCCAGTTGTGAGAACCGGGGAATCAGTACGCCGTCTTGAGCCAGTTCTGCCTGTCCCATGTGAGACGCCCTGCGCCGGCGCCCGCTTTGATGACATCGAGCAGACTCATCGGATCGTCGTAGGCGGACGCGGGCAAGCTGTACGGCGCAGCCCCGTTCGCGGTGTTCCAGGAGAAGGGCTTGATCGTGGCCTGGAAAGGCCCGAGCTTGCTGCCTGCATCGGTGCTGCTTCCACGAGAGTTGATGGTGGTGCCATCCTCGTTGTGGAAGACGTAGACCGTGTCGGTCGCAAGGATCTTGCCGGTATAGCTGGGATCACTCGGGTCGGTCTGGTTGTTGCGCAGCGGCCAGATCGTATCGACGTACACCGACTTCTCCACCAGCAGTGCGCCATCCTCGGTCGAGATGCTGCCGTTGATGGGTGGGTCGAAACTGTAGTTCTTGGTGAAGCTCAGCTGGTCAGCGGCGCTCATGGCGTCATAACGGGCCTTGCGCAAGCGCTTGGCTGCGAGCACCTTGGTGTCGTCGACATAGATGTTGTAGTTGTGGGCCTGACCACCCGCCAGCCTGGGCAGACGATCCCAGGTGTTCAGGTAGTACTGGTGATGGAATGTCACCGAGGCCAACGGGTTGGACGAATCCTTGGACAGCTCGCCGATGGCTTGCGTCTTGTCCGGTCCCTGCAGGATCTTGACGATGTCCTCGACCGAGAAGCCGCGCGTACGCAGGAAGTTGTACATCGGGTAGGAAGACTTGGATGCCTCCAGCGCATTGACCTGCTGGCGTACAAAGCTGTTGGGGTTGGTCTCGCCGTCGTCGCCGATGTAGGTGTTCCAGGAGTACGTGATGTTGCTCGCGCCACCCTTCGTATCGATGATTCCGTCATACGACTTGGTGAAAGTGCAGTGATCAATCCAGACGTGATGCACGCGCCCGCCGCCCACACCGATGGTGAAGAAGTCCCAGTTGTTCTTGTCGTAGTGGCCGTTGCTGGCCTCATCCCACTCCCACAATTCATCGAACTTCAGGTTGCGGATGATGATGTTGTGGGTATTGCGGATCGACCAGTTGGCGTGGCGGATGGTCGCGCCATTGGCCGAGAAGATGGTGAGCCCGCCAGCCTTGGGCGAAATCTGCATGCTGCTCACACCCGATTTGAGCAGCACCGGATGAAGCTTCGGGGCCGCCGCCGCCGTGAAGGGCGTGGAAGCCAGGTTCTGCACTTCGGCGCCGATCTCGTTCCAGCCCAGATTCAGGTCGTTCATGATCTCGATGACCTTGATCGTGCCTTTCTTGTTGGCGGCGACCAGCGCATTGGCCAGTTCAAGCGGCGTGCGCACCTTCGCGTAAGCCGCATCGGTCTCTGCAATCACGCCGCCACCCGACACACCGCCAGCCAGCAGCCCGCTGGTGCTGTCGCCCGGGAGCGTCGCGAACCCTCTGAGGTTGTAGCGCGACAAGGTCTGCGGTGCAGACGACGTGGAGCTGCTTGAAGAAGCCACCACGCTGCTGACAGAGGAGCTACTCTGGCTGCTGGCGCTAGCCGAAGAGGCTGCACTGGAAGATGAAGACCGCACGGCGCTGCTTGCAACACTCGACGCCGCACTGGAGGCCTTGCTTGAAGACACGCTTGACGAAGAGCTCGACGAAGCACTTGCCGTCGGTGCGTACGAACACCATGCCGAAGTGCCGAAGCTGTTGCTGGGGAAAGCACTGCCAGTACATGCAAAGCTACCCGTCTTGGTGGCATATACGAACGTGCCCGATTTTCCGAGCGCAACCGAGCGCGTGCCGCTCATGGTACAAGTAGCCCCCGTGTTCTGCGCACACTTCGTGTAATCGCTTGGTGCATCGCCAGCGGCGTGCACCACACTCGCCATGGCGAGAGCCAGGCTGCCCGCCAGTATCTGTTTACGCATCTCTGTCTCCATTATGTGTTGTTAAGTTCGTCCTGCCTCTGACGCAGTGCGCGCCAGCCTGCTCAGCCGGGAAGGCGGCAATTCGGCCCCTCTGAACCACGCCGCCCCGAATGGGGCGCCAGGCAAACCCTGGCGCCCGCGCAAGCTCAATACTTGACCTTCAACCAGTTCTCCTTGGCCCAGGTCAGGCGGCCGGCGCCCACGCCAGCCTGAATGACCGGGAGAAGACTTGCCGGATCGTCATAGGCGGAGGCCGGCAGCGTGTAAGGCGCTCCACCGTGGGTGGTGTTCCAGGCGAAAGGCTTGATGCGAGAGTCCTGGAACGGACCGAGGCGACTTCCGGTAGCGGTACTGTCACCACGCTCGGTGTAGGTCGTGCCATCCTCGTTATGGAAGATGTACTGAAGATCGAGCCCCAGTATCTTGCCGGTGTAGCTGGCATCCGCCGGGTTGGTCTGGTTGTTGCGCAAGGGCCAGAGCACGTCGATGTAGACTGACTTTTCGACCAGCATTGCGCCGTCTTCGACCGAGATGCTGCCATTGAGCGAGGGGCCGAACTTGTAGGGGTTGTCGCTGGTGAACTTCGCCTGATCTGCGCTGCTCATCGCCGCAAATTTAGCGTCCCGCATGCGTTTCGCTGCCAGCAGGTTGGTTGCGTCGGCGTAGTTGTTGTAGCTGTGGACCTGCGCTCCGGCGCTGCGCGGCAGACGATCGACGGGGTTGAGGTACAGGTTGTGATGCAGCGTCACCGAGGACATCTGGTTCACGACGTCCTTGGAGAGCTCGCCAATCGCCATAGTCTTCTTGGTGCCCTGCATGACCTGTACGATCTGCTCGGGTGTGAGCAGCATCTTGTTGCGCAGCGTGCTGTACAGGGGGTAGGAGTCCTTGTTCTCTTCCAGCTTGTTGATCTGTTGCCAGACGAAGCTGTTGAGATTCGCTGTCGGGTTGAAGGCATTCGCCACCCCGTCATCCCCCACATAGGCGTTCCAGGAATAGGTGACGTTGCTCGTACCGCCCTTGGTATCGATGATGCCGTCGTAGGCATTGCTGAACGTGCAATGATCAATCCAGATATGACTCACCCGGCCACCGCCCACGCCGATGACGATGAAGTCCCAGTTGTTCTTGTCGTAGTCACCCTTGGTGTCCTCATCCCACTCCCAGAGTTCGTCGAACTTGAGGTTGCGGATGATCACGTTTGAAGTTGCCTTGATCGACCAGCTGGAATGACGGATCGTCGCGCCATTGGCAGAGAAGATCGTCAGCCCGCCCTTTTTTGGCGAAATCTGCAGATTGGAAACATCCGATGCAATCAGTTTCGGGTGCAGTTTTGGCGTATTGGCATGCTTTGAGAACGGCGTGCTGGCCAATGTCTGCGCAGCCGAGCCGATTTCGTTCCAGCCAAGATCGAGGTCGTTCATGATCTCGATGACATAGGCGCGCCCTGTCTTGCCGGGATCAATCTTGTTGGCCGCCACGATGGCCTGCGCAAGCTCCAGCGCCGTTGTGACCTTGCGATAGCCAGGGTCCGTCTCCGGAATGACGCCGCCGCCGGTCACGCCTGCCGGCACGAGCCCCGTAACGCTATCGCCCGGCAAGCTCGCAAAACCGGTCAGGTCGTATTTCGAAACGGCCCCGCTGACAACTGTCGGGTTGCTCCAGCACCAGGCGCCGTTGCGCCAGTCGCCCGCCGGGAATGTGCAGCTTGCGTAGTAGTTCGGCGTCGAACTGGATGCGGAGGACGCCGAGGATGTTGCAGAGGACGATGATGCAGAGGTCGCGGTGGACGAAGAAACACCGGAACCGCTGCTCGCCGAGCTGGACGTCGATGACGCACTGGTACTGGAGCTCGACTGAGCGCTTGACGCAGCCGAATTCGTGCTGGACGCAGAAGTGGCGGCAATGGAGGACGCAGAACTCGCGCCTCCGCCACCAGTAGCCTGCCCCCCTCCTCCGCCCCCCCCACCACACGCAGCCAACGCCGCAATCATCACGACGGACATCCAGCGCAAGCACAAGCTTGCGGACTTGTTCTGCACACGCATTCCCGACTCCTCCTGCCTGAAGCCCACCTGCCGAATTGGGTTGGCCTCTGTTTGTGCGGGAATGCTAGCCAGCCCAACCGCGGCGAGATATTGCGATTTCAGTCGTCCGCGCAACGGATTTTCCGTTGTGCAAACGCACAGAACAACAAATGCCCCCGAACCCATGACTAGGCGAACAGCAAGCTTCGACAGGTGGTGTCGCGATGCACAAATCGGTTTTCTGCAGCCCAGCAAAGAAAAACATAAATCCGCGCACCCCATATCTCAATTGTGACCAAACCGCCTGCTCTGTAAAAAGCACGCAGTGGCCAATCGGCCATTCCACAAACTATTGGGGCCTTGCAGGCACCTGCTGGCCGAGAGGAGAGAACATGAAAAGGACCATCGTTGCTGCAGCCGTGATGGCAGCAATTTCTGGCAGTGCGTTTGCCCAAGAGGTGAAGATTGGCGGCAAGCTCGACGCCGGTTATCAGTTCAAGCGCACACAGAACCTGCAGACCGTCTACGGCGCGAGTGGCGCAGTCACCAACAGCGCAAGCACCGGTGGCGTGACGACGGAAACCCAGGGCGATGGCGGCGCCAGCACCTCGCGCATCACCGTCGGTGTGAAGGAAGACATCTCCAAGGGCATTTCTGCGTTTGTCGACCTCGACCTCCGCTTTACGAACGTGCATGAAGGCAAAACCGGCCTGAACAACAACGACAAGAAGGTGATGGGTCTGATCTCCCCGATCGGCAAACTGACCTGGGGCACTTACAACATCACCAACCTTCACCTTGCAGAAAAGCCCTATATGGTTTCACCCCGGGACATGGAGATCGTGAAGTTCGGAATCTCCGGCGCGCGCGAATCCCAACTGACCGCACGCGTGACTGAGTGGGTCAGCCCTACTGTGTCGGCGGGCCCCGTCAAGATGCTGATCAAGGGCCAGCATGCGTTTGGCGACTTCCAGAAGGACGGCACCAACAACGACGACACGACCACGGGCGGCACCAATCCCGGCAATCGCAATTCGGGGCGCACCACTGCTGCGGGTTTTGAGACCGCAGTCGGGGACAACATCTTTACGTTCAACTTCGACATCATCAATCGCCAGTCTCAGGGTGTGATGCCAACGATCGAAAACGGTATGGTGATCACGCACACACACTTCACGGTTCGCCCCATCAAGGACCTGAAGTTCAGCATGAACTACAACACGTTCAAGGGCCGCAACCCCAACATCACAGATGCCAATGGCGGTTCGGCATTCAAGGAAAAGAACACGAATATGGTTCTGTCCTACAACTGGGACAACACTCTGGAGATCGGCGCAGAGTTTTCGAAGCTTCGCGATCTCGGCTCGAACCGCAACAGCGGCCGCGGCTACATGCTGGGTGGCGCCTGGTTCCTTGGTAAGAACCTCTATCTCTACGTCGCAACCATGCGGACGGACTACGCACGTAACGAGTCCTATGCTGGCGGCAAGTACGACGGCACCAAGGCAAACTTCTCGGACACTCTGACCAAGCGTGACGAGCGCTACACCCGCGTGGGGTTGGTCAAGGATTTCTGATTCTGCCTGCCAAGTTGTAGCAACACGGAAGCAGAGGCAGCCCACGGGCTGCCTCTTTCGCGTTCAGACCTGACAAGAATGCAATTCGGTCATGCATAGCCGATCGCAGGAGACACACATGCTTCGCCTCATAACCATCGTTGCCACGATCACGACGCTGGCCATGACTTCAACATCTTGTCTTGCTGCCTGGCAAGAATCGCCTGAACTGGCACGAGAGGTACGCGCTGGCAAGCTGCCGCCCGTTGCTGCACGACTGCCGGAGAAGCCCGAGGTAATCCAGCCCCATCAGCGCATCGGCACCTACGGCGGGCGCTTGCGTACCGCTCTGCGGGGCAATGCAGACCACAACGCCATTCTGCGCACTATCGGCGCGCAGGGGCTGGTTCGCTGGACACCTGATTTTTCCGGCGTTGTGCCCAACGTAGCAGAGCGCTGGACAAGCAATGCAGACGTCACCGAGTACACCTTCTACCTGCGTCGCGGCATGCGCTGGTCTGACGGTAAACCCTTTACTGCCGACGACGTGCTGTTCTCAATGAACGACCTCGTCACCAATCCGCAGTTCTTCCGCGTCACGCCCTCGCGCTATGTCATCAATGACAAGCCGATTGTCACCGAAAAGCTCGATGACTACACCGTCAGGTTCCGCTTTGCAGGCAGCTACCGGCGCTTTCCTGAGGAACTGGCGACGCCGCTGGGGCAACATCCCACGCTGTTTCCCAAACACTATTGCGGCCAGTTCCACCCTAAGTACAACGCAAAGGTGGACGATTTGCTACGCGATGCGAAGCTTGCCGACTGGGGGACACTGATGCGCAACAAGTGCGGCGATATCGAACTCGCCACACGCTGGGGTAACCCGGAAAAACCGAGCCTGGACCCCTGGCTGGTCAAGGAACCCTATACCGGAAGCAGCGCATCCGTGCTCATGGTACGAAACCCGTACTTCTGGCAGGTTGACCCTCAAGGGCAGCAGCTGCCCTATATCGATACCATCCAGCTCAAGGTCATCTCTGAAGTTGAGACCATCGTTCTCGCGGCCATCGGTGGCCAGCTAGATTTCCAGAACCGTCACATCGGTGGCGTGCAAAACCGCTCCGTTCTTGCCGAGAACGCAAAACGTAATGGCTATACCCTGCTCTCGTTGCCCGAGCTGCCGAGCAATGCTGCCGGCTTGTACCTGAACTATTCGACGAAAAATGCTCCGCTGCGCGAGCTCTTCCGCAACAAAGACTTCCGTATCGCGCTTTCACTGGCGATGGACCGCAAAGAGATCAACGAACTGGTTTTTCTAGGACAGGGCGAGCCATGGCAGATCGGTCCTTTGCGCCAGAATCGCTTTTTCAACGAAAAGCTCGCCAAGCAATACACCGAGCGGGACCTGTCACGCGCCAATACATTGCTCGACCAACTGGGACTGACTGCGCGTGACCCGGACGGCTATCGCACCTACGCGGGCGGCAAGAGACTGGCAATCAATCTCTCGGTCAATCTGGCGTCAACGCAAAGCCTCGATATCGCTGACCTGATGCGCAAACAATTCAAGGCTGCGGGGGTCGACCTCGTCATCCAGGCCGTCGAACGCTCGCTGCACTACGAGCGGGCCCGCAACAATGACTATGAGGCCGCCATCGATGGTGTTGCTGGCGGGCTGGACCCCACGCTGGACATGCGTTCCATCCTGACCATCCATGCGCAGGAATCACGGCAAAGCCTGCTTTGGGTGCGCTGGTACGAAACCAACGGCAAGTCGGGCGAGGAACCGCTACCCAACATGAAGAAACGCCTGGAACTGTATGACCGCTGGCAACTGGCCAAGACAGACAAGGAAGCGGATGCCCTTTTCCGCGAAATTCTCGCGCTCGCAGCCGAGGAATTCGATGTCATTGGGACAATTCGTCCAGGCGGCGCCACAGCATTGCGAAACACGAAGCTGATCAATGTGCCGGACTCCTTCCCCTCCGGCTGGAGCTTTGGCTCTCCGGGTCCCACACTACCCCAGCAGTACTTCTACAAACGCTAGAGCGCATCCGGAACTTGGCGCCCGCAGACTCAACAGGATTGCGGCGATCAGTCGAGGAGAACCGCGCTCAGGGCTGGGCGCGGCGGCTGTCTCGCGGAGGCAGCCCAGCCGGGCTCCGCTATCCGGCAAACGTGCCAACCGCTTTTGTGACTGAAACACGCTGGGTCGAATTGCTGCGGCCGGCAGATCTTGTAGTTGCCCCTCGCCCCAAGTCTTTATCCCCCGGCTCAAAGCCGATACCCAATCCCACCACTTGATCGCTCTGACGTGAACGGGCCCCGCAGCAGACCAAAAACAAAAAGGCCAACCACCGTGAAGTGATTGGCCTGATTGCTTGAAGGCTTGGTTGCGGGGACAGGATTTGAACCTGTGACCTTCGGGTTATGAGGCCAAAAAAATTGATGGGCGTGCACAGCGATTCTGTGCAGCTCAATCGGTCAAAATCGGCGCAGGCCAAATAAAATCAAACACTTACTGCATCCGCCTTGTGAACCGCTTAATACCGTTTTCCAACAACGTAGATGCTCAGTTCACAGAAGCCAACCAAAAAGCAGGCTATTGCAGAACAGCCTAGCACAGCAACGCAGTGCGTCAAAATGACCGTCGGGCAATCAACTAATGAGCTGTTTGACGTAGGGCCGATGCCTCAAGCTATAGGAGCGAAGAGCAAGGCCGAAGTGTAGATTGCGGTCTGTTTGACCGCTGACCACACTCCTGGTCGTCACTGAACTACCGCTACGGGTTTAAAGAGAAGCAGGTGCAGGTAGCCCTGAACTTCTGCTTCTCGGCCATAGCCGACATTTGGTGTTCCGGCAAAATATGGCCGCAATGGTCCGGTTATCTGTCACTCAGCGAACACGGGGCTTGAAGGGTTAGACGACGGTAGTCCAGTCAAGGACGTTCCAGCCAACCTCTTCAAGTTTCTGTCGCGTCCGATCGTTCATACGGTCGGCGTGCATGGCCAACGCTAGCAGTTTCCTCGGACGGCTGGCACCCACAAAAATATTCATGAGTTGCCCCTCTGTCATCGCATCCGTTACGTCTGCCGCCTTCTTATCGCCACATAGGTAAGGCAATACCTCCTTGATGTCGTACCGTTGTCTACGACAACTCTCTAAAACCAGTGTCGCAAGATGCGTCTCGCCTTTGACTGATGCAATTGTGGCGACATGAATCGGGAACTTCATATTCCGCGTCTCGACAAGCAATATGTTGGGGCTCCCTTGTCTATCCGCCACATTTGGGCTCGCGCCCACGATCCATTCGACGGGTAGGTCCGCCGCCGATACTTGCCCATCAATGATGTCGCCGAGCGACACGAGCAGCGTCAGTATGGCCGTCTTGCATGAAGCGTCTGTCGAAACGTCACATGGACTTAGCACGATATCGCGGGCCGCTCCACGTAGTCTTGAAATGTGCTCCACGTTGGAAGCTCCCAGCAATGTTAACTCACGCCAAGTCTTCGCATCCCTATAGCCACTAACACCAAATTTTTGAACCATCAACAGCAATGCCGTTCTGGCTGCGGCTCCTCGTTTCTCCGTCGCTGAACTAGTTACATGGGTTGCGGCGGTCCGAAGCAACTGCCCCACAGATCTTTGGCTTGGGGCTGTCTTGGCAGCTGCGTCATCAAACTGAGGGAAGTAGTCCGTAATGTGCCGTCCAACCTTTTGCCGCATGTTCCCTTCTGTCTTGATGGCACAAATCGCCTTAACGGGTAACTTCTCAACCTCATCACTCGGCAAGAAGCCGGCAATCCAATTGCCGAACCGCGCAATAACCTGTTGGGCAGTAGCGTCTGAGTAGAGAATGAGCGTTGGTGGTGCGAGGCACGGTGGCCCTTGGCCGTCGATTTCTCCGCCGACTGCTTTGACGCTGTTCGCCACCGCTGCGAAGTTCATGCCGAAGCGAAGGCTGGTGCATACCTCAAGGCTACCCAATCCTGGGAATGAGTTAGGCGCCGCGCTACGACCTCGATTCAGAATCGACTGATTGACGTCGCCAAATCGCTGCACGATGGTCCCCGCGTTGAAGACCAAAGACAGGACTCCGAGTTGGATGTCATTCGTGTCCTGCATCTCATCGATGAAGACGTTCGGAAACCGATACGCTACCGCTTCAGCCAAGCCGGGAACCTTGGCAAGCGCCTGCTCCGCGTACGCAAACATATCTGCGTGGCGCAAACGGCCGTCGCGCGCCATCGTCGCCTTTAACGCGCGCAGGCTATCGATCATTTTGCCAGTCGCCGGAAGAGGCGTCTCCGCATCGCTGACTAGCGCTAACTCGGCCCCCTGATAGCGCACATTTCGGATTGTCGTCGCGCGCTCCCAAGCATTCACATCGACCCAAGCCTTGCAGAAAGGGTATGCGCGCCCGTAAAACCTGTCTGCAAAATCCTCTTCATCAATTTCTCGCAGGTTAATGCCAAGGGTTCGCAACCAAGGAATTGCAAGAAACTTATTCACGAATGTCTGAATGGTTCCAATGAAGTGTGGATAGCCAAGAAGCGAGTCACCGTGAGGCACTGACTTGAGACACCGCTCAATCTCTTCTCGAGCCACATTGGTGTGAGTCAGGATACAGATGCCGCGACGCTCATGTGGCCACCGAGCAGACATTAGCGCGAGCTTTGCGCCGAGAAGTGTTGTCTTCCCACTGCCGGGGGCCGCCTGAAAATCGGCAGTCGCCGCATGGAGTAGTGCATTGATCTGCTCCTGCCTGGCGAAACTCAGATGAGGGAAGAACTGACTGAGCGCCGCCAGATCATCGTGAGTGAGTTGGAACGGACCGCTCATTACAGTTCGTCGGGGACTAAGTAGTCCAAAGCTGATTTGATATACGGGGGTAATGCCTTAAGAAGCGCATCGCCTGTGCCTAGGCTTCCGTCCTTAGCCATCTTGGCGAGATACTGTGCAACTATCGCCTTGGAGGCCCTCTTCGAGTGAAGGAGTTCGTACGCATCTGCGGCGATCGCCTCTTCAGGCTCGAACAGCGCAAGCGAATCGAACGCCTCCCCCGCTTCCTGATAGACCTTGTCATACTCAACGGCCGTCAGATATCCCTTGCTGCCCTCCGCCTGCTCGAGCTGTATCGCTATGTAGCCTGCTTTGGCTAACCCCGAGCGGAGCAGGTCATACTCAAGCGTCCAATGGTCTGCGATGAACACTTCGGTGCTACCACCTTTTGCGCGGTCGACCTTGGCTTGACGAACCTCTATAAGCTCGGCCGACGTGTAGTCGGCAACCTTACGTCGCATGTGCTGCTTCCCATCCTTCGTTAGCGCTTGACCTTTATTGATCTTGTCTTGGCGTCCCTCCACATAGCTGACATCGTTCGGCACAATGTCCGAGTCACCAAGGCAGGCGACCTTAATTGGTAGCTTAGTGCCATCCTTGCGCTGAAGGATACGCGCGTACCGAAATAGACCAACACCTCCAACGCTTATGGTCGAAATGCCGTTCGCTTCGAACGATCGACCTGCTGCCTCGGCCAGCGCCGGCAATAAGATGGATTCCGCAGGCCCCTCTACGATGAGGACACCGCGAGCAAAAAACAGGTTTGCCTTCGACGAATCCAAGAATCGGCGCAAGAACTCATAGTCGGCTGGCTCCAAGCAAGTATCGCCCGGCGAGAGCCGATACGGCCGCCCGGAGCACACCAGCGTAAGCGTCTCTACCGGTGCGCTCGAGGCGACATTGGGGCTATGGGTCGTAACCACAACCTGTATGTTCTTGGTGGCCGCCTTATCCGCTAGCATGGACAGTACGCGAGCTTGCAGCTGTGGATGTAGATGCGCCTCAGGCTCCTCTATCAGCAACAGCGCAAGCTCATCTCCACCGCCATTGCTGAGGAGTAGTAGCTCTGCTGCCATGAACAGCACATTGTTGTATCCAAGGCCGCGCTCGCACACCAAATCCTGACTCACACCACCGGGCGGCCTGAGCGTTAGCTCCAAGCGCTCCAGGATCTGTGCAAGCGTTAGGTCGGCCGAAACACGAATGTCCGAGATCAGCGGTGTTGCGTCGAAACTGAGCTCTTTCAGAAAATCGTCGTTCAATTTGTCCCGAACGTCAGTCACCACCTTTCTGGTGCTCACGCGATGTTGCGCCTGCGCCATGATTTCGACGAGAGTGGTGGGCTTATCGTCGGGCTTTGTCTTATCGAAGTTGTTCTCGGCCTCGGCTTTGACATCCTTATGCGCTCGAAGCACCTGCGATAGACGAGAACCCTTCTTCGGCCTCAACTCTGCAACTGCATCTCTAAGGGGTTTTAAGTAGGTAGCGCGAATCAACTCGCGGGCAGCAGAACTGATCTCAGCGCCGCCGCCACCCTTGCCACAGCTAACGGTTACCGCAGGGTTGCTCTGCCGACCGCCTCCGACGCCTCCGAGCCGGCGCCTGGCGTGTAGGTGAATGATCAAGTAGGGCTCAGCACCAGCCTCAAGTGTAAGCCAGTCCAATAATGCTGCCTGCTGTGGCTTACTTAGTCCGCGCAATTCCACTTCGAGCCATAGCTCGGTGGCTTGGTTGCCCGCGTCAATATGGAAGTCGTCGTCTTCGACTCGGACGAAGTCATTACTTGTCGTAAGTAGCGCATAGCGCATCACATCAATGATGCTGGTCTTGCCAGCGTCGTTTTCGCCGACGAGAACATTCAGGCCCCTATTTAGCAGGATGTCGAGGTGCTTCCCGTTAAGACATGCACCAAACGTCCGAAAGTTCTCAGCGGAAACGCGATGAACGTGCATTGATCAAATCCCTTATGAATCGTCAGCGAAGCCAGCGGAGTTCGTCGAAGTTAGTGTACGAGTCGATCTTCACACCAAGCGGCCCAACCTAGAAAAGCAGAGCGTTGGCGAGGGGTTTGGCCTAACCGGCGTCGCGAGGGCTGCACTTGTCGAGGAACGCAACGACGACGCCAAACACCTCCTCTGTGTTTCAGGCCCCCATGTTTTTGGGATTTTCTCCTCGGGCCTTGAATTATCCACGCATTTGGCATTTGTTGGAAAGGCGTGAGCGTCAGAATGCGAGCTGACAATAACAATCATTGCATACCGCGCCCCTTCAACGTCAGCAACGTGCCAGACACCGGCCATTCAATTGAGTCAGCGCTACCGACTTCTTTGGCCTACGGTGAGTCGACTAAAGCTTTGAAGGCTGTCGTTCCTCGATTGTCCGAACCTCGGCCTTTGCGGCTATCGATGCCAGCGGGCTAGAATGGTCGCTACCGGTGCGAAGCTGCCTTCCGATTTCTCCACTAAGCGGCCAATTTAGTCATCGTGGCAGGGTTGCATTTTTAAATATAATTCGCGCGCTTCAAGGAACCCCTGATGCAAGACTTTGACGATCAGGTAGAAAAACTAAGAGCGATTTTTCTGGATTCCGCCACAGCAGTGCCGATGACCGATGAGGCGGCCGCGAATAAGGCCTTGGAAGGCTATCAGAGCCTTCAACACGTATCGAATCGCCTTTTTGATATATTGATCGTCTTGGAGAATACTGGCCAAACGGTTGGCACCGTGCGCTCTCTAGCCAGTCATTTCTTTTTGGCTAATGTGCTGGATAGGGTAAGCGAGCCAATCGCCGACGCGCTCAACAACGTTGCGGCTTGCCTGCCCAGAATCGCCAAGCCCGACGGAACGAGGATTCCATCCGGGCCAGTTCAACCAGGCGCATCTCCCTCTTCGCAAGTCACTGCCTTCGTGCGAACACTTGACGATGAGTCGGCTTGGCTGGAAGCCATGCACATAGGTCGCGCCTTAACGGTCCTCAAGCGACATCCCTTCTCGAACGCTCGCACGAAAGCGGTTGCGGACGCAGCGACCCGGATCCGACAGCTCGGCTACGCCTTTTCGATCCGCTCAGGCCGATACCGGATCAGGCCTGAGGGTATCGAAAATATCGTGGGCGAAATTTGGAAATGTCTCCTTCGCCTAGGCTGCCACAATGCGCTGGCGAATATCATGCAGGCTGGCTTGCAGACCCAAGATTACGCCTACGAGCAAATTCTATTCGGTAGAAAATATGCCGTTGGCTTTGGTTATCGGCCCCCTGGGTTGCCGATCGGGCTACTCTATAACATTGCCGTCAAGCTGCCGGCCGGCGGATCCAACGAACGCAATGCCAAGTCCTTCTGGGACAAGGCTGTTTGCCTAGCGCGCGATCTAGTGGCGATGCTCGATCTCGAACCCTACTCACAGTTTGCTTTTCTAGGATTGGATGCACAAGCCTTGGAGGATGGACTAAGAGAGGTCGCGCACTACGACCACTGCTTCGCTCTTCGTCAGTGGCATCTCAGCTTTACGCCGCAGTTTCTCACCGTTTTTTTCGGCGAAGAATTCGATGCTGGCATGAAGCAGCGACTCGGCTGGAACGTCGCAGATGTGGTGCAACTGGCCCACGTTCTCAAAGCTCATGCCAGACCGGGCACTCTGGTTGTACCGATCTCTAGGCTGCTTGAAACCGGCATCGACCCGCGAGTCTTCAATTCCATGTTGCCATTCTTTGCGCATAGAGAGGGAGAAGCCAATAAAAACTATCGTTCCCCCTTCGGGGCCGCAGGTCCTGACGTAATCTTCAAGCCGCTCATCCTGTTCAAGGAAAACAGCGTCATTCTGCCCGCGGCCTCGGTACTGGGTCCTGCCCTGTTCGAAGCCACATTCGCAGCCTTGAAAACCATCAAAACAGATCAGGAAATTGCCGGCCTGAGAGGCGACGCAGCAGAACGGCTAACGAAACACCTATTCGCAAAGCACGGCTTTACTCCTAGCTTCGAAAACGCCACCTATGTTCTTGGTGAACAAGGTGCCGGCGAGTGCGATTTCGTATTCGAGGATGAGAAAAATATTCTCCTCGTCGAATGCAAAGCGAAGGCTCTGACCCGAGGAGCTATGACAGGCATTCAGGGCGATGCGCTGCTCGATTTTGCAGGTGGGCTGTTTGCGTCTCAAGCTCAGGCGCTCAAGCATGAGCGTATTTTGCGATGTACGGGCTCGATACTATTTCGCGACGGGACGAGGCTGGAATATCGGGACCGGAACATCACGCGTCTCACCGTGACCCTATTGGACCACGGTGCACTCCAGGATCGGTGGATGCTCAGCAACGTCTATAACGCTTTGTTGTCGGCCCAAGTAACCTGCGATCCCAGCTATCCGAAAAAAAGGCAAGTCGATGAATTCAACACGAATCTGCACTTGTTTAAGGAAGAGACGCGCCTGCTTGAGGCGGCAGGGCAAGACATCAACGCTCATCCGCTCAATGCCGCTTCAGCGAGCGTGGCCCAACTCGACATTCTATTGGAAAGTGTGCAATCGCTTAGCGAGGTGAGGATGAGGCTATCCCCTCACACGACGTTTTCGACCTTTAATGTGTTACTGGAGCACTTTCTTCTACAGAAGATGCGAAGCCAAGGTCAGCCTTCTTAGCGTCGGTTTTGGCAGAGTTGTATCCATTCGACAGATGTCCTGAACGACCGCTCCTCTCTAAGACCTGCCGCAGAGCCGTCGAGACTACGAACGTCTATTGTGGATCGGAAGCTGACCTATCAGGGCGATGCGCCGAAAGACTGCTTTGGCCGACGACGAGGCGGTCAATGCAGATAAGCCTAGCGTGCCCTACACCTGTCCGAGACTCGAAGCCCGAAGCTCGGCCAAAGCGAAAGTGGCACTTGCAGTCCCCGGGCGACAACTTTCTGGACCGGAGTGGCCTTTCAACGGAACATAACCGTCTTGCGTAGGCACGGGCCCGGATGACCGCCTGTTAGGCATCACTGCGCATACTCCTCGTACAACGTAAGCGCTGAAACCGCCGCAGCCCGGGATCCGCTGCCAACCCTCGTAAAGCGAGTACTCTTCGGAGAACAGGTAGAGATGGCATGCAGGACATCGACATATCCAGAGCTCTTTCGACAAGCTGATCAGGAATTTCGTTTGCCGCTAAACTTCCGCTCACAAAGTGCTGAGAAAACCGAGCTACTGCGACTTGATGACAGAATTGGATAGGGCAGAATATGGGGCTCCTACGCTGTATCTATTGCAATGAAGATAAGCCGGAATCTGCTTTTACCTTAGAGCACACCATACCCAGATTTTTGGGCGGAGCTTACGCACCAGACGAGTTCAAAGTTCGTGCGGTCTGCGGGCCCTGCAACCATAATCTTGGACTCTTTGTCGACGCCGGATTCGAAAAGTGCTGGTTCGTCAATCAAGCACTATGGGGTATTACGCAGCGTACCTTTGACTATTCCGCCGACGCCGGCATGCAGTTGAACTGCCTTGGTGCAGTGAAGGCGAAGCTGCCGGGAATTAAAGATGACGAGGTCTGCGAGATATGGCTGGGGCCTCACGGTGAGCAGGTATATTGGATCCGCCAAGACGACAAGCGAACCTATTGGTATTCGGGCGGAAATCCACGCACCGCCAAGTCGACCCCGAGTCGAGCTTACTTCACCTTTTCCATAAAATCAGAGCTAAATGTCGGGTTGGCTTGGCGAACTTTTCGGGATGCGTTCGCGGGACGAAAGGTCAAAAAAATAATGATGACAACTGTTCTCGATGCAGACGTCAAGAGTATTGGCTTTAGTGATCCAGATGAACTCGATCTTCAAAGGATCGCGTATTTGCAGACAGCCAAAGATCTTGGGCATGGGCACCTGAGCATTTATGCAAAATATGACATAAGATTTATGGCGAAGTTGGCGCTTGGCGTTGGTTTCGCTCTATTTGGCCGCAGCGCGACAGATTCGAACTGCGCCGCCACACTTCGGCGAGCACTGACGAGCCTAGATGAGGATGCAGCAGACGGCATGCTGGGAACGGGAGCATTTCATCGAAAGGATGAGCAGTTATTGAAGTTGTTGGGCGACCCCAATGCAGTCGCGCTTTGGGTTTCACTCCACCCGGAAGGAGTCGCTTTGAATCTGAACATTGGAGCTACTCAGCAATGGACAGTTAAGTGTGCGGACATCGCAGATGTGGACCACGAAAAACTTCAGCACCTGAATTTGGGACGAGGTGTGTTGCTTTATGAGCATCTAAAGAGAAGCGTTTCTTTGAGCTCTGCTGCGTTCATTGCGCATCAGAGCAGCTCCTACGTACATCCAGAACTTGCTGAGATTGCCACTGAAATCGCGAGAAGACAGTCGTTCAAATTGTCGGGCGATGGCACTATCTGAGCGCAGCCATCAATTCGTCATCGACAATCGACTGTAAAGCACTGCTCGAGGAATTTGGATTTACATGTCAATTCTGCCTAGGCCTCAAGATCTGCTTCCTCAAATTGATGGAGGCCATCAACCTTTGATTTCGCGATAACGCTTAATCATATCGTCAGAAGTCGCCTGCTTCACTAGCTTTTCAGCTTGAAGCTCACTTTCCTTCACGAGACGTCCGCCGTTTTTCTTAAGTGATTGCATCCAACCACGTTCGAATTCATTGCCTTCAGGGCTTCCCGCAGCGTAAGGATTTCGATAGACCCCTCGGTCTTCAAAGTACTTCCTGGCGCCCAGTTTATTGATTTCGCTTAGGCTCATCTGAAACTCCTGATTAAAGTGAGACCTCAAAGGCGGCCCTTCTAAAAGGTGATTGAGTAAGTCGTGGCATGAACGGAAGGCCGTCACGAGAACCGATTCGGTCCCTATGCTACATCCGCAGCAGGGGCTCGGTATGCGCACAGGGCCGCGGGCAAGTCCGCAGCGGATTGTTCAGATTCTTACTCGCATTCAGCTTCCCTGGCTTCCAGTGTTCGAACTACGGGCTATGGCTTTTAGGTGAAAGCTTCATTGAGTCTGACAACTAGCAGCTAAAACAACGTAATCACCCGAAGCTGCCGGTCTTGTGGACGATGCTCTAGGGCACAAAGAAAACGTGCTACGCCAGGGTTTTCAAGCAGGATGTTGAACTTCATAGTTGATCCATCCACCGAGCGGGCTAAGTTGTAGATGTAGTTCGCCGTGATTTTGCAGCGGATTTGCTCGGCGATGTCTGATGCTGACAGCCCCTCAAATCCGGAACGCTCTAAGCCCTCCGGATGGCTTTCCCTTAGGTATTGCAGCTTTCGCTCATCCAGCACTACTTCGAAATCATCCAGATCCGACTGGCTTCAACTCACCTGGGCTAGAAGTAGTCACTCATGAAAGACTCGAATCAGCTGCTTGGCGAGTATCCATTTGGCTCGTTTTCACGTCGGTATATGGGGACCAAGTCATCTCCCTGGGTGACGTGCGTGATCGTGGAGGAAAGGTTGTAACCATCAACACGCCTCTTGGTTTTATCTGTCATGGCCCGACAGGCAACCCACATCACGAGTCTGCCCGGCTTCCCATACTTAGCCAGAAGTGATTGAAGAGGTACGCCGTTCTCGTCTTCGACCATCACCAGTTTGACGCCTGTCTCCGACTTTTCTCCGGAGACATCGTGGTACAGCCCCGCCGGAGGGAACAGCCGATAGTTATGAACTTGCTCCCCGCCGTTCTTTACGCGGCGAAGATGGTTGTCTTCTTTCATTTGCTTCATGAAAGCGGAATGCGCGAGCAGATCTGATTGTTCAGCTTTGGCTTCGGGGGCGAAGTGATCAATCCAGTAGGTGATATGGGTCATCCGTTCACCATTGATTTCCTCACCATGACGTGCAAAAAGCAGTAGCCGGCATCCAGTTGGAATAGTGGCTTTGCTTGGACTCTCTAGCGGGTTAAAGCTGCCATGACCGAAGAGCAGAACGACGTTTGCCATGTCGACCTCCGTGATTGATTCTAGAACTAGTGCCGCAGCCCACTTACGGGAGCATGTTTGACCATTTCATTTCTCTCTCCCTTGGTGGCTGCTCAGATAATCACACTCTGATTGTGGAGGCAATCTATTGCCCGAAAGGACATGACTCCCGACGAAAATCTCGTCTACCTACCAAGAGGTACGCAAATTCTGGTGGGCTCGACCCGACAAAATAAAGAGTCAACGCTTCCTGATTGGCCTCCTTGTGGCAGACACTGCTGATCCGGAGATACTTCGGCTGCAGCGAATTCGATATGACTGTTGAGTGAATAGCTCAGTCGAATGTCCTCGCTCATGAGTTTCCGATTTTTTCCCCGACGCGGGCCAACTCAACCTACGGATTGACGCGCTTGGCGCGCCGCCAGCTCCAGGGAGGCACCGCGTCAGGGGCTGTCCACAACCCAAGCTTTGAGCTTCTTGCGTAGTTCTCAAGCCGCTCATACTCCGCACGATCCGACGCTGATTGCTCATGCTCATACTCGCGATACCACCACGCCATTCCGCGGCGGATCTGTTCCAGCCCGACATCCCGACCTTTGACCGTCACAACACAAACGCTGCGGCCGTAGCGATCCCGCTTCGGGCAAACGGCCGTCGCCATCTGATCGAATGCCAACTCACTGAGTGAGGCCTTGGACGCACTCCCGAACGGCTGCTGCTTTTCCGGAGCATCGATGCCAGCAATGCGGATCTTGTACTGCTGGCGCTGGTCATCCAGAAGTGTCAGCGTGTCACCGTCAGCGACCGCGACAACCCGTCCCGTCAAGGTCTGGCCTTGCGCCTCGGTCTGCACACTCAGCAAGCTGAGTAGCACAGCCCCCATCACAAGCATGGCGCTGCGTATTGCCCCGGTGGTGATGATCGACTGCCAGCCTTTGTGGATCGAAATGGCCAACACCCGATCAGAGATATACGCCACTTTGCATCGCGCCGATCACGCGGCTGACGAGCTTCGTGCCAGTCGGGGTATCGAGCAGATCCGCAGGCAAGCGACCGCCCAAGGCCCGGCACGGCTTTTCGATCCATTGACCCAGCCAGCGCGCGCCGTCAAATCCGATCGCGACGTCGCCGGCATCGTCTAGTTGCTCCTGCACCTGCTTCAGCAGTCGTAGCAGCCCCAGGGTGGCAAGGGCAGGGGCGCCTGTGACGGTCTTGCGATTACCGGCCGTAGGAAGGCCTACGATGGCATACAGACGCTGCGTGCGCACCCCAAGGTGCTTTGCTAGTTCGGCCATGAATGAGGATTTGAAATCGCAGCGCTCGAAGCCGATCTGCTTCATTGGCTCCGGAGCATCCAGCGCCAACAGCCAGTCCGCGACCGAACTGTCCGCAGGCATTGCCGGCCCCGTCCCCAATCGATACGGTGGGGCTGCGTCAGACTTCATTGAGCGCACGTCAGGCATGGCTTGCTCCGGTATAGGTAGACTCTGTACAGCAATGTAGCACTGCTCAAAATGAGCGGATAGGCAGCTGGCCCGTGCAAGCTTTACCCGGACGCTGTACTTTGACAGCGTGAAGGGTATGCACAGACTGAGCGCAATGCAGCGCGCAGGTGTTTCACCCGACAAGACACCTGTCGTACGGGAGGAGCTTCCATGGCAAGCAGGCTCGATATCAGCGAGGTCGTGCATCGACCCGCAGTGAGCGACAAGTTTCGGAACTTCTACGCCAAGCTGGCTGACCTGTTGGAAGCCCCCAAGGCCCTTAGTGATGCAGGTGCGGAATCTGACCAGCTCCGTTTTCATATGCTCGTCACCCGGGGCGTACAGAAGGATCTCGCCAGATTGTTCTCGAGCGGCTTTCTGACGGTGCCACGCAAGGAGGTCTTGCGCGTGATCGGCGTCAGCGAACGCACGCTCCAGCGTGCAGTCGAGACCGATCTGCTGAGCCCTGGCGCCAGTGATCGCCTTCTGCGCCTGGCATCCGTGACCCAACAGGCCATGGATATCCTGGGCTCGCAGGAAGCTGCAGAAGCCTGGCTTGCGAAACCCGCCATCGGCCTGGATCGCAACCGCCCTATTGACCTGATTTCGACATCCGCAGGAACGGGTGCGGTCAAGGCGCTGCTCAAGCGCATGAACTATGAGGTCTATGCGTGAGCTGAGGCTCGAAATGCCGCAACCGGCCTCCGCACGCTGGCTGGTGGGCTGGCAAAGCTGACGGTGTGGACGCTACCATGAAGACTGTACAAACATACAGCTTTTATTGTGCGGATGCGTATTCTCCTCTTGCGAACCCGAGGCTATCGGCGTTCGCCTCGTGATGTCGACAATGGTCCCTGCTACGTCGGGGAGTTGTCGATGAAGGGGGTATGGGTCCGGCGGAACGAGACGCGCAACGCGGCCATCCTGTCTACCGGTGGCGGGCGGCCCGAGCTGATCGTGCCGGAACTCTTCGAACCGGTACTCACTGGGATAAGTAGAGGAGGATTCCAGTTGCGCGGTTACGAGCGCATTGACCAGGGGGATGGGCCCTATCTGGTTCTCCAGGAGTGGCAATGCGAGGAGCTTTCACTGCGTGATGCTCGGTATGATCGGGATTGGCATCCCGTCATCGAGAAGCTGCTTCGCAAGCGTGACGGCGTACCGCCAAGTCGAGATCCACGTGCGTAGTCAGGTCGCTACTGCCGATTCGGGGAGAGGGGAATGTGTTCGAACTACAAAGCACCGGGTCCGCTTGGACTGGTGGCATTTGCCGAAACGCACATTGATGCCTTTCCAAGCTACCGGACGGATGTGTGGCCGGGGTATGCCGCGCCGTTCCTCAGCAATGCAGACGGTGGCCTCTGGCAGGTCGGCAGCTTCGGGCTGATGCCACATTGGGCGAAGCCGGATCTATTTCGCTCGACCTACAATGCCAGAAGCGAGACCGTCGCAGAGAAGCCGTCCTATCGATCCGCCTGGCGTCAGCGACAGCTTTGCATCATTCCCGCTGAGCACTTCTGTGAGCCCAACTACGAGTCCGGCAAGGCTGTCCGTTGGCGCATTCAGCGCGCAGACGGGAAGCCCTTCGGCATTGCCGGCCTATGGGAGCATCGATTTGCCGATGAAGGCCCGGCACGCTGGAGCTTTACGATGCTGACCATCAACGCAGATCAACATCCGTTGATGAAACGGTTTCACAAGCCGGACGATGAGAAGCGAAGCATTGTTGTTCTGTCTCCAGACGACTATCCAGATTGGCTGAATGCGCGAACCGACGCTGAGGCGAGGTCACTGCTGCAGCCGTTTGATGCGCAGGACTTTGTGGCGATGCCGGATGTGGATTGATCTCTGTGACGGGGCTGGTGTGCAGGTCACTGGCGCGCTCGTGAATGGCTACTGCGCCCTCGGGGCCGCGGCAACGCAACTGAAAAATGACCTTCGGGTGTTGCAGGCGCACCAGAGAACCATTATTGTATTTTGCAGCTGGGGCGCATTTCCCGAGCCTAGTCAGTCAGGTGGTCGAACACCACCTCTTGCATCAAGTCATATAAGTAGGCAGTTGCACGGCAGTCCCGCGCAAGCGCGCCGGGTGTTTCCGTTTATCGCTCGCCTCTAGTCCCTGCATATTTGTTTGTCCTCCTTGCGCTGAGTACTTTGTTACAGCGTAGGTATCGCCTTTACCACAACCCTAGAGTTACTACGTAGGCGATAAGTTGGCCAATGTCTTCTGGTTACGCCTGCGGCCCCTCCGCTCGCGTTTGCTTTGCTTTTTTCTCTATCGCAAACAACCACCGGGAGGCAAAAATGACTCGGCCAGAATTCTTGCTGTTTGTATCAAACGACGCATCTGCTTCAGCGGCGAATCCCACGCCAGCGCTTGAACTCAATAAATATTTTCGTAACCGCTTGTTCTATGCGCGGGAGCGCGCCGGTCAAGCGGTCCCCGATCATCGCTGCAATACGCTCTCCATGCTGCGCGCCGCGGGCCAGGAAATTGCGCGGCGTGTGCGCAATGAAGATCCCGTGGCATGCTTGCAGATGCTTGCGCTGCTCAGCGGACTACCCGCACGCCACGCGGTGCGACTTCAGTTTTCCCCCGCAGGTCCGACGAAAGGGCCACTCGTCATTGACCTGCATACCGGCGTCCTCAAACTTGACCTGGACGCGCTTGTACCGGGTCGCGCCGGCGCACCGGATGCCGAGAACGGGACGCTGCATCAGGCAACAGGCGAACTGGTTCGTCCATTGCCCGAGATACTCGCCACTGCATTGCGCGCACGAGTAGCCGCATATCCTGCGGCAAGTGACGTCAGTGCGCTACTCGGTGTCTCGGCGCAAACGGAGGGCCTTCGCTTGCCTGGGCACGACGCCCCGATACGTCTAACGTTACCGCGCATGTTGAACACAATGGGCGCGCTTGCAGTGACGTGCGGCATAGACAGGTATCTTGGCGCACTGGTTACACATGACTTCCGCATAACTCCGACTGGAAAATTTTATTACGCTCGGGCGAGTCGCGAAGAAATCTGGGACGCCAGCGCCCTGCTATTTGGTGAGCTGGGCTGGGGTGCTCCCACAGCAATGTTAAGTGGGCTTGCGGTAGGCTCAGCCGTGACGCCCATCCATGAGACAGTCACGCGTTGGTTTCGTTGGCTGGAAGAGTCGCTTGATGCTGCAAACCCAGGGCGCAATTATTCACTTTCGGGCCTCCTAGAACACCACCGCGTGTATGTGCGCTGCGCCGCGTCGATCGCAAGTTTTCTGCTAGCTGCACGCGCTACAAAGCGCCTGCGACTCAGCGCTGCTGATGTGCTGGACGAGACAATTGCCTACCAGGACAAACGCGTTGGGGAGTTCCCCGGAAATTCTGCTATCACGGTGTGTGAGACGCTACAGCAACAGCTGCACTTAGTGCAGTGCCATTGCGCAGCGCTGCTGCGTCGTCTCCTGAGGCTTGGAGTCCAACGCACAACGCTGCTCTGCAAATGCCTCGCGGCGGCAAGCATTGGCAAAGATGTTCCGCTGATCGTTGACATTAACCGACTGCACCGCCCACAAGACATCAGTACGAACGAACTACACAGCTGGTGGCCTGCGGACTTCGCCTTGGAACCAAATTGGCCGCGTCATTTCTGGCAGTCAGCACTACGTGAGCACGGCTTGCCAAGCTCATTGATTGATCGGTGGGTGCGCCACACACTCGCGGGATGCGACCCCTACGCCAACACCTCCAACACGACTGTCGTGGCGGCTAACGCGCGCATCAATGCAGCAGTCGAAGTCACACTGCGGGAGCTTGGGATTCATGCACTGGCTGGCCTGTCACAAAAGTCCGGGGGGCGTCTGTCATGAGCCTGCGCGCACCGCAAATATCTCACCCAGCACTGCCTGCACTGAAGACCGACTCCGTCGGACGGATTCGATATCGGCCTATGCCGCAAACCTTTCACATGGCTACGCGCTTTGAACAGCTTCAAAGACGTCTGCTCTACGGTGAGCTGATCTCTGCGCCCCTGCCGCCACTGGCACGCCTGGCAGGCGCGCTGATTGCGTTTGAGTGCATCACCACAGCACACGATGTCGTCGAGGCGCTGCAGGCCCTCGCTGATCGCTACGCCTTTGATGACAAGGTGTCGGTCGATTGGCTTGCTCATTGCGGGCGGCAGGATAGTCGCCAATTGCATGGGTTCGTGCTGCATCTGATCGCAGACACCCCTACCCTCATCACCGAGGCCGAGGCAAGGGCTGGACTGGAGGCTTTCGGGCAATGGGCAGCTTTTGGGACACCCGCAGTAGAGTCCGTCCTGGTGGCCGCGCAGTGCTGGGCTTTTACTGTACTGCCCCCCGCACTGTATGCTCATGTCACACGTGACGCCGCGCTGACCGCACTGCCGCGTTCTGCCAAAGCGCGCAAGCACACAGGCTTGGCACTTAGCCTCCCTGTCGCAGGGGGCCAGGAAGCAGACATGGCAAATGTGCTCAACCGGTTTCATCTCGCCGAAACGGCGCGAGGTACACCTTGGTTGGTGAGCGAGCTCGAGCAGATCGCCACGCGTCAGGAAAGTCGGAACGCCACCCACGCGCAACGGCGCGCGAAACTTATGGCGTGCCGAGCGCTCAGCGTCGAACTCCCGCATGCAGACGCTCTGTCTGCGCTAATGCTGGGCTGGGTGATCAATCTGCTACAGACCGGTGGGGTCCGGGGCAAACCACTGCGTCCGAATACTCTGCGCAATTACACGCATCGAACCTTGCGCGCGCTACATACACATCTGGCGCATCGCGATCTATTGACGATGTCGCGTAATGATTTTGAAGCTGTGTACAACGAGATAGCCAGAGAAACCACGCCGAAGCAAATGCTAATTGCATTGTCTGCGCTGAGGTCCTGGCATAGCTTCCTACAAAAGTGGCTGCAGTTGCCATACGCACGCATACATTCTGATGACATTGAGCCTGCACTTCCTGCGGCCAACATCATCTGGCCACATGAAAAGTTGCGCATCAGCCAATGGCTGCGATCTGCCTCGGAGTCGCGACTCAATACGATGCTCTCTGTAGCATGTGCCATTGCCTTTAGCTGCCGGATACGGATCAGTGAGTTGCTCCATCTGCAGATGCGTGCGATTTGCACACCGGAGTCCAGCAAGTCTGGCGCTGTCAGCGAAATAGAGATCCATATCTCTCCACGACTCCGTGACCCCCAACAGAAATCCGAGTCGGCGCGACGCGTTGTGACAGTTGATGACGCAGCTGCGATCGAAACAATCGTGCGCTGGAAAGCACAACGAAGTTTCGAGCGCGCGCTGCCGAATGATCTGCTGTTCGGTGACCCTATCACCGGGAATGTTTGCCAGCCTGGCGCGCTAACGGTAGGCCTGAACCAACTGCTCAAAGCCGCGACGGGCGATCCGGATGTATCGTTTCATACGTTGGGGCACACTTGGGTTTCTGACGCGATGGCCGAGGCACTCCTCGACTCCGCAGAGGCCAAAGGTAGGTCGATCGACCTTAACCCGCTGGATAGCGTATCCGTCGCGGCTGGTCACCGCACTGCGACGACGACACTCCGCGTCTATACACATTGCTACGAACCTGCGATTCATACGCTGCTGGACCGCGCTTTCTCCCGCATCAGCATCTCGTCAGTAGAGGGAGCGAGGTGGGCCGGTGTAAGTGCGTCCGCCTTGCGCAAGCGTGCCTCCCTCCATCACACGCCACTCAAGGACGAAATCTGGTCCGCCATCCGACTGAGATCGTCTGCGACAACACACGCGGCATTGCCGTCGGCAGCGGCACACGCTGACCTCTGCGAACCACTGACGCCAGGGTGGCTCTCGGCGGCGCACTCACAGCGCTCAATCGCAGACTTGTTGCACATTCTGCGCGACCTCGCGCAAGGCATGGGTCTCAACGAGATTGCAAGTCGGCATGACACACCCATTTCGTGTCTTCACGACATTGTCCGTCACGCGTATGAGATCGTCGTTGCGCCGACTCACCGCGGGCCGATGAGCAAGACGCTGCGTCCCGAGTACTGCGCTGACGCTCTGTGCAAGTATCTTGCTCAACAGCTCACAGGTCCCTGCTTCCGTGCCGCATTGCAGACGAAATATGACGGCTTGACTGCCTGGCTTGCACGTAACCAACAAGACGAGACCCTGCATCGACTCATCGATGCCTGGCTTACGACGCAGGCCGGGCGCTTCCTTGACTTAAAGCATTTTCCCTCAGCCAATGAGCTATTGGACCTATTGCACAGGGTCGGTACACCAGCCGATCACCTTGCATTGGTATGCGCAGCCGGGCGTCCTCGCTCGCATGCACGTGCTCCACTTCAAGAAGGAGAACAGCCAACCGCTGCGCCACGAGACTGGGGTCGCGACAAATACTCAGAGCAGCTATCGTTGGCTTTCAAGCGCGTATTTTCAGCAGCACCAAACCGAATTGTCGTTCAGCCCCGTCGTGGGCGCCCCGCGCATTATCTGGTGTGGTCTAGCACGCCGGTTAGTATCGGACTTGAGCCGCCATCAGCTCGCTGCAGTCTGCGAGGGTTTCATGCGTGGATGCTGGCGCTGAGTGTCTGGCTTGCGCTGCGCACGGCCAACAACGGGAGGGCCGCCCCATGAGCCACCGGCGTGTTTGGCCGCTATGCATCGTACCGCTTGTGCGCGGCTCTCAGGCATTGACAAGCGCGCAGCAAGAGCGCCACGCTCGGCGCTGGATGGCGGCGTTCGGCGAAATCGCGCCGCTCCTCGGTGCGCTGGCGCACACCGAGCTCACGTACGCCTTCTGTGCGCGCGAGAACCAGCTCTACGTCGAATTCAGTCTCGAGCCCAATCGTCAATTGCAGTTGCAATTCGAACGCAAACCGGCCACAGCCTACACGCTGATGGCTGCCGAGGTCCGGCAGGCAAGGCAGGCGCTGCATGTTGCACAGGCTGCGCTGGATGCCGAAATTGAATTCTTGCGCGCGGGGGCGTTCCCCGAGCCGCCCACCTCGCATCGCCGAGCCTTGCACGGCATTCTGCACGCCTTCCAAGGACAGCAGTTACAGATGGACTTAGATGGTGCGCTCGCGCACCTTTCGGTTGCCCAACTCCCGCCAGTCGCGCTGGATACACTGCCCGATACACTGCGCATCCGCGGTCAGGTCCTAAAAGCCGCTCGCCATCAAATACGCCTGGGCGGAGTTCAACGACTCTCGCATGGCGCGATGCGACCGCTGCGCAAAACAGCGCAGGTTAAGCTGAGCCAAACGGATGACGCCCCTCGGTTCAGCCTTCTTGCGCATGCAGCAATGCTCACTGACACTGCAATCGATCTGGAAGTGGTGGAACTGGTATCGCCCCTTTCGCGTCGCCATGCAGGCTATCGAGTGATGCGTATACTCAATGCCGACATCCTTTCAGCAACGGTACAGGAATGGCTGGGAGTTTTACAACCTTACAGTTACGACGATAGTCCAATGCCATAACCACCCAACCACCACCCTTGATCAGTCGAGAGAAGCTCGAAACGGACTTTTAACCTTGGTCGAGAAGTCCAATAAGCGCATTTAGTAACGACTTGTGAAATCGTAAAGTGCCCTCACCCACGCAAGGTAAGTTGCTTGGTCACCTAACAGTCAGCGTTCAACGAGAAGGAAAAGGACGGCCCGCTTCCAACAGTTGGGCGACTAGGCTGCAACATATCGTGCCCTAGCCTTTGAAGTTCTCGCAGCAATACGGTCTGCGTGCGCGCACTGCGGGCACCAGCAGCCTTTATTGCGAATGCTTGCAAGAGGCGCTTGCCACATGTGGCCCTTGTGGCAAAGCCAGGTGAGCCTTGTATGATTGTTGATGTAGTGCTCTGACAAGCATTGTCCACCGCGCTCGCGCGCCGCCTCGTGCGCGCGCTGGATGCCAAGGCGCAAGTTCTCATGGGCGCATTCGATGCACCAACGACCTTCGCGCAATACTGGATCTGCCTGGCTAGTCCATTCATGGCCATGCTGACAACGAAAGCGATAGCGGTGATTCACGCCTTCATAGGTGTTTGAGAGGCACACTCCGCCATGCGCTGCTGCGGCTATCTGCAGCGCGTCGAGGCCATCCGTCAGTCGCCTTGCCTCGTCCGCACATTTTCGGCACCAATCGCCCGCATGAAGGCGCTTTGCAGTGGCTTGCCACACATGTCCCTGAGCACAGCGAAACTGGTATCGGCTCGTTAGACCTAAGTAATGATCGCTGAGGCACACGCCGCCACGGGAGGCGGCAGTGCGCCGCATCTTCTCCAATCCATCCGTATCGCGTAGCGAGATCCGAGTTGCCGCATTGGCGCATCTTGGGCACCAGCTACCGCGTAAAACGCTGGCGCCTTGAGCTTTCCAAGTGTGTCCGACCGCGCACTTGAACTCATACCGAGCTCGGAGTGCAGTGAATGTATCAGTGAGTAACTTTCCACCCTTGTCGGTGACCACTTGATGCAATCGATTTGATGCCTCAGTTCGTACTTTCTCTCTGGTCAGTTGTCTGCATTGAGGGCAAGCTACGCGAGCGTTCTCGAATCTCAATGCGTTGAGCGTAAATTCATGGCCCTCAGAGCACATGAATTGGTACGGATGCGACCAACCAAGCCAAACGCTGTCGAGACAGGTTACGCGGCTTCGTTCAGCCGCAGCACGTATGGTTTCTGTGTGATCGAGAACGGGATGGGTGGTCTTCATAGCATCGCGGCCGTGGAGCGAGACAGATTCGTGGTTTTCCAGGCACTGTCAGCGCAGCTAAAGCTGTCCAAGACTGAAGAAGACCAGCAGCAATGCGCCACCGCCAAGAACTAGGCCAGCCGGGCGGTCTGATAGATATGCGTATACCTCGGTCCCGTCGTTGAAGTCAGCAACCCCGGCAGAGACAGCAGCAGATATGCATCAGCGATGCTTCCCGCTTTTACGCATCTTGCCGATACGAGATGGGAGTTTCTTTTCGGTTGGCACATCGGGAACTGCAATGCCGTTTGCTTCGTCTGATATGCGCTTGATGTCCATAGGCTCTCCAGCCTCGGCCATCAGCTCGGGAGGCAGCGTTACGTCGGCGCCCCACTTGTGCCCTAGCCAGTTGAAGACAATGGCGAGCGTGAAGGGCCATGAGACCAGTGCGGTGACGAAAGGCAGAAAGTCGATTGAATATAGATCGGGCGCTTGAGCGACTCGGTTGGCGGCCCAAATTGCTGCCCCGACCACGAGCGGCCAGCCTACCCACACGGTATTGGCGGCTTGCCACAGGTTGCGTGGATGCGCCGGTGCTGGTTTGTCGCCGGGGCACATTACCGGGCCGCCCTCTTCCATGTAGCAGCGGATGAACTCCCAGATATCCATCGCAATTTCGCGGCCGAGCATGAATGGAGATGCAATGGTGAAGCTGCCGATCACCTTATCACTGTCGGGAGTCTCCTTGACGTAGAACTGCAGGACATGGAAGGTTTTGACCACATTGCCCAAGAGCGTAGTGCGCTCGAAATACTCCGCTTCGAGACAATCCCACTCGTATTCGATCAGCATCATGGGCCAGGGCTGGAAGGCGGTAAGCCAATAGCGGAATGCATTGCGCAGACTGCTTAAATCACGCGCAGGCATATTCTGTATGAACTTATAGACCTTACGCGTTTTGCGGTTGAAGACTAATGGCACTTCTTTGGGGCCGAAGAGATCGATGCGGAGAATTCGAACAACAACGGAAAGGGCCGCAGCTTCTATTGCAAGAATGAACGCAAGGAAAACGAAATCCACAACTAGCCACCCATAGTCTCCTTGCTGGATGAGTTCTTGGAAGCCGTTTGCAGTAGTGAGAATTGGCCATAACAACAACGCCATCCCGCCGATGAAGATCAGCAGAAATGCACTAGGGACGCCTCTGTACCGGGTAGTGGCGCTATCGAGGAAAACGGCATTGTCGGCCGCGCGTCTCACGAGTGCGTAGCTACTTGGACTCTGCGACGCAGCTGCGCTCTTGGGTAAGTGCTGCGCCTCTGTTGATCGCTCTGCCACTGAGAGCATCTCTTTCGCTCGCACTTCCGTCGCTCGTCGAAACACATAAGCGGTCACGAAGCAGCTCCCTGGTCATTAGCCTCTTCCAAAGCCAGTGAGAAAGCTTTTGCTTCACTGTCCCAGAGTGCAGGGTCTTCGATGGCTTTCTCGGGCAGCATGCGTGCCCATCCAGCATAGCGACGCCCGTCTGTAGGGCGTGATTGAGCGCGCCACTTCGGGTAGTTTCCGAAGTAGCAGTTCTCGACCCATGCTTCCAGTTTGGTACGGTCGTAGTAGGCGACCAATCCTTCGATCGCGAACGCCGCAACCGTTACGACTAGGCCGACACCCGTCAGACTCAGTCCGCCACGAATAGCCAGTCCATATCCAAACCGCGTGGCAATGGCACGCCCCGCAGCGTCGCGGGTAGCGACGCGCAAACCGACTTCCAGCAGCTTGCGTTCAAGGAACCAGTGCGTTGCGACCTCTACACCTGCCGCACCCAGCGCAAAGCCAGCGGAGACGTACAGCACTCCGACAAGGTTATATGCGCGTTCTAGTCCATTCGACTTTCCTTGCGCCTTCTTGAAGTTCTGCGCCGCATTCATGAAGGCACCGCCCGCTCCGGCAAACGCTGCAAGCGCAGTGAGCGCAGACGCCGTACCCGCCAGTCGAAGTTCGGCGGCTCCGACACCCACCATTTCCAGCGTTCCGCCTGCGATGCCGCACCAGTTGTCGTAGTTCCCCAGGCGTGTAATCAAGATTGCATCTTCGATGGCTTCGCGCTGGCCTTGGGTAAGGTCTTTGCGCTCGGCAAGTCGGCGATTGAGCTCCTCCAGCTTTTCTTCGTTCTTGACGTGGAGCCGCCATTGCAGCCAGGCGCCAAAGAGTGAAAGCTGTCCGTTGAACTGAGTTGCTCCTCGCAACGCTGCAGCAGGTACATTTACGGCTCCGGCCACCACACTCGTGGCAGCACGAACGGCTGCTGGCGTGCTTTCACCCAGCAGCGCTGTCAGTCCAGCTTTCAAACCGTCGTATCGATGTGCCTTGCGGTAGACCTCGCCGAGTTGTTGCAGGGACAGGGCGGCGACGGGCACGCCAGCGGTGTGACTGAGCACGCTGACACGCACTCGGTCGGCCTCGCCTGCCAGTCCTTTGATGTTCTTCGCGTCGTCCAGCGCCACATCGGTGGTGAGGAAATCGAGCGAAACAGTCTGTTTCCCGTCGAGTGCCTGCAAACCTTCCAGCTCTTTGAGCATCTTGCGCGTGGTGCGATTGAAGTCAGCTTTCTGCTTGCGGAAGTCGACGAGGATCTCCAGCGCTTGCGGCAGGGTCACATCAACGCGCACGTAGAGCGGGCGCGCAGGGGGTTTCTTGTTGAGGAGTGCTTCCAGGACAATGCTCTGGTTAAGGCACCAGGTCTGCACTTTGGCGGCGAGCTTTAACTCGATACCGGCAACACCTTTGCTCATGACTTCGGCGAACTTTCTCGTCGTCTTTTCGATCTTGGCACCGACTTGCGCAGCCTTGGCGACTTCGTCGGGGAAATCACGCGAGATGCTTTGAGCGGCAATGTGTGAAGCGGCACCGCCGAGGAATCCCATCATGCCGAAGCTCAAGCCGATGCCGCTCTTGTTTAGCCATCCAAACTTGGCGGTGAGGATCTTGCTGGCATCTTCATCCGCTAGGAGTGCCTTGAGCGTGTCGTAGCTCTTGTCCAGCTTGTTATCAGGGTTTGTGAACCAGTCGTACTGCTGCGACAGAAAGCTATCGAGGGTGGAGAACAAGCCTTGCTGATTGCCAACGACTGCGCGCCAAGCCCAGCCTTCGGGACTGTCGACCTTGGCTTCGAGCAGGGTGCGGATTGTTGCTTCCATCCCCGGCGTAATACCGCCCCATCCGATCAAGGCTCGCGTCGCTTCTTCCAGATAAATCAGTCCTGGCTTGCAAAACTGCTGGGGGCGGTTGGGGTCTGCAGGGTCAAAGTGCTTGTCGAAGTAAGCCTTAATGGGCGGATGATTAATCAGCAAGGCATGGTCGCTGCCGTGCTGGGTGATCTTGTCGTTGTAGGCGTTCAGCTCCGTCTGGAACTGTTCCTTGAATTTCTTGACGGCTTCGCGGTCATGCAGGCGATTGATCTTGCGCGTGGCAATTTCGGTGCGCGCCGCGGCCGTATCGGCCGCTGGTGCAATCACGATGCCGTCCATGGGCTGGGCATTGAGTTGCAGCCAGCGGGCCGATTGCGGGATGTCTTTATAAAGATTTTTGCTGTCGTAAAAAATCTGCGAGCCCATGACGCCGATGTAGCGCCATTCGCTGATCTCTTCCGGCTTGGGCATGAACTTCCGTTCGGTCTCGGAGACCAGCGGCTTGCCCTGCGCGTCGTATACATCGGTGACCAGCAAGGGGCGAGTCGTCTTCTGGATCTCTTGAACTTGAGATTGGTAGACGCTGTCACGAATGAAGTCTATGGACCGCGCGGCCCCGAGCGGATGGCGCTGGGTCCAGGCGTATTCCTTTGCTTGAAAGTGTCTGGATGCGCCGATATGTGCGAGCGAAGCAGCCGTACCAACGGGGTCACGAAGCACGATCACTGCTGAGCGTCCCTTGGTCTGCGAGTGTTTGCTGTCGAGTACGTTGAAACGAGCTTCGATCTTTGCTCCTTGACCGCGCCGAGAGACAAATGGAAACGCAGGGGTGATACCCCCTTGGTCAAAAGAACCGAGCGCAAACTCAGCGATGTTCTTCTCGATCCAGTCCGCTTTTGCACTGATGTAAGTGGCCGACGAAGCGCCTCCTAGCAACGCTGGCACGTCGACGCATTGCATTACCTCCTGTTTCTTCTTGTTCTTCCCACGCAGCTCAGGTGTCCAGAGGTTGGCACTAAACGCGACCCACAGTTTGCCTGAGCTATGTGCGTCGGGCAGCCGGTAGGCCATGGCGGTAAAGATATGCGAGCCCCCGTCTTGGGAACACGAGAACTGAGCTGCCGTAGAGAAATCTGGATGATCTTCTGGATACAACGCCCCGCCCGGCGCGACACGAAAAATCTCCCAGTTCCCAGCCTCTGGATCTTTCGCGGAGACTTTCTTTGCGAGTCGCACTGGAGCCTTCTCGTGATAGACGTGCAAGTAGCCGGGACGCAAAGTGCGCAACACATACCGGGCGTACTGCAGGTCGGGCAGTCCCAGCGCTTTGGCGCTGGTCGTGTGGCTGCTCAACGCGCTCGCTCCTATTGGAGCGAGGGCTGTGTCCGTTGCGATGGCGGAGTGCCAAGTGAACAACAGAGCGAGACCGCTGCTCTCGCAAACCTTGCATGTCGTGGGTGCGTTGCTCATGGTGTTTGATCCATGTAGTGACTCAGTCTGCTACGGCAGACAGGGTGTCAAGAATTTCGGAAAGGGGGCGTAGTTCGTTCCTGCGCTGTTCCAGTGCTTCGCGCAGTGGTGGCTGTACTGCGCAGTTTGAGTTTGCCATCCATCGCCACGCGAACTCCGCGAGGTCTTCCGGTGAAGAGAGACTATGTGTACGGGCGGTTTCGATGCCAGCCCATACAGCACGGTGCGCAGAGTCATCGACTACTTTGCCTGCCCGTTGCCATAGAAGGAGAGCGCGAGAGGCAGCTTCAGACGATGCAATGCGCAGATGCTCTGCTGGAGTTGGGCGCAGCCGGGCTGTGGAAAGCGCGCTGGCGCTGAGACTCTCAACGCGGCGGAGACTCTCATTCTCATCAAATTGGGTTTCGTCCAGAATGCCTGAGGCTGAAATCCATACTCCACGACGCGAAAGCACATGCCAGCGCGCGATAGGCCCAAGCCAAGCTGCAATTGATTCGGGTTGAAGCAGGTGACACAGCAACTCCATCACGCGCCGGTCAGCGATGCGCAGATAGCGTGGTGCTGCCCCACCAAAGCGGTAGGCCCACATAGTTTGCAGACGACCCATCAGGAGCGCGGGCGGAAGAGACGTTTGCACAAAAGAACCGAGGCGGTATTCGGTGCTTGCTACGTTATCGGCTGACGTCATTTGCTCTTCTTGCGCGTATTCGCACAGCTGCTTGATCAGCGGGTCGCGTGCGCCGTTCAGCTCCACGAGATATGGAAGCCGGTGAGGGCTCACCAGAGGTTTGGGGGAGTCTGCGACCCAAATCTGGCGCTCCCAGACTGCTGCGCGCGCATCAGCCAGAGCGTCAAAAGTCTGGGCTGTGTCCGTTATACAGTCCCACGCCGGAGGCTCTCCAAAGAATGGGTCAATCAGCGCATAGGTAGGCAGTTGCTCAAGCTGCAACGCACCTGAAAAACTCAAAGCACGGTTGGTATTCATCGGTACGCTCAAAGCAATGCGGAACCTGCTGCGGCACCGGCCGACTGTTGTTGCGAACAAGGCGGGACGTCCTTGGCTGATGGCAACTTCACGCTCTCCGCTGTAGCACTCTTCGCACTCGTCAGATTCCGCTGACTCGCCAGCAAGGACACCTTGCCCGGCGCCGTGAGCGTGATGTTCCCGCCCGAGATCTGGATCGCCGCGCCTGCTGCCACGATCTGCAGATCGTTCTTGCCCTGCAGCAGCACATCCTTGGTGGTGGAGGTGATGGTCATCTTCTTGTCGGCGTTGAAGTCGGCCTTGTCGCTTTGCGCTTGCACGCTCAGCTTGCCTTTGGCGGCGTGGAGCATGAGGCCTTTGTCTTGCACGGGGCGGCTGCCGTCGGAGGCTTTGCCATAGGTGTAGAGCGCGATGCCGTCTTTCACTGCCCAGGCGCTCTTGCCTTGGGCGGCGAGGTGGATGTCTTGCGCGGCGAGCGTCAGCGTGTCGCCCGCATTGAGGATGGCGTCTTTGGGCGTGAGCGTGCCGATGCCGGCGGGGGACTCGGCGACGATCATGGGTTCGCTCCAGGCGGGCACGGTGCCAGCCCCACCGCCGAGCTGTTCGCTGGCGGTGCTGCCGGTTTCGGTGGTGCCGAGGATTTCCTGACTCTTGGCCAGCGCTTCGGCTGCGGCGAGCTTGTCGGGTGCCGGGTCTCCCTGCAGATCTGCCTTCTGCTTCTGCGCCGATTCGGCCAGCGTCTTGACGAGGCTATGCGCGGCGTCGAGCTGGTTGCTGGCGAGGCGCGCGTCCATCTGCGTGCCGCTGGCGTTGTTGCGTGCATCGGTGCTGAGCAGCAGCCCGCTGCCGGCTCTCAATGCGCCGGACTGCAGCGTGGCCAGTTCGGCGCCGTGGGCGCGGTAGGCGAGGCGCTGGTTGTCGGTCTGGTGGCGGATCGCGCCGAGGTTCAGCGTGCTGGCGAACTGCGTGGTCGCCAGTTGGGTGCGCGGCTCGTTGGGCGTGAGGTCGAAGACCAGCTGGTTGTAGCCACCGCTGCCACTCTGGCTGGCGGACATGGCTTGCGTCTTGATGCCAGCCAGTGTGTCGGGGTGGGCGTGCTTGGGGCCGCTGCTGGCTTGTGCGCTGCTGCCTTCGCTGGTTTCACCCGCGAACCATGCGGGGGCGTTGCCTGTGGCGACGCCGGCGCCGCTGGCGACCTGGTTGTTCTGTGCATTGGCGGCGCCCTGGCCGTTGTACAGCGCACCGACGACCACCGGGCGGTCGATGTCGCCCTCGATGAATTCCACCAGCACTTCTTGCCCCACGCGCGGGATGAAGTGGCCGCCCCAGTTGGCGCCGGCCCACGCGGTCATGACGCGCACCCAGCTCCAGGCACCGTTGTCTCCGGGAGCGTTCTCTTCGCCGGAGGGGTGGGCAAGACGACTATGGCTATTGGCAGCGCCGCGCTGCCAGTGGAATTGCACCTTGATGCGTCCATCCCGGTCGGTATGCACGGGTTCGCCAGGCGTGCCGACCACGATGGCCGTTTGTGCCTTAACGAGGGGGGCTGCGAAGCGCTGGCGCCCTTGGTCATCCTTGAGCCGCGCTCGGTAGGGATGCGGAGCAGGCAGGACGATGAATCGGTTGATGTAGAGGGGCGTGTCGTCCTCTGCCTTGTCGCCCTGCCCACCTTGCACACCTTTGGCGGAGTCCTTGGCGCCCAGGAAGCGTTGTGCGAGCCCTGTCAGCGCCCCGACGTTACCCAGCTGCTGGGTGAGGCTGGCACCGATGTTGTTCCGCGCATGGTGCTCGACACGCAGGATGGTGAAGCCGTTGGATGCGTCGTCCGCCTGGGAGCCGGAGAGTTGTCCGAAGCTGGGGCTGAAGTCGAAGTGATCCATCAGGCTGAAGCGGTGGCCCGGCGTCATGGTGCGTTCGGTCCCTTCGCCATGGATCAGGCGTGCGGCGGCAAGGTCTCCTTCAAGACGACGGCTGATCCGTCGCTCACCGGTTTCGGTGTCAGGCCAGGCGTAGAGGCCGGGGACTTCCCAGTGGCTGAGGCCGGTATCCGTCTCGGCGTCATCCTTGGCGCCGCTGCCGGATGCGGAGACCGGGCGGGTGTTGAGGGTGCGGTAGTCCCAGCTGGCGGACTCCAGTGTCTGGGTGGTCCAGCTCGCTCTGGGCGTGAAGATCTGGATGGCGTCTTCGCTCTGGGTCGCCGCTGCGCGAGCGAAACGGATGTTGGCCTGGGCGTTGGGCTTGAAGGCATCGACGTGATCGGCAAACACGACCGTGTGTTGGCCGAGGGTGGCGCTGCTGGCGTCGCCACTGTGTTCGATGTAGTAGCTGATGCCCTCCTGCGCGAGCAGGCGGTCGATGAACTGCAGATCGGTCTCGTTGTACTGGGTGCAGGTGCTGTGCTTGCGGTACACCGAGGCGTCGGCCAACTCCCAGCGCCATGCTGGCGTGAGGGCGCCCTGCCCCTGGTAGTCGGCGAAGATGCTCTCGACGATCTCGACGATGGTCTTGTCGTAGAAGACGAAGCTGTCACGACGATGTGCAAGGAAGGCGAGCCAGGGTTCGAGGGTCAGCTGGTAGTAGCTGAAGCCGCCATCGCTCTGCAGTCGTTCGAAGGCGGTGATGTGGCCGTGGAACGGGCGCAGCGCGAAGCGTGATTGCGCCGTGAGCAGTTCGATGAGGACAGGCTTGCCCAGGAAGTCGGTCGCCTGGAGATGGGCGCTTTCTGAGACGGTGACGAGCCGCAGGCGGAATCCTGTGACGTTGCCTGGAGCGTTTCTGTCATCCGTAACGGCTCCGGGCCCCATGGATTCGATGCCATCTAGGCGTTCGATCAGGAGGGGGGTGAGCTTTTGCGGGGTGTGCAGGCGCAGGAGGCGCGAGGCGTCGGTGTGGCCGGCGCGGAGCGCATTGAAGATGTCCCGGATATCCATGTGCGAGTCGACCGTGAGGCTGCGCGAGCGGTGTTCGCAGGCGCTTGCGGTGGCTAGATTTTCAGCACGGAGTGCTGGCGAGCATGGATTCTAAAAGGCGGCTATGGGTGAACTCCCGGAGTTTCGGACGGGTGGCTTCCGAAACCCAAAAAGCATTAAATTCACCAAAGCGGTTGCTTGATGCGGGTGAAATTGGGGCTGACGCCACAGCGGCTCGTAGAGGGCGGTCCGGTGATCCAGAGACCAAGTCTCTGAATGTCACGCGCCTTACTTTCTGGACGCTTTCACGGTGCGCATGGCTTGCTTGAGGGCTTCGTCATCAATGATGCCTTGCTCTCTCAGAACCAAGAGGATCGCTGTCGGGGTCGGAATCTTTCGCCCGTTCTCGAAACGGCTTCCTGCCGACTGGGTGCAGCCCAAGGGAATCCAGAAATCCGCCTGGTTGAGACCGCTCTCGGCTCTGAAGCCCTTGATGTTCCTGATTGCCTTCGAAACTTTTGCGCGACCGCTCATGTTGAGTTACCAATATTTATGCATTCAGGCAATTTTAAACCGAGTATTGGCCCGGCGCGGCTGCGCCCCAATCTTTGGCCGCTTGTCGGGCGGCAGGTCAAATACCCCGGCCCCTACGCCACAGAAATCTCTGCTCATACGATTTCCCGACCAACTGAAACGAGGCGATCCCATTCTTCAAGAATCGGTAGCGCCTCCCCCTTTTCCGGAAGCAGGTCCGCGATGCGACATCGGCGCCGCCGCTTTGCCCGCATTGCCTGGCGCTCGTACTGACGCTTGCGTTTGATGACCTTACGACGACGGTCCATGCCATTCCTCCAGGGAGATCTACGGACGCTGCGTTCCGCTAAAGAACATGCATCCCTTGAATTTCTAGCCGGGGCTGCTCAATCAAACATAGACCTCGTAGTCCATGCGCTTGAGTAGCGCCTTGACCGCACCCGTTCCTGCGGATGTCGTAATCAGGTCAATCGGGCGGTTGCGATCCAGGCCGATGGCGGGCTTGGCAAGCCAGGCTTCGGCTGCCTCTTGCGAGCCCAGGACATCCATGGCCTGTTGAGCCACAGATGCCAGACGCAGAAGGCGATCACTGGCGCCAGGGCTCAGTAGAGCGCTCTCGTCTGCACTCAGGAGTGCTCGTTCGCTGACGCCGATCACGCGTAAGACTTCCTTGCGAGGCACCGTCAGAAAACCGCTCGAGAACAATCTGGCGAGGTCCTTCTGTACGCCCCGGGTGACGAGGACATGAAAGCGAAGCTGGTCAAGTCCGGCACCCACATCGCGATGGGCTTTGGGGCCCTCCAACAGGTCAGCCAGCCTGCCGTAGAAATCCCGAAACTTGTCGCTCACGACGGATCGATGTACGTCCTCGCGTGTATCGAGCCTGCTTGCCATGGGAGCCTCTCCTGTACGACACGCACCTGATCGCGTGCACCACGTGAACACAGTATTGCGCCCCCCTGTGAACACCCTTCGTGCAGTCAGATGCAGTGTCTGGGCACAGCTCCAGGTTGGGCGACATGCAGAACGATGCCAGGTCAACTACGAAGCCAACGACCATCACCAACAAGCAGACGCAGAGATACCTGCTCGCCCGGTAGCTCTTGGTTATGGGAAGTGTTGTGAGATTGCGCGAATGATTCCCAGCGTGTCGCTTGCTATCCGTTGCCCGGCTCGATCAGCCACGAGGTTTCCGGCTCGACCAACTATGCTGTTCAGGTAGCACCCTTGCTGGCATTGCTCTCCTTGTGGGCCCATGGCCAGCCAGACGACAGCGTAAGCAATCTGGTTGTCCTGACTCGGAGGCAGGGTATGAACAATAATCCGGACGTATCTCTCTCGGCCTCGCGTCTGTCGCACCTCCGCACTTCTGCCCAGCGATGCCTTCAACTCATTAAGCATCTGTTGGCTAACGTAGTCGTAATCGTCAGTGTGCGTTTCAAAATCAAGCGGAACAACGCCAGAGTGAGCAACGGTTACGAGTCCAGCAAGTAAGGCACCTACGCATAGCTTGAGAAAACGAGGAATGACTTTCAAGGCTGCGACTCCGAGGCTTGGCGCCCTGTTTCGTCTAACTTGACGCCAAACGCGTTCGCCAGGATTTCAGCCTCGGCCCTGGTTGTCTTCATCGACAACCACGACATCGCCGGGAATGTCGCATTAAGCCGGCCTTCGTCCGCGTCAAAGAACATGTCAACACCGGGCATCTGAAGCGGATAGCCCAGTTCGACCCTCTGGCCGACGTTCAGCCAAAGCATCTCGTGGCCACGATCAACCGCTACGTTTACATCCCCTGAAAATTTGTGTTCTTTCAGCCAAGAGCAGGTCTTCAATCTGACATTCCTTTGGTGTGTTTTCGCGGACAACGCCCAAGCTCGATTCACAAGCGACCAATGCAATAATAACCCGTTTCGGGTTATTCCATAACGGGTTAGTACTGTGAGTGGATGCCAAGAGCTATCCACCGGGTCCAGTACGAATACTTCCGCACGCTGCTGATCGGCGCGCGGGAGAAGTCCGGCTTGACGCAGATCGAGGTGGCCGCAAAACTGAACAAGCCTCAAAGCTTCGTATCAAAGTACGAGCGAGGCGAACGCCGTGTGGATTTCACTGAGTTCGTGGAGCTTGCCGACATTCTGGATGTCGACATTGATGATTTTCTGAAGCTTTATCGCGACAAACTGAAAGGCGTGCCTGAAAAGAAGGTGCCTAGTAAACGTCTGAGATAGGCAGTTCTGTACCCTTGATCCGCTTGACAAATTCGGCCTTGGAATCGTTCATTGTCGTTTGCTCGTCACGATCCGCCGACCTGAAAGACACCGTATCAGACGTCTAGAAAACCCCGGGCGACTCACTTGTCCCATAGTCGACAATGGCGTAGCTCTCTCCCTCTGGCCCTTCGATTACCAAATTCATGTTTGCCAGCAACTCTCCCTGCCTGGCGACGCTAGCTCCGAAGTCAAACGGACACCCAGTGCGGATAAGGGAGCTTCGAGATGTCTCACGCCAACATGAGAATCCCTGGTCCAAAGTCACTCGTACTAAACGCCCGTCGGACAAGATGAGTTTCAAATACCGGCCATGCGGACAACTTTGCTTTGGTGCGCAGCTCACGCTAGAAGGAATACCGCAATACTCGAAGGCAGCTTTCAGCGCACTGCCTCGCTCTGTCGAGGTCTGCCAAGTGTCGGACACATGCAATGGTTTGCGGAAATCATCTCCTGCTCTCCGGATTTCCAACGTTGTCACATCGATAGACTTGAGCGCCCAAACATCCTCAAAACGTCGCTTCAGGGCACTCACCGTCTCAACGAGTAGCGCGCAAGACAAAGGCGTCATCAAATATCGATCTTGGTATTCGATGCGAACGATCTCGGCACTGCCACGAAACAAATCGTGGGCAGGAGCAAGCCCCAGTGCGTCCAGAAGTTGATCCGCAAAAGAGGCTCGCCCTCCTTGTTCTTGGATCGGTCCGTCAAACTGCCCCTGTATTTCGATCCTCGTGACGACGGGGGCGTCGGATCCCCCTGTCACGCACTCGTAAGGACTCAATGCTTGAGCTTCAAACTTTGTGCGCCCGACTATCAACGCCGCCCTTCTGACAGCCCCCCAGTGTGCGTCTGGAAGTCCAATCTCTGCAAAGTCAGATGCCCAAACCTCGCTGGTTCCATCCTGGAATAGCACTTCGGCCAGAACGGCCGCGTTTGATCCTGCTTTGCTCACACCATTGCTCGAGAGAACTTGAACTCCACCAAGCGCAGACAAACCGAACAAGCTTTCGCGATCTTCACAAGACAAAGCGTCCAACACGCTGAGGGGTGCTACCAACTCCAACGGCAACTCCAGCCAACGCCGGACGTGCCGTTTTATAGGCGATCCGGCCAGATCCCAGTCCTCCGGCACTCCCTGTAGATACAAACGAAGTTTGTTCGCGCCGGGCTTTTTGATCACGCTGCTGATTGCTTCTGGAAGCCTCTGCCACTCAGCACGTGAATCTCTCCCAAAAAAGGCAAGATCAACCGGCAAGGCGAGCCCCGATAACCAAGGTTCAGTGAGGAAACGCAGGGCGGCATTGCGATCAAGGTCATCAATACGGTAGCGCGTGTCGAACTGGAGCAAGCAGTGCTGACAAGCCGCCGGGCAGGAAGCCTGACAATCGAGCTTTCGTGCAGCTTTACGGATCAAATCAGACACACTATCCGCAATAGATGAACTATAGCCAGACGACGCTCTATCGAAAATGACAATAGCTTGCGCTGTTGCTTGTCCGCTCAACTGAACCGGCTTCGTCTCGACCCCCAGCTCATCCAGCTCAATACCGAGCTGCTCTGCTACAGCAGAACGCAAAGCAACTGCAATGGAGTAGGCTGTCACTACGTCGTTCAGTGGTTTGCCGTCCAGTCCGAAGAAAACAAGCTCAAGTACATCTGTCGTCGATTCATGCCCCAGGCGGAGACCCGACTTGATCGCGTACGACGACTGGCTACCGGAGCAGATTGCGGTTTCACCGCCCTCTGCACCGCGCAGCCGCCTGTGCTCTTTCATCTTCCCGGACTTATGATCTTGAAACGCCTCTGGCAACAAACTTGAATCTACCGGCATCGGTTCTGCACGTCCGCAGTGCAGGCACACCGCGTACCCTTCTCCCGACACGCCATCTGAATAGTGGAAGACAGTTCCTGCATCACTGACCCTGAACTTTCCTCGCACAGGATTACTCAACGGCCGCCACTCTCCACGGGCATCGACCCACGGGCGTTGAACTGGTACATAGCTTTGCTGTGAAACGTCGTTGTGTGGCGCTGCGTAAAGATCTACTGCAAATCCCGCCGGCTGCAGATAGTCGAAACGAGTTTGTTTATTGCAAGTGAGCAAAGCGCCGCAATCGAAGCAGTGGCTAAGATTCTCAGCGCTCGTTGCAGTACCACTGCTCCCGCACCTCTCGCATCGCCAAGCGCGGCGCAGACTCTGAATCTCGTTAGTGGCCTGTAGAGAGGCGGGCACATGCCAATTCAGCGTGACACCGCGTGACTGGTAAACAAGCCCATCGATAACTACCTCAGCACCAGGGGCGTACTCGCGTAACGCCGTGGCGATGTCCCGACTTGGCAACTCACGGCGCTGGTACGCATTGTCATCGCGCGAGCGACGCTCTTTCTTGCGCTCTTTCTCGCGCGCGATCTCGTCGCACGTCAGCGTATCCAGAGACGCAATGTTGCTCGGGAAGCTGTAACCGGGAAGCACTCCTGCCCCCGCAAGTTCGCGCAGCAAATACTCGCCCGTGAGTCGGCCGCTCTGCATCTGTAGAGCCTTAAACGCTGGATTCTTCTCTTTGCTCCCTGAGAATTGCTTCAGCTGATCCTGAATCACTTCATATTCATTGAACCAGTCAGTCTTGTGCCTGAAGACCATCGCAGCCGCTTGACGCGTAAGGCTCTGCAGATTCGTGAGGCCTGCGTGGCATGTCCGGACAAGGAGAGTACGCATCCCGGAACTGATCGATGCCTCGACCTGTGACTCAAAGCACTCAGCCCAAGCAATGAAGCGATCAACGGGCGCACCGCCCTTCGGCAACATCCACCAATCAAGATCGAGCTTATCTGCCGAGCCATGCCCATCGATTGAACGTTTCAAGAATGCCGCCAGCAACAACGAATTGATGTGCCGCTGAACAATCAATGCACTGGACAGTCTGACTGAAGGCGCGGAAATGCTTGTCGTAAATGCCCACAAGGTATTCCGCAAGACCCCCTGATCGTGAGGATTGTTCTTGCACACGGTCAATGCCATTGATCGCGTTTCGCTCCGTCGTCCGGCCCGGCCAGCCCGCTGCAAATAGTTCGCTGGGTGTGGCGGTACATTGTTCATGGCCACAACTGAGATGCCGCCAATGTCGACGCCCATTTCCATCGTTGTTGAGCAGCTCAGCAGGTTGACCCGCCCCGACTTGAAATCTCGCTCGTAGGCTTGCAAGCGCGCTCCTGACTGCTGGGCTGAGTGCTCTGCCGTACGGAAGTACCGACTACCCTCTACGATGCGGTCATTCAGGTCGGTCCAGACCCCCTCCATCCGCAAGGCCAGAATCGACGCATCAGCATTCAACCAGGCACGGCAGCGATTCAGTCTCTCTGCGTGATCATCGTCCGTCACAACGCCCAGCGGAATCGCAAGTGGCGAACACTCCGCGTACTTCTTGCTGATGTCTTTGCGGGGAAGGTAGGGGGTAACGCCTTTGAAAGTAACATCTAGTACGCGACGAGTAACCGGGCACAACCAGCCTTTCGTGATGGGCGACAAGGAGATGTCTTCCAACTGCAAGAACCGGCCCTGCGTAGAAGCGGTCAGCAGCCCAACCTCCACCAGGTTTTGCCAAGCTATAAGCAACAAGGCGTCAATCTCATCACGCCCTGTAGTGCTCAGAGGGTCTTTGCCCAGTGCGTAGGACAGCAGACGAACCAATCTTGGCTGGATGCCGCTGGTATTGCATTTTGGCCAGCGTTTCAGAGTGTTGCTCGGCTGCTCTTTTGAATCCTGAGGCAAGAGCCATTTCCTGGAAAGGCGATTCCCGCCCCATTTCCTCCAAGAGTCGGGCAGGTCAATAAATGAGTTCTCCCGCACCCAGAAGTCCAAAGCGATTTTCAGAAAGTCTTTCCAGTCCGCAATAGAAAAACCAGCTGGTGCAACCTTCACGCTATCCAGCTTGGGATACCTTACTGCCACGAGCCCCATGGTTTCCGGACTGTTGGCACGCTTCGGTCGACGCGCAAACTCCCGCATGGTCAATATGCGGGCTAGCGTCTCACGACCATCAGACTGTTTGAACAGTTGTGGATCAAGGTCGGAGTAGTAGTCGTAGATCCAGTCTCGTACGTCAGGCTCATTGGTCATCAACCATGCAGTGATGTCCCGCCATTGCACGGGCTGCGGCTCGGACAATGCTGCCAGCTCCGCACGCTTCTCTTCGACGATTCTTCTGATGGCTTCATTCTCAACACCAGCGAGAACCGCCTCCAGAGCGCCTATGTCATTCTTGAGCTTCTGGGCCTTGTCGTCTGCGCCGATCCGGCCTGCTTGCAACATGCGCTGATAAATCAAGCTTCGAACAGCATTGCGCTCGCTGTCCTGCTGCAACTTGGCTGCAATTCTTGCAGTACCTTGCCGACTGTCCGTAAACGTGATCATGCGTCGACCGCGCCAAGGCAGACTCATCGGTGACACGCCCTTCTCGTCAAAATCAGGGCAAAACTCCAGCAGCGTGGGAATGATCTCGCCGAGCAGAAACGGGGCGCCGAGAATCGCTCTGCGGAAAAACCTCCGCCCATCGCCTTTGTGTCCGCCGCACTCTGGACAACACAACACAATCTCCCCGTCATCGCCGAAGGCCCCTGCCTCGCAGGCCCTTATTTCGGTCACCTCAGTGGTTTCAACGGGGTTGATTTCCAGTGTTTTCTTATCGATAAAAATGCTGGTTGTCGATCTCAGATGTGCATTTGCAATCAGAAGCGGGGCATCGATTGAAAAATCCTGATCCGTAGCCTCGTCGTCGTCGGCAACTTCAACGTCCAGCTTGAACTCATCTTCGTTCTCGGTCGACGCATGCGTCAGACGATGCGCTCCCGTCCTGCGATCTACTTTCCGTTCCGCCCACAGATAGGTGGTATTGCAATCACTACAGGATCGAAGCTCAAAGACGGGCGCGCCACAATCGCAGTGCCGTCGCTCTTCCTGGTAAAGCATGCCGAAAGCCCACTCAGGGGCATCCAGCGCCGTGCCGTCCTTACAAGTACAGCTCTGATCAACGCACGCCCATAGCCCCGCCAGCACGTTATGAAAAATATGCATGCGTAAGGGCAGGAACGGCACAGCCTCTCTGCCAGAAGAGAACCTGGCCGACGTCAACAGGTCAAGCCAGCGCAATGCGGTGATCTGTGACGCGTGATCAACGGCGGCTTCTGCGCCGAACAGCTCCGCAATCACACGGCGCAGCTGCCTTGCGCGGCCATCCTCTGGCACGAATAGCTGACGAATGCGGCGAGCCGTCTGATTCGCACAGAACGCCGCATAGCGCACTTCTGGTTCAGCCATTGGCAGTGCCTCCAATTGCTCCAGAGTCGCCTGCCGATAGTCGGTAGTGCCCGCGATCAGTTCGGGAATTTTGCGTCGCCCCGATACGACATGCACACGATCTGCGGGCAATCCCGCCAGGTCTGCGAGGAAGTGCTTCAGCTGCTCAGCGGCTTCGCCGCCACCGATGGTTGCAGACGTCGCCACGAACCTCACATTGCACGCCTCCACATCAAATGCATGCAAAACACGCCGCAGCAACAAAGCCAGTTCTGCTGCTTGAGAGCCGATATAGGTGTGCGCCTCATCCAGGACAATCCATTTCAGCTGACCTCTGGAAGCTTTCAGCATATTTGCGTCCTGAGCACGCACAAGCATGTACTCAAGCATCGTTGCATTCGTCACCAGGATAGGCGGGGGCGCCGCGCGCAAAACCTCGCGGTCAATAACCTGATTTGGCGCCGCATCCCGGCGGTGCTGAGGCTCCCTATCCGGAGTATTTCCGTTGTAGAGGCAGAAACGAATAGATCCGTCGAAGCTCGCCGTCCATGCATGCAAGCGCTCTTTCTGACTCTCGATCAGCGCATTGAGTGGGTACAAAAAAAGCGCTTGCACGCCCACCAGCTTCTGGCCTGACTGTGACACTTGCCGCGCCAGACTGTCGAGAATCGGCACCATGAAGCATTCGGTTTTGCCGGAACCCGTCCCGCTGGTCACTACGACAGAGCGAGGCTCATCTCTGGACAGGTGTCCCCACGCTTCCAACTGGTGTTTGTATGGAAAGGCGTCCCTCGGGAAACGGTAGGAGCTGTCCCTACCATCTTTGTCCTTCGGCGGCTGATCCAGCGCAGCAACCGTCTTGGGCGTCAGCAAGTCTGCGCTCAACTGAGCGAGCGTCTTGTCGGCCTGTTCCCAGCCAAAAGTCGCTTCGAAAACAGGCTCGCCGATATAGCTGCCTGGCGCACCGATTTCACGCGAAAACGCCTCGGAAAGAAACCGCCTCAACGCAGGGTTGGAGAATCCCAGGCGGCCTAGTGTGGCGCGCGAAGCCCGGGTCGCAAGCTCCGGTAGCAACTCAGCGAAATAGCTGTTTTTCATGGTCTCAACTTGTGCGAGCAAACGTTAGTAGGGGCGCTGAAAAGTGCGGGGGCCTTGTCCCGTCCTCCCGGTCTTCTCATCCCCGGCGCCGGGGAAGTACTGGCGGCTAAACACGCAATCAGAGCCTGCTGATAGGCCTGCTTGAACCACTCTGGATCGAAGGCCCGAATTTTTCGAAGCGCGAGTCGGTTCGCCTCAGTACGCCACCACTCCCTTGAAACACCAAACACTGTCCACATCGCGAGCAACGCGGGCATATTCACGACGGTCAGCTTGAAGTCATCTTTGCTGGGAATCCACAAGATCGCCCTGCCAACCGCTTTCAACTTGCTCCCCACATCGCCGGTCGCCCTCTCAGCAATCGCGTCCCATGCCTTGTTCTTAAAGAACCACTGCTCCGGCCAATGCGCATCATCAGCATGGTTCCTGAGCAGGATTGTCTGCAGCAAGCTACCTTCGCCTTTCAGCATGTGGGCCGCAATCTGCTCCACTGATCTCGTTTTAGATTGCAGTGCGTACCGCATTGCATCTGTTGACTCCCCGCAACCTTCAAACACCACAAGATCAAACAACAATGAAATGGAGGGCAGTGCTTCACGCAACTTGTCGCAGCGATCCTTCAGAAGAATCGGAAACACTACGTCGAAGCCATCTGCAAACTGAGCTCTGCTGTGGTGCTGCAAAGATCTCAAGGCATCCAGCCAGTCCGTCGGCGACGTTAGCTCCCACACAAATCCCATCTCGCTCCCCAGCCGACGACACAAGGACCCGATATCGTCGTGCTGCGCGCGCAAGGCCACAGCGGCAGCAAACTGCGGCTGCCCGGCAAGCACATGGAAAACATCGAGCGTGCCCAATGGCAAATGAGACAAGGTACTGCAAAGGTATTCAAACAAGCGCCACGATGGATGCTCAAACTGGTTGCACATTTCGCCCAACGCCAGTTCGATGGCTGTGCGCCGCTCCGTCTGATCTGCCAGCCCCATTGCAGCGCCTAGACTGCAGCGTTGCGCCACCTCTGTTCTGTCCGCATCAATCCAGAGAGCTGGCCTCATTGGAACGATGGCCTCTCGCCCCGGGAAGACAAGCCAGAAACGCTCGGGGTGTTTCAGCCCCTCCATGCTCCACGCACCAGTAGGCACCCCCTCGCTCAGACTTTGAACAAGCGAAACCGACTCCCTAACCGGGCTCGTCAAAGGCGCTGCAAACATGCAGATTGAACGCAGGTCGTCGGACGACAGCCTGATCATCTCCTCATCAGGTATGCGCAGCGTGCGCTCAGTCGTTCCTTCAAGTCCGGCCACATATCGCGCGACATCCAGCACACACATAACCTTGCCGCCCACCCGGAGAGACACCCGAACATAGGCATCCAGATCAGAGGTGAATCCAATCAATGCCTCGATGTTTCGTTGAAAATCAATCAATCGAAACTCGGCGAGTCCGTTCTCGGGTAGTTGCAAGCGAATCTCATCGCTGAGGGATCCAGTGCCTGATCGTTCATTGCAAAGCAACGCCAGATGCAATGAATACTGTTTGGGCGCACTGGGGTTTTGATCGAAAATTCGCAGACGAATCCCCGACAGCGCAGACAGGACAAGCCGCTCCCGGTCGCGCATCGGCGTCCCTTGAGGGTCAAAGAAGCGCCCGCCCGAACTCGGAAATGGCAGAGCGAAGACTGCCTCGGCCGCCCCCCACCCCACACTGACACGTATCGATTCAGGTGGAGCCCCCCCATTGGACCGGAGGTGCAGTTCGGAGGCCTCCGCCTCCCTCACAACGCGAGCCGTGACCTCGCAACTCAAGCAGGCTACGTTCGGCGCATCAAAACCTTTCAGTCGCACGCGCCCTTCTTGAATGCTGCTGCCCGAGCCGAACTCGATCGTTGCGCCTTCACTCAGAATCAGCATGCGAAAACGAGCACATGTCTCGCCGGACTGAACCACTATTGCATCGACGATGCCACGCGCGGCGTGAGCATCCAGCGCCCGGCCACTGCCAGCCTCCCTCCAGATAATCTCGCTGGTCGGTACACGTAAGGCTTCTCCGCTCTCCATGATCCGGTAAAGCTTGGGGACACCACGAAACGCTGGCATGCGCGCAGGTTGCCAAGGCAAGCGCCGCCCTTCCCAGGAATACATTTCAGAAAGTCGCGCACTTTGCCCACAGCGAACGAGATAGACCTGATCAGCCAACGTGAGCGTCGCGCTCCCTTCAATGGCAAACACCTCGCGCTGCATCTGCTCGGCTCCTGCTGAAGCCAAGCGCCCACAACTAAGCACGCTCGAACTTGCATCCGCTGGTTCTACGATCCAGCCCTCAGCCACGGCAACGCGCAGCATTCGATCAGGCAATCGCGCGCCGCCTTGCGCCAGGAAACTCCATGTCCCGTCGCGTTCCGCAAACACCCAAGGCAGGTCAGACGAAAGTGCCGCGCCACCTGGCACGGGGATTGGTCCATCACTCACGATGCTGGCGCGGTGGCGCAGTACCAGACAAACCTCATCGCATACCAAACTCTCAGGCAACACGCGATCAGCGCCATCCAGCCTGACGGCGCCCTCATGCCCCAACACCAGACGTCCACTCAACCAGGGATCCGCCAACTCGGCAAAAGGATCGATGCTGAAAAAGCTGGGCAACTTTTCTGGTGCCAATCTGAAGCTTTGTGCCAGCTCTTCAACCGTCACGTTTCGCTTCGTACGCAATGTAGCGCGCAGACGAAAACCGCCACTGCCCCCCTCAAACAGCGTGCGCTCCAAAGAGAACACCCGGCCACCGCTCGTGGGCTGCTGCAGCACAGCCTCCTTCACCAGATCAGCCAACAGTGGCTTCGCTGCAGACTCCTCCAGCGAGATAGGAAATCGATCCATCCAGGCGGGGTCATGCCGTTGCAGCGTCGCCAGAACGTCGCCGCCTGCTTCCAGTCTGAACTCCCGACGCAATTCAAGCGCGGTCAGTACCATCTGGGCCAACAACAGGTAGATCTCCTCGTGCCTCAGGCTATCGGGCAGTGAGGCCGCCCGCTCTCGCACCACGTCCACCAGTTGCTCTTCACCCCATCCATAACGAGCCGCCAGACGCAGCGCATGGAGCAGGATGCCACTCAGCTTGCCAGTACCTTGCCCCAGAGCCTTGAGGGGCAGCCCACCATGGGCGACGATGGCGCCGAAGTACATCTTGCCAACGCCTGATGGTCGATGTTTCCAATATCCCAGACCACGCTCTACACACGTGGTGCGCTTGTTTGCATCTACCGCTGTCAGGTAGCCCAGTGCATGAAAAATCGGGTCCCACCTCCAGGCTCCTCCCCGATATTCCCGATGCCACCACTCGGAGGCGAAGAGCACAAACTGCGCGCAAAAGAAGGTGCTACGCGTCGCCAATTGCTCAAACGACGCAGCGGCGAGGCTCTCACGCAAGCTGTCTGCCAGGGTGGCGAACTCGTCCCCCTTGAGCCGATACGCATATAGCATCCGCTTGTCTGCTCCCTGCAGACCACGCGCACCGAAGAATCCCTGCAACCATCCGGCTTGAGAACTCATTGACTCGCTCCTCGATATTGTCTGGAATCGTCAGCCTATGCGGGCTTCGGTTCCTTCTTCTGCAGCCAACTCCAGGCCGTGCATCAGCGGCGCCGGCAAGGTCTTGCTTGACTTGACCCCAAGCGCCCGCACCTTTTCGACCTGGCTGATAAGACACCCTCGGCCGGAAGCCAGCTTGCCATGAGCATCCTGATATGCCTTTTGTGCCTGCTCAATCCGCTTCCCTGCATCCTCCATATTCTCAACGAATCCTACGAATTCGTCATACAGCTTCGCACACTGCTCGGCAATCGCCTGTGCATTCCGATTTTGGTGCTGCAGCACCATATCCAGCACCTGCGATGGGATACGACGCTGCTGCATGCGCCGCTGTGCGTGGTTAGTCAGGGGGAAGGAATCAAACTCGACATTGCTATGCATGGCATGAACTCCTGAAGTTGATGCCATGCACCTGCGACAAACGTGCCTGCCATTGCAGCAGACAACAACTCAAACCAAATCAGTTAGTTACATGCACTCTCGGATATGCCGCCTGCCACGCAACGTAAATCTCTTTACCAAAACATAATATTGTTGAGCAACGACTTTCCCCTGCAATTGCTAGAAAGGGCCCGATTTCATTGCCTCCTGCAATACGCGTCAGTTCTGGCCGGTCTTCAACTGCCATTCGATCAGACGTCGCGCTGTGGCGATCACGTCCAGATATGACAGTACGCGAACATTGGGCTCCAGGTCTTTCTGCGGAAAATCGGGGGAGCGCTTGCCGCCAATCAACAGCACTTCGATGGGCTTGTTCATCACCTTGTGCAAGTCATGGCGATATCCGGTTGCTTGCTGGTAGTCGTCGTGATTGAGGGGATGGCTTGGGCGCTTGAACTCGATCAGCAACGCAGCCCCATCGAGGTTCTCGTTCAGCAGGAGATCGGGGCGATCCTTTGCACGTTGTCCCGTAAATTTCTTGTCCAGATAGTCCTCAGATTGACGGGCGAGCGTCCTGTTCGAGCTGAACAGACTGTATTGCGCACCAAGCAACCAGAGGTTCTTCTCAATGGCCTTGTGCATTTGGGCTTCAAGCGTTTTCGGGTCGCGCGCGAGGGCCTCAAGCTTATCCAGGAATGCTTGCCGCGCCTTGGCTTGCTCGACGAGATGAGCCATGTCTGCCAGACCAAAATCTGCTAACGCTTCAGCCACTGCAACCACATCACTGCGTTCCGCTTCAGCAATGTGGCGAAGAACTGTCCCATAGTCGGCGTTTTCAATCGCCTCAAGCAAAACGTAGATGTATGGCTCAATCTTTTCCGGTGCGTCCCCGTAAAAGCGATCCAGCACTCTCTCTATTGCACGCTGCGCGTACTCCCGTCGGTACTCCGGTAGCTCGGCCAGTCGCTCATGAACCGTGCGCTTCAATCTCGCCTGGGCTAGTTGAATGTCGCGCCTGTAGCGCGATTCAAATGCTGATGTCAGCATCGGCTGAACCGTCTCGACCAGCTTGGTCAACAGCTCGCTGTTCTCAATGATGCTGTCCCAGCCCGCCGTAACGTGATCATGCAAACCATCGGCATCTATTTCGCCATAGAGCTTCTTCAAGAGCTTCTGCGGAAAATCGTCTCGCTCATCCAAGCCGAAGAACGAAGGCTTCCCAATGGCCTTGCCACCTACCTTAAGTACGATTCCCGGCGCACGTGATACCGACTTGTTCTCCGCAATCGAAAAGCGCAAGCGCACATCGCCCACTCCCTCAACCTGGAGTGAAGTGTCCTGATAGCTACCCTCCACGTCATCGACGCCCAATGGCTTGCCATCAACGTGAATGACGATGCCGGATTCGCGGCCATACTCCTGCAGCAAAACCTGCCGGAATTTTTTCGGGTCAGGCAGGGCGAAGCCCGCATGCAAGCCGCCCAAGACAATCCGCGTACCATGCTTATCTCCGGGGCATGATTCGGACGCGATGTCGATGGGAAGCTTCTCGATGTCCTCAACTCCGGCAAGGTCAACCAATCGCAGATCGAAACTGCTTTTCACGCCGCGAGCCCAGGTCTCAAGGCGCATCTCGGATGCTGCCATCAGGCCAGCGAACTTCCCGACTCCCTTCCTGCCCTTGACTCGCCGAGCCTTCCCGGCAGTCCGCTCGCCACGCGCAATTCGTCTATCGGCTGCGATATTCAGGTAGTGGCGGCGAACCTCTTCCTCTGTCATACCGGTGCCGTCATCCACGATTTCTATTGGCGAGTCCGACATCGGCTCGGGCAAGGAGATGTGGACGGAATCCGCATCGGCGTCCCAGGCATTGTCGACCAGCTCTTTCAGCGCTCTTTCGGACGACGAGTACTCCTGACTGAGCAGATGCGCCAACCGGGAGCTAACTTGAAACTTGGCGGACCGTTTTGCCATGGGGCCTCCTTGTAGTGAGTACTTCGGATATCAAGGCGGGGATATCAGCCCTTAGGAATGCCATCGCTATGCAATTTTCAGCCGTCGAAAAGCGGCTCCGCAGCCAGCAATCAAGCTAGGCCTTCAACGCGCACTGGATTGCCGATGATCGATACATCCTTCTTCTCTGCATACTGCCTCCAGCGTCCCTCATAGACGCCCTTTGACATCGGTTGCAGATCATCTCTGGCGTTATGCCCAGCTCCGCTCGAGAAATCATCCAGTCCATACGGAGCGATGACTCCACCTGCATCGGTGAGTACGAAGCGGTTGTGAAATGAGTCACCGGACGGCGGGTTTTCAAGGCAGTAGAACTCGACGACCGCCCCTTTTGGTAAGTGTGCCGGCAGAAACTTAATCGCCTTGCTAGTCAGATCTGCTGCGACTTTCGCCTTCTGATCTGCAGTGAACTCACCGTCTCGCGACCGATGCGCCTGATAGACGTTGGTCATAATTGAAACTGAAGGCCAAGTTCCGATGCAACGAGACGGCCCGAAAGCAATCTTCATCATCTCCGTGAAAGTTGCGAGATAGCGTGGTTCGGAAGGGTCAAAGTAAGGGTCTATGAGCGCAATCCTGTTTGCAACCTTAAGCAGGGGCGCGACAGCCTGAGCAATTTCTGTAGCCGTCTTTCGTGCCGAGGCAATGGTTGGTAGATACCACCTGCCATCCCGAATATCGTCAATAACGTTCGGCGTGATGACCGAAGCGCAAGAGCCATCGCCAGTGTGGGAAGCCATGATGGCGTGAAAAGGACGCGATGAATGCTCCGTCACAGCCTCATCGAGCCAGCTTTTGCTTTCGTCTATCGTCCTGTTTCGCCTGACTGTGTGGTCAGTCAGTAGCTGGACGTAGGCCTCGAATGCGGGCTGGGCATTCTGAAAATCCAGCGACGTGTCGTCATATCCGAAGTACTTGTAAAACTCGCCGTAAGCCTGGCCTTTCCAATCTCTGGGAAAGTCCGACAGAAGCCGGCGCTGATCCATTCCGAATTGACCGACAACTCTCCCCGTTTCATTGATAGCCCAATTGACTACAAGGCTGGGATCCAGTGCGTACTCGTAGATCAAGATGCATCCCCCGCACTGCCAGCCTCCATGCGGCGACGCACCTCAGGTGGTAAAGCCTCACGCATCCGCTCGGGGAAAAAACCACGCGGCCAGCGGTCGTTGAATTTACCGTTGGCATCAACGCCAATGGAGTGGGCGATAACGCCGCCATCTTGGCCCTTTTCCAGATAGACGATATTCACGTCATCTGGCGTCACAGCAGATGCGCCTTCCGGCAGTGAGCCTTCGGTAGTTTCCTTGATACGGCGCAGCAGGCGCAGGATCAGGTGTTCGCTGTGGGTTTCGAGCAGGAAGCTCAGGCCGCGCTCGATGGCGCCGTCGATGAAGAGATCGCCGAGGCCGACTTGCACTGCCGGGTGGACGTGGAGTTCGGGTTGCTCGATGGAGACGATGCTGGCGCGGTCGTCTTGCGCGGCGACCACGACGGGGACCACCTGCGAGATGCCAACGCCGATATCCAGCGCCTGGTGCTTCAGACCTGCTGCGTCAACAAGGGATAAGCGCGGTTTTGGGCGGCCAAGTGGTGCGCCGGTGTCGGTGTCGATCTCCTGCACTTCGGTACGCAGGAAGCCATAGCCGGTATTCAGCTTGTCGGCGTCGCGCAGCCAATCGCTGCAGCGCTCCAACATCTCGTTTGAGCGCACGAGCAGAGCCTCCCACGCAGCCATACCGTCTGCCCAAGCCGATTCGTTTTTTGTCAGTGAAGCCTCAAAGCCACGCGGAGGCACACGGCGCAGCGGGCCGACATAGCGAGCGGCCTGCAATTGATCGCGGAGAAGCATCGCGGGGCCGACGGTAAGCCAGGTCAGAAATGCCGTGAACTCCCGCGCGACGTAAATATTCTGGGCGCCCTGAACGCCCGAGACCGGAATGTTGAGCATGCGCTCCAAGCGGGGCAAGGCACTGCCAAAACCATGCAGCCATGACCGCAAACCTGCACCCGGGCGCTCCATACCTGCATCGCGCACTGCAGCGAGAATACTGGGCAATACAGATACCCTAGGGCGTTGCCCGTCGGGCAACAACGGTGAGCCTTCGCCGGCGGGAATGTCGGACTCCGCCACCCAGTCGTCCAACAGAGCCAGCGCGGCATCGGCCTCCTCATCTTCCTCTGTCTGCTCGCGCAGAAAGATCGAGTTCTCGCGATTGATCTGCATCGTCACATCGCGACCCGTCGGCGAGCCCTCCAGACGAACGCACCAACTGCCATTGATGCCGACCTCATACTTGGTGACAACGGCTGTATTCCGCAACGGTTGCCATGCGATTTCCAAGCGCACACTGGCATCTAAAACCGCACCACGAATCTCATACAGCTCCGAGTAAAAATCGTGGGTTTCATTCGATGCAACCCATTCGTCGAAGGACTCTGGTGTGATTTCAGGGAACGACTCTCCCCGCAGATCCATACCGATTTCGATCTCGATGCGTTTGGCTGGGTCACGGCCACATACAAGATTCAGGAAACCTCCCAGATCTACCGCCTCGCCGCCTTGTAGCGTGCGATCCGGGTTGAGGTTGTTGCGTTCAAGGATTTCGCGCACGTACTGCAATGCCTGCAGGATCGTACTTTTGCCCGCGCTATTGGCGCCGAAGAGCAGCGTGATTGGGCGCAGATCGATACGAACTTCTTCTGAGAAGCCTTTGAAGTTCTTCAGTGCGATGGATTTGATGAGGGATGGCATGTAATCAGCTCAAAAGATCTAGGGAGAGTGCCGCGCTCAATTTGTCGCAGACCTCACCAGATTGCGAAAAAGTTTGCTCTATTGCTCGCATCTTTTCGACCACGTTGGCGTAACGGTCTTGAAGATCAATCGGGGGTAGCATGATCTGGATGTTCTGCATTTCCTGCGCATTGATGTTCGCCATACCAACGATGGACTTGCACATGGATTGCAACGTGGCTTTGCCATGTGTGGAGTTCAGGTATGCCGACACGTAGTAAGGGTTGCCTCGTTCATTCATGCGGACTCGGACCAGATAGCCGGCGATGGCCATCGTCTCGTCGCGGTCGTACACGGCAGTCTTTCCAACCAGTTCTTTGCTATTGGTCCGGTTGAAGAGCAGATCACCTTTGCGGGCGAGATACTTGTCTGCCACCTTCTCATCCAGATCTACATATTTGAGCGACGAGAGATTCAGTCGTCCTTCATAGGTCAGGTTGTTCATGCGCAGAATCGGGTACTGCCCCTCTGTTTCGTCGGCTTTTTCTGATGTCCCGTAATTGGCAGATGCCACCAGATCGCGGATCGTGCCGACCGGCCAACCCTTCGGGTTGGTGACCGGGTCGCCGAACATGTCGAGGAAGACAGCGCGGAGGAAGTCGTCGGCGAGGCGGATGGCTTGCTGGCGTTTGCGGCGCAGGCTGTCGGCCTTGTCGAGAATGGCGGCGATGCGTTTTTGTTCCTTTAGCTCAGGCAGCGCGATTTCGATGCCTTCAAGCTTCTTTTTGGTGATGTGCTGAAGGCCCACCCCTCCATGCGCTTGATCAATCATTAAGTGCATGCTCGCATTGAGCGAGTGAAACAAGTACCTCTTATCTACGTCGTGACGGACTTTGACGTTGAAGATGTGTTGATTGAGGTAAGCATGGCCGCGCTCCCAAATGAACGCTCCAAATGATGTGCCCGGTGTTCCTGACCATGAGAACAGCAAATCACCAGTATTGACGTGGAATTTTTCATCTACCGTTGAGTTGCAATAGTTAAATGGTTTGGTTTCGTCGTTCAGATTTTGAATCCGAACAATGGGCACTCCTGAAGTTTTCCAATCGTCAGCATTGAATGCTTTGCCGTTAACGAAATCGCATATTTCGCCAAGTTTCACGCCACTCATCCCAGCATCCCCTCCAGCTCTGCCAATTCCTTCTGGATCTCGTTCTCCAGCTCCTTCAGGCGCTTGAGGATGTCGCGCGGGTTGTCGTGCTTCTCCGCGACGTGAACCTGCTGCTTGTAGCGGTTAATCGACAGGTCGTAGTTCTGCGCGGCGATGTCGGCGAGCCGCACGCTGAAGGCTTTCTGCGTGCGGTCGGTGAAATCCGCCCTCTCCCCCGGCCCCTCTCCCGCACGCGGTAGAGGGGGGAGGCGGTCGCGCCATTGCTGCCATTGGGCGAGGACGTCGGGAAGGTCGTTGTCCTTGATCGGCTGGCGTTTGTCGTCCAGCGAGAGGCCATCGGCCTGCACGTCGTAGAAGAAGACTTCGTCGGTCTTGCCGCCCTTGCTGAAGATGATGATGGCGGTGGAGACGCCGGCATAGGGCTTGAACACACCGGAAGGCAGGGAGATAACGGCTTCGAGCTGGTTGTCTTCGACCAGATGTTTACGCATCTGCGCATGGGCCTTGCTGGAACCGAAGAGCACGCCATCGGGCACGATGGTGGCGCTGCGGCCGCCAACCTTGAGCATGCGCAGGATGAGGGCGACGAAGAGGAGCTCGGTCTTCTTGGTCTTGACGGTGCGGAGGATGTCGGGCGCGACGTCTTGCTCGTCCAGGCTGCCCTTGAAAGGCGGGTTGGCGAGGATGAGGTCGAAGCCGTTTTTGGCTGAGCGCGGGTAGCGCTCTTCGAATTTCTGGCTGAGGGTGTCCTGATAGTGTACGTCTGGCTCGGCAACGCCGTGCATGACGAGGTTCATGGTGGCGATGCGCAGCATCGTGGCGTCGAAATCGAAGGCGTGGAACATGTCGGTGTCCACGTGCTTGCGGTGCTCCTGGAGCAGGTCGCCGCTGTAGAGGGTGACGGGCTCGCCATCGACGATTTCGGTGTGGGTGCCGGCGGCGCTGGAGTATTTGCGCAGCAGGTAATCGTAGCTTTCGACGAGGAAGCCGGCGGTGCCGCAGGCGGGGTCGCAGATGCGGTCGGTGGGCTGCGGGGCCATGAGCTCGACCATCATGCGGATGATGTGGCGCGGGGTGCGGAACTGGCCGTTGATGCCGGCAGTGGTGAGCTTGCTGAGGAGGTGCTCGTAGAGGTCTCCCTTCGTATCACCTCGCTCCAGGGGCAGATCGTTGATCATATTGACAGCTTTGACCAGCAGCTGTTCTTTCTGCACCATGAGCTGAGCGTCTTTCATGAACTCGGCGAACGGATTGTCGCCAGCCTCCGCGGCGAGGCGGCGGAAGTGTGGGAAGACGCGATCACGGACATGCGGCAGCATTTCCGCCCCACCCAGGTGGCGCCATCCCTCCCAGCGGCAGTCTTGCTCGTTGGCCGCAAAACGGGGCTTGAAGCTTTTGCCGGAGACCTGGCTCATGCGCTCATCTCGGCGCTCGGCCATGTCCAGCATGCGGGCGTACATGAGGAAGGTGATCTGCTCGATCACAGTGAGAGGGTTAGTGATGCCGCCGGTCCAGAATTCGGTCCAGAGGCTGTTGATGCGGTTCTTGAGTTCGCCGGTGATCATGGGATTTTGTGTGTCAGTACGCCGAGGTGTTCAGTGAGTCGGATTGGCAGATATGCGTGGAGTTTCGCGCGTCCAAAATCTCTTCGTTTTTCTTGTTTGGCGCGTGGGTCAAGAATGTAGGCATCGTTGGCCTGCTGCTTGAATACAACCCAGTGCCAGTTACCGTTTTTCTGGAGATTGATCGCTGCAATCGCCAACTCGGCCTTGATTTGGCGCCAGTTACTGGTTCGGCGGTAGTGGCCGTATTCAATGCTGTGGGCTTTCAGAAGCGTTTTCAGATGCGTTGGCTCTGTGTAGAACGAACGTGGCCCGGATGGCCAATCATGCAGGAGTTCATGGGCCTGTTTCTTGATGGTTTTGTATCGCGTACCAACCATCATCGCGATACACGCCAAACCGCATCCCGTGGAGTCCTCCTGGATGACCCGTTTCATGCTTGCCCTAGCTCCGCAGGCGGCTCGCCGAAGCTACGCACAATACCGATCAGTTCGTCGAGCTGGCCGTCCAGATTAAACACGCCGGTGATGCCTTCGTCGTGGATGCGTGTAAACGGAGGCTCGAAAAGCTGCTCCAGGCGGATGGAACCGGCTAGTGCAATGTGCTCCCTGAGCATGTCGAGAAAGCGCAACTGGAGTGCCGTGAGCGGGTACTTCTGCGCAAAAGCAGTGAAGCGGGCTTCGACAGCCGCAACGTCCATGCCCACGATGCTCCGCAGGATCTGGGCGAGCGGTACGGCGGTGTCGGCGTAGAACGCGGCGAGGGTGTGCAGATCAACATCCGGGTTGCGGGTGTGGATCAGGCTGTTGAGCTGCTCCAACTCGGCCTCACTGACCGGCTCGCCATTGCGAATCTTGGTGAGCACGGGGTTTCTGCCGAAGAGCGGACGCAGCGTAGCCTCGACCTTTTGCTGGTAGATGCGGGCGTCGATGCTTTTGACCTTGCTCTGGATCTCTTCGGAGCGGTACTCGGCAACGTCCTCTTTCACGTCGAGGACTGTCGCGGGCATTGGGGGCGGCAGGGTCAGAGGCTCAACCAGATGCACGACATCGCGCAATGCGATTCGCTGAGCTTCGAGGCTGGCAAAGTCTGCTGTTTGCCAGAAGGCCTCGCTGCGGATCTGCTTGAGTGGCTCGGCCTTCGCGCGCACCTGGCTGAGGTTGGCAGGCAGGCGATCAAGCAGGGCGAGAATTTCGATCCGCACGGGATTCTCTTGCCCCGGTGTAAGCAGGGCATACTCCTGAGCCTCGGCAAGAGTCAGGTCCCAGCGTAGTGCGTCCCCCTGCCCTCGCACATCCAGCGCGTTGAGCAGTGGGGCGACGTTTTCGGCGAGCACTTGCACTGTGGCAGGCGCGAACTGGTCGAGCAGGGCTGCGTCCCGAGCGAGTTGCACGGGCTGCCAGTTGTCCCGCACTGAGATGCTGCCATCGTCGAGGGCATCGGCATCTTGCTTGAGCAAGTTGGTGAGGCAGGAGAATGCCTCCAGCTCAGAGCGTTTGAGCGCAAGACGGGCTAGCTCGATGCGAGCCTCGTATCGACGCTGCGCCAGCGACTTCGGGGTCACAGGCTCGACTTCATCTGTGTCCATCTCATGATAGGGGAAGTTGCCCCAGTGGTCGAAGATGAGGAATTCGGTCTTGTGCGCTCCGGGGCCGAAGAGGTTTTTACACAGGCGAGTGCCGCGTCCGATCATCTGCCAGAACTTGACCTTGGATTTGACGGGCTTGGCGAAGACGAGGTTGACGACTTCTGGCACATCGATGCCGGTGTCGAGCATGTCGACCGAAATGGCAATCGTGAGTTGATTGTTCTTGCTGTTCTCGCCCCCTTTGAAATCGTCGATGAGTTGCTCGGCGCGGGGCTCCTGAGAGTGGATCACGGCGCAAAACTTACCGGCGAACTGGGGGTACATCTCGTCAAATAGTTTATGCAGCATGCGGGCGTGGTCGATGCTACGAGCAAAGATGATGCTCCTGCCAGGCAGATGACCGTCTGCGTCTCGGATACCGTGCTCCATGAGGTTGCGCAAGATGGCGCGGTTGGTGTCTTTGTTGAAGATCGCCTTGTCGATCTCTTCTGCGTCGAAATCCAGCATGTTCGGATCGATGCCCTGATCTTCGAGCTGGGCAATCTGCTCCTCAGTGAGATGCGCTGCCTTGATGCCGTCGCGTAGGAACTTTGTGGTGTGGGCAACGATTCGGTAGGGGACGAGGTTGCCTTGGGCGACGGCCTGCTCCAGCGTGTAGTTGGCAGTCGGGGTCTTGTAGTCGCAGCCGAAGAGGTGGCAGGTGCTGCGACTGACCATCTCGACGGGGGTTGCGGTGAGACCGACCTGTAGCGCATCGAAGTATCGGAAGATGTCGCTGTACTGGTTGTAGATGGAACGGTGAGATTCGTCGGCAATGATGAGGTCGAAGAAGCCGACGTCAAAGGTTTCGTAGTCGTTGATCAGGCCCTGATAGATGCCAACGTAGATTCGAGCGTCCTGCTTGGCGATGTCATTCTTCTGACCGATAACGTAGAGCGGTTCTTTGATGAAGTCGTTGAAGGCATTCCTTGCCTGCTTGCGCAGCTCGCGGCGGTCGCACAGGAAGAGTACGCGCTTGGCCCAGCGGGCTTCGATCAGTAACTTGGCGAGGGCGATGGCTACGCGGGTCTTGCCGGTGCCAGTGGCTTGCACGACCAGCGCCTTGCGATGGCGGGCGGCAAAACGCTCCTGCACGCGGCGCAGAGTTTCGATCTGGTAGAGGCGGCCAGCGATGACAGGGTCGGGAGTGAGGGTGAGCAGATCGCGCTGCTCGCGACGCTGGAAGCCAATGCGGTATTGCAGGGTGTCCTTGCCGAAGAAGCCGTAGAGCTTGCGCGGCGGGTAGCCGCCAGCGTCGTCCCACAGCCAGATGTCGTGGCCGTTGGTGTAGAAAATCATCGGCCGCTGGCCGTGCACTTTCTCAAGGCCATCGGCGTAGTCCTTGGCTTGCTGCTGACCTTGGGTCGCGCTGACGATGGCTTTCTTGGCTTCGACGACGGCGAGCGGTTTGCCGTTGTCGTCCCACAGCACGTAGTCGGCATAGCCGAGGCCGGTTTGGGTGCCCTGATGCCGGATTTCAACTTCTTGACCAACCTGCGGGGTGTTGGCGCCGTTGTGCCCGACGTTCCAGCCCGCCATGCGCAGGTCGCGGTCGATGAGCCACTTGCGGGTATTGTCTTCCGAGAAGCGGAGCTGCCTGGTGGCGGCCAGAGCTGCATTGCTGATGGCTTCAAGCTGGGCGGTGGGAATCGGTTGGTTGCCGGCCAGGATCTGCGCTCGCAAGGCCTGCTCTTTGTCGCGCAGTGCCTGCATTTCTTCGAGCATCTCGCGGATCCGCGCTTCCTTGAGAGTGTTTTCTTCTTCGAGCCTTTTGGCGACGCGTTTGATCTCGGCTTTGCCATCGATGCCGCCTTGCGGGGGCTCGACGTAGTCGCTGAAGTCTTCAAGCTTGCCTTGCAGTTGGGAGACGTGCAGCCAGCGTGCAAGCTGCCAGGCTTCATGCACGCTGCGCAGGGCATCGCTGACAGTGACGTCTTCACCGTGCGCGGCGCGATTTCCAAGGCGGCGGATGAGGTGGAGTTTGTCCTGCACCAGCGGGTCGGCCACCATGCGGAAGCTATCGTTCTTGAGCAGATCGACGAAGGTGGATTGTGGAACCTGCGGCAAGCGCAAACGCATGTAGATCACATCGACCATACGCTCGGCGAAGTTGCGCAGTTTGACCAGCGCGCTTTCGGCATCGCTGTAGGCGTAGTGTTCCGCATAGCCGCCCATGTTGGCGAGCTCGGGATACGTAGGCCTGAGGGGCTCGAAATTCAGCGATCGGATGTCTTGCATCAGCATGTCTGGTGGTCTTTGCGGCGGGACTGATTACATCCCTATCGGCGAGAACCGTGCCAACCTCCGTTGTCAGTCTTTCTCGTCGAGCTTCAGGCCGAGTTTTTCGGCCCTGTTGCCCAGCGTTTGGTAGTTCGAGAAGCCAAGCAACTCAGCCGCCCGCTTCTTTTTGTTGCCACTTTTTTCCATCGCCCGGCCAATGTAGTGGCGCGATATGTCATCCAGAAGTGTTTGCAAATCAAAGCCTTTGCCTAGTTGGCGTTCCAGCAGACTTTCGCCACCTTTACGGATATAGAGGAGTGAGCGCTGGATGTCTGCCGCTTCGATGCTTGCGCTGGCTGACCAGATCGCGGCCCGCAGCAGCGTGTGGTACAGCTCGCGGATATTGCCTGGCCAGTCGTGCAAAAGGAGAAGTTTTCTGGCGTCTGGAGAAAGTTCTTTATGTTGTGACTCTGGTTTATCGGCGGCATCAGCGTTGATTTGCTTCAGAAGGTGATCAATAAGCAGATCCAGATCTCCTTCGCGCGCGCGCAAGGGCGGCAGGTTGAGAATGCCGACAGCAAGGCGATGAAAGAGGTCTTCGCGGAAGCGCCCCTCGGCAACATCCTTGGGCAACTCGCGATGGGTGGCGGCAATGATGCGGACATCCACTTTGACTGGTTTCGACTCTCCAAGCGGGGTGATCTCACGTTGTTGCAAGGCCCGCAGCAGACGTACTTGTGAGTCGAGCGGCAGATCGCCGATTTCATCGAGGAAGAGCGTGCCGCCTTCGGCTTCTCGAAAGTGGCCGGGGCGGGCTGAATCCGCGCCGGTGAATGCGCCTTTCTTGTGGCCGAAGAGCTCGGAGTTGGCGAGATCCTTGGGCATGGCACCGCAATTGACGGCGATGAAGGCCTTGCGCGCACGACTGCTGGCCGCGTGAATCGCCTCGGCAAAGAGCTCCTTGCCGGTGCCGGTTTCGCCCAGTATCAGCACGGGGACTTGGTGGGCGGCAATTTTCTGTGCGAGTTGGATTTGCTCGCGCATGACCGGGCTGCGATGAACCAGCTTTGAGAACTCGGCCGCAACTGGAACTTCTTTGCTGAGCCGCTCGATGCGCTCGCTGCTGCGTTGAAGGAACTCGGGCAGATACTCGTTAGCCAGGTCGAAGAAGAAGTCGACCGTCTCCAACCCCTTTTCCTTTGAGGTCTGAATCAGTCGAGCTGGAAAGCGCGTCTTCGCCAGGATGATCCAGATCGCGGTCATGGCTGGCGTGCCGGGGCTCAAGTGGAAAGTGAGCTGGATGTCGTCGTGTGGCAAGCGAAGTGATTTCAGCTCGGCGCAGACGCTGGAATAGATCGCGGAATAGTCGGTGGGACTGCTTAGATCCACGGAATAGAGATCGGCCTCAACGCAACCAGTGGTGCGCTCCAGCCAGGCGCAGTAGGCCTTGCTACGCTCGAAATCGTAGTTGGTGAGCAGGTGAATTTTGTCGAAAGGTGTGTGGGCCTTGATGGCGGAGGCCACCGGGCCGAGGTCGTCGCCACGCGCGCCCTCCGCGCAGTCATGGTCAGCCTTGCCTACCCAGGAAATCAGCCAGTTCTTCTTGCTCATTCCAGAATGATATAGGCATCGGTTCCTTTTAGATAAAAAAACTTATCCTCGCTTGAGTTGCCGGCTTTCTATCCCTTCGAGCCTAGAACTTAGCCGAGCCGGCCAGCGGCAAGTCATCGCACGCTGGCCGGCGGCTCACTTATTTCGCTAGGCCAATACTGATCAAGTCAGCAATCACTTGCTTGCCCAGATTATGTGCTCGCGCTTCTATGTAGATGACGTCACCTTCCTGAATCTCACGAGGGAGTTCACATCGGCCAGATCTGGCCAAAAAGAGCATTTGCGCAGTTCGATCACGGAGATGCAACAGCCAGAACCTTTTACCGCTGATATCCCTGTGCTCGCTCTTGCCTGTCAGCACATAGCACCCTTCAAATCGCTCGCCTCCGCTGACTCCGCGCAGACTCGTTTGAAGAGGCAAGCCATTCGAATTACGCTCCGCCGCCCAATTGAAACTTAGTGGCTGCCAACCGAGCGACTCATCATCGTCAGTCAAAGGCTCGATCATCGACTTAGCCATGGATAGCCTCCTGCGAAGTTTGCGTCACTGCATCGTTCGAAGCCAATCCACCGGCCATTAGGCGCTCAAATGCCGAGCCGTCACGGCGCGTCAGGTTTGGTACATATCTGGAATAGACCTTGAACAACATTTCAGTGCTGGTGTGACCCATCTGCCGCGCGATCCATTCGGGGTTCTCACCGGCAGCGAGCCACAACGTCGCAGCCGTGTGACGAGTCTGATAGGGTCGCCGCTCCTTCAGCCCGAGGTGACGCAGCAAGGGATACCAGACGCGCTTGGTGACATTGTTGTGATCCAGGGGCGTACCGTCTCGGGTGCAGAAGACATAACGTGTGCGGCCCGTGCGAAGCCGTTGACGTTGCAAGGCGTCAAACACAATCTGGGACATGAGGATGTCGCGGTTTGACTCGATGGTCTTGGTGTTCTCCTCCACCACACCCTGAACAATTGATTCGCGCACGAGGATCAGCCTTCGGCTGAAATCAACGTACTCCCAGCGCAAGCCATCAATCTCTCCCGTACGCATTCCCGTGAAGAAGCGGACGGTGAAGTAGTCGCGGTAGTCTTCTCTCACGGTCTGAAGAATCAGACGTACCTCATCGAGCGAAAAGGGCTGCACATCACTCTTGGGAATCTTCAGCGGCTTGATGTTGTAGTAGGGACAAGTAAACTTGTACCGGTCGGAGGCTTCTTTGAGAATGAGCCCCAGCACATTCATGATGGCGTTGATTCGGCGTGGTGAGAGCGTTTCCCTTTTCCGGCCTTTGACTTTGGCGAGTTCGGACCGGAACTTCAGGATTTCTTCACGCGAGATGCTTCCGACACTTTTCTCGCGGAAAGCAGGCTGCAGGTGCTTCATGACGATATCTTTTATCGTCTGTTGATACGTGCGGCGCCACAAAACTGCATTCTCTGCCCGCCAGTCCTCAGTAAATACGGCAAAAGTCGGAGTTGCAGCCATGAGCACTTCACGTCCAGCCATCGCTGAATTTTGCGAAGAGAATTGCCTGGCGGCTGGCTGGACGTTCGGGTCCGCAGGCATCAATATGCCTGCCTTCATTCTGTCAGCCTCCAGCTCAGCGCCCCCTAGCTTCACCAACATCCGCGACCCAGGAAAATACTTCGCGTAATCGAAGGCTCCGAGCTTGATATCGGCCTCGATGCGTTCAAGCACCTTTTCGAGGCGCTTTCTATTTGCGAGCGTATCGTCAAGTGAGGTGTACTCCCGGCAGCGTCGCCCTTGCCAACGAAAGTCCAAAAAGAGTTTCTGCGTCTCCGCCAGCTTTCGCACGCTACCCATGGCACACACCTCCCCGAGCCATTGGAATTACCGCGGACTCTTGGGAGTACGCGGAAAGATCTGCCTCTATGCGTTCCCAGATATACAAAATTTTGCGGCCGCCAAAAGGTCGTACGTAGTGAACGCCTTCCAGCAAGACGCTGTCCTTCAAGCGTTCACGAATTGTCCTTACGTCATATTTGATTCGAGCGGACAACTCGTCCGTCGTCAGATAAGTGTTGGTCATTGCGATCTCCTGTTGTGTCTATTTGCTAGACAGCTAGATATTAGACCGCTAGACAACATTGTCAAGTCTAGTTTCTAGACAGACAATGGCGCTTCTATCTTGGTTGGGGAATCGCAATGGACCGCTTACAGATCAACGTAAGACTTACGCCGGAACAAATCGAAGAACTGGATCGGAAGCGAATTGAACTGCAACCGACGCTAGGGAAGATCCCCACACGATCGGACGTCATTCGTTACGCGCTGGAAATATTCCTGGCGAAACCGCAAGGCAGCGGCGCAGGCAAGAAGGGCCAGTAACCCGAAGGTCAAAAACCTCACTCAGTGCAAAATGCCCAATTTTTGAGGGCCAACCATGGGCCAAAGGTGGGCCATGGATGGGCCAGCAATTCTTGGCGGCGCAGAAAACAAAAAGGCCAATCACCGTGAAGTGATTGGCCTGCTTGCTTGAAGGCTTGGTTGCGGGGACAGGATTTGAACCTGTGACCTTCGGGTTATGAGCCCGACGAGCTGCCAGACTGCTCCACCCCGCGTCAGAGAGGCGAGACTATAGCCCAGTCCCGTCCTCATGTCAAGGAAAGCGCTCTGAACAAATTTGGCTTTCCGGAATTCCTGGTGCCGCTTGTCTGACTCGAACAGACGACCTACCGCTTACAAGGCGGTTGCTCTACCAACTGAGCTAAAGCGGCGACGCGGCGAGCATTATACGGCAGTTGGCCCCGCAGGCTTCGTGCTATCTTCGCGCCGATTGTCACGACGACGGGGGATCCATGCAGCAGGATGTCGGTTCGAGTGCATTGCGGGTGCTGTTCATCGAGGACAGCGAAGCCGAAATGCTGCGTCTGAGGCAACAACTGGCGACCCTGGGGTACGCCGTCAAGGCGCGACGTGTTGCGACCGAAAGTGCCTTGCGCGAGGCCCTGCTGGGGGACACCTGGGATCTGGTGATCGCTGCCTTCGATGTTGCTGGCTGCGACGTGCTCGCGGCGCTGCGCCTGCTGCAGCAGAGCAACCGCGACATCCCGCTGATCGTCGTCTCGGCGCAGATTGACGAAGCCGCGGCTTGCGAAGCGATGCAAGCCGGCGCGCAGGACTGCCTCGACAACAACCACCTTGGTCGCCTGGCTGCCGTCATCGAACGCGAACGCCGTGAAACGCGCATGCGCCAGGAGCGCCGCGCCGCGCTGGACGCCATGCGGGTCAACGACGCACGTTTCCAGGCGCTGGCCGCCAATGTGCCGGGCATGCTGTTCCAGATGCAGGTAAGTGCCGAGGGCTCGCCGCAATTCCTGTATGTCAGCGAAGCGAGCCACATGCTGCTGGGCATGAGTGCCGAGGACTTCCTCGCCCGCGACAACGCGCTGGTCGGGCTCATCGTCCCCGAAGACCGCGACAGCTTCTTCAGCGACCTGCGCCTGGCCATGGACCGCCAGAGCACGCTCAACTGGGAAGGCCGCGTGCTGGTACCGGGCGCCGACATCAAATGGATCAACCTGCGCTGCTCGGTGCGCGACCCCGGAAATGGCCAGCTCATCTGGGAGGGCGTGATGTGGAACATCACGCAGAGCAAGGTAGCCGAAGCCGAACTGCGCAGCTCTCAAGCGCAGCTTGCGGCGCTCTCCAACCACTTGCAGACCATCAAGGAAGAAGAGCGCGACCGCATCGCGCGCGACATCCATGATGTGCTGGGCGGCACCCTGGTGGGCATGAAGTTCTCCGTCTCCATCCTCGCCAGCAAGCTGGAAACCGAGTCGCCCCTGCGCGAACGCGTGCGCCAGATCGAGGCCATGATCGATGACGCCATCACCACCGCTGGCCGTGTAGCGCGTGAGCTACGGCCGGGCATTCTCAAGGAATTCGGTCTTGCGGCGGCCATCGAAAGCCACGCCGAAGACTTCAAGCAGCGCACCGGCATTCCCTGCGAGGTGTTGTGTGCCGATCACGACATCGAGACCAGCGAGGATGCCGCCATCGCCCTCTTCCGCACCTATCAGGAAGCGCTCACCAACATCAGCAAGCACGCCAGGGCACAGCATGTTGAAGTGCGCTTGATGCAGGAAGGTGACGAAATCGTGCTGGAGGTCAGTGACGACGGTCGCGGCATCGAAAGCGCGGACCTGCGCAAACCGAAGTCCTTCGGCCTGCGTGGCATCCGTGAACGCCTGAACGCGCTGGGTGGAACCATGGACATCCTGCTGCGGGAACCGCAAGGCACAACGGTTGTGCTACGCGCGCCACTGCGCCATGAAATGGGCCGGGAGAACCACGCTTTTCCCGGTGGACAGGCCTGAGCAGCATCGATACATTGCATGCCATGAGCCAGAAGATTCGCGTCCTGATTGCCGATGACCACGCCATCATCCGCCATGGCCTCAAGCAGATCCTCTCCGACACGGAAGACCTTGAGGTAGTGGCCGAAGCCGATGGCGGCGTAAAAGCCCTGCAGGTTCTGCGCAACACGCAGAGCGACGTCGTGCTCATGGATGTATCCATGCCCGACCGCAACGGCATCGACACGCTCAAGCTCATCAAGAAGGAATTCCCCCGCCTGCCGGTTCTGATGCTATCGATGCACCCTGAGGAGCAATACGCCGTGCGCGCCCTGCGCGCAGGTGCTGCTGGCTATCTATCCAAGCAGGGCGCACCCGAACAACTCGTCACCGCCATCCGTCAGGTAGCTGCAGGCAAGAAATACGTCAGCGCGGCCGTGGCCGAAGAGCTCGCCAACGCCATCGGCGAAGATGTCGAGCGCCCGCCGCACGAGAAACTCTCTGACCGCGAATACCAGACCTTGTGCATGATCTCGTCGGGCAAAACGCTCACGCAGATCGCCGAACAACTCAATCTCAGCGTCAAGACGGTCAGCGTCTACCGCGCCCGTCTGCTGGAGAAGATGAAGCTGCGCAACAATGCGGAGCTGACCCACTACGGTCTCAAGCACGGGCTCGTCGAATAAACCCGGCGCGCCCCTCCTTCATGTTCATCGCACCGCGCGCATCTCATGGCTGAGTTCGGCACACCTTCGGAAATCGCACGTGAAGTGCTGCGCCGCCTGGCCATGGCGCGCAAGCCACCGACGCCAGACAACTACCAGGAGCTCTACCACCAGATCGCCGGCACGGTGGTTGAAGAGCCGTTCCCCGAGCGCCAGCTCAAGCAGGTCGCCGCTTCCCTGCCGCGCGGCACACCAGACCAACTCAAGTTTGCCCGCCGTTTTGAAACGGCGGTTGCGGAACGCAACTGGGCGGGGTTCAAGGCCCAGACCATCGCCCTGCTGAGCGAAAAAGCCCCGGAAGCGCCGGGCTGGCCCGTACTCATCCGCGACCTCGTTACGCAATTCGATCGCCCCACGGCGGGCCTCACCAGTCAGGCCAAGCTTGACGCCTTGAGCCAGGTGCTGGAATCCAGCAGCGCCGACGTGACCGTGCTGTTCACACGTCTGCAGGGCATGGTGCGTGGCTGGTCGCAAGCTGCTGCCGCCAATCGCCTGCCCGAGCAGGATGTAGCCGAAAGTGCTGGCGCAGCCGCTGCGACGCCGCTCAGCGCCGCCACAACAGCCCGCACCGCAGCCGCCTCCCGCTCGCTGGAGAACGCACCCGAAGCCTGGCGCGCAGTGATTGCCCAGACGCTGGAAAACGCCATAGGCATGCTGCTCATCGACACACCGGAACTGCAGCAGCAGGCTGGCGTGCTCGCCAAGGCGCTACGTACTCCGGGCGAAGTCGAACAGGATCTCTTCGAAGCGCAATTGCAGGAGTTCTCCTACAAGGTGCAGTGGGTGGTGCAGGATCAGAGCTACATCCGCCAGGCATTGATGAACCTGCTACAGCTCATCATCGAAAACATTGCCGAGCTCGCCGTCGACGACAAATGGCTGCAAGGCCAGATGTCTTTGGTGCTGGACCTCTTCTCGCGCCCACTCGACAAGCAGGTACTCGACGAACTGCGCGAGCGTCTGCGCGACGTCATCTACAAGCAGGGCACGCTCAAGCGCAGCCTGTCGGATGCCCACGAAAAGCTGCGCGACATGCTCGCGCACTTCATTGACCGCCTCACCGAGCTGGCCGACTCGACCGGAATCTATCACGGCAAGATCGAACAATTCGCCACCCGCGTCGCCAGCGCCAGCAGCCTGCAGGAGCTCTCGGGGCTCGTGGACGAGGTGCTGAGCGAGACGCGCGCGATCGAGAGCCGCACACGCCGTTCGCAGGACGAACTCAACAGCCTGCGCTCGACTGTCGATCAGGCCTATCGCGAAATCGCACGCCTTGAAGACGAGCTGCAACAAGCCAGCGAAATGGTGCGCCACGACCCGCTGACGGGCGCGCTCAACCGCAAAGGCCTGGAAGAAATGATGGCGCGCGAAATGGCACGCCAGCAGCGTCGCAAATCACGCCTCTGTGTCGCTCTGCTCGACGTCGACAATTTCAAGACGCTCAACGACACATACGGTCACAGCACGGGTGACGACGCGCTCAAACACCTGGCCCAGGTGATCCGCGAAACGCTGCGCCCTCAAGACTCCTGTGGTCGCTACGGCGGTGAAGAGTTCGTCATCCTGTTGCCGGACACGAAACCCGACGACGCGCAGGTCGCCATCACGCGTCTGCAGCGCGAACTGACCAAGCGCTTCTTCCTGCACGAGAACAAGAAGATTCTCATCACCTTCAGCGCTGGCGTCACCGAGTTGCTGGTCGGCGAGGAAGCCCAGACCGCCATCGACCGGGCCGACAAGGCCATGTACCGCGCCAAACGCGCGGGCAAGAACCGCGTCGAGATGGGTTGATTGGCGCAGGCCGGGGTTGGTCAACCCGGCGGCAGCAGGCGTCTCAGCGCTGCATCGCTCGCCGCCTCCACCCACACGATCTTGTGGCGCGAACTTTCGCCGCTGAGTATGCGCACCGCCACACGCGGCACGCCCAGACATTCCGCGAGAAAGCCCGTCAGCACCGCGTTGGCCTTGCCATCGACGGGTGGCGCAGCGAGACGGATCTTCAGAGCCTCGCCGTGTAGCCCGACAACCTCCGTGCGCTTTGCTCCAGGCTGGGCATGAATTGTCAGGGTGACGCCGCCATCCGAAGCGCGGCGCAACCAGGGCGGCGCATCAACCACCGAACACGAACAGCAGCAAGCCCCAGATGAACACCATCAGGATCATTGGCGACAGGTCAACATTCGCAACCGGCGGAATGACCTTGCGGATGGGGTCGAGGAAAGGCCGCGTCAGCTGATTGAGCGTCGGCGCGATGGGCGAATAGGGATTCACCCAGGAAATGATGGCGGTGAGGATCAAGGCAAACAGCAGCAGGTAGAGCGCCGAGCTGATGAGGGCCATGCTGCCGGCGATGAGGGCGCGCACCGCGACCGCCGCCGGATTGGCAAGGCTATAGCCCATCAGCACGCTGACGAGCAACGCCTGCAACACCTGCAGCAACCAGGCTGGCACCAGAGCCGACGTATCGAGTTTGCCTATCGTGGGCAGAATGCGCTGTGCCGGCAACACCGCCCAGTTGGTCGTGGCGAGCACGAACTGGCCGACCTGGTTGATGAACGAGATGCGCATCCAGCGCATGACGGTACGCACCAGCAACATCATCGTGAAGAAACCCACGACGGTCTGCAGCAGATAGATGAAAACCTGGATCAGCATGGTTGGAGTCCCGTTGTGCTTCAGACAGTGCTATCGCTGCCGAGTATGTCGCCGAGCTCGCCGCCGCGCTTTGCCGCCGCTTCGGTCGCACGCGCAATGATGGCCGGCAGCGCATCCGCCGCCATGCTGCGCAGAGCGGCTTCAGTCGTGCCGCCCTTCGACGTCACGCGTTCGCGCAACACAGCAGGCGACTCATCACTCTGCACAGCCAGCGTGGCCGCGCCGATGACAGTCTCCAGCGCCAGCGTGCGCGCCGTGTCCGGAGCCAGGCCCAGATTCTCACCAGCGGCCTGCAAAGCTTCAATGAAGTAAAACACGTAGGCCGGACCACTACCCGAGATGGCGGTGACCGCGTCCATCTGCGATTCGGACGCCAGCCACACGCAACGCCCTGCCGTGCCGAGGATGCTCGTCACCGCTTCACGCCCTGTCTCGCTCACGGCCGAGTCGGCGTAAAGGCCTGTGACGCCCCTGCCAATCAGCGCCGGCGTGTTGGGCATGGCGCGCACCAGTGTCGTGTAGCCGCCCAGCCAGCGCGACAAGTCCTGCAAACGCAAGCCCGCCGCAATGCTCACCACCAGCTGGCGCACCAGTTTGCCCGCAGCAGGGGCCAGCGCCTCGCGCATCTGCTGCGGCTTGACCGCCAGCATCAACACATCGCAATCCAGCGCTTCATCATCGAGCGACGCCGACACGCGAATGCCGAAATCCTGCACCAGTCGCTCGCGTGCCGCTTCCAGCAGCTCGACGACGAGCAGATCCTGCGCTGCATGGCCTTGCTTGAGGAGCCCGCCGATGAGGGCAGTCGCCATGTTGCCGCCGCCCAGAAAAGTGATCTTCATGTGTTGCTCGGGTGATGAGTGAGAAATAAGGTGTGATGAGTCGAGGAGTCGTCAGGCCTGGCTGCTCTACCCGGCTGGCTTGTTACGCTGACCGAAAATCGCCGTCCCGACCCGCACGATTGTCGCACCTTCTGCGATGGCCGCCTCCAGGTCGTGCGACATGCCCATCGACAATGTATCCAGCTGCAGGCTCAGCCGCTGGTTCAAGTCATCACGCAGGTTGCGCAACAGGCCGAAGCGCGCTTGCAGCACCGCGGCGTTCTCCGTCGGCTCGGGAATGCACATCAGCCCGCGCAACTGCAGCCTCGGCAACGCCATGACATCTCGGACCAATGCCTCCACCTCGGCGGGCGCAGCACCGCTCTTGCTCTCCTCACCGCTGACATTGACCTGCAGGCAGATCTGCAAGGGCGGCAGGTGTGCATCACGCTGGGCCGCAAGGCGTTCGGCAATCTTCAGGCGATCTACCGAGTGCACCCAATGGAAATTCGCCGCCACCTCGCGCGTCTTGTTGCTTTGCAGGGGGCCAATGAAATGCCACGCAAGATCTGGCAGATCCAGCTCGGCGATCTTGGCCACGCCTTCCTGCACGTAATTCTCGCCAAAAGCGCGCTGCCCGGCTTCCCAGGCGTCACGCACGGCCGCGGCAGGCCAGGTCTTGGACACGGCCAGCAGCTGCGTTGCGCCTTCAGGCCGGCCGGCAGCCCGCTCGGCGGCCTGTACACGGGCACGAACTGCTTGCAGGTTGTGGCCGATTGGCGTCATATTCAGGAGGCGTGAAATCAAGGCTGCGAGAGGGTTTGCGGCGGGCACCGGCATCCAGGCCGGAGCATGCTCAACTTCCCGACTCGCGGGCCGAAATTATAGCAACGCCGGTACAGCGGACTGCCGCATGCCGGTACCGGATTGAAGAACATTTGCCCGCCGACACGGCCAATCACGAGACGAACCGACACATGGACATCACCGAACTGCTTGCATTTGCCGTCAAGAACAAGGCTTCCGACTTGCACCTCTCCGCCGGCCTGCCCCCGATGATCCGCGTCAATGGCGACGTGCGCCGCATCAACCTGCCGCCACTCGAACACAAGCAGGTGCACGGCATGGTGTACGACATCATGAACGACGGCCAGCGCAAGCAGTACGAAGAATTCTTCGAGTGCGACTTCTCTTTCGCCGTGCCCAACCTCGCCCGCTTCCGCGTCAACGCCTTCAATCAGAACCGTGGCGCTGGCGCCGTGTTCCGGACCATTCCGTCCAAGGTGCTGTCGCTCGAAGACCTCAATGCGCCGCGTATCTTCAAGGAAATCTCCAACCAGCCACGCGGTATCGTGCTCGTTACCGGCCCAACGGGTTCGGGCAAATCGACCACGCTGGCTGCGATGATCGACTACATCAACGAGAACGAGTACGGCCACATCCTCACCATCGAGGACCCGATCGAGTTCGTGCACGAATCCAAACGCTGCCTGCTCAACCAGCGCGAAGTCTCGCGCGACACGCTGTCGTTCTCGAACGCTCTCCGTTCAGCGCTGCGTGAAGACCCGGACATCATCCTCGTCGGCGAGCTGCGCGACCTTGAAACCATCCGCCTGGCAATGACCGCAGCCGAAACAGGCCACCTTGTGTTCGGCACCCTGCACACCTCCTCTGCGGCCAAGACCGTCGACCGTATCGTTGACGTGTTCCCTGCCGAGGAAAAGGAAATGATGCGCGCAATGTTGTCCGAATCGCTGCGCGCCGTGATCTCGCAGACCCTGCTCAAGACCAAGGACGGTACGGGCCGCGTCGCTGCGCACGAGATCATGATCGGCACGCCCGCCATCCGTAACCTGATCCGTGAGAACAAGGTCGCGCAGATGTACTCCTCGATCCAGACCGGCGGCCAGTACGGCATGCAGACCCTGGACCAGAACCTGCAGGACCTCGTGAAGCGCAACGTCATCTCGGCGGCCGAAGCCCGCCCGCGCGCCATGAACAAGGACCTCTTCCCCGGCAACTGACGGGGCCCGCTGCCCGCGCCGGTCAGCCCGTCAGGCGCGGGCCCGGCGGCGGCGCTATGATGCGTTTTTCAGGATACCGACGGGGCTGAGCGATGGAACGCGACCAGGCAATCAAGTTCATGCAGGACCTGCTGAAGCTCATGACGAGCAAGCGCGGGTCCGACCTTTTCATTACCGCGGGCTTTCCGCCTGCAATCAAGGTCGACGGCAAGATCGTGCCGCAGTCCAACCAGGTGCTGACCCCCCAGCATACGGCTGAGTTGGCACGCGCGATCATGAACGACCGCCAGGCAGCCGATTTCGAAGCCACCAAAGAGTGCAACTTCGCGATCTCGCCCTCGGGCATCGGTCGCTTCCGCGTCAATGCCTTCGTGCAGCAGGGTAAGGTCGGCCTCGTCGCACGGACCATCGCCCAGAAGATCCCGACCCTCGAAGAGCTGGGCGTACCGATGATCATCAAGGACATCGGCATGACCAAGCGCGGCCTGGTAATCTTCGTCGGCGGTACGGGTACCGGTAAGACAACAACCCTCGCCGCGATGGTGGACTACCGCAACGAGAACAGTTACGGCCACATCATCACGCTCGAAGATCCGATCGAGTACGTCCATCCGCACAAGAACTGCATCGTGACCCAACGCGAAGTGGGGCTGGATACCGACAGCTGGGAAGCTGGCCTCAAGAACACCCTGCGGCAAGCCCCCGACGTCATCCTGATGGGTGAAATCCGCGACCGCGAGACCATGGACTACGCGATTGCCTTTGCCGAAACCGGCCACCTCTGTCTGGCCACCCTGCACGCCAACAGCACCAACCAGGCCATCGACCGCATCCTCAACTTCTTCCCGGAAGAACGCCGCCAGCAACTGCTGATGGACCTCTCGCTGAACCTGCGCGGCATGGTGTCGCAACGCCTGCTGCCGCTCAAGGATCGCAAGGGGCGCGTCCCCGCCGTTGAGGTGATGCTCAACTCACCACTCATCGCCGACCTGATCTTCAAGGGCGAAGTACACGAGATCAAGGAAGTGATGAAACGCTCGCGCGAGCTGGGCATGCAGACCTTCGACCAGTCACTGTTCCTGCTCTACGAGGACGGCTTGATCACGCTGGAAGACGCACTGCGCAATGCCGACTCGGTCAACGACCTGCGCCTGCAGATCAAGCTCAACAGCAAGCACTCCGACAAGGACCTCATGACTGGTATCCAGAATCTGGATATTGTCTGAACAACCGCCCTCCAAAGACAAAGGCCGCCGCGATGGCGGCCTTTGTCTTTGGAGGGCTGCGTCAGCGGAAAGTGTCGCGCGCGCTACCAGCCAGCATCTTGAACTCGTACAGCCGGCAATCCAGATCCCCGTTCATGAGCGGCGTCTTCTTGCTGGCGCGCAGGCCGATGCGTTTTGGCAGCTCTGTGTCCGCCGTCAGCAGATAGATGTTCCAGCCCGCCCAGTGACGCTTCATCGCGTCGCCCAGTCTGGGATACCACTCTGCAAGCTCCTCGCCCGTTGACAGGCGCACACCGTACGGCGGGTTGCTGGCAATGATTCCGTCATTCAGTGGTGGCTCAAGGTCGAGCACATCATTGACGACCAGTTCGACCTGGCGATTGTCGAAACCCGCTGCAGCAAGGTTTTCTTCGGTCGCCGCGATCTGGTGGGGATCGATGTCGGCGCCAAAGATCGGCAACTCGGCCGCAGGCTTGCGCTTTGCCTCGACCGCGCCACGCACGCGGCGGTAGGCTGCCTGATCGAAGTGACGAAACTTCTCGAAGGCAAAACGCCGCCCCAGCCCCGGCGCGATGCCCAGCGACATCTGTGCGGCTTCGACGAGAAAGGTGCCGCTGCCGCACATTGGGTCCAGGAAAGGCTGACCCGGCTGCCAGCCGGAGAGTTTGAGGATGCCCGCAGCCAGGTTCTCTTTCAGCGGCGCATCCACCTTGGCCGGCTTGAAACCGCGCTTGTAGAGCGGCTCACCCGAAGTGTCGAGGTAGAGCGTGCAGGTGTCTTCGGTAATGAAGGCGTGGATGCGCAAATCCGGCGACTCGGTGTCCACGCTGGGGCGCTTGCCGGCAACGGTGCGGAAGTGGTCGCAAAGACCGTCCTTGATTTTCAGCGTCGTGAAGTTGAGGCTCTTCAACGGCGACTTGATCGCGGTGACGTAGATGCGGATGGTCTCGTCGGGCGTGAACCACTTGGCCCAGGTCGTTGCGTAGGCGAGCTTGTAGATCTCGTCCTCAGAGCGATAACGCGTGCGCCCCACCTTCCACAACACGCGCGTGGCAATGCGGCTTTCGAGGTTGGTGCGCCAGGCCAGTTGCCAGTCACCCTCGTACTGCACGCCGCCGGGTACGCTATCGATCGCACTCGCGCCATAAGCCTTCAGCTCTTCGACAAGGAAGGACTCAAGCCCGCGCGGACAGGGGGAGAAGAAGGTTTCACTCATGCTTCAAAACGGTTTGACGACGACGAGGATCAGGATGATCAACAGCAGCGCAGCGGGCACTTCGTTGAACCAGCGGAACCACACATGGCTCCTTGTGTTGCGACCTGCTTCGAAATCGCGCAGCAGCTTCTTGCAATACCCGTCGTAGCCGCTGAGCACGATGACCAGCAGCAACTTGGCATGCATCCAGCCCTGCTTGAACCAGACCGAGGCGCTGTCCATGCCGTTGCTGAACACGATGGCCAGACCGAAGATCCAGGTGCCGGCCAGTAAGGGGATCATGAAGCGCTTGAGCCGCTGCGCCATGCCCAGCAGACGCTCACGTTCGGCCCCTGCCTGCGGCACCTGCGCCAGATTCACGAAGATGCGCGGCAAGTAGAACAGACCGGCAAACCAGCTGATGACGAAGAAGATATGGATGGCCTTGAGCCAGAGGTAAAGCATGGAAACTCCCTGTCAGTTTTTGGCTGCTGCAATCTGCTGCAGCGCTGTGCGCACGTCTGGCCAGCGCAAAGCCACACGCAGCTCGCGTTTCATGCGCTGATTCACAAGGCGACGCGATTCGGACATGAACGACAGCGTCACCGGCGTCAGTTGCGCGGCACATTCAGCGCGACTCGCCCTGGGCGGCCGCGACAAGCCGAAAGTATCCGCCATGGCGTCGTAGTAATCGCCCATCTTCAGCTCCGAGTCGTCGCTGATGTTGAACGCGCGCCCACCTTTCGCGCGGAAAAGCGCCGCAATCATCGCATGTGCCAGATCATCGGCGTGGATGTGGTTGGTGAAGACGTCTTCTTCCGCCTTGAGCACCGGACTGCCGCGCTGCAGACGCTCGAGCGACAGGCGTTCTGCCGCATAGATGCCAGGAGCGCGCAGGATAGAGAGGCGCGCGCCCTGCCCCGCCGCAAAACGCCGCAAGCGCTGCTCTGCCGCGACCCGGCGACGGGCCCGCGCGGTGGTGGCCTGCAGAGGCTGCGACTCGTCGATTCGCGCCCCGCCACAATCGCCATAGACCCCGCTGGTGCTGATGTAGGCCACCCTGCGTGCTAGACTCGGGCCCCGCGATAGCGCCGCAATCAGCCGCCTTGTGCGGGGATCGTCGCTCCCTTCGTTCGGTGGCGGTGCGCAGTGCAGGACTGCATCGGCGAGACCAGCCAGGCGTTGCAGCGAACGCAGGTCGTCAAGATTGCCGGCCACCGGCGTGGCGCCGAGCGCGCGCAGTTCTGCCGCAGCCTCGGGGCGACGCACCAGCGCCAACACACGGAAGCGCCGCACCAGCCAGGGGATGGCCCGGCGCGCAACGTCGCCACTGCCTACGATCAGGATTCTTTTCACGCGGCGATTATCCCACGCCGCCCAGCCTTACCCGTTATCTCGTCACCGCCACACAGCCAGAGCCCGCATCATGTCGAACACCTACCAGGTCACCCTCCAGCCCGCCGGCCACCAGTTCCCCGCTGCCGACGACACCAGCGTGCTGCAATCGGCGCTGAACGCCGAACTGATCATGCCCTACGGCTGCAAGGATGGCGCCTGCGGCTCGTGCAAGGCGCGCGTGCTGTCTGGTCAGGTCGACCACGGCCGTTCGCCAGAATCGACCCTGCCGCCGACCGATCGCGACGCGGGCCTGGCCCTGATGTGCTGCGCGAAGCCGCTGTCCGACCTCAGCATCGAGTGCCGCGAAGTGCGCCGCACGACCGACATCCCGGTGCGCAAGCTGCCCTGCCGCGTGCAGAGCCTCGAAAAGGCCGCCAGCGACGTGATGATCGTGACGCTCAAGCTGCCCGCTAACGACCCGTTCCGCTTCATGGCCGGGCAATACGTCGACTTCCTGCTCGCGGGTGGCAAGCGCCGCAGCTTCTCGATGGCCAATGCGCCTCACCAGAACGAGACCATCGAACTACACATTCGCCACGTCGCGGGCGGCTTCTTCACCGAGCAGGTGTTCGGCACGATGAAGGAACGCGACATCCTGCGCCTCGAAGGCCCGCTGGGCGGCTTCTTCCTGCGCGACAGCGACAAGCCCATCGTCTTCCTCGCCGGCGGCACGGGCTTTGCGCCGATCCAGAGCATCATCGAAGACATGGCCCACCGCGGCATTCGCCGCCCGGTGCGCCTCTACGTGGGTTCGCGCAATGTGGAAGGCCTCTACCGCCACGCACGCGCGCTGGAGTGGGCATCAGAGTCTGGCAAACCCGTGCCCGACTTCCAGTACATCCCGGTGCTGTCCGATGAGGCCTGGGAGGGCCGCACCGGGCTTGTGCACCAGGCCGTGATGGCCGACCTGCCCGACCTGTCGGGCCATGAGGTCTATGCCTGCGGAGCCCCGGCGATGATCGATGCGGCCCGCAAGGATTTCGTCGAGCAATGCAAGCTGCCGGCTGACGCCTTTTTCTCTGACGCCTTCACGTTTGCGGCGGACGCTACGGCCTGAGATGCCCGGTGCGCAGTGCGCACCTACGCAGGCGACAGCCGCCCTCAAGGTCGGGGCCGGAGATGCCGTTTCAGCAGGGGAACCGTTCCCTGTTGCACACTCTGAGGGCCTCCCCATGTCAGCCAGCGTTCTCGTCACGCGCGAACCCGTCGTCAACAAGCAGCGCGCCATTACTGCAAACCGGCTGATCGTTCATGCCCCCAATGTGCCGACCGCAGCGGCGGCACTGAACAGCTACAGCGAAATCTGGCCCAGCGGCCACACCGTTTTCGTCAGCCTCGGCAAGCTCGTGCCCACCGCCGAGCTGCTCGAATGGCAAGCCCCCCCGAACACCCTCGTCGAAATCCCGGCCCCTGCCCTGCAATACCCGCAGACACAGGATCTGATCCAGCAACTCAACAATGCAGGCATGCCGCTGGCGATGAGCTGGTACCAGCCCGGCGTCAGTTGGCCCGGCGGCGTCGACTGCCGCTTCGTGATGGCCGACGCCAACAAGCTCGCCTCGCCCACCGGCGCCCCCGGTCTCGCCATGGCCTGGGGCCTCAAGGATCTGGCCGGCTTCGATGGCGCCATCCGGCAGGGCTACGATGGCGCAGCGGGCTGGTTCTTCCTGCACGGCGTGCAGGTCAGCAAGCAGCTGGCGCCCTCGCACGCAGGCATCGTCCGCTTGCTCAACCTGGTGCGCAACGAGGCCGAAGTCTCCGAGATCGAGGCGGCCCTCAAGCAGGACGTGGCGCTCTCCTACAAGCTGCTCAAGTACATCAACTCGGCCGGCTTCGGCCTGATGGTTGAGGTGCAGTCCTTCCGCCACGCCGTCACCATCCTCGGCATGGACAAGCTCAACAAGTGGCTGTCGCTGCTGCTGGTGTCAGCCAGCAAGGACCCGACAGCGCCGGCCGTCATGCAGGCCGCGATCACGCGCGGTCATTTCATGGAAAGTCTGGGCAAGCATCTGTTCGAGAAGAGCGAACTCGACAACCTGTTCATTACAGGCGCCTTCTCGCTGCTGCCGGTGCTGCTCGGCACCAGCCTCGACACGGTGCTGGAGCAGATGAGCCTGCCCGAGCCGGTGAACGACGCCCTGCTGCGTAACGAAGGTGCCTACGCGGCACTGCTCAAACTCGCAATGGCCACCGAAAACTTCCTGCCTGACGCATTGCGCGCGCAGACCGAAGCGCTGGGACTGACCAACGAACAGGTCAGCCACGCCTTGCTGGACTCGGTGGCGTTTGCAGACCGCTTGAGTTTCGGCTGAACGACAGAAACCCTGACTTGCCGATCAGCTGCCGCTACCCCCATGCACGCCAGGGGCAACACTCTGGTCGTCCTGGGAAGTGAACTGGCGGTCAGGCCTTCTCTCATAGGTTGAGGCGCGGATCATCGAATACGACAACCACGCACCGAGCAAGGGCAGGCACCAGATCAGCACACATTGCAGTGTGCGCTGAGACGAAGAATACGCATCGCTTCGCAGCAGGCAAACACTGACAAAAACCTGGAAGAGCAGTGTTGCGGCGGCCAGCAACCAAAGCAAGGTCATCATGTTTGGGGCTCCTTAACAGACAACGATGGCCGGCCTGCTGCTGGCACCTGGCGGCGCAGCCGCCATGCTTTGCAATCGAGTGACTCGCCTCAATGCCGGCGCACCAGCGTGGCGCTGAGAGCTACTTGAACACTGCTTGAAGCGAGCTTGCATTCGTATTCGCCATCCTGCGCCGGCAAGTCATCGTAATTGCTGCGGATGCGGATCACCGTGTTGAAGCCATCCTCGCGCATGTCTTTGAGGATCTCCTTCAAAACCTTGAGCCCGGCCTCGTGGCAGGCCTGCTCTTGCGTCTGATTCTTGAGGCTGACTTTTTCGGAGTGGTTGTCCGCCCCCTTGCGAACCGTGAACGCCGGCACTGGCATGGCGCCCCACACCCATTCTTCACCTGGCTTCAGCAATTCCTTGGCACCCGGCGAATCGAACAGGGATGCCATGGGCAAAAATATCGACTTGCCCTCAGCCTTGCGCTTGGCCACCTGTTCTGCGATAGCTGACGCCCGCCCCGGATCATTAGACAGCGCCTGCTGTTTGGCCTGCCCTGCCTTTGAGACGCCCATGGTCGCTGACAACTTCAGTCTGTTCCACAGCGCCCCCCGATCACAGATGACCTGGCCCGCCTCGGGCTTGGGGCCTTCATCGTAGGCCAAGCCTTCGAGATAAACGTAGTCGTATCCGAGCTCGCCGGCTTTTTCCATCACGTTGCCGAGCACGCTGAGAAATGCCGCTTTGCAGGGATTGATCAGCGCGCGACTGAAATCAGAAAAATGATCAGGCAGCGCCCGCTCTGCCAGATCCGGGTCAACGCCGCCCTTCCAGACAAGCCTGATCGGGGACTTGAGATGCTTTTGTGCTGCGGAGGATTCCATCAGATCATCCAGATCCAGAGCCCGCGGGTCCGCCTGAGCCGTCAAGGCCTGAGACGTCAGCGCATATACACCGAGAGTAAAAAGGGCTTTGGTAAACCGGAACATCTCATCACTCCTGTCATCAATGCTTTACGCAATTACAGAACACGTTTTTCGCGCCAGGTGATAGTCAGCCCAGCGCAAACTCGCGAAGCAACTCCAGGGGAATCACTTCCAGCGCCGTCTCGTTGGTCGCCTCAAGCACCACCGGGGGCGCAAAGCCCGCCTCATGGGCTTCCAGCCAGCGCAGGGCACACAGGCACCAGCGGTCGCCGGGCTGGACGCCGCGGAAACGGTACTCGGGGCGCGGCGTGGAAAGGTCATTGCCAACACGGCGGCTGTAATCGAGGAACTCGGCCGTAGCCTTGATGCAGACCACGTGCTGGCCGCGGTCGGTGACGTCTGTCTCGCAACAGCCCGTGCGGAAGTAGCCCGTCAGGGGCGAATAGCTGCAGGCCATCAGGGGCCCGCCGAGGACGTTGCGTTGCTCGTTCATGGTCATGCAGTGTCGCGGGGTGGGGCTTTCACGATACACCCGCTCGCGGGCTACGGGGAACCGCCCCAAGGAAAAGCACGGTGTGAAGAAAGCGTAGCGAGCGGCTCAAGGTCGCAACGAGGAGCGGAGACGTACTGCCGTACGGCGAGCACCGGAATTGCGAGATTGCGCCGCGCAGTAGCTTTATTCACGCAGTGCGCCCGTAGGTGTCTTCGAAACGGACGATATCGTCCTCGCCGAGGTAAGAGCCCGACTGCACCTCGATGATCTCCAGCGGCACCTTGCCGGGGTTGGCAAGACGATGCGTGGTGCCGAGCGGAATATAGGTCGATTGGTTCTCGGACAGCAGCAGCACCTTGTCGCCATTGGTGACTTCGGCCGTGCCGCTGACGACGATCCAGTGCTCGGCGCGGTGGTGGTGCATCTGCAGGCTGAGCTTGGCACCTGGATTCACGACGATGCGCTTGACCTGGAAGCGCTCGCCCATGTCGATGCTGTCGTACCAGCCCCAGGGGCGATAGACCTTGCGATGGCTGGCGGCAAGCGTTTTGCCCTCGCTCTTGAGACGGCTGACGATGGCCTTGACGTCCTGCGCGTTGGCCTTGTCGGCGACCATCACGGCATCAGGGGTTTCGACGACGATGACGTCCTTGACGCCCACGGCGGCGACGAGGCGGCTGCCGGCGAAGATCAGGCTGTCCTGCGTGTCGTGCAGCATCACGTCACCGCGCGTCACGTTGCCGGCCGCATCCTTGCCACTGACCTGCCACAGCGCGTCCCAGGCGCCGACATCGCTCCAGCCGGCATCCAGCGGCACGACGACACCAGCACCCAGTTCGGGATGCTGGCCGAGTTTCTCCATCACGGCGTAGTCGATGGAGTCCGACGGACAGGCAGTGAACGCCGCCTTGTCGACGCGAATGAAATCGGCATCGCGCGCGGCCTTGCCCACCGCATCGCTGCAGGCGCCCGCCATCGCAGGTTTCAGGGCGGTGAGCGCACGACGCCACACCGAGGCTTTCATCATGAAGATACCGCTGTTCCAGAGGTACTGACCGCTGGCGACGTACTCGGCAGCGCGCTCGGCATTGGGCTTCTCGACGAAGGCGGCCAGCTGGCGCGCCGTCGCAGCGCCACCGAGCTTGTCACCAACGCGGATGTAGCCGTAACCGGTTTCGGCGCGGTCCGGCACGATGCCGAAGGTGACCAGCGCACCCGCGCTGGCCTGGGCATAGCCTTCCTGCATGGCGACGCAAAACGCGGCTTCGTTGGTCACCACATGGTCGGCCGGCATCACCAGCAGCACGGGATCCGCGCCGTCCAGTTGGGCGACCTGCGCGGCAAGCTCCATGGCGGGTGCGGTATTGCGGCCGACCGGCTCCAGCACGATGTGGTTGCTGGGCTTGCCGATCTGGCGCAGCTGCTCGGCAATGATGAAGCGGTGGTCTTCGTTGGTCACGACGATGGGCTGCGCGACCTCGATGCCGGAGAGCTGGCGCAGCCGCGTCGCGGTGATCTGCAGCAGGGTCTCGTCGGCAGTCAGTGGCAGCAGCTGCTTGGGATATTGCTCGCGCGAGGCAGGCCACAGGCGAGTGCCGGAACCGCCGGACAGGATGACGGGTTGCAAGGACATGGATGACTCCTGGTTCAGATCTTGTTCGATGGGATTCATTCGAAACCGTTGGGGTTGGCGCTTTGCCAGCGCCAGCTGTCTGCGCACATCTCATCAATGCCGCGCGTCGCACGCCAGCCCAGCTCGCGCTCGGCTGCGGCCGGATCAGCCCAGCACTCTGCGATGTCGCCGGCACGGCGATCGACGATCTGGTAGGGCACTGGGCGGCCGCTGGCCTTCTCGAATGCCTTGACGACCTGCAGCACCGAATAGCCGCAGCCAGTACCCAGATTGACGGTCAGCACGCCACGGCTTTTTGCCAGCCGCTCGATGGCCTTGACGTGGCCCACGGCGAGATCGACGACGTGGATGTAGTCGCGCACACCCGTACCGTCAACCGTCGGGTAATCGCCGCCGAACACCGACAGCTTCTCGCGCTTGCCGACCGCCACCTGCGTGACGAAGGGCATCAGGTTGTTGGGGATGCCGTTGGGATCTTCGCCGATGCGACCGGAGGCATGCGCACCCACCGGGTTGAAGTAACGCAGCAGCCCGATGCTCCATTCCTTGTCGGCCGCAGCCAGATCGCTGAGCACGTATTCCATCATCCACTTGGTGCGGCCATAGGGATTGGTCGGCCCCGTCGGGAAGTCTTCGCGGATCGGCACGCTGGCCGGGTCGCCGTACACAGTCGCCGACGAGCTGAACACCAGGGTCTTCACGCCGGCAGCAGCCATCACCTCGGCCAGCGCCACAGTGCCGGCAATGTTGTTGTCGTAGTAGCGCAACGGCTGCGCTACCGACTCGCCGACAGCCTTGAGTGCGGCGAAGTGGATCACGGCGTCAATCTTGTGGGCGCGGAACACTTCGGCCAGGGCTTCGCGCTCGCGCAGGTCGATCTGATGGAAGGCGGTGAGCTTGCGGCCGGCGATCTCTTCGACGCGGCGCAGGGACTCGGCCTTGCTGTTGCTGAGGTTATCGACCACGACAACGTCGTGGCCCGCCGCGAGCAATTCAACGCAGGTGTGGCTGCCGATATAGCCGGCGCCACCGGTAACGAGGATGCAGGACATGATCTGGAATCCGGAACAGGACGGAAAGCCTGCGAGTTTAGCGCGTCTGCCTGACCCGGCCGTGACAGATGCCCGATCAGGGCACTTTCAGCAAGATCTCAGTCGAAAACCTCGCAGCGGGCCAAGGGCAGACCCTGCTTGTCCTTGGCGGACAACGTCGGTTCCATTCCAGCCAGCGGCCAGGTCAGGCCCAGGTCAGGATCGTTCCATTGCAGGCAGCGTTCATGCTCCGGGGCGTAGAAATCGGTGGTCTTGTAGAGAAAGTCTGCAACGTCAGACAACACCAGGAAGCCATGCGCAAAGCCGGCCGGAATCCACATCTGGCGCTGGTTGTCCTCGCTCAGCTCGCAGCCGAAATGCCGTCCGAAAGTGGGCGAGCTGCGGCGCAGGTCCACCGCCACGTCCCACACGGCACCGCGCGTCACGCGCACCAGCTTGGCCTGCGGCTGACGGATCTGATAGTGCAGGCCGCGCAGCACGCCACGCTGCGAGCGCGAATGGTTGTCCTGCACAAAATCCGGCGCAAAGCCCAGCAAGTCCTCGAAAGTGCGCGCGTTGAAGCTTTCCAGAAAGAATCCGCGCGTATCACCGAACACCTTGGGCTCCAGCACGCACACACCTGCCAGCGAAGTATCGATACGCTTCATGCGTCTCGCCCCCCTATGTGATTGGCGATGCGCACATAGTCCTCCATTGCCAGGCGCTCACCGCGCAAGCCTGCATCGATCTGTAACGCCTCATAGTCCGCCGCCTGCAGCCAGTCACCCAAAGTGTTGCGCAGGGTCTTGCGGCGCTGACCGAACGCAGCGGTAACAATGCGCCCCATCAGTGCCGCATCGCGGCAGAGCAAGTCCGCCCCGGGCTTGGGGCGCATATAGACAATAGCCGACGTGACCTTGGGTGCCGGCCGGAAAGCGTCGCCCGGCACGTCAAACAGGTGCGCCATCGCAAATCGGTACTGCAGCATCACGGACAGGCGCCCATAGGCCTCGTCGCCCGGTTCGGCCACCATGCGGTCGACGACCTCCTTCTGCAGCATGAAGGTCATGTCGCGAACGTGCTCGGCGAATTCGGCCAAGTGGAACAGCAGCGGCGTCGAGATGTTGTAGGGAAGGTTGCCGACCACACGCAGTGGCGCGGGCAGACTGGCGAAATCGAACTTGAGCGCATCCCCCTCGTGGATCGCGACCTGCTCCTCGCTGTATTTCTCGCGCAGGCGGGCGATGAGGTCGCGGTCGATCTCCACCACGTGCAGATGCTTGCACGCAGCAAGCAAGGGAACGGTCAATGCCCCCAATCCCGGCCCGATCTCGACGACATGATCCCCGGGCTGCGCCGCGATGGACGAGACGATGCGCGCAATGATCTCGCGGTCAACGAGAAAGTTCTGCCCGAAGCGCTTGCGTGCGAGGTGGCCCTGATGCGATTGATCGCCTCGCATCACCTTACGGCCAGCTTTTCGCGAATGCGCGGCAAGGCCGCCAGCGCGGCCCGCTCACCTTGCAGAATGGCTTCCTGACGCTGCTGGAAGTTGGTTGCCGGCAAACCGCGGATATCCGGGCGAATGATGACGTCAGCACCCAGAAGCTCTGTCTCACCGATGGTGTGACCCATGATCGCCATGGTGTCGAGCAACATGTCGACAGTGCCTTGATTCTTCTTGCCCGAAGGCTTGGCCGAGATGTCGACGGCCACCACGATATCGGCACCCATCTGCCGCGCAGCACGGACCGGCACCGGGCTGACCAGACCGCCATCAACGAACTCGCGCCCACGAATGACAACCGGCGCGAACACCGCAGGAATCGACGCCGAAGCACGTACTGCCACTCCGGCATTGCCGGCGGTGAAGACGGCCATCTCGCCCGAAGCCAGATCGGTCGCTACGACACCCATGCGCCGCTTGAGCCCTTCGAGCGGACGATTGCCAAGCTCCTTGTTCACGAAACGCTCGATCACCTCACCCTTGAGGAAGCCGCGATCGAAAATCACCCAGTCAGTGAAACTGCTTTCTTCCATGCGGTTGGCAAGCTGGTGCAGTTCAATGGCATCGAAACCGCCGGCATACAAAGTACCGACAACTGCGCCTGCGGAAGTGCCTGCAATGACATCCGGCACGATGCCTTGCGCTTCCAGCACCTTGATCACCCCGATGTGGGCAAAGCCGCGCGCCGCACCACCACCCAGTGCCAGTCCGAGACGCGGCTTCGGTCGCGGCGCAACCTGCGGTTGCAGCGGAGGATTCGGCGCGACGTCCGGCTTGGGCTCCACCTGGGTACAGGCCGCCAGGGCAGACAACGCGGCCAATGCGCTGGCGGAAGAAAGAAAATCCCTACGCTTCATGAGCGGTATCCAAGCATGTTGATGGCGCAATTCATCGCGGCGATGAGGCTGCCGGGATCGGCACACCCCTTGCCGGCCAGATCAAGCGCCGTTCCGTGATCCACCGAGGTGCGGATGAAGGGCAACCCCAGCGTCACGTTGATGCCGCCACCGAAGGTGGCGAACTTGAGGGTAGCCAGCCCCTGATCGTGATACATCGCGAGCACTGCATCGCCGCGTTCCAACTGATGCGGTACGAACAAGGTGTCAGCAGGCAAGGGGCCGATGAGCTGCAAGCCTTCGGCACGCAGCTTGTCGAGCACGGGCTGGATCACATCGATCTCTTCGCGCCCCATGTGCCCGCCCTCGCCCGCATGCGGGTTGAGGCCGGATACAAGAATGCGCGGCGACACCAGTCCAAACTTGTCCCGCAAATCCTTGTGCATGATGCGCAACGAATCTTCGAGCAAATCAGGCGTGATTGCAGCCGGAACTTCGGCAAGCGGCAAATGCGTGGTAGCCACGGCAACGCGCATCCAGCGACGCGGCTCACCGTATTCACCGGCCAGCATCATCACGACTCGTGGTGTCTGCGTCTGGTCAGCAAGGTATTCGGTGTGTCCCGTGAAAGGGATGCCCGCATCGTTGATGACATTTTTCTGCACCGGCGCCGTCACCATGGCAGCAAAGTGGCCGCTGCGACAACCCTCGACGGCAACATCGAGCGTACGGATCACGTAAGCGGCATTGCGCGTGTCGAGCACACCGGGCTCGGACGCCACGTCGAGCGGCACGTGGAGAACGTCCAGCATTCCGGGCACGGGAGGCTGTGAGGCATCGAACGCCCGCACGGCAACATGCCGATCAGTGCAGGCCACGCGTGCAGTGATCAATGCCAGATCGCCAATAACCACGGGCCGCACGGGCCATTCATGTGCGGCCAGTACGGCACACAACTCCGGGCCGATACCGGCCGGCTCTCCGCTCGTGATGGCGATGAGAGGAGCCGTCATGGTCGTTCAGGGTTCGCTGCGTCGCACGTCAACGAAAGCCTCGTCGCGCACTTGGCGCAGCCACGCCTCATAGGCTTCGTCCGACTTGCGCTCGCGCAGGGACTGGCGCATTTCAAGGCGCCTGCGCTCGCCACTCATATCCACATCGCGGCGCGCCATCACCTGGATCAGGTGCCAACCGAAAGGCGACTGGATCGGCTCGCTGATCTCACCCGGCTTGAGGGCGTTCATTGCCCGCTCGAATTCGGGCACCGTGTCGCCTGGCGACAACCAACCCAGGTCGCCACCGCGCGCAGCAGACGCGTCACCCGGCGTGGTACGGGCGATATCCTCGAACCTGGCACCCGCCAGGATGCGCTTGCGCAAATCACCAAGGCGACGACGCGCATCGTCATCATTGAGCACTTCAGAAGCACGCAGCAGGATATGACGCGTCTGTGTCTGGGTTACGTTGAGCGGCTTGGCGCTGGCGGCATCATTCACGGCAACGAGCTTGATGACATGCAGGCCAGCCGGGCTGCGCAGCACATTGCTGATCTGCCCCGGCTTCAAGCGCACAACCTCTTCGGCGTACACGGTAGGCATGCGCTGCACGGTCTGCCAGGCCATCACACCGCCCTGCATGCCATCCGGCGCGTCCGAAAAAGCGGCCGCCAGCTTGCCGAAGTCATCACCCTGGCGCAGCAGGCGTTGCACCTCACTGGCGCGTGACGAGAGTCGCATCCAGGACTCTGCGTTCGCACCTTCGGGCGCGCGAATGAAGATATGTGCAATCTGGTACTCCTTGCCACTGGCCTGCGCCTCGGGGGAAGCCAGCGCCGCGTCGATCTCGGCATCGCTGACCACAATGCGGCTATCCACCTCGCGTTCGCGCAAGCGGCTGATGAGGATTTCCGTGCGGATGTCTTCACGGAAGCGCTGCCATGGCACCCCTTCCTGCTTCTCGATTACCTCGCGGAACTTCGCCATCGGAAGCTTGTTCTGCTCCGCAATGCGCTGCACGGCGCGGTCCAGCGTAACGTCGTCAACGCGCAAACCTGACGAGCGCGCACGCTGCAGCAACAGGCGCTCAAGAATCAGGCGGTCAAGCACCTTCTCCTCCATCTGAGCACGGCTCATCTTGGGTGCGTCGGGCGGCAGCTGGCGCTGCGTTTGATCCACCTTGGCGCGCACTTCGGACATCGTGATGATTTCGTCGTTGGCGATCGCCGCAATGCGGTCGAGCGGCTCGGCAGCCTGCAACGCAAACGGCACAGCCATAAAGAGGGCAACGAAGATTCCGCGGAAACTTGCTCGGAATGACATGGATGGATGACTCCGGATTGTCGTTTGGTTATTCAGCGCTGGTACCAAACACCGGATCTCCGGTGCTGGTGATGTCGGTATAGCCCCCGACACTGCGACGCAGCAGCTGCACGGGGCTCGATCCTACGGAGGCCAGCCCGTTGAGTTCGAGTTGCAGGTAGATCGCGTTGTTCCGCACCTGCTTGGTATTCAGAAGGGTCTGATAGACCGTCCGCAGCACCCAGCAACCGGCCTTGTATTCGAAGCCGGCGATGGCCTCGGTGAGCTGGCTATCCTTGAGGTTGTAGTTGTAGCGCCCAACGGCATACCAACCTCCGGCGACAGGCCACTGACCAGAAAAATCGATGTCGCGCAGCACACCGCGCTGGTAGCGGTAGCTCACTGCTGCCGATTTACCAGCCTGCGGCTGGTAACGAGTCGTCAGCACGCCGCGTTCGCTGCGGTGCTCACGCGGGTCGTACTGGTAAAAGCTGTCCACCCAGATGCTGCGTGTCACCCTGCCGGACATCAAGCCCAGCCAGTCAGCGATGCGTCCGTCGCGCCGGGTTTCACCGGGCAGGGTCACTTCCTGTCCGCTGAAATAGAAACGCTGCCCCACCGCCAGGCGCAAGGCCTCTTCACCCGTCTGTTCGCTGATGAAGCGCGAGGTGACGGCCGAAGTCATCTGGTTGGCGTCGGCAATGCGGTCCGAACCTGTGTAGATGTTCTCGGAGAACAACTGCGAGAAATTGAAGTCGGCGCGCGCGGTATCGAACACGGGGAACTGCGATTGGTCGCGATACGCCGTACGCACGTAAAACACACGCGGTTCAAGCGTCTGGATGAAATCCGACTGCCCCAGCTTCAGCGAACGTTCAAAGGTCAGTCCAGAATCCACAGAGAAGCCAGGCACCGAGCGATAAAGCGTGTTGTAACCGGTCGTCGTCCGGCGCGTCAGATCGTAGTGCGACAGGTGGACGCCTGCCTTGGGCACGAAAAAGGCGTAGGAATTCTGCAGCGGCAGTGCCACCTGCGGGTGGACGGTTGTGCGTTCACCGGCATCCTTGGCCGAGTGCTCGAACTTCGTGTATTCGAACGGCATGCGCACCGACATGCCCAACTGGTCAGGCACGTTCAAATCTGCGCGCACCTGCGGCAAGCGGTCGTAAGGCGCCTCGCCCACCAGGGTCTGGAAGCGCTGTACGTTCAGCGAGCTGCTCAACCAGGGCAGACCACCATAATTCAGTATGGCCTGCTGGTTAAGCGTGGCTTGCGAAGTGCTGGTGATGCGGGAACTCAGATCAGCAAAATAGTTGGCATCCGTCACCTGGGTGTAATCCAGCGAACCGTTCAGCCCGCCACCAAAGTCCTGGAAGTTGCGCGCCGATACCAAGCCACGCTCTTCCTTCGTCAGTTGATCCCTGGATAGCCATTCACCGCTCAGACGCCCCGTGCCCGACTTGGTCAGATAGCGGAATTCCGTACCCAGCTGCAAGCCACGACGGCCCATCCAGCGTGGCGCCAGCGTGGCGTCGTAGTTGGGTGCAAGATTGACGTAGTAGGGCTGGGTGATGTCGAAGCCCGTGCTCGAGGTGCTGCCGATCGTGGGTGGCAACAAACCGGACTGGCGCGAGTCGTTGAGCGGAAAATCCGCCCAGGGCATCCACATCACCGGCACGTTCTTGAAGCGCAACACCGCATCGTGCGCCTCGCCCCGCTCGCGGTCGTAGTCCAGCGACAGGTCCCGCACCTTGAGGTACCAGTCCGGATCCGGTGCACGGCAGGTCGTGTAGGTTGCATCCTGCAAGCGATACTGGTTCTTGCCCTCCAGCAACAGGGTCTCCGCCTCGCCCGTCGCCGTCAGCGTCGTGCTGCGTTTCTGAAACGGTGCGGAGTCCCGCTGGAAGACATAGTTCGGCTTGGTGACTTCACCGACAGAGGTGTCCAGGTTGAGCTGGGCACGTGGTCCGTCTATGCGATCACGACCACGCAACAGCGACACATTGCCTTCCGCCGTCACTTCATTGCTGATCTGGTCCAACCGCAAGCGATCACTCAGCAGGAACATGCTGTCCCGGCGCAGAATGACCTTGCCCTCAGCCGTGAGCTCGAACTGGTTGCGGCCATCGAGCCGTTCGGCACGCACGCGTGTCGCGCCCGGCGCAAGCGGGATTGCATTTTCAGCAGCGAGCATCGGGAATTTCTGCAGCAGTGCGGGCGGCAGCGCGACAGGCTTTGCGGCTGCGGCAGAAGAAGCCGACGAAGAAGTCTGCGCAGACACCGGCAACGACAGGCAGGCCAGCGCGGCAAAGACCGACAGGCTGAGGCAGCGTGGCTGGGGGACTGGCAACCGGCACTTGCTTCGCAAGGCTACAGGGAGTCGATGCATGGGCTGGCGGGCAAGCTCTTGTGCGGGGCGGGCGGGGCAATCCGTGCAAGGCCTGCCGCTAAGGCAGACCATCCACATTTGTTAAGATTCCGCGGCATTTACTATTCGGGCCACCGGCCCGTTCCGATCCTCTTGCCGCAGGTTCGCGCAAGATTCTACATCAAGCCCCCGGAGCCCTTCCCTTGCAACGCCTCGAGCAGCTACATCAGTGGGTCGCCCAGCAGTTCCCTGACCAGCAAACCGTCATCACACCGGCCTCGGCGGACGCCAGCTTCCGGCGCTACTTCCGCGTCGCACTGCCCGACGGCAACACCCGCATCGTGATGGATGCCCCTCCTGAGCACGAAGATTGCCGCCCCTTCATACACGTGGCTCGACTGTTCGGCGCCGCCGGCGCCCACGTGCCGGAAATCCATGCCGAAGACCTGCAACAGGGCTTTCTGCTGCTCTCCGACCTTGGCAGCAGCACTTATCTCTCGGCACTTACGGACGACAACGCCGACACGCTCTACGCCGACGCGCTCGGCGCCCTCGCCGCCATCCAGCGCGCCAGCCGCCCCGGCTTGTTACCCGAATATGATCGCGCTCATCTGCTGCGCGAAATGGAGCTTTTCCCCGTCTGGTATATCGCCCGCCACAAAGGCGTCACGCTGACCGAAGCAGACAGCGCGAGCCTTTACGAGGTTTTTGACCGCATCATTGAAGTAAACCTGGCCGAGCCCAAGGTCTTCGTACACCGCGATTTCCACTCGCGCAACCTGATGCTGACAGCCCCCAACCCCGGCGTCATCGACTTCCAGGATGCCGTCTACGGCCCACTCACCTACGACCTGGCCTCGCTGTTCAAGGACGCCTACATCGAATGGCCGGAAGAACGCACCATCGACTGGCTGGTCCGCTACTGGGAAGCAGCCCGCCAGATCGGCCTGCCCGTGCGTGAAGATTTTGCCGACTTTCACCGCGACTACGAATTCATGGGCGCCCAGCGCCACATCAAGGTTCTGGGTATCTTCGCGCGGCTCTATCACCGGGACGGCAAGGACGGCTACCTCAAGGACCTGCCCCTGGTCCTCAAGTACCTGCGGAAGACCTGCCAGCGCTACACCGAACTGCGTCCACTGGCTCACCTGCTCGAAAAGCTCGACCCCGAAGAAGGCACGGTCGGCTACTCGTTCTAAGGCCACATCCGCGCCACTCTGCCCCTCCCCGCCGCTGAAGGGCGCCTGACCCGGCTCGTCCCGTGACGCCTGCGCGCCCGCGCGCGCCTGCGCCCCAAGCGCCGCCAATTGCAGCGCAACCCGCTCTGCAGAAACGCACCACACAAGTGCATCTCAACGAACCGGCGCACCACTTACGACCAATATTCGCACCAAATGGAAACAGTACGACCATAAGCAATTGATTTTATTGAACACCAATCTGGTGCAGTTTGTGCTTCATGCTCCGCCATTGTGCAAACGGAGACCCTTCCACCATGGAGCAGTTAAAAACCACCAGTGACGTTCTATTTGTTCTGCTTGGCGCCATCATGATTCTCGCCATGCATGCCGGCTTCGCTTTTCTGGAACTCGGCACCGTCCGCAAAAAGAATCAGGTCAATGCCCTCGTCAAGATCCTTGTCGACTTCAGCGTCTCGACGCTGGCCTACTTCTTCATCGGCTACGGCATTGCCTACGGCCTGCACTTCATGGGCAGCGCCGAGAGCCTGACCGAGAACAGCGGCTACGCCCTCGTCAAATTCTTCTTCCTGCTCACTTTTGCGGCCGCCATTCCCGCCATCATCTCGGGCGGCATCGCGGAACGCGCACGCTTCGGCTCACAACTCGCCGCCACTGCCCTGATCGTCGGGCTGGTCTATCCGTTCTTCGAAGGCATCGTCTGGAACGACAACTACGGCCTGCAAGCCTGGCTGGAGGCCAGCTTCGGCGCCAAGTTCCATGACTTCGCCGGCAGCGTCGTCGTGCACGCCGTGGGCGGCTGGCTGGGCCTTGTCGCCGTGCTGTTCCTCGGTGCGCGACGCGGTCGCTACAACAAGGACGGCGCCATCGCCGCCCACCCGCCCTCAAGCATCCCCTTCCTTGGCCTCGGCGCCTGGATCCTCATCGTCGGCTGGTTCGGCTTCAACGTCATGAGCGCCCAGAAGCTCGAAGCCATCAGCGGCCTCGTCGCCGTCAACTCCCTGATGGCCATGGTCGGCGGCACCCTGGCGGCCTTGCTGCTTGGCCGCAATGACCCCGGCTTCGTCCACAACGGCCCGCTCGCCGGCCTCGTCGCCGTCTGTGCAGGCTCGGACATCATGCATCCGGCCGGCGCGCTGGTCGTCGGCGCCGTTGCCGGCGCCCTCTTCGTCCAGCTGTTCACGCTGACGCAAAACCGCTGGAAGATCGATGACGTGCTCGGCGTCTGGCCCCTGCACGGCCTGTGCGGCGCCTGGGGCGGCATCGCCGCCGGCATCTTTGGCCAGCAAGCGCTTGGTGGCCTGGGCAAGATCAGCTTCGTGAGCCAGCTGATCGGCACCCTCGGCGGCATTGCCGTCGCCCTGATCGGCGGCGGCATCATCTACGGCCTGCTCCGCAAGCTCGTCGGCATCCGCCTCTCTGCCGAAGAAGAATTCGATGGGGCCGACATCACCATCCACAAGATCACCGCCACACCGGAACGCGAGACCAACTGGTAAGCCGCCTGCCAGAAACGACAAGAGCCGCTCGACGAAACGTCGCGCGGCTCTTTGTTTTTGAGCGCCTTCGAAGTGCTCGCTCCGAAAACGACAAAGGCCTGCCGAGCGATCGGCAAGCCTTTGATTTGACTGGTGGTGATGGGCGGGATCGAACCGCCGACCTGCGGGTTATGAATCCGCCGCTCTAACCATCTGAGCTACATCACCCTAATCGAGCCCGCCATTCTAATGCGCTGCCGCACGACCGGTCAAGACAACCTCAACACCCCTTGATGGCAAAGTCCATGCAATTCATGGATTTGGCACGCTGTACGGCAAGCTTTCCAGATTGACTTAAGGGGGGTGATCGCCGACCATTGCAGTCCGTCCGGCTCGGCTTCGCTGCGCCTTTTCCCGAGGATTCCATGCTCAAGTCCTTCCGCCTGTTTTCCCTCGCGCTGGCCCTGGCTGCCACGCCGCTGTTGCCGCAAACCTGTTTTGCGCAAGGAGTGCCCGGTGCAGCCATTCCAGCTGATGCCAAAGAGGGAGTGCTGGAGGTTGCGGACGGACAGATGCTGCTGGACGAGATCCCCTTCCCCGTCACGGCGGCGCTGCAAGTGCGGAACCAGGACAACCTACTGGTGTCGATCTACTCGCTGCGCGGCAAATTCCGCGTCAAGGCGCGTATCGACGTGGCCGGCACGCTGCATCGCATCTGGATCCTGGAACGTCTGCAATAACACCGGCCGGCCACCCGCTGCCAGCCGACAATCCGCACCCCGAAACATGAAGAAGCTTTACATCCGCACCTTCGGCTGCCAGATGAACGAATACGACTCGGACAAGATGGCCGACGTATTGGGCGCCCGCGAAGAACTCGTCAAGACCGACACCCCTGAAGACGCCGACATCATCCTGTTCAACACCTGCTCGGTGCGCGAAAAGGCGCAAGAGCGCGTCTTTCACGACCTCGGGCGCGTCAAGGAACTCAAGAAGACCAAGCCCGGCCTGATCATCGGCGTGGGCGGCTGTGTGGCCTCGCAGGAGGGTGCGGCCATCGTCAAGCGCGCACCCTATGTCGACGTAGTCTTCGGCCCGCAAACCCTGCACCGTTTGCCCCAGCTTATCGACAAGCGCCGCGAAAGCGGTCGCTCACAGGTCGACATCAGCTTCCCCGAGATCGAGAAGTTCGACAACCTGCCGCCGGCGCGCGTCGAGGGTGCCACGGCCTTCGTGTCGATCATGGAGGGCTGCTCGAAGTACTGCACCTTCTGCGTCGTGCCCTACACGCGCGGCGAAGAAGTGTCGCGCCCGCTCGACGACATCCTCACCGAAATCGCGAACCTGACGGCGCAAGGCGTCAAGGAAGTCACCCTGCTCGGCCAGAACGTGAATGCCTGGCGTGGGCCGATCAGCAAGGGCACGGAAGAGATGGGCGCTCAGTTGGCAGATTTCGCCTTCCTGCTCGACTGCGTGCATGACATGCCCGGCATCGAACGCATCCGCTACACCACCTCGCACCCGCGCGAGATGACGCAACGTGTGATCGACGCCTACGCCAAACTGCCCAAGCTCGTCTCGCAGCTGCACTTGCCCGTGCAATCGGGTTCGGACCGCGTACTGGCTGCCATGAAGCGCGGTTACACCGCGCTCGAATTCAAGGCGCTTGTGCGCAAATTGCGTGCCGCGCGGCCAGATCTCTCGCTGTCCTCCGACTTCATCGTCGGCTTCCCCGGCGAAACCGAGGCGGACTTCGAGGCCACCATGAAGCTCATCGAAGACGTGGGTTTCGACAACGCCTTCAGCTTCGTCTACAGCGCCCGCCCCGGCACGCCGGCCGCCGACCTTGCCGATGACACGCCGCAGGAGCTCAAGCTCGAACGCCTCGCTCGCCTGCAGAAGCGCATTGAAGAGCAGACCGCCGCCGTCAGCACATCGATGGTGGGTTCCGTTCAACGCATTCTCGTCGACGGCCGCTCGAAGAAGAATCCGGGCGAGCTCGCTGGCCGCACCGACAATAACCGCGTCGTGAACTTCGTGGGCAATCCGCGCCAGATAGGCCACTTCATCAACGTCACCATCAGCGCAGCGCTGCCGCATTCGCTGCGTGGAGAACTCGTCCTTGCAGACTGACCGGAAAGTCATCGTCCTCGCCCACGCGCTCAGCGCCCTCCTCGCCAGCGCCCTTCTCATTGCCTGCAGCACGACGGACACCCCTGCGCCTGCCGCGCAGGCCAACCGTCAGCCCGTGGCGGCCAGCGCGCCACTGGCAGCACAAGCTGCCGCCAGCTCTCCTGTCGCAGCCTCGGCGCCCGCTGCAGGCTCCGCGCCCGCAGCGGCCTCAGCCCCCGCGGCGCGACCACCCAGCAACCCCAACCTCAAGCCTTTCGCCGAACTGACACGCGACTTCAAGCGGCTGGAGGGCTTTCTGAATGTCTGGGTCAAGGACGGGCGTTACCTCGTCGAACTCGGTGAGAAGGATTTCGACAAGCCTTTCTTCTTCATGAGCCACCGCAGCCAGGGGCTGGGGGAGCGGCGGCTGTGGCCCGGTCTGCTGCTCGACAACAGCATCGGCGTGTTCCGTCAGATTCCCGGTGACCGTGTGCAGTGGGTTGAACGCAACTCACGCTTCATTGCGCCCGGCAACAAGGTGATGGAGCGCAACATTGCGCAAGGCTTCAGCGAGAGCACCATCGGCACCTTTACCGTGCTGAGCCTGCCGCACCCCACCAGCAAGGCCGTGCTGATCGACATCTCGCAAGTGCTGCTCAACGACATTGCCGCCGGCGGCATGCAGCTCGAATACGCTTTCCGGCTGCCGTACGCGCAAGACCGCAACAACAGCCTGATTACCGAGGCGCGCAGCAACAAGGACGAGACAACCTTTGAAGTGCGTCTGCAGTTCCTGCTGGCGCGCAGCCTGGTGCAACAACCCGGTCAGCCCCCGCTGTCACTCCCCACCACCGTGCCGGACCCGCGCAGCCTCACGCTCGGCTTCCACTACAGCTTCTCGGCACTCCCCGACGCCATGCGGCCACGCGTGGCCGACCCGCGTGTCGGCTATTTCATGGAGAGCATTGCCGATTACCGCGATGAGCTCTCGACACGCGACGCCGAGCACTACATCGCCCGCTGGCGACTTGAAAAGCAGAGCGAGGCCGCTGCCGAATCCGAGCCGAAGCAACCCATCACCTTCTGGCTGGACCGCAACATCCCCGAGCGTTACCGCGACACCGTGCGCGAAGGCGTACTGATGTGGAATGCCGCTTTTGAGCGCATTGGCTTCAAGAATGCCATCGTCGTCAAACAACAAGCGGACGACGCCAGCTTCGACACCATGGACCGCCAGCATGCCTCGATCCGCTGGTACCTCGCCAAGGACGGCGACGTCTCCATCGGCCCCACGGCACGTGACCCGCGTACCGGCGAGATTCTCGATGCCGATGTACTGATCAGCGACTCCTTCGCGCGCGGTGCCCGTCAGACCATCCGCAACGACATCACCCCCGCAGTGCCCTCGCCATCCGGCCTGCACAACCACGAGGCCTGTGACTACGCCGACGCACTGGGCGAACAGCTCAAGGACACCATCGACCACCTCGTCGCACGCGGCGAGATGCCTGCCGACCCCGAGGCGATCGAAACCTACGTCAGGGACTATCTCCGCCAGCTCGTTGCCCACGAAGTCGGCCATGCACTGGGGCTCTCGCACAACTTCATTGCCTCTTCGGCTTACACCATCGCACAGTTGCGCGATCCGGACTTCGTCGCAAAGTTCGGCACCAGTGCCTCGGTGATGGACTACATCCCCAGCAACATCGGCCTGGCTGGCGAGAAGGCTGTGCCCTACTTCCCCAAGGTGATCGGCCCCTACGACTTCTGGGCCATCGAGTACGGCTACACCCCGCTCGCCATTGCCGACGAAGCGGCGGGCCTCAAGCGCATCGCGAGCAAGGCCGCCAGCGACCGCAATCTGGCCTACGCCAACGATCTGGACGCCGATCTGGGCGGCACGGGCTCGGGCCTGGATCCCGAGGTAAACCGCTTCGATCTCGGCTCGGACTCGCAAGCCTGGTTCGAACGCCGCGTGAAGATCATCCGCGAGCGCATCGACTGGGTCGCCAAACGCTCGCCTGACGACTGGGACTACAGCCTGGCCCGCGAAACCATCGAGCGCAGCCTGCGCGGCCTCGGTGCCACGGCCGGCACGCTGGGCAAGAAAATCGGGGGCGTGCGCACCACACGCAACCCCAGCACCCGCGTCGCCAGCTACACGCCGGTTCCCACCGACGAGCAACGCCGCGCGCTGAACAGCCTCACCCAGGCGCTGTTCCAGGCCGACAGCCTGCAACTGCCCGCCGGGCTGCTACAGCGCCTGCCGCCCGACCACCTCGAACGCTGGGCCGGCATGGGCGGCGGCGCCAGCTTCCTGCCGCTGGCCAATCTCATTTTCGATACGCAAAGCGCCGTGCTGCGACAGCTCACCAGCGACGCCACCCTCGTGCGCCTCGTCAACATCGAACTGCTGCGCACACCGGGCCAGCCCACGCTGAGCATCGCCGATCTGCTCGGCACCCTGCAGGGCGCCATCTGGAGCGAGCTCGACAAGCCCGGCCAGAACATCGCCCTCACACGCCGCAACCTGCAGCGCCAATGGACCACGCAGCTCGCCACCTGGACTGCACGCCTCGGCACCACCGTGCCCGACATGCGCAGCCTCGTGCGCGTTGAATGCCTCAAGCTGCGCACGCAGCTGCAGAAGGCTCTCAAGGCGAAAAACTACGACCTCGAAACCCGCGCCCACCTTGAAGAGACCCTCTCAATGATCAACGAAGCGCTGGAAGCAAAGCTGCTGAAGCTGGGCTGACATGAAGCCACGCGCCCTCGACATCACCCTGCCGGCAGACAACCTTCGCCTCGCCAACCTCTGCGGTGCGCTGGACGAGAACCTTCGCCAGATCGAAGCCGCCTACGACGTGGCCATTGCACGACGTGGCGAACACTTCAAGCTGCGCGGCGAGCCGCCCCAGATGCAGCGCGCTGCGCAAGCGCTGCGGCGCTTCTTCGAGCAGGCCGACAAGCCCATCGAAGTCGGCCAGATACAGCTCGGCGTCATCGAGCAAACCAACCTTGAGCAGGGCTTGCAAGCCCCTGCGGGCCTGCTCACCCGACGTGGCGACCTGCACGGCCGCACACCTCGCCAGGTCGAGTACATTCGCCAGATCCAGTCGCACGACATTACCTTCGGCATCGGCCCGGCCGGCACAGGCAAGACCTATCTCGCAGTCGCCTGCGCCGTCGACGCCTTCGAACGCCAGCAGGTCGAACGCATCATCCTCACGCGTCCCGCGGTCGAAGCCGGCGAGCGCCTGGGCTTCCTGCCCGGTGACCTCGCACAGAAGGTCGACCCCTACCTGCGTCCGCTCTACGACGCGCTCTACGACATCATGGGCTACGACCGCGTCGCCAAGCTCTTCGAGCGCCAGTGCATCGAGATCGCCCCGCTCGCCTTCATGCGCGGCCGCACGCTCAGCAATGCCTACATCATCCTCGACGAAGCGCAGAACGCCACGCCCGAGCAGATGAAAATGTTCCTTACCCGCATCGGCATCGGCTCGCGCGCCGTCGTCACCGGCGACCTCACCCAGGTCGACCTGCCACGCGGCCACCAGAGCGGCCTGCTCGACGCCGCCAGGACACTGGCCGAAGTGCGTGGCATCGCCTTTACGCAATTCCTCAAGGAAGACGTCGTGCGCCACCCGCTCGTTGCGCGTATCGTTGAAGCCTACGAGAAGAAAGCGCAGGAGCGCGAAGAATGAAAGCCATGATCCTGGCCGCAGGGCGCGGCGAACGCATGCGCCCGCTCACCGACATCACGCCCAAGCCCCTGCTGCCTGTCGGCGGCAAACCCCTGATCGTCTGGCATATCGAAAAGCTCGCTGCAGCCGGTTTCAACGAGATCATCATCAACCACGCCTACCTCGGTCAGCAGATCGAAGACACGCTCGGCAGCGGTCAGCAATGGGATGTCGACATCCGCTACTCACCCGAAGGCGAAGCACTGGAAACGGCAGGCGGCATCGCCAAGGCCCTGCCCCTGCTCGGCAACGGCTCTTTTCTGGTGGTCAATGGCGACGTCTGGTGCGATCTCGACTTTGCGCGCTTCTCTGCACGCGGCCTCGCACAGCTCATGCAGGGCAAGCACGCCCACCTCGCCATGGTCAGTAACCCCGCGCACAACACGCAGGGCGACTTCCAGTTAGGCAGCGACGGTCACCTCTCCAGCGACACCTCCAACCGCCTCACCTACTCCGGCATCGGCATGTACCGCGCCGAACTCTTCGCCGGCATCAACCCCGGCGAGAAGGCCAAGCTGCTGCCCTATCTGCTGCGCGCCATCGTCGCCAAGCGCGTCACGGGCGAACACTTCACGGGCAGCTGGACCGATGTCGGCACACCCGACCGCCTGCACGAACTCGATGAGGCCATCAAGGCCGGACAACCGCAGCACTGAGACCCCGCCATGCCCCGCTCACCCGAAGCCCGCGCCCTCGCCGCCATCGTTCGTCGCCGCCAGCAACTCGCCGCACGACTGCGTGCCGCCGGCGGCGGTGTTGCCATCGTGCCAACCGCGCCCGAGCGCATCCGCAACCGCGACGCACACTACGCCTTCCGCGCCGACAGCTACTTTCACTACCTGACCGGCTTTACCGAGCCGGAAGCCGTGCTCGTGCTGATCGTCGGCTCAGGCGACAACAGTGCGACACGCAGCGTGCTGTTCTGCCGCAGCAAGAACGAAGAACGCGAGATCTGGGACGGCTTCCGTTACGGTCCGGCCGCTGCAGCCGAAGTCTTCGGCTTCGACGAAGCGCACGCCATCGACGACTTCGCCGGCAAGCTGCCCGAACTGATCGGCAACCAACCCGCGCTGTGGTATGCCCTCGGTTACGACGCCGCGCACGACACGCGCGTGCTCGAAGCCCTGAATGCCGTGCGCATGCAGGGCCGCAGTGGCGTCATCGCTCCCGCCGACATCCGCGACATCCGCGGCCCGCTCGACGAGATGCGCCTCATCAAGGACGAGGTCGAGATCGACACCATGCGCCAGGCCGCCCGCATCAGCGGTGAAGCGCATCGTCGCGCCATGCGCTTCACGCGTCCCGGCGTCAATGAGTATGAAGTCGAGGCCGAGCTGCTGCATGAGTTTCGCCGCCAGGGCAGCCAGTCCGTCGCCTACAACTCCATCGTCGCGGGTGGCGCCAACGCCTGCGTGCTGCACTACGTCAGCAACGACGCGCCGCTCAACGACGGAGATCTGCTGCTCATCGACGCCGGCTGCGAGCTCGACGGCTACGCCTCCGACATCACGCGCACCTTTCCGGTCAATGGCCGCTTCAGCGCCGCACAACGCGATGTCTATGAACTCGTGCTCGCCGCACAACAAGCCGCCTTCGCGCAGGCCCGCCCCGGCAACACCTACGACACCACGCACGACGCGGCCGTGAAAGTGCTCGCGCAAGGCATGCTCGACCTCGGCCTGCTCACCGGCTCGCTCGACAGCGTGCTGGAGACCGGCGGCTACCGCCGCTTCTACATGCACCGCACCGGCCACTGGCTGGGGCTCGACGTGCACGACGCGGGCGAGTACAAGCTCGCCGGGCAATGGCGTCCGCTGCAACCCGGCATGGTCATCACCGTCGAACCCGGCTGCTACATCCGCCCCGCGCCCGACGTGCCCGAGGCTTTCTGGAACATCGGCATCCGCATTGAAGACGACGTGCTGATCACAGAAGAGGGCCATGACGTCCTGACCATCGCGACACCCAAGTCGGTCAGCGATATCGAACTCATCATGTCGGATGTGGAAGAGCGTGGCTGAGGCGCGCACCAATACTCCCCTCTCCCGTGAAACGGGAGAGGGGCCGGGGGAGAGGGCTGCGTCACAAACCCGCCCCTCTCCCGGCCCTGCGGGCCACCCCGCTCCGCGCCCCACGGCAGGCATTGCACTGCCTGCCGGCTGCGCAGGCGTAGAGCAAAGCTCCACGAATTCCCTGCTCGCCCCGCAAACGGGAGAGGGGAAAAACATCATCGTCGTCGGCGCCGGCCCCCTCGGCCTCTGCGCCGGCCTGCGTCTCGCCGCACAAGGCCACAGCGTGCAGCTGCTCGACGCACGCCGCGCAGACCAGGCGCACGAAGACCGCCGCGTGCTCGCCCTCTCGCACGGCAGCCGTCAGTTGCTGGAGACGCTTGGCGCCTGGCCCGCACAGACTGCAACGCCCATCACCACCATTCACGTATCGCAGCGCGGTGCTCTGGGTCGCACCGAAATGCGCCACGCCGACTACGGCCTGCCAGCGCTGGGTTACGTGCTGCCAGCCAGCGCCCTCATGCAAGCCCTGCTGGCACGTGCGCGCGACGTCGGACTGGACATTCGTTACGACGCCCGCGTGGAGGCCCTGTCAGCCAGCGCCACCCAGGTCAGCCTCAACACACGCAGCGAGGCGGGGGCCGGCGACGTGCTGCATGCGACACTCGCCGTCTGCTGCGAGGGCAGGATTGATGAGCCCCCGGCGCGACAAAACTCCGTCGCGCCGCCCCCCAAGAGGGCTGGCAGAAAAGTCTTGGGGCGGCCCGGCGACTTTTCTGCGGCCTCTTCTGACGTGCACGCCCGTGACTACGACCAGCACGCTCTGCTGCTGCGCGTGACGCCCGCCCAACCGCACGCCAACACCGCGTGGGAACGCTTCACGCCTGACGGCCCCATTGCCCTGCTGCCACAAGGTGGCGACTTCGGCGTGGTGTGGACCATGTCACCCGAGCGCCTCGCAACACTCAAGGCCTTGCCCGACGATGCCCTGCTCGCCGAACTGCAACGCGCCTTCGGCTTGCGTGTGCACTTCAGCAAGCTGCACAGCCGCGCCAGCTACCCGCTGGGCATGAAGATGCGCAAATCCCCCGTCGGTGACCGCACCGTCTGGCTCGGCAACGCCGCGCAAACCCTGCACCCCGTCGCCGGCCAGGGCTTCAACCTGGGGCTGCGCGATGCGTGGGAGCTCGCCGACACGCTGCGCGCTGCCACCGACCCCGGTGCGGCTGACGTCCTCGCGCGCTACGCGCGACAACGTCGCGCCGACCGCCAGGGTGCCGCCGGCTTCACCGACAGCCTCGTCCGCCTGTTCTCCAACAACAACCCGCTGCTCACCCACGCCCGCGGCGCCGGCCTGCTGGCCCTGGACATCTGCCCGCCGCTGCGGCATTTCGTCACCAAGCGCATGATCTTTGGTGCGCGAGCCTGGCCTTGAAAGCAGAGAGGAGTAAAGAGTGAGGAGTGAGGAGTACAAACATCCCTTGCCTACGCCGGGCAAGCAGCTGCGCCCATGCCACGCATGCGCTGCTCAGTGGCAAGCTCACTGCTCCTCACTCCTCACTCTTCACTCCTCACTGCAGTCATGAACCTCCACCTCCTCCGCATCTTCGCCACCGTCGTCGAACACAAGAGCTTCTCTCGTGCCGCCGAGGCGCTCGAAGTCAGCCAGCCGGCTGTCTCGAAAGCCGTGCGCGAACTGGAGTCACAGCTCGACGTGGTGCTGCTGGACCGTGGAGGACGCAGCTTCCAGTTGTCGGAGCCGGGGCGCGTGCTCTACGAGTATGCGCAAGGCATCTTTGCGATGGAGAAGGCGGCGGTCGATGCGGTCCAGTCCTTCTACGAGATGGAGCGTGGCACGCTGACCATCGGCGCGAGCACGACAATTGCGACGTACTGGATGCCGCCCTTCATCGCCGACTTCACGCGTGACAACCCCGGTGTGAACGTGCGCCTGATGTCGGGCAACACGCAAGCCGTGGCGCAGTGGCTGCTGGATTGCGCGGTGGACGTGGCACTGGTCGAAGGCCCGGTCATCGACGAGCGACTGGAGTCACGCATCTGGCGCCATGAACACATGGTCATCGTCGGGTCGCGCGGGCGCCCGGATGGTGACTGCACGGTAGAACCGGCGACACTGTCTGGCGAGCAGTGGATCCTGCGCGAACCGGGTTCGGGCAGCCGCGAAGTAGTAGAGCGCGAACTGCTGCGCCTGGGCATCACGCCGGCACGCACGCTGGAGGTGGGCAACAACGAAGCCATCGTGCAGAGCGTTGCCGCAGGTCTCGGACTGGGCATGGTGCCGCGTGTCTGCGCCGCCGATCAGCTGGCGCTGGGCAAGGTGACGGCGCTGAGCCTGACAACCGGCGAGCTGTCGCGCGAGCTCTATCGCCTGCGCCTGCCGCGCCGCCCCATCAGCCAGGCGGCGCTCGCGTTCGAGGCGCTGATCGGATGAGAGAAGGCCAGCACATCAAGGAGTCGTCATTCCCGCGAATGCGGGAATCCAGTGACTTTGTCAGCGCCAATCAACGCCGCTGGATCCCCGCATTCGCGGGAATGACGGCACTCCTGCGCGGTGCACTGTTCATCTGCTGTCTGGGTCCTGTCTCAGCAACAGCAGCGCTGCCCGAAACCCTCGCACAAGCCCTCAAAAACGCCGGCATCGCGCCCGCCAATGTCGCGCTATGGGTCGCCCCCGCCAACGGCGGCGCCCCCAGCCTGCAGCACAACGTTGACGAGGCATTCAACCCCGCATCAGTGATGAAGCTGGTGACCAGCAGCGCCGCCATCGAACTGCTGGGCCCCGGCTATACCTGGCGCACCGAGGCCCTGCTGCGCGGCCCGCTGCAGGGCGGCGTGCTGCAAGGCGACCTTGTGCTGCGTGGCGGTGGCGACCCCGCGCTGACCTGGGACCGCTTCGGCAGCTTCCTGCGCGACCTGCGCGCGCGTGGCCTGCGCGAGATCCGTGGCAACGTGCTGCTGGACCGCAGTCTGTTTGCGCCCATCGTGCAGGACAACTTCGACGATCAACCGCAGCGCGCCTACAACGCCGCGCCCGATGCGCTGCTGGTGAACTTCAAGGCCATCAGCGTGCGCCTCACGCCCGCCGCAGCGCGCCAGCCCATTGCGGCCGTGTCGCTGGTGCCGCTGGCCCCGTTCAACATCGACAACCAACTCGTCGCCAGCAGCGGTGGCTGTGGCGACTGGCGCGGCCAGATCCAGAGCGAGCTGCTGTCGCAAGGCGAGGGCTTCGTGCTGCGCCTCGCCGGCAGCATGCCTGCGAGCTGCGGCGAACGCGTGCTGAACCTTGCTGCGCATGATGGACCACGACTCGCGGCCAGCGTGTTCCGCGCCCTGTGGGCCGAGCTGGGTGGCCGGCTCGACGGAACCGTCCGCGAAGGCACAACGCCGCCAGATGCCACACCCTTTGCCAACTGGCAGTCGCCCACGCTGGTCGAGGTGCTGCGCGACATCAACAAGTATTCGAACAACGTGATGGCCCGCCATCTGCTGCTGACGCTGGGCCGCAGCGACACGCAGGCGCAGGGGCTCACCCCGCAGATGGGCGTGCAGCGCATCCGCGACTGGCTGGCCAATCGGCAGACGGCCCTGCCGGGACTGGTGCTGGAAAACGGCTCCGGCCTGTCGCGCCACGAGCGCATCTCGGCGGCGGGGCTCGGCAACCTGCTGCAGAGCATGTGGCAGAGCCCGCGCATGCCGGATCTCGTCGCCACCCTGCCGATTGCTGGCGAAGACGGTACGGCGCGTCGTCGCTTCAGCGGCCAGCCCTCGGCAGGTCGCGCTTACCTGAAGACCGGCTCGCTCAATGACGTGATGAGCACGGCCGGTTACGTGCAGGACGCACGCGGCCAATGGCAGGTAGTCGTGCTGATGATCACCGGCCCACGCGCTGAAGCGGGTGAGGCAGCCACGCTGGCTGCGCTGCGCGTGGTCGCCGAAGCAGCGCCCGCTACATCCCGGCTCAGGTAGCAGCGGCCAGCGGCTTGCCGCTGCGCGCCTTGTCGATCAGCGCGGCCACATCAACCTCGTCGAACTGCGTTGGCAGCAGGTAGCGCTCGGCATATGCGCGATAGACGCCTGATTGCAGGAACAGCACAAAGAGCTCCACATCAAGGTGATGCTCGGCCGCCATGCGTGCCATGATCATCAGCGAGTCGGACAGGGTCTTGGCCGGCTTGTAAGGACGATCCGCCGCCGTCAGTGCCTCGAATACATCCGCAATCGCCATGATGCGTGCCGGCACACTCATCTGATCGCGTGTGAGGCCTCTTGGATAACCGCGGCCGTCCATGCGTTCGTGATGCCCGCCAGCGATCTCCGGCACGCTGCGCAGATGTTTGGGGAAAGGCAGCTTCTCCAGCATGGTGATGGTCTGCACGATGTGGTCGTTGATGATGTAGCGCTCTTCTTCCGTGAGCGTGCCGCGCGAGATCGACAGGTTGTAGAGCTCGCCGCGATTGAACTTGTAGCGCGGTGGCGTGACCTTGAAGCCCAGCCCCTCCGGCATGGCCTGCTCTGAAGGCAGACGCTCGACGAGGTGTTCAACCTTGTCGGCCAGCAGCATTTCCATCGCTGGCAAGGGCCGTGGCGGCAGCTCCGCGACCGCGCGCTGCTCTTCGCGCGACAGGCCCAGACGATCATCGATCGTGCGCATCCAGGGCTGCTGCGCGATCTGTTTGAGACGCTCGATTTTCGTTGCGTCCATGAACTCGCCGCCGATGTTGCACTCGGCGACAAACGCAAAATCTTCATCAATCTGCCGCCAGCGAATGCGTAACAGATCCCAGGCCTCCTGCTCCGGCACGCCTTCGGAACGTTTGCGCCAGTACTGGATCTCGGCATCGCGCTTGAGCACCTCGAAGCGCATGCGGATCTCGTGGATCCGGTTGTAGATGGTCTCCAGCTTGGTCGCCTTGTCGACCACGTATTCCGGCGTCGTGATCTTGCCGCAGTCATGCAGCCAGGCACCGACGTGTACGGCCTCCCAGTCAGGCTCCTCAAGGCGGAACTCCTGCCAGGCGCCCTCCTCGCAATCGTGAGCGGCCTGCACCAGCATCTTGGTGAGCTCGGGCACGCGCTGGCAGTGGCCGCCCGTATAGGGACTCTTGGCGTCGATGGCGCCGGCCAACAGCTGGATCAGGGACTCGATCAGCTCTTTCTGGCTATCGACGAGGTGGCGGGTCTCGATCGCCACCGCTGCTGTCGAAGAGAGCGCCTCAATGAATGCCAGATGGGTCCCTTGCGGCCCGCCTTGTTCATCAACGTGCATCGGTTCGTCGAGCTCCAGCATCAGCGCCCCGACGAATTCATCCGACAAGGTCTCCAGCGGCACAGCCAAGCTCTTGCCGTCCGGACTGATATAGCTTCGCCGAGAGGTCATGGCGCGAATTGCGGGGTGATCACGATTCCCGTCGATGGACAGCGACTCGGACAACGCCTGACTGTTCTCGGGGTAGCACTGCGAACGCCGCAAACTCCAGTCGCGATCATCGAACAGGTAAAGCGCCCCCGCCTGTGCCCTGGCTGCGGCTACGACGCCATCCAGCACCACATTCAACAAACGATCGAGCCGCGTCTCCGAGTTGAGTGCCGCACTCACATTCAGGAAACGCGAAATCGTCGACCTCATGTGTGCGGTTGCGTTCGACAGCTGGTCGACTTCAGCAATGCGGGAACGTTTCGGTTGGGATGGAGAGAAATCGAAAGCAGCCACGGCCTGCGTGTCCAGGATCGCCCTGCGCAATGGCGTGACGACGCGCTGCGTCAGCCAGTAGCCGAACGGGATCGACAACGCTATCAGCAACAAGGTCACCCACATCTGCTGGCGCAGCAGCTTTCGCGCGCTACGAAACAAATCATCGTGCGGGATGGCCATCACGACGCGCAAGCTCGCCCCGGAGACCGTGGTTGTCACGGGCACGGACAGCACTTCCCAGTCACGCCCCCCCAGGCTCGCGTAAGCCCGCGTCAGCACGCCTCCACCAAGGTCCGCAGCGGCCAGCAGCGCGGGCGCATCAAGCTCGGCCAGATCCGGCAGACTCACATTGCCGGACTCTGTCGTCACGTCAGACTGCTGATCGCGCGCGACAACATGCGACTCCGCATCGAGGAACGCCACCTGCGTGTTTTCAGTCAGCCGCAACTTTTCGGCTTGTCCCTGCAACGCCTCCAGCGTGATGTCCACCCCTACGGTAGCCACACCACCTGGTGCCATCTGAGCGAGGGTCGTACCTGCTGAACGCGTCGAGTAAAAGACATAGGGCGCAGTCAACACGGCACCAGACTGCGTTTGCGCGAGTCTGTACCAAGGTCTCTCGCGTGGGTCGAAGCTGTAGTCGCCCCGCTTTTCCCGCTTCACCAATCTGCCCTTGTCGTCAAAGAACAGGTACTCGCCCTCCAGCTTGCCCGCACGGTCAAGCGTCCGCGCCTGCACCAGCAGGCTGGCGGCATCCGGCACTTTGAAAGACTGACGTACGCGCAAATTGCGCAAAGGCCGGAACAACAGGAACTCGCCAGCGGGGTTGGCGATGTAGAAAGCGTCAAAGTGCCCCTGCGTCGCAAACATCTGCTGCACGAAGGGCAGGATCCGCAAGCGCTGCTCCAGCCCTTGTGCGCGCACGACATCCTGATGTGCCCAGAACGCAACCTGCTGCTGCGCCGGCTGGAAGATGTCCTGCACGCGCTCATTGACGTCCAGCGAAGTCCGCGCAACGGTTTCATCGACCGAGCTGAGCAGAACCTGATGCAGGTTCTCGCGAGCATTCCAGGCCATGACGATGGCGAGCGCCAACAGCAGCAAGGTGGCGCCGCAAGCCGTCAGGATATGCAGGGGAAACTTCCAGTCCTTGCCTTGCCGCATCGCGCCCCTCCGTCCTCGACGGGCCCGCAGCCCGGTCAGGAAACCCGCATCATGCTTCGATCAGCATTCCGCCCTGCGGAGTATGGCGGGTGCGCACCAGCCCGTCCATGCCCTGCGGGCCTTGTGCTGTCAGCGCCTCAGTCCAGACCCAACGATGCCCACATGGCATCGACGCGCTGGCGCACCGCTTCGTCCTGCACAATCACGCGGCCCCACTCGCGCTGCGTCTCGCCCGGCCACTTGCTGGTGGCATCCAGCCCCATCTTGCTGCCCAGGCCCGACACGGGCGAGGCGAAATCCAGGTAGTCAATGGGCGTGTTGTCGACCAGCGTAGTGTCGCGCGTCGCATCAACACGGGTCGTGATTGCCCAGATCACCTCGGGCCACGAGCGGATGTCGATGTCCTCATCCACCACGATGATGAACTTGGTGTACATGAACTGCCGCAGGAAGCTCCAGATGCCGAACATCACGCGCTTGGCATGTCCGGGATACGCCTTCTTCATGCTTACCACCGCCATGCGATACGAACAGCCCTCGGGCGGCAGGTAGAAGTCCGTGATCTCCGGAAACTGGCGCTGCAACAGCGGCACGAACACCTCGTTGAGCGCCAGGCCCAGCATCGCCGGCTCATCGGGCGGCTTGCCCGTGTAAGTGCTGTGATAGATCGGCTCGCGACGCAGGGTGATGCGCTCGACCGTAAACACAGGAAACTCGGCCACTTCGTTGTAGTAACCGGTGTGATCGCCATACGGTCCCTCGGCGGCCATCTCACCCGGATGGATCACGCCCTCCAGCACGATCTCGGCACGCGCCGGCACCTGCAGGTCGGAGTCCATGCACTGTGTCAGCTCGGTCTTACCCCCGCGCAACAACCCCGCGAACTGGTATTCAGACAGCGAATCCGGCACCGGCGTCACCGCGCCAAGAATCGTCGCCGGGTCGCAGCCCAGCACCACCGCCACCGGGAACGGCTTGCCCGGATTGGCCTGCTGGAAATCCCGCAGATCCAGCGCACCGCCACGATGCGCCAGCCAGCGCATGATCAGCTTGTTGCGCCCCAACACCTGCTGGCGATAGATGCCCAGGTTCTGCCGTGACTTGTGCGGCCCGCGCGTCACCACCAGCCCCCAGGTAATCAGCGGCGCCACATCCCCCGGCCAGCAATGCTGGATCGGCAGGCGCGACAGATCGACCTCCTCGCCCTGCCACACCACCTCCTGGCACGGCGCACGGCTCACCACTTTGGGCGACATGTTCAGCACCTGGCGGAGCACAGGCAGCTTCTCCCAGGCATCGCGCAAGCCCTTGGGCGGCTCCGGCTCCTTGAGAAAAGCCAGCAGCTTGCCCACCTCGCGCAACGCGGGCTTCCATTCCCCCTCAGCCCCCATGCCCAGCGCCACACGCTCGGGCGTGCCAAACAGATTGGCCAACACCGGCATCGCCTGCGGTTTGCCCTGCGTATGCGGTTTCTCGAACAACAGCGCCGGCCCGCCCGCGCGCAGCACACGGTCAGCGATTTCGGTCATTTCCAGATGCGTATCGACCGGCACAGCAATGCGGCGCAATTGCCCAAGACCTTCGAGCTGTTCAATGAAGTCCCGCAAATCCCGGTATGCCATGTCGCCCTGCCCTGCTGAAAAGTGCCGCGATTCTAGCCCGCCAAAAACAAACGGCGCACCCGAAGGTGCGCCGTTTGTTTTGCTGAAGAGACCTGATGGTCTCAGCAGACTCAGGCTGCGCGGCGACGGCGAGCAGCCAGAGCGCCGAGGCCCAGACCAGCCAGCAGCAGGCTGGCGGGTTCCGGCACCTTGGTTTCGGTGTCGGAGAAGGTGCCAGCCTGGATCATCACGGCTGAGTCCAGCGAGCTGTCGCCCACGTCGGTGATCAGGAATTCGAACGTGTAGGTCTGACCAGCGACGATGGCGGCGCTGGCGGTCAGGACCTTGGTCAGGCCGTCAAGTTCGATTGGCAGGTTGTTGTTCGGGCAGTTCGCGTCATTGCCTTCGCCCGACACGTTGTTCACGTAGGAAGACGAGTTGGTCAGGCAGTTGACGTTGTTGATGGTCACCGGAGTCGTGCCGCCGGGCAGGAAGGCGATGTTCACGCCGTTCAGCAGCAGCTGGAAGCTGTCGTTGTACGACGAATTGACGTAGTAGTTGTACTCCTCGGAGCCGAACACGTAGTTGAAGAACAGCGAGTTCGAAGCCGACACGAAGTCGAACTTCAGCGAGGTGTAGCTACCGCTGCCAGTACAGCCGCCCTGCGTGTTGGTGCTGCCGACGCAAGCGGTGGTACCCGTCGTCAGCACGACGCCGGAGTCAAAACCGATTGCCGAGTTGGCACCCGTGAAGGTACCAGCGGGCACGGCGGTGTTGTAGGTCAGGGTGGCGTTGCTGATGGTCACGCCCGAACCCGCAATGGCGTTGGCCAGGGCGGTTGCGTCGGTCGTGTTCGTGATGGTGATAGCTTGTGCGCCGCCCATCAGGCCAGCGACTGCCATTGCTGCAAAGATTTTCTTGAACATGTCGTCTTCCTTTGAAAATGCGTTTAAGTGTCTGCGCAGCTTCTTACGGCTCTGAAACACTGCTGACGTCTCTGTAAAGCATTCTTGATGCCAGGTTTTGTATGGCGGTATTTTTTCTTTTTGAAACAGTGTTTTACAGAAACCCTCCTGGCCTCGACGAGGAGGAAACAGCATTTCGGCCAGCAAACTGTCAAAGCCCCCGACACCTCCCGATTCGTGGCGGGCAACGGAACAAATCCGTTACAGCAACTGCCGCAAGTCGTCCGCCACATTGGCGGCAGACAGCTCATGCCGCACGGCCAGTCGCAGTCGCCCCAGCGGATCAAAGGCGTAGCTCAAGGTCGAGTGGTTGACGGTGTAGCCCATCGCAGAACCGCTGGCGGCGGAGATGCTGTAGCTGGCCTTGAATGCCCTGGCTGCTTCGTCGATCTGCATGCGGCCGCCGGTCAGCCCGACGAACCCCGGGTTGAACGCCGTGACGTAAGCCTTGATGCGCTCGGGCGTGTCGCGCTCGGGATCGACCGACACGAACAGGGTCTGTACCCGCAACGCCTGGTCGCCAAGCAGACGCAGCACTTCGTTCTGCCTCGCCAGATGCGTGGGGCAGAAGTCGGGGCAGTTGAGGTAGCCGAAGAACAGCGTGACGAGCTTGCCGCGGTAGTCCGCCATGCTGCGCGGGTGCCCATCATGATCGACGAGCTGGAAGTCTCCCTTGAATTCGGCATTGCCCGTGATGTCGATGCTGTGAAAAAAGGGCGCCCGCTCGGGGCGCCCGCAGCCGATCGCAAGGCCTGCCAGTGCAGGAAGACCTTGCAGGAACTGGCGTCGCAGCATGTCAGTGGGCGTGGCCGCTGGTGCCGGCCGTCATGGCGTCAATGGCGACTTCGACATTCACTTCTCCCGCCTTCTCGAACTTCAGCTTGAGCGGGAACTTCTCGCCCTGCTTGAGCGGCGCCTTGAGGCCGATGAACATGATGTGCAGGCCGCCGGGCTTGAGCTCGGTCGTCTTGCCGGCGGGCAGCTCGATGCCACGGTCGAGCTTCTGCATCTTCATGACGTCGCCTTCCATCGACATGGTGTGCAGTTCGACGGCTTCCGAGACGCCAGCGCTGGCCGAGACCAGACGGTCCGCCTCGCCCTTGTTCTCGATCTTGAGGAAGCCGCCGCCGGCCATGGCGCCGGGTGCGGTGGCCCGCGCCCAGGGGTGGATGATGCGCAGTTTGCCGGCGCTGAACTCGTGGGCTTGCGCAAGGCTGCTGGCGAGCAGGCATGCGCTCAGGAGGAGAGTCTTGAACATATGTGAGCCTTTCTTCATTTTGCGAAATGTCAGTGGTGGGCGTGTGGTCCAGCGACAGCGGTAGCCGAAGGCGTGGGAGCAGCCGGCAGGATCTCGATCTGGGCAGGCGGGAATGCCGGGCGCGGCTGGCCTTCAACCGGCACGCTGGCCCAGTCGTTCTGGCCTTGTTCGCACTGTTGCAGCACGCGGATCCAGCGCTTGCCGGGCTCGGCGGGCAGCGTGACGCGCACGACGAACTCGTCGTACTCCGCATCGAGCAGGCGACCACCGCTCCAGGTGAATTGCGCGGCACGCTCGGTCACCAGCGTGCCGTGCGAGTCATAGGGCTTGTCGAGCTTCTCGGTCTTCACGTCGAGCTTCCAGCCCGCCTTGGGCATGGGCTTGCCGCCCACGAAGCCGGCCGGCAGAAACACCGTCACCGAGGTGGTGGGAGAACCCGCGCAGCCGTGGCCGACGCGGAACACCGCCTTGTAATTCGAGTTGGCCACAGCGCTTTGTTGCTCCAGCGTGACGTGGGCGTGAGCCATGGGAATGGCGAAAGCCGCGCAGACGAGCGCAGCGATGGAAGACTTGAACATGCGAATAACTCCAGGCGCGGCTCGCCATCAGGCTGTCGCGCAAATCATCAGGGCCAGGCGCTGCGCACTGGCAGCACCACGAACGAGCGGGTGATGATTCAGGCCGCGGGCGGGCCTCGGGGAGCGGGCGCCAGCCAGCGTGCGGTGGCGGGCGGCGAGACGGGCAACACGGCAACGCGCACGTGCTGCAAAGCGGTGTCTGCACTGAACAGCAGCGCAGGCAGTGAGGCCAGCGCGACATGGGCGCCGGCCAGGCACAAGGGGCAGTGACGGACCAGATCGACAGCCGGGCTGGCCGGTGCCGCGTCGCTCGCCACCGGCTGCGCAAGCGACAAGCCGGGACCTGCCGTCGTACAGATGCTGGAAAGCGGATCGAACGGAGCGCCCCCACCAACGCGCGACATGGCGTGCGCGAACGGCGCAAACGCATGCAGCAGCATCGCCAGCATGGCGATGCGGGAAACGCGGCGAAGGAAGGCAGTGCTGAAAGACATCGGCGCGGATTATCCGGGATCAGGCCTTGCGCGCCAAGGCTTCAAGCAACTTGTCGTGCACGCCGCCGAAGCCGCCGTTGCTCATCACCAGCACCTGATCTCCATAGGACGCTTTGGCAACCACGGCTTCGACGAGCTGGTCCAGATCCTCGAACACGGCCGCCTTGTCGCCCATCGTGGAGAAGACCTCGTTCGCGTCCCAGCCCAGGCCTTTGGCGTAGCAGAACACAAGGTCGGCATCGGTGAGACTGCCCGGCAGCTGGCTCTTCATGCTGCCCAGCTTCATGGTGTTGGAGCGCGGCTCCAGCACGGCGAGGATGCGCCGCTCACCGATGCGCTGACGCAAGCCGGCCACGGTCGTGGTGATGGCTGTCGGGTGATGAGCGAAGTCGTCGTAGACAGTCACGCCCCGCACCGTGCCGCGCGGCTCCAGGCGGCGCTTCACGCCAACGAAGGCTTCCAGCGCTTCGGCCGCATGCATGGGGGTCACGCCGACGTGGCGTGCAGCAGCAAGCGCCGCCAGGGCGTTCGCGCGATTGTGTGCGCCAGCCAGCGGCAAGCGACTCACCGACGCCTCCTTGCCGTGATGCATGAAAGCAATCGAATCGCCGCGACTGTCGAGCTCTTCGTATTGCCATTCACCGGCCGTCTCACCCGCGCCGCCAAACCACTCCAGCTCGCTCCAGTTGCCCCGCGCGATCACGCGGCGCAGCGACTCTTCGGCCGCATTGGCGATGATGCGCCCCGACTTGGGCACCGTGCGCACGAGGTGGTGGAACTGCGTCTCGATGGCGGCCAGGTCCGGAAAGATGTCGGCGTGGTCGTATTCGAGGTTGTTGAGGATCAGCGTGCGCGGCTTGTAGTGCACGAACTTCGAACGCTTGTCGCAGAAGGCCGTGTCGTACTCGTCGGCTTCGATGACGAAGAATGGCGTGTCGGTCAGTCGCGCCGAAATGCCGAAGTTGCCCGGCACACCACCGATCAGGAAACCCGGGTTCAAACCGGCGTGCTCAAGAATCCACGCCAGCAGCGACGAAGTTGTCGTCTTGCCATGCGTACCCGCCACACCCAGCACCCACTTGCCCTGCAGGATGTTGTCGGCCAGCCACTGCGGCCCCGACACATAGGGCAAGCCACGGTCAAGGATCGCTTCCAGCAGCGGGTTGCCACGCGAGACGGCATTGCCCACCACGAAGAGGTCAGGCCCCATCGCTATCTGGTCGGCCGAATAGCCCTCGACCAGCGCAACGCCCTGCTCCTGCAGTTGCGTGCTCATCGGCGGATAGACGTTGGCGTCGCAGCCTGTGACGGTATGGCCGGCGCTGCGCGCCAGCAGGGCAACGCCACCCATGAAGGTGCCGCAGATGCCGAGGATATGGATGTGCATGGAGTCTTAGTCTGCTGGGAATGGTCGCCCGGGTGCGCTTCAGCGCGGGCCAGACCGGAAGGCCGACATTCTACCGCCCCCGCTCACCCACCGGCCGCCGCATGGGGGGCCGGCGCGCACCGATGGGCGCACCAGTCAGCGCGTCGACTGTTCGATCGCGCGCTCAGTGGCGAGTTCGTGGATGGACTTGCCCTCCAGCGGATCCGACTGCGCCGGTTTGGCCACAGGTGGCGGCTTGGGAATGGACAAGGTATTCACCGTGCCGCCAGAGACCGGCTCGGCGCGCACGCCCTTGGGCACATCGGTGCCGTACTGCACGCGGCCCTGCGCATCCGTCCACTTGTAAACCGTCTCGCCGCCGCCCGTCTCGGGCATGGGCATCGGCAGGGTCGCGGTGTCGAGCACTTCCTTCAGTTTCACCGACCAGACCGGGTGACGCGCAATGAAAAAGCCGGCCAGGCCAAGCAGGACAACCAGCAGCACGATCAGACGCAGCTTCATGAAGTCTCCCGGTGAAAACGCAGCGCATTATGCCGCTATGCACGGCGCGCTCAGTGTGTACAATCATTTGCGATACCGGCTTCCGACCGGCACGAGGAAACGCACCATGACGACCCGCCCCGCCCCGCGCGCGAGTGCGATGCCCCGCCAGAACAACCTGCGGCGGGCCATCGCCGCCGCCGCGGCGAGGCTGATCGCCGAAGAAGGTGTGGAAGACTACGGCTTTGCCAAGCGCAAGGCCGCACGCCAGATGGGCGTCACCGAAGGCGAGTTCCTGCCCACCAATGCCGAGATTGAAGAGGCCTTGCAGGAACACCTCTCGATCTACCAGGACGATGACCACGACGAGCGCCTGTTCGCCTTGCGTGAAGCCGCCGTCGACGCCATGCGCCTGCTCAGCCCGTTCAAACCCTATCTCACCGGCACCGTGCTCAATGGCACCGCCGGCGCATTCTCCAGCGTAGAGCTGGAGATCTATGCCGACAGCGCCAAGGACGTCGAGATCTTCCTGCTCGGCCAAGGCCTGCGTTACGAACACCGCGAAGTCCGCAAGAGCGGTTTCGACGCCCCCGAAGCCGTGCTGGAATTCGACTGCAACGACGCCCCGGTACGCCTGGCCATCTACGACCGCGTCGCTGAGCGCACCCCGCGCCGGGCCGGACCCGGCGGCACCGCGGAACGCGCGCGCATCGAGGCGGTCGAAGCGCTGCTCGCCGAAGCGCGCTGACCCGACAACTACCTCTCTTCTTCTCATGCAACGTCGCACCCTGATCACGGCCGCCGTCATGCTCGCCGCTGCCATTGCTGGCGCCGCCAGCTGGTATGCCGTCAAAGGCCTCGTCAAACCTGACAACGAGGCCATCGCCGCCCTCATGCAGCTGGAGCTGCCCGACGCCGACGGCAAGACTGTCGATTTCGCCCAATGGAAGGGCAAGCCCCTGGTCGTGAATTTCTGGGCTACGTGGTGCGCGCCCTGCCGCGAAGAAATGCCCCTGCTGGATTCGGCTGCGAAAAACCATCCCAAGCTGCAATTTGTCGGCATCAGCGTCGACGATGCCGCCCATGTGCGCGAATTCCAGAGCAAGACCCCGGTCAGCTATCCGCTGCCGATCACCACACTGGCGATCACCGAACTTGCCGGCAAACTGGGCAACAAAGCCATGGGTCTGCCCTTCACGGTGTTCGTTCGTGACAACGGAGAAATCGCTGCGATCAAGCTGGGCGCCTTGAAGGAAGCCGATCTCCGCGACTATCTGGCGCAGATCGAGCCCCCGCGCTGACAGCAAGCGCCACATTTGTCAATTCCCCGAAGTTGGGGTCAATAATGGACAAATGGCTGCCATTTGCGGCAAACTCGCGGCCATGGTGAGTCCCCGCAACAAATCAGAAACAGGCAAGAACCAAGGCAAAACCCGCACGGCGAAAGCTGCTGCGGACAAGGCGCACGCCCGCATTCTGGTTCTCCACGGCCCCAATCTCAATCTGCTCGGCACGCGCGAGCCCGAGATATATGGCGCCACCACGCTGGCCGACATCCATGCCGACATGGAAGCCCAGGCCCGCGCCGCCAACGTGCAGCTGGAATCCTTCCAGAGCAACCATGAAGGCGGCCTGATCGACCGCGTGCAGGCCGCACGCGACGAAGGCGTGGATTTCATCATCATCAACCCCGGCGGCTACACGCACACCAGCGTGGCCCTGCGCGACGCGTTCGCGGCAGTTCGGATCCCCTTCATCGAGGTCCACCTGTCCAACGTCCATGCGCGCGAACCTTTCCGCCGCCATTCGTACTTTTCCGACATCGCCGTGGGCGTGATCTGTGGTCTCGGAGCCTCCGGCTACCGCCTGGCCCTCGACTACGCACTGTCACGGCTGCTGTCGCGCTGAATTTTCTCAATCACAAGAACCATAGGGCACGTAGCGGCCCGCCACGCACTGGAGCACAGACATGGATCTGCGAAAGCTGAAGAAACTGATCGACCTCGTTGAAGAGTCCGGCATTGCCGAACTGGAAGTAACCGAGGGCGAAGAAAAAGTGCGCATCGCCAAGCACGCCGCCGCCGCACCGGCTGCCGTGCATTACGCCGCCGCGCCGGCTGCACCGGTCGCAGCACCGATCGCCGCCGCGCCCGCAGCGCCCGCCGCCGACGCCGCACCGGCCCTGCCGGCTGGCCACGTCGTCAAGTCGCCGATGGTGGGTACGTTCTATCGCTCAGCCTCGCCCGGCTCCGAGCCCTTCGTCAAGGAAGGCCAGAGCGTTTCCGCTGGCGACACCCTGTGCCTGATCGAGGCCATGAAACTCATGAACGAGATCGAGTCCGACGCCGCCGGCAGCATCAAGGCCATCCTCGTCGAAAACGGCCAGCCGGTCGAATTCGGCCAACCGCTGTTTGTGATTGGCTAAAGAGGAGCGGCGACGGTGATCCGCACCGCAGCCGGCAAAAGCATGTTTGAAAAGATCCTGATTGCAAATCGCGGGGAAATTGCCCTGCGCATCCTGCGCGCCTGTCGTGAGATGGGCATCCGCACGGTGGCCGTGCACTCCGAAGCCGACACCGAAGCCAAGTACGTCAAGCTGGCGGACGAATCCGTCTGCATCGGCCCGGCTCCGTCCGCCCAGTCCTACCTCAATGTGCCGCGCATCATCGCGGCCGCTGAAGTCACCGACGCCGAAGCCATCCACCCCGGCTACGGCTTCCTGTCCGAGAACGCCGACTTTGCCGAGCGCGTCGAGTCCTCCGGCTTCGTCTTCATCGGCCCGCGCGCTGAAACCATCCGCCTCATGGGCGACAAGGTTTCGGCCAAGCAAGCCATGCTTGAAGCTGGCGTGCCTTGCGTGCCGGGCTCCGGTGGCGCACTGCCCGACGACCCCAAGGAGATCGTCAAGATCGCCCGCCAGATCGGCTACCCGGTCATCATCAAGGCGGCGGGCGGCGGCGGCGGTCGCGGCATGCGCGTGGTGCACGCCGAAGGCTCGCTGCTTTCATCCGTGACCATGACCCGCTCGGAAGCCGGCGCTGCCTTCGGCAACCCGACCGTGTACATGGAGAAGTTCCTCGAGAACCCGCGCCACGTCGAGATCCAGGTCCTCGCCGATCAGCACGGCAACGCCATCTACCTCGGCGAGCGCGACTGCTCGATGCAGCGCCGCCACCAGAAGGTCATCGAGGAAGCACCGGCCCCCGGCATTGACCGCAAGCTCATCGCCAAGGTCGGCCAGTCCTGCGTCGACGCGTGCAAGCGCATCGGCTATCGCGGCGCTGGCACCTTCGAGTTCCTGTACGAGAACGGCGAGTTCTTCTTCATCGAGATGAACACCCGCGTACAGGTCGAGCACCCGGTCACCGAGATGGTCACGGGCATCGACATCGTGCAGGAGCAGATCCGCGTCGCCGCCAACCTCAAGCTGCGCTATTCGCAAAAAGAAGTGCAGCTCAAGGGCCACGCCATCGAGTGCCGCATCAACGCCGAAGACCCGTTCAAGTTCACGCCCTCGCCGGGCAAGATCCTCACCTGGCACACGCCGGGCGGCCCCGGCATCCGTGTCGACTCGCACGTCTACGCCGGCTACACGATCCCGCCGAACTACGACTCCATGATCGGCAAGGTCATCGCCTACGGCGACAACCGCGAGCAGGCCATCCGCCGGCTGCGCATCGCCCTGTCTGAAATGGCCGTCGAGGGCATCAAGACCAACATCCCGCTGCACCAGAACCTGCTGCACGACACCCACTTCATGCAGGGTGGTACGAGCATCCACTATCTGGAGCACAAGCTCGCCGCCAAAGACTGATCCGGCGATTGAACCTGCTGCGCGGGCCGATCTCGAATCTCTGCTTCCCGACTCGACCTCGGCCCGCTCGCTACGGTTCCATCACCCGATCTGGGCGCTCGGTAAAAACAAGGCAAAACCCCGACATGTTTCTCTCCGTCACCCTGCAAGCAGAAGCAGCCCTCGCGGAAGCCCTTTCCGAGGCACTGATGGAAGCCGGTGCCCTGTCGGTCAGCATTGAAGACGCCGACGCGGGCACTGAGCTGGAGAAGCCGCAGTTCGGCGAGCCAGGCCACGTCAATGAACGCCTGTGGGACCACAGCAATGTGGTCGCCCTGTTCGACGACAGCGGCGACCTCGCCCACATGCTGGCCGAAGCCTCGGGCCGTGCCGGGCTGGACAGCATTCCCCCTTTCCGCGTCGACGAGGTCGAAGAGCAGAACTGGGTGCAGCTGACACAGGCGCAGTTCGACCCGATCCACATCGACGACCGCCTGTGGATCGTGCCCTCGTGGCACGAAGCGCCCAACCCGGACGCCATCAACATCGTGATGGACCCCGGCATGGCCTTCGGCACCGGCTCGCACCCCACTACGCGGTTGTGCCTGCAGTGGATCCTCGCCGAGGTGGAAACCGGCAACAGCGTGCTCGACTACGGCTGCGGCTCCGGCATCCTCGGCATCGTTGCCGCCAAGGTCGGCGCCGGCAAGGTTGTCGGCATGGACATCGATGAAAACGCCGTCACAGCCAGCCGCGACAACGCCGAACGCAATGGCGTCAGCGCCGAGTGGCTCTCCAGTGCGCAACAGGTCGCAGGGCAGTATGATCGCGTCGTCGCCAACATCCTGACCAACCCGCTGTGCGTGCTGGCGCCGTCGATTGCGGCCCGCGTCGCTCCCGGCGGCAAGCTGGCCCTGTCGGGTGTGCTGGCGACGCAGGCACAGCAGGTCATCGACGCCTACAAGCCCTGGATCGCGCTGCACGTCGGCGCTGAGCACGAAGGCTGGGTAAGGTTGCAAAACTAAGGTTACAAAGCTGAACGCCGCATACTGTGAAGACGCCCTGTTGATCGGGCCCTGTCTGCTGTGACGTTGGTGCGCCTTCAGACGCACACCTCCGGCTGAAGCCGGACCTACGCCATACAGATCTCGGGCCCCGTCAATGAGCACCGGAGAGCCCCTTGCTGATCACGCGTTGCCCTCACTGCCAGACCAGCTTCCGCATCCGCCCCGAGCAACTCAACCTGCGCGGTGGTCGTGTCCGCTGCGGTCACTGCCAGACGCCCTTCTCGGCACTCTCCTCGCTCGACGAGATGCCCGAAGAAAGCGCAGCGGCGCGCATTGCGCCGCCGGCCAACGCCACCCCTGCCGGCGCCACCCAAGCCGTAGCCCAGGCTGCGCCCGCCAGCCCTGCACCACAGGCCGGCGACGGCGACAACATGGGCGATTTCGACATCCAGCTGGATCTCGAAGAGGAAGCGCGTGAAGTGGCTGGGGGAAGCGCGACGCACGGCGCCCCCGCCGCAACCCCCGCCAGCCCCGCACCCGCCGTAGAGCAGATCTCGCTGGGCAACATGATCGATGATCTCGAAGACGAGATCGCTGCCGAAGGCGGTGCCCTGCCCGACCAGCACGACCCTGCGCTCGCCGATGCCCTTGAGAGCGGCACGGAAGAGGACGCCGCCCCCGAAGGCGAATCGGTACCGCAGCTGCACACCGTCTTCCTCGACGAAGAGTTGCCCCACCACATCAAGCCCGATGCTGCGGAGCTGGCCGCGCGCCGCTCACGCCGCAACCGCCTGATCGCGGCCAACGTCGCCCTTGCACTGAGCGGCATCCTGCTCGCCACCTATGTGCTGCGCGCCCAGCTGGCGAGCCAGTACCCGGGCCTGCGCGAACCGCTTGAGCAGGCCTGCGCAACGCTGGGCTGCGACGTGCCCTATCTGCGCGATGCCGAGCTCGTGAAGCTCGAAGGCAGCGAACTCGTGCCCTCCAAGGAACGTCGCGATGGTTATCAGCTCGCCTTTACGCTGCGCAACGAAGCACGCTACCCCGTGGCCTGGCCGCAGCTCGAAATCATCCTCACCGACCGTTACGAACGCTGGCTGACGCGTCGCATCCTCGAACCCTCCGAGTGGCTGCCCGCCGACATGGGCCGCGCACCGGCGTTCGAAGCCCATGGCGAACTGACGACGCGACTTGATCTCGCTTCCGACGTCGAAGCTGTCGGCTACAAGGTCGGCGTTTTCTACCGCTGAGCTCCGCCAGCGGCACCTTCCTGCGCCGACACGGTCTATCGCCAGCCCCGGTTCACCACAAGGACACAGCCCATGCACCGTCTCACCTCAGCCCCTCGCCTCATCCTCGGCGTGCTCCTCCTGCTGTCAGCGCACCTCGCCGCAGCCCAGACTTCTGCCCCCACCAACAGCCGCCCGCCGCATGACGAAGCCATGCTCGCCGCCATCGCCAAAGCGCAGGCATCGTTCGACAAGTTCCTCGCACTGTCCTCCAAGCCCCCCAAAGGCAGTGGCAACTACATGGTCAAGATCGAAGTCACCACGGGCGACCGCATCCGCCGCGTGTGGGTCAATGAAGTGCAGAAGACCCCCGAAGGCTTCACGGGCCTCGCCTTCGCCGCCATTGACGACCCCGAACAGGAACTCGTCGCCAACGAACAGGTGGTCTTCCGCCGTGGTGACATCACCGACTGGATGTACACCCGCAACAATCGCCAGGTCGGGGGCTACACCATCTGCGCCGCGCTCGCCAAGCACCCGCCAGCCGCGCGCCGCGAGCAGATGAAGATGTACCGCCTCGACTGCAAGTAAGCATCACGCCTCCTCACTCCCAACTCCTTACTCCTCACTGCCCTGACATGACCATCCTCGTCTGCGGTTCCATGGCCTTCGACAACATCATGGTGTTCGAAGACCATTTTCATAAGCACATCCTGCCCGACCAGATCCACATCCTGAACGTCTCGTTCTTCGTGCCGCAGATGCGCCGCGAATTCGGTGGCTGTGCCGGCAACATCGCCTACAACGTGCGCCTGCTGGGCGGCGACGTACGCATCCTCGCCACCGTCGGCGACGATGCAGCGCCGTACCGCGAACGACTCACGCAACTGGGCATCGACCAGAGCGCGCTGCTGAACATCCCCGGCACACTGACGGCCCAGGCCTTCGTCACCACCGACCTCTCGCACAACCAGATCACCGCCTTCCACCCCGGCGCCATGATGCGTTCGCACGAGAACAACCTGCTCGACGCCAAAGCCGGCGTGAAGCTCGGCATCGTCGGCCCGGACGGTCTCGAAGGCATGCTCACGCACTGCCGCCGCTTTGCCGAAGCCGGCATCCCCTTCATCTTCGATCCGGGTCAGGGCCTGCCCCTGCTGTCGGGCGAAGACCTGCTGCGCTGCCTCGAACTTGCGACCTGGTGCACGGTCAACGATTACGAGGCCCGCCTCGTTAGTGACAAGACCGGCTTGTCGCTGGAGCAGCTGGCAGAACGCGTCAAGGGCTTCATCGTCACGTTGGGCGCCGAAGGTTCGCGCATTTATGAAGGCGGTCGCGTCATCGAAGTCGCCTGCGCCAAGGCCGACGCGCTGACTGACCCGACGGGCTGCGGCGATGCCTACCGCGGCGGCCTGCTGTTCGGTCTGTCGCGCGGCTGGACGCTGGAAAAGTCGGCGCGCCTGGCTTCCGTCATGGGTGCGATCAAGATCGCGCAGCGTGGCGGCCAGAATCACGCACCGACGCATGCCGACATCGCTGCGCGTTACCAGGCCACGTTCGGAGAAGCTTTATCGCTGGCGGAGTGATCCGCCGGTTTCATACAAGGAGCATCATCATGAAACGCAACGCACTCATTCTCGCTCTCGTCACCCCGCTGGCCCTCATCAGCGCCGGCTGCGTCTCCAGCAAGGCCGGTGACGTCTATTCGCGCGACGAGGCGCGGCGCGTCATGACCTTCCGTGAAGGCACCCTGGTGCAGGTCAAGGAAGTGAAGCTCGAAGGCACCAAGTCCGGCGTCGGCATCGGCACTGGCGCCGTCATCGGTGGTGTCGCCGGCAGCGGCGTCGGCCAGGGTCGTGGCGCCATCGTGGGTGCCGTGGCCGGTGCCGTCGTAGGCGGCATCGCCGGCGCCGTGGCCGAAGAAGGCTTCACGCGCGAACAGGCGCTGGAGCTCACCGTCAAGCTCGACAACGGCGAGAGCATGATCATCGTGCAGGGCAAGGGCGAAGACAAATTCGAAGCCGGCCAGCGCGTGCGCGTCGTCAACAGCGGCGGCACCATGCGTGTGACGCACTGAACACCCGCTAGATGCCCGACCTGCGCCTGCTCAGCCATTTCGCCCGCGAGATCTTCTCGCGCCAACGCCCGCAGCGCATCCCCGAGCCCGTCCTGCTGATGGACGATCCGGCGCAGGTCGAAGCGTTCGCTCGCGCCGGTCGTGAAGACGGCGTCATCGGCCAGATCTACCTGCTGCACAGCGTGCAGCTGTGCGGGCTGATACGGCCCGGCGACCGCGTCATCGACCTCGCCTGCGGCCCCGCTACCCAGCTGGCCCAGGTCGCGCGCCTCAACCCGCAAGCCAGCTTTCTCGGCATTGACCTCGCCCCGGCCATGCTTGCCGATGCGCGCCGCCACATTGCCGCGCAGGGGCTTGCCAACGTCGAGCTGGCCGCAGGCGACATGACCGATCTGCGCGGCATCGCAGACGCCTCTGCCGACGTCGTGATGTCCACCTTCGCCCTGCACCACCTGCCCGACACAGCAGCCCTCGCGCGCTGCTTCGGCGAGATCCGTCGCGTGCTCAAACCCGGCGGCCGCGTCTACCTCGCCGACTTCGGCCGCCTGCGGCGCGACGCCACCATGCGCTTCATGTCGCACCGCTTCGCCGACTTGCAGGGGCCGCTGTTCACCACCGATTTCCACAACTCCCTGCGTGCAGCGTTCAGTCTCGAAGACTATCGCGCGGCATTTCCCACGCTGGGTCCCGGCCTGCGGCTGATCCCCTCGCCGCTCGCGCCGTTCATGGTCATCATCCGCTCGCCTGCAGTGCAGCGCGTGCCACAAAGTGCCCGCGCTGAAATGCGCCGCCTGTGGCAAGCCCTGCCACGCTTCCAGCGCATGGACTTCGAAGAACTGCGCCACGCCTACAAGACCAGGCTGCATTTCATTCCCGGCATCCGCTGAGCACGCAGGCGTTTGCCGGGGCGGCTTGCGACGCTGGGTTGTGCGATCGAAATCGCACCTACCGGGCGCCCCCCGGCCCCGTGCGTGACACCGTGGCGAGTTACACCCGCCCTGCAAACCCGCCCACTGTAGCCCCCTGCAGGTGCGGATTCATCCGCCCAACCCCACGCCCCCAACCGCCCCCGGCCCCAGTTCCCAGTCCCGCTGTCATCAATCCGCAATACCCGCGTAACAACCGCGCAATCCCTCGCCCCTAGAGTGGCTTCTCCGAAAAAGGAGAAGCCGCATGCTACGTGCCGATTCGCAAGTCCTGCAGCGCCGCCAGCACCGTCTGGAGGTAGGTTTTGCTCGCACCGAGTCCGAGATCCTCGAAGCGCAGATGCTGCGCTATCGCGTGTTCGCCGAAGAGATGGGTGCACGCCTGCCGACGCGCATCCCCGGCGTCGACCGCGACCATTTCGACCCCTACTGCAAGCACCTCGTCGTGCGCGACGAGAACGCCGGCAAGATCGTCGGCACGTACCGCATCCTCACGCCCGATGCTGCCGAGCGCGTCGGTTCGTACTACTCCGAGACCGAATTCGACATCACGCGCTTCCAGCACATGCGCAGCAACCTCGTCGAAATCGGCCGCTCCTGCATCGACGCGGACTACCGCACCGGCAGCGTCATCACCCTGCTGTGGGGCGGCCTCGCGAAGTTCATGATCGAGAACAACTACGAATACCTGATGGGCTGCGCCAGCATCACCATGGGCGACGGCGGCCACAACGCGGCCAACATCTTCAACGCCCTGCGTGACACGCACATGGCAGACCTGGAGCACCACGTCTTCCCGCGCAACCCGCTGCCGGTCGACAAGCTCGCTACCGAAGTACCCGCCGAGCTGCCGCCGCTGCTCAAGGGTTACATCCGTGCCGGCACGAAGATCTGCGGCGCCCCGGCGTGGGACCCCGACTTCAACACCGCCGACCTGCTGCTGCTGATGCCCATGTCGCAGCTGGATCGCCGCTACGCGCGCCACTTCCTGGATCGCTGAAATCCGCAGGGTCGGTGAGCGCCCACTCCCGTCATTCCCGCCTGCGCGGGAATGACGAAGCTTGGCCCCAAGCCATAATCGAACGGTATTGGCCCTTCGTCGCATCGCCATGACACACGCCACTGAAGCGCCCGCAGAGCTGCCGAGCACTACATCCCCGCTTGCTGCCGTGCACACGCCGTACCCCGGCGTCATGGCCACGCTGCGCTCCACGTTCCGCCTCAGCCTGGTGGCGCTGCACATCGTCGCAGGCCTGCTGACTCTGCGCTGCATCTTCCCCTTCATCAACGAAGCCGCGAAGAAACGCACCAAACAGCGCTGGTCCCGCAATCTGCTGCGCGTGCTGGGCGTGCGCATGGAGATGTGGAACGAAGACCTGCCGTCCTGCGCTGTGGTCGTCTGCAACCACATCTCCTGGCTCGACATCTTCGTGCTCAATGCGCGCGTGCAGACGCTGTTCGTGTGCAAGCAGGAGGTACGCAGCTGGCCCGCCATCGGCTGGCTGGTCGCCGCCTCGGGCACCATCTTCATCGACCGCACCAGCCGCGCCGGCGCCGCGCAGGCCCTGCAGATCCTGAGCGATTCGCTGCGCAAGGACGAGCGCGTCGCCTTCTACCCCGAAGGCACCACCACCAACGGCACCTTCATGCTGCCCTTCAGCACCGCGCTGTTCGAAGCGGCCACGCTGGGCGGCGCCCACGTCGTGCCGATGAGCCTGCGTTACCTCAACAAACAGGGTCACACCAGCCTCGCCCCGGCCTACGACGGCGACATCAGCTTCGTGGAATGCATCACCGCCATCACCCGCGAGCCCTGGACGCAGGTGTGCCTGCAGCGCCTGGACACCCTGCCACCCGGCCTGAGCCGACGCGAGTACGCAGCACAGTGCGAACGCATGATTGCCGACAACCTGCAGCTGCAGGTAGTGCGCGGTGCGGGTGGCGCTGCAGCCTAGTGCGGTGTGCGACTGAAGTCGCACCTACGGGGCACGGCATACCAGCCCCTGTAGGTCCGGCTTCAGCCGGACAACACAGCGTGCCGCACAGCGCGGCTGAAGTCGCGCCCACAACGCTCGCCCTGGTAGGTCCGCCCTCAGGCGGACAACGAACCTTTCGCAAGTGCGGTGTGCGACTGAAGTCGCACCTACGCGGCGCGGCGCTCCAGACCACCCCGTAGGTCCGGCTTCAGCCGGACAACCGGCCTGGCACAGAGCGCCCCGGTATACTCGCGGCGTCTGTCATCTGCCTGCCACACGCTCTTGCGCTCGCCCATCTCTTTCCTGCGCGCCTGCTGGCGCATCAGCCTGCTGCTGTTGCACGTCGGCTACGGCCTGCTCGCGCTGCGCTGCTACTTCCCCTACGCCCGCGCCGAAAACCTCTGGCGCTACCGCCGCCACTGGTCGCGTCTGCTGCTGCGCATCCTCAAGGTGGAACTGCCCGCCATCGAGCCGCGCCTCGACACAACGTCGCTGGTCGTCTGCAACCACATCTCCTGGCTCGACATCTTCGTCATCAGCGCCTGCATACCCGCCCACTTCGTCTGCAAGATCGAAATACGCCGCTGGCCCGTCATCGGCTGGCTGGTCGCGGCGGCCGGCACCGTGTTCATCGACCGCAGCAGTCGCGCCGGTGCCGCGCGCACCATGCAGGCCCTCAGCGCATCGCTCAAACAGGGCGAGAGCGTCGTCTTCTTCCCCGAGGGCACCACCACCGACGGCAGCGTGCTGCTGCCCTTCAACGCCGCGCTGTTCGAGGCCGCCAGCCTCACCGGCGCGCCCGTCAGCCCACTGAGCCTGCGCTACCTCGACCACACAGGGCAGATGAGCCTCGCGCCCGCCTACGTCGGCGACGTCAATTTCTTCCAGTGCGTCGTCGCCATTGCCCGCGCACCGCTCACCCGCGTGCGCTTCAACCAGCTGCCCGCACTGCCCGGCGGCGAAGCGCGTCGCAGCTATGCCGCGCGCTGCGAACAAGCCATCGCGCAAGACCTGCAGGTCGACGTGATGCGCGAAGACGCCGGCGCGTAGCAGGCTCCGTCATTCCCGCGAAGGCGGGAATCCAGTGACTTTTATGCGAAGCGGCTATCACGACCGCGACGTCGCCCGCCCCACGCTCAGCCCTCAGCCGCCACCATCGGAAACGGACGCGGCTGCCACCCATGTCGCGCCACGAGCTGGTCAAGCGCGCGGTGATAGGCCGAATTGAAGACTTCTTCGCTCTCGATGAAGTAATCCGAAAATTCCCGCTTGCCCGTGAACTGGAACGGCTCCAGCCGGATCGGGCGGATCGCCGGGTCACTCAGCTTGCCCTCGCGCAACGCCCTGTTGATGCGATCCACCCGCGCCACCTGCATCGAGTACGAGCTGTTCATGCCGATCTCGGTTTCCATGTGGCGCTGCTCGAAATAGTTGGATGGCATCTCGCCCATCCAGCGCGAATTCTGCGGCCGTACCACCCATATTGTCTCGGCGCGCACCGGGGCCGTCAGGTCGATCAGCTCGTTGAGGATGAACTGCCGGTGATACGCCCCGTCAATCAGATGCATGTCGAAATACTTGCGCTCATAGCCATAGCTGTAGAGGTGCAAGGCCGCCTCCACGCCCTCGGCACTGATCGGCATGTAGAGCGTCTCGGGCGTCTGGTCGAAGTAATTAACGCCCAGCATCCCGCACGCCGCGTCGTTGAGGAACAGCACCTCCTGCCCACTCGGCGGGCAGAACGCGTTGAAGAGAATGGCCACATCGCTGTCGGCCAGCGTGTTGGCGATGAAGGCGAAGTACTCCGGCGTGCGCGTCGGTACCCAGGTCTGCGCCGGCAGCAGGCGATCGGCCCATTCCTTGGTGTCAGAGAGCGGCGAGAGCGACGAGAAGGGCGACAGGAAGGACCAGCGCTCCCAGTATTCCTGCGTCGCCGGGCGGAACACCCCCGGCAGCCCCTTGGCCAGCATCATCTGGTTGCCGAAGGGCAGCGACTCCGGCGCCTTGGGCATCTCGGCAATGTGCTGGCGCAACTTGTCGCGCAGATCGTCACCGGCCAGAAAATGCGCCGTCCACACGATCATCCCCGACGTGCAGGTGATCGCATGGGGGCGGATGTTGCGTTCGCGTGCCGCCGCCAGAAAGCCCGCCCCGAAGGCATTGCCACCGCCCAGCCCACCCAGCGCAAAAGCGATGCGACCCGCGTCGCCACCACCCTCACCGCCCACAACCGGATCTACCACCCGCGAATCAAGTCGATTCGTCTCACTGCGTCCCACTGCACCCATGCTGCCTCCTGCTGCTACAACCGGCCTTGCGGCCGGCCGATGCAGAGGAAACGTCAGGCTGCGCGTTTCCCTCTGCACCTGACCTACAGGTTTGTGTGCAACGCAGCAATTGTCAAGTTAAATATCGTGGAAAACCCCTATTCGCCTACGGGCGCCAAATGCTGCGTTGCCGCATATCGGGCAACAACCCCCGCCTGTCCCGGCGCAGCACCAGCGGCCGATAGCGTGCTTCCGCCAGACGCTCTGCCACAATCCCCGGCATGACCCATGCACTCCGCCCCCTGCCCGCTCAGTTGCCAGCTCAGTTGCCTGCCCAGCGCGCGCAAGACCTGCCGCCCTTCCACGTCATGGAGCTGCTCGCCCGCGCGCAAGCGCTGCAGGCCCAGGGCCGCGACATCATCCACATGGAAGTCGGCGAGCCCGACTTCCCCACCGCCGCCCCCATCATCGAATCCGCGCAACGTTTCCTCGCCGGTGGCCGCGTCGACTACACCCCTGCCGCCGGCCTGCCCGCATTGAGAGAGGCCATCGCGCAGCACTACGCCGACAAGTTCGGCATCACCGTGTCGCCCAGCCGCATCCTCATCACCGCCGGCGCCAGTGGCGCCCTCATGCTCGCCCACGCCGTGCTCACCAACCCCGGCGACGCCTGGCTGCTGCCCGACCCCGGCTACCCCTGCAACCGCCAGTTCGTGCGCGCCTTCTCCGGCCTGCCCGTGTCACTGCCCGTCGACGCCGCCAGCAACTTCCAGCCCACCGCCGCCACGGTCGACGCCGCCTGGACGCCGCAAACCCGCGGCCTCATGGTCGCCAGCCCCGCCAACCCCACCGGCACCCTCATTGCGCAAGACGAACTCGCACGCATCCACACCAGCCTCCAGCAACGCGGCGGCACGCTCATCGTGGATGAGATCTACCAGGGCCTCGTCTATGAGCAAGCCCCACAAACCGCCCTCAGCCTGCCCGGCGCCGATGACATGTTCATCGTCAACAGCTTCTCCAAATACTTCGGCATGACCGGCTGGCGCCTCGGCTGGCTCGTCGCGCCCGAACGCTACACACGCGATCTCGAAAAACTCGCCCAGCACTACACCATCTGCGCCCCCACCCCCGCCCAACACGCCGCCCTCGCCGCCTTCCAGCCCGACACCACCACCATCCTCGAAGCCCGCCGCGCCGAATTCGCCGAACGCCGCAAGGTGCTGCTCGCAGGCTTGAACGAACTCGGCTTCAAGGTACCTGCCACACCGCAGGGCGCCTTCTACGTGTGGGCGGATGTCAGCGGGATTTGCGAAGACTCAGCACAGCTCGCGCACCGGTTGCTGGAAGAGGCTGGCGTGGCGACGACGCCGGGCATCGACTTTGTGGAATCAGACGGAAAGCGGTGGCTGCGACTAGCCTACACCACCGACGTGGCGCGCATCCGCGAAGCCCTGGAACGTATGCGTAACGGACGACTTTCGTAGGGCGTCAATAAGCGGAGCGCATTACGCCGCATGTTTTGCAAAGCGCGCACTGCACTCCCGATCCGGCGCAATGCGCTGTGCTTATTGCGCCCTGCGCCGTCCGGCTCGCCGAGCATTCCGCACGACTTGAGCGAATCGAACGATTCGCCTAAGATGAACGAACGAACACCGGAGCCCCCTCATGCAAACCTTCACCGCCAACGAAGCCAAGACCCGCTTTGGCGAATTCATCGACATTGCCCAGCGCGAACCTGTCCGCATCACGCGCCGCGACCGCGTCGTCGGCGTCATGGTCTCCGCCAGCGACTACGAAGCTATGCGCGCCTTCTACGCCGATCGCCTGCAGAACACCCTGCGCCAGAGTGCAGCAAACGCCCAGGCCGCCGGGCTGACCCCCGAAAAACTGGACGAACTGCTGGCCGATGAAAGCTGAACGCGTCGTTGTCGACACGAATGTCCTGATCAGCGCCGCCCTCTCCGCCAACGCCGCACCAGCGAAGCTCCTGCAGCACCTTCTGCAGCACGCACGCCTGATCTTCTCGCCCGAAACCTTTACCGAACTCGAAACTCGCCTGTGGCGCCCGAAGTTCGACCGCTATCTGAGCATCGAGACGCGACAACTTCTCCTGCACGACTTCAACGCCGTCGCCGAATGGGTATCGCTCGAAGGCCAGGAAGCCATCACCAGCGTGCGCCACAGCCGCGACGCGGATGACGACAAATTCATCCACACCGCCCTGATCGCCAACGCCGACGTCATCGTCAGCGGCGATCAAGACCTGCTCCTGCTGCAAACCATCGGCACACTGCACATCGTCACACCGGCTGATCTTCTCGCGAACATCGGCACGTAACCCCCCCAGCCTGCCGCCCTCTTCTGCGCCGACGGCGCCGTGGTCGTCAACATCCCCCACCCCGCCCGCTACGCGCTCCACAAACTCATCGTCTTCGGCGAACGCTCCGGCGCCTGAACCGTGAAAGGCAACAAGGACCTGCTCCAGGCCGCCTGCCTGCTCTCTCTACAAACAAAGCCGCCCCTGGGAAGTCGAAGAGGCTTGGGAAGATTTGCTATCGCGAGGCAAGGGCTGGAGTACGCGTGCGATGCGCGGATTGAAGGCGCTGGAGAAGGGATGGCCGGAGATTGGGGTGGCGGAGTGGTTGGAAATTGGCTGAGCCGATGAATTGATGATTGACGAGATGGCGACACAAGTCATTGAAGGAAGTGGCGTAGCAACTACGCCCAATCAATCCAGCCTTAGCTAAACAGGCTCTCGAACTCTGGTGACCAAAATAAGCTCTCCACATTCGGAAAGTGATACGAAGCCCCACCAGATTCAACCACTCCAGAATCCAGCTCATTTAACTCGCCTGCGCACACGAATCCAACACCCATCAAATGTTGGCGGCTAGATGACGATAGAAATTTACTCACCTTGACTCGCAAGGCTGTCGGCTTTTGTTCTACGTCCTTGTCCTGCTCTCCTATCGATATTAGCTGCGATGACGTAAGACCAGAAAAGCGTGCAATCAGCAACCCCGCCCGCGTACCGCTTAGCTGATCACTCGCGGCACTACCTAGTGTTGCAAATGTTGCGTCCAAGAGTTCGTCATCTCGAAAACTTTGCACTGCGAGCGCAAATGCTCCACCAGGCTTTGTGCGAAAGCACGCCACAGGCTGATTGCTGGTGTTGGTGATTCGATCAAGGTCTCGTCGGGCCACTTTCCTATCGGAGAGCGACTCAAGCGAAAGTCCAGTAGCGTCAAAGTCGTTGATCCTTATCGATGTGCCATCCGCCAACGTTCTGTCACGACTAGAAATTACCGTCCGAACAATTTCTTTGGCAAGCTCCACTCGTTCTCTGTATGCGGTTGGCAACCGGTCTGGTAGCGTAAGTACGGCACACACGCCTTTAGGCAAAGCCAAAATGGCTGCCGGCAGGTGCTTCTTTAAGAGATTAAAGAAGTCAAAAAAATCTCGGCGGTGAACTTTACGACCTTTGTCTTCCGAAATTGATTTGCACTCAACCTCCAGCCCCCCTTTTCCAGCCCCTTCTATCAGCAGATCAAATGTTCCTTGACCAGTTAACTCTGGCCAACTAACCCGTAAGCCACGCCTGAGAAAATGCGTTGCAGCAGCCATTTCCAAAAGCATCCCTCTCATGTCATCAGGGTTGCGTAGCGCTCCATCTATTCGGCGGCTGAATCGCTCACCGTCTACTTTTGGCAACGACTCAATGTAAGAAACTGCCTGTGCGGCAAAGGCTGCCGCCCGATACACAGACCTGTCATTGCACAACTCGATTGGGATAGCTCCACCATACGACTCGGCAATCTGGCTCAGCTTATCGAGCTGAAAAGCAATTTCGTACTCTGACCGCAAGTAGCCCTCTAGAAAGGGATTTCCCTTTATCTCTTCCTTGCAGCTTCTGACACGCCTCCGCCAAGCCTTCTCTCCGATTAGCTGTACAAAGCGATTGAAGACATTGGGGATATCGCGGGTGTGGAGTTCCGTGGTGAGCTTCATAAGCTATGAGTCTAGTGATCGGCTAAGAAGGCGTCCACGCGTGGGCACCAGCGGGGCTGATAGCTAAAGTCGCAAAGCACTCGGAGCGTAGGGTGGGGCATCACGAACCTCAAGCGTTCACGATGGTGGGCAGTCGCTCAGCACCGAACCTGCTATATCCACCCACCCCAGCGGTGCCCAGGAAGACGGCCCGCACCTTGATCCGGTCATGTCGGACAGCACTGCTTCGCGAGGCCACGAATACTAGTTCATGTCACGTCCGATCCGCATGACGCTCTCCTCGCAGGATGCAACCAGGGCTCCACGTTTCGCTGGGGCTTACCCGATTTGCAGCCAGCTGGCACCGGGTTCATCATCCCCCGGTCCCTCACTGATTCGAGCCAAACAATGTCTGCTCCCTCGCCCCCGGCCTGTCGTCGCATCGTGCTGACAGGCGCCGCCGGCCGTCTCGGCCGTATGTTGCGCGCACCTTTGCGTGCGCTGTGCGAGGAGCTGGTACTGAGCGACATTGCCCCGCTGTCGGAGCCCCCATGCGGCAACGAAAGCCTGCAGCCCTGTGATCTGGCCGACCACGCTGCCGTCGTCGAACTGCTGCGCGGCGCGCAGATGGTGGTGCACATGGGCGGCATGGCGCACGAGCGCGATTTCGCCTCCCTGCTGCCGGCCAACATCGTGGGCCAGTACAACCTCTATGACGCGGCGCTCGCCAACGGCATGCGCCGCGTGGTGCTGGCCAGCTCCAACCATGTCACCGGCTTTTACCGCATGGACGAAATGGTGAGCCCGTCCATGCCGATGCGGCCGGACAGCCTCTATGCCGTGAGCAAGGGCTATGGGGAACTACTGGCCTCCTACTTCCATGATCGCCACGGACTCGAATCGGTGTGCCTGCGCATCGGCGCCTGTCGCGAACGCCCGAGCGACCTGCGCAGCCTGGCCGCCTGGCTGAGCCCGGCCGACTTCGCCGAACTGGTGCGCTGCGCGCTGCTTGCCGAGGCGCCGGGCTGTGCGGTGGTGTACGGCGTTTCCGACAATCCCGGCCGCTGGTGGCACGATGACGACGCCGCGCGCATCGGCTATCTGCCGCGCGACAGCTCGGCGCGCTGGGTGGCCGACCTTGGCGCCGATCTCGCAGCTGTGCCGGCGCCAGCCCCAACCGCACAATCTGGGCTGCAGGGCGGCCTGCGCGTGATGCTGAATGACTACCGGGACCCGGCCACTTTCGATGTTGCGCCGCGCCCGTGCAAATCATGACGGAGCGGACCTTGTTCCAGTAGCAGTAGCAGTCGCAGTCAACTTTATACGTGACGACGACCTTTCAAACAGGATGACCGGAGCGCTGGTTGAACGCAGTAGCGCTCAACCCCGCCGCACCGACAACACCTTGTACTTCTGCGTGCCCAGCACCCCGTCCTTGGGGTACTTCTGCAGTCGCACGCGATTGCTCTGGTTGCCGCCCAGCACGGTGATGCTTTCGTCATCGGCTTCCACCCAGAAGCCGACGTGTCCGCTGCCGGCCGGGGCGCCGCCGCCCGTGCGGCTGAAGACGACGATGTCGCCCGGCTGCGGTGAGGCGGTGACGTCGCGGCCCCAGCCGCTGTCGTGCCACGACCGCGCACCCGCGCTGTGCGTGCCGACGAGGCCGGCCATGTCCACGCAGTAGTTCATGAAGGCCGAGCACCACGCGACTTCGTCGCTGGTGGCCTTGAGCGTGGTGTGGCTGTGGTAGAGCAGGATGCGGGGGTTGCTGCCGGGGCCGGGCACTTCGGCGATGCCCAGCGCGAGTTCGGCGCGCGCGATGTCGTATGGTGTGTCGCCGCTCGCAGGGGTGACGGGAAAGCCGCCGGCGACGACCTTGAGGAAGTCGCCATGCATGAAGCCGTCTGAGGCGCCGTCGCCGTCGATGTCGACCAGCACCCAGTCGCCGTTGCGACCGAGGGCGCTGACGATGCTGCCCAAGGGCAGTGACTGCTTGGCGGGGAACTCGGTGCTCGCAGTGGGGCGCAGCTTGAGGCCGTCGCGCGCGCGCACTTCCATCAGCACCTTGGGGCTGGCAGGTGTAGTCAGCGCGAATGTGTTGGCCGGCACTGCGTCGGCATCGCCCAGGCGGAACTGCCCGAAGTCGCCATGTGCGGGGCTGACCTCGTTGCCGTCGTAGCTGAAGGCACCGGGTTCGACCATGTCGATGTCGCCCTGGAAGAGTGCCCAGCGATCTGTCTTGAGCATGTCGCGCGTGCCGGACCAGCCCTTGGCCCCGGCGAGCCAGATGAGCTCGGCAAAGCCCTTGCTGACCATGCGCCCGCCTACCGCGCCGGAGCCATACACGCCGACGCGATATTTGCCGACAAGCGCCGCGTGCACAGCGGCGAAATAAGGCTCGATGGCGCGCAGCTCGCTCTCGCGAAAGTAGTCGTGATCGACGGCGAAGTAGATGGCGCTGCCTTCGGGCTGGCCGAGCTCTTTGGCGAGCTTGAGGGCCTGCACAGCATCGGCCTCGCCATGTGCTTTGTCGAGGTCGCCAATGGCGCCCTTTGCACCGCCGGTTTGCTGGAAGGCCACGGCCAGATCGAAGCCCGCATCGATCAGCGCCTCCGCTTCGGCCTTCTCCAGTCGCTTGGTCGGCAGGCGCGCGCTGTTGCGATGGTTGTAGTAGCGGATGACGGTGCGCACGCCGCGTTCGCGCAGCAGGGGGATGAAGGGTTCCATGTTCTGCGCGGCATCGATGACTGGCTTCATGTCGGCTCTCTCTGAGGGTTCTTGTAAAACCTGAACCGTAGTCGCCGTTCTTTCCATCAGCATGACGCCTGCCCGAGTGGCCATGGGCTGCGAGGCACATCGCGATGGGGCCAGAAGCCTTGTGCGGAATACCGCCTTAGCCGCCCGACAAGGCCGCAACGATCATCACCTCGGCATCCGACTGCAGCGTGATGCCGATGTCGCGCACCGACTCGCCCGCTACAAAAATCTTGATGTGGCGACGCACGCCGTCCTGCTCGTCGATGATGCGGAAGCGCAGGCCGGGCCAGCGCTGGTCGATTGCGGCGAGCAGGTCGGCGAGGGTGCTGCCGGCGGGCAGGTCGAAGTCTGCCGCGCGCAGGCCGCCGGTGTAGTCGTGCAGGTGGGTGGGGAGGAGGACGTGGGTCATGGGGCTGGGGATGCGAGCTGAAGCGCGTCATTCCCGCGCAGGCGGGAATCCAGCGGCGTTCGGAAAGGGACGGCTAAGTCACTGGATCCCCGCAGCCCTCTCCCCCAACCCCTCTCCCGTCTTAGGGAGAGGGGAGCGAAGTGCGGCTTCGCCGGCTGTAAAGCTGGCGGGGATGACGGGTATTGATGGATCGCGCTCATTCCGGGAACTCCACTGCTTCGACGGCGTAGATTTCGGGCAGGTGGGCCTTGAGGCAGGTCCAGCTTTCGCCTTCGTCGCGGCTGCCCCAGACCTCGCCGCTGGTGGTGCCGAAGTACACGCCGGCGGGCGTGCCCGCATCCGCCGCAAGGGCCTGCCGTTTGACGGTGAGCCAGGCTTGTTCGGCGGGCAGGCCGCCGTTCAGCCATTGCCAGGTGTTACCACCATCGCGCGAGCGCAGCACGCCGGGGCGGCCTTCGGGGGAGACGCGGGGCCAGACGGTGGTGGCGTCCATGGGGAAGGTCCAGAGCGTGTCGGGGTCGCGCGGGTGCAGGGCGAGCGCGAGGCCGATGTCGAGGCGCGGGCCTTCTTTGGGCAGGCTGAGAGCCATGTCGGTCCAGCGTGCGTCGCCTTCGTCGAGGCGGAACAGGCCACAGTGGTTCTGCTGGTAGAGCCGCGTGGGGCGTGCGGGGTGCAGGCCGACGCAGTGCGGGTCGTGGCCGAATTCGATGTCCGGGTCGGGGTAAAAGTCGGCGCGCACGCCACGGTTTAATGGCTTCCAGTCGCCGCCCGCGTCATGCGATTCGAAAGTGCCACCGCCGGACATGGAGAGATACATGTGGGCGGGGTCGCGCGGGTCGATGAGGATGGAGTGCAGCTTGGCGCCGTCGGGCGTGCCGTCCTGATCGCCGCCACACCAGGCCTTGCGCTGTGGGTGCTTGTTGAAGCCATCGACGCCTTGCCAGGTGGCGCCGCCATCACCGCTGCGGAACAGGCCTTGCGGGCTGCTGCCGGCGTACCACACGCCGGGTTGCGAAGCGTGGCCGGGGGTGAGCCAGAAGACGTGGTCGACGCTGCGGCCGCCGGGCTCCTTCTCGAAGGCTGGCGGCGTTGTGGCTTCCTGCCAGCTGGCGCCGTAGTCACCTGAGCGATACACCGTGGGCCCGAGGTGGCCGGTGCTGGCAGCGACGAGCAGGGTGCGGCCGTCGCGCGGATCGAGCCGCGCGTGGTGGATGACGTTGCCGAGGAAGTGCGGGCCTTCAACGGCCCAGCTTTCGCGTGCGGAATCGGCATGCAGCATCCACAGTCCCTTGCGGGTGCAGATCAGGAGAGATGTTTGCATGTGGCCTCCGGCCTAGGCGTCGAGTTGCTCAGCATAGCGGCTCGCTGCGGTGCCTGGGGGAGCGAAGCGTCTTCCGGGGGCGCTGCCCGTCTCAGCCCCCACACATCCCGCTAAGATGCGCGTCTCCGTCACACCTGCGGCGATGTCATGCCAACCTGTTTCACCGCTTTGCCCCGCGCCGTGCGTTGCGCGATCCAGTGCATTGTTGCCCTCCTCTCGCTGGCACTGGCCGGCTGCGAGAAGTCGGAGCCCGAACCGTATGCGACCTCCACCGAACCTGCGGCGCTGATGCGCGTGGTGTTCGCGGACTGGTCCGAAAAACGGCCTGCTGAAGTTGAGGTCGAAGAGGGCGACATCTCGGTGCTTGAGACGATGCTCGTCAGCCCTGAAGCGGTGGTGCAATTGACGCCGCAGGCAGTCGTGCTGGTGGTCAGCGGCTCACCGACCGACGAAAGCGGGACCGACATGGCCTCGCACGGCACGCCAGGCAACCTTGGGGCCTACTGGTTCCAGCAGCGCGAAGGCCGCTGGTATCTGTCCAGATCAAAAGGGTCTTTTCACAAAACCGGCTCTCATGGCAATGCCGGTACGGTCACCACGGCACTTCTCGATAAAGACACGCATGCACTGATCGTCGAAAGCGGTGGTTGCTGGCAGGGTTACTGCGGCAGCTGGCTCGACATCTTTCAGGTTGGCGCAGACTCAATGAAGCGCCTGCTACGCGACGATGCGGGCATTGCGTTGTGGGCCAATTCAAGCGGGGCTCTGGAGAACTGCAGCGAGGCCCTGGATGACAAGGGCGTGTTGGTGCCCGCGTCAGCTACCGGGCCGGGCGACTGCTTCGACATCGAGGGAAAGTGGTCACTGAAAGCACGCAAGGGCTACGCCGATCTGGTGCTGACCTTCTCGGGGTCCGTGGTTGATGAGACTACGATCACCCCTGCCCCTGCCCCCGAGACCAGCTCGCCCGCTGCCGAGGCGAGCACGCCGGATGCGGAACCGGAAGAATGGGTGACGGTACGCTCACGCCCCGTCAAAGAGACGGCGGTGTACCGCTTTGCCAACGGTACCTACAACCTGGTGCGTGGCAAGAATCCGATTCCCGGCTTCTGAGCCGCGCTGTAGCGTGGACAAGCGCAGCGTCATCGGAAAACGCAGGCGCATCCTGCGTCCGAATGCGTCGCTCAGTCGCCGCGCCGCCCAATCAACCCGTTCGCCAACGCCGTGCCCAAGAGCACGATCACCCCACCCGCCAACATGATCAGCGTGATGGACTCTCCGAGGAAGAGATGCCCCCACAGCACGCCGAACACGGGAATCAGGAAGGTGACCGTCATGGTGCGCGCGGGGCCGATGCTGGCGAGCAAGCGGAAGAAGATGAGGTAGGCCCAGCCCGTGCAGAGCACGGCCAGTGCGAGCACGGCGAGCCAGTCGCCAGCCACGGGCTCGGCGCGCGCCGGCAGCCACAGCGCGAGCGGCAAGGTGGCGATGGCCGCCGTCCAGCAGCTGCCGTGGGCCTGTGCGAAAGGTGGAATCGCGGCGGCGTACTTCCTGGTGTAGCTGGTGGCGATGGCGTAGCAGAACGGTGCGCCGAGCGCAGCAAGGTAGGCGAGCCAGTCTTGCGCGCCACGCGTGCCAAGATCAGCCCCCACGATGAGCAACACACCGCCGAAGCCCAGTGCGAGACCCAGCATGGCGAGCGGGCGCAGCGGAATGCGCAACCAGATGGCCGCAACCAGTGCGCCGAAGATGGGGGTCATGGCATTGACGATGGCCAGCATCGAGGCGTTGAGCGACTGCGCAGCGTAGCCATAGAGCAGGAACGGCAGGCCCGCACTGAGCACGCCGATCACGAAGTAATGCTGCACGTTGCCACGCAGCGCGAGCCCCTGCTTCAGCCAGAGCGCCACGCCCGACAGGAAGACTGCGGCCAGCGCCACGCGCAGGAAGATCAGCTTCGCCGGCCCGAACACGGGCACACCGATGCGCAGGAACAGGAAGGACGCGCCCCAGATGGCGGCGAGCAGGAGAAGCTGGAGAACGCTGCTGCGGAACAAGGCGGTCATGAATGTCTCGGGGCGGGTCAGCCGGGTGCATCACGCAGGCGGGCGAGCTCCCGCTGCAGGTTGTCGCAGGCCAGGATGTCCAGCTGGCCTGCGTAGTAGGCGGTGCGATAGAGACGCGATTGCGAAAGGAAGCGCGTCAGCACACGCGTGCGCCCTGCCCGGTAGTCCGCCTCGCTGACCCAGCCGAATTCCGCCCTTACCCCGTGGGCATAGGCATCGTAGGTCTTGGCGTCTGCGCCAAGAATGGCGAGGTCCAGATCAAGGAACAGCGCGGCATCCGGGTCTTGCGCAGCCGCCATGTGGTCTGCCGTGGCACGAATCAGGGTGACAACGCGCGCTATCGGCGCCGCCTGCCATCCCGCATCGGCCAGCGCACTGGCGGCGAGCTCGGCCGAGAGCGCCTCGTTGTCCTGCCGGCGCGTGTCGTAGATCGCGTCGTGAAACCAGATGGCCGCCTCCACCACGGCACGGTCCTGCACTGGCTCAGGCGTCCTGCGCAGTTCGGCCAGCAAATCGTCGACGTGCTGCTGCGTGTGGTAGCGACGATGCGGCTCGGCATAACGGATGCGCAAGCTATCGATGAGGCGGGTGGGCAAGGTCATCGCGCCCCCCTCACTTGATGCGCGACACGCCGAAGATCACCAGCGCCGCCCCCGCGACCTGGAACACCGTCAGCGGCTCACCGAGAAACAGCGCAGCAAGCAGGATGGTCAGCACCGGCCCCAGAGTGCCGACCATCGAAGTCGGCCCCGCGCCAATACGGCGCATCGCCTCCGCCACCATCCAGATCGGCAACACCGTCGAGAACACTGCCATCGCCATGCTGAGCGCATGCACCTGCCAGGGCTGCACGAGATTGCTGACCGGCCGCAGCACAAAGAACTGCGCCAGGCTCAACAGACACGCCGCGCCTGTCGCCCAGGCCGTCACCCGCGTCGAGCCGAGGCGCTTGACCACCTCACCACTCAGCATGAGATAGATCGCATACGACAAGGCACTCGCAAACACCAGCACACCCCCCAGCGCCACGTTGCGACCACCGAAATGCAGGTCATGCCCCACCGCCACCGCAATGCCGACATAGCAGATCGCCAGCGGCAACAACATGCGACGCGTGATCGGCTTCTTGAGGAACACGGCAGACAGCAGCAACACCATCGTCGGGTACAGGAACAGGATCAAACGCTCCAGCGCCGCCGAGATGTGCTGCAAACCGAGAAAGTCGAGATAGCTCGCCGCGTAATACCCCGTCAGCCCCAGCACAAGCAGCATCCAGCGGTCACGCAGCGTGAAGACACACGGCTCGCGCCGCTCCACCACAACGCCCATCACGATGAAAAACGGCAAGGCATACGCCATGCGCAATGCCAGCAAGGTCTCCGCATCCGGCCCGTAAGCGTAAGCCGCTTTGATGAAGATTGCCTTGAACGAAAAACCAAGAGCCCCCAGCGTGGCGAACAGCAAGCCGGAGGCGCGTTGTGAAGCGGGAGATGCAGACACGGTGGAAAAGGCTGAGGCCTTGGGGAGGTGGGCTTGTCAGTATAGCGGCTGCTCTGAACCGTCCTCCGACCAACTTAGCGCCCCGTCACCGAGCTCCGAAGGTGCGCTCAGCAGCGCATGAGGGAGTGTCCACACAGCATCAATCGCAGCCCTTGTACTGAAAACGTTTTTCCTGCCAGACCTGCGCGGCCCAATCAAAACGAAACAACGTGTACCTGCCACCGTAGTCGTCATCACGGCGCAACAGGATCGACGGAACACCGTCCAGATCAAAATGGGCGTGATAGATAAAGTTGCCGGCGTGCGTACTGCTATAGCTGACCTCAGGATCTTCTGTTCCGTGATGCCAGAAAAGCACCTCTGGCTTGAAGCGCCCTTTTCCGTCATTACGCGCGACCATCAGCAAGGTGTAGCTGTCAGGGCGCTCTTCAGTTTCAATCTCTACATCGCCATCGCGCGTCTTGCTGCGCACGGTTCGGAACAACTGTGCCGTCACCAATGCGTCGGCTTTGCCATCTCGATCAATGTCGAGTGGCATGACATCTATGGCGCCCTGCGTTGCATTGACGACTTTTCTTGGCGCGCCTTGGTCGAGCAGGGTTTTGACAGCAAGCCTGTGCACACGCTTTTTCAGTGCTGGACTTAACCTCGCACCCGTTCCGGCGCGCAGTTGCAACGGTTGTGCGCTGACCAACATGAGAGATTCAAGACTCATCCCTGGATGCAGGCGGTAGCGCACATATTCATCGGTATATCCACACTCACGCTGAACCACGTGATCCAGCCCCGTCAGCCCGAGAGCCTGCCCTGTGAGACTGTAAAGGCGGTGAATTTCCTGCACGTTGGACGTGCTGCCTTCCAACCACTCCAGAACCAGAGGCCCTTCGTTGGGCAGAGCATTCCCAAGGCCAGAGGATTCCCCCTGGGAGGCAACTGCCACGGCCAAAGAAAGGTTCGCGAGCGCAGGGGATTTTTCCGTCAGCAGATCCAGGGCATCGCGGGCCAGCTTGATCGTCTCTGACTGTCCAAGCTGCTTGGCAGCTTCGAGCATTTTCTGCCAGCCCCAAGGCTCCAGCGGCACCAATTCAGCCGCGCGCTGAGCGTGAAGCAGCTTCCCCGCCCAATCGTCAGAAACGATCTTGGCGTAGTCCGACTGGACACCTGCAAGAGTCGGCGCTTCAGCCGAAATCCAGCGCTTCTCCAGCCAGCCAAACCCCATCAGTCTATCGAACACATACACCCAGTCACCATCGACGGACTCAACGCTAACTTCGCTGCCAATCCGCAGCTTGTTCGTCGTCTGCCCGCCACGCTCTTCAGAGATTGGCAAGCTGGCACCCACAGTGAACTCAGCCCGCGCCGCCACGGACATGCATAGCAGCAACACACACGCAAGATACTTCATCGGCACAGCTAACCTCATCAATCCACCCGCTCGCCTGGCTTGATCTCTTTCGACGCCTCACACCGTCAGATCGTCGAGCCATGACCCGATCTGGAAAACCCTGGGCGATTCAGAACGCGCCCGGGTGATTAGCCGTGAACTTACTTTTCGGGTAGCGCGAGCTCGTCGGAAAAAACAGAGAGGGCTTTTTCGTCCAAGCCCTCGCCAACATGCGTAGGCTCTATGCTTTTAATGAGCTGCAGGTTCTTGGCAGGGGGCGTCAATTTGCCATTCTCATAGACAAACTTAACGTTTTTCTTGATCGCAATTACGCTACGGCTCTTACTCCAAGATGCCCAGTGAAACTCCGTGCATGCACCTTTCACACCAAACGAAATTACTTTTGGTGGCTTGAAAGACAGGTCAACAAGATACAAGTTAGCTGAACAAGCCGTTGTCGGATCTATCGATCCGGCATAGATAAATTTGTCCAATGTCTTGCTCATGTCCAACTCGACCAGAAAAGGGCTGCAAATGAGATCCATCCCATCAAACTTGAGCACGTGGGTGTAGTTGCGAGCCTCATCTCTGCAGGTAACGTGATCCAACGCTCCCGCGCTAGCATGGCTTGTAGCTGTCCTGCATCTAACCTGCGCACTTACGTCGCCAACCATACAGAGGATAGCCAAGCATGCAATTGTGCATCTCTTGAATTTCCTCACCACCGCCGTCCTAAGCAAAACCAATACATCTCTCACCACGCAAGTCACCAAATGGACCGCGAAAGCCAAATCCGAAATTGGCTGAACGCTTGGCATGCAAAATTAGTCTGCGCGGCTTCAACCAACCAACGGCTCCAATTGCAACACATTCACTTTGGCGGTGATACTTCGCGCACAAAAGGCTGCAGTTTTTTCTCGTCTATCCCCGATCCAATGCGGGGCGGATCGATTTTGGTGATCAAAGCGAGATCCTTGGGCGGCGGGGTCAGCTTGCCATTCTCGTACACGAATTTGACGTTGCTCTTGATGGCAATGACGCTTCGCTTTTTACCCCAGGACGCCCAGTGAAATTCAGTGCACGCACCTTCAACGCCAAAGGAAAGTACTCGCGGCGGAGTGACGCCAATATCCAAAAGGTACAAGGTCTTGGCACACCCCGTTTCTGGATTGTTGCCCCCCGAAAAGACCCAGCGCTGCTGAGCTACGTCTCCGGCCTCTTCATACAACGAGCGATCCTCCAGAATTTTCTGTTCATCCAAGGAGATATACCTCCTCGTTTTGACTCCGCCGTCAGTGCAACTTGTCGTCACAAACCGCCCGGCGGATGTAGCAAATCCCTTCCCAGACTTACACTCCTCTGTCGCATGGCAGGCTGACGCAACGACAGCGACAACCACAAAAAATAGGGTTTTTCTCTTATGCGCCCTCGCGCGCTTCAACAAAGTGAACTTCACTTCGGCGGTGATACTTCACGCACAAACGGCTGCAGTTTTTTCTCGTCTATCCCAGACCCGGTGCGAGGCGGTTCAATCGTGGTGATCAAGGCAAGATCCTTCGGCGGCGGAGTCAGCTTGCCATTCTCGTACACGAATCTGACATTGCTCTTGATGGCAATAACGCTTCGCTTTTTACCCCAGGACGCCCAGTGATACTCTGGGCACGCGCCTTCTACGCCAAAGGCAATGACTTTTGGTGCGGCCAAGCTTATGTCAATCAAATACAAATTCTTTGGGCACGCAACTGACCGATCCAGACCGCCAGAATAGAGGAATCTCTGAAGCGAGTTGTCGCTAGTCAGAAGAAATAGTTGCGCATCCTCTATCAGCTTGAGAGAGTCAAGCCTCAGGAAAGAGCGGGTAGGATGGCCATTTTCGTGACAGTGGGTCTGTGTAAAACGCCCATGCTCCGTAACATACCCCTTGCCCGACTTACATTCATCGGCCGCGTGTCCAACTGACACAGCGACAGAGAAAAACACAGCAAAAATGGTTTTTCTCTTGTGCACTCCCCCGCGTTTTAATGAATCGAACCTCACTTCGGTAACGACACTTCACGCACAAAAGGCTGCAGTTTTTTCTCGTCTATCCCCGATCCAATGCGGGGCGGATCGATTTTGGTGATCAAAGCGAGATCCTTGGGGGGCGGAATCAGCTTGCCATTCTCGTACACGAATTTGACGTTGCTCTTGATGGCAATGACGCTTCGCTTTTTACCCCAGGACGCCCAGTGAAATTCAGTGCACGCACCTTCAACACCAAAGGAAAGTACTTGCGGCGGAGTGACGCCGATATCCAAAAGGTACAAGGTCTTGGCACACCCCGTTTCTGGATTGTTACCTCCTGAAAACACCCAGCGCTGCCCCGCTGAGTCTCCGGCCTCTTCATACAACGAGCGATCCTCAAGAATTTTATTGCCGTTTAATGATTTGAACTGACGCGTTGTATATCCATTTAGCGCACAGTCAGTAGAAACTAGCCGCCCTGCACTGGTTTGAAATCCTTTGCCGGACTCACACACCTCAGACGCACACGCAGAGAAACAAAGCGTCCACAAAAAAAACGGAATTGCGTTTTTCATACCACCACCACCTTCACCCCGCCAATTTTTAAAAGAAGATCGTTTGTGCGTCCAGACTGCATGGGATTGCAGCAAAAAGCGTTGCGTTCTGCAGATGCAAACCGGTCATCTACGTAACGCGCTAACCAAGAACGATAAGCAATTTCAACGTCACCGCCTGCCTGGCGAATGCGTCGCTCTGCCTCTTCCACGCCGCTACTCGTTTTAGTCTTGAACTGAGCCGCAAACTTGCCTTTGAGTTTCTTCTTGGCTTCATCTGTTGGCGCAAGCGTGTTCTTGATGAACCTCGGCCCGTCAGGGCAGCCTTCATGGTGCATCAGGTACATCAGTTTCGCCTTGTCCATGTCCGGCAAGCCTGAGGTCTTGAAGCCCTCCTTGGCAAGAATGCCGAGGTTCTCGATGCCATAGTCTGCCGCAGCATTGATGGCCCAAGTGTGATCCAATCGCATTGCAAGGCATGCGCGCACATTGCTGTCGTTCAGATGCAATTTGGGTTCTGTGGTCGTGCCTTTCTCCAGCACAAACACCCACTGCTTCCCCTTCTTGCGAACGTCCTCTTGCCTAACCCAGTTCTTTGCCTTGGCCTGCGTGTGCAGATAAGTGCCAGGCTTCATCACCAGACCAAGCCAGGTCTCGCGCATGAATTGCGTCATGCCAGAAATTTTGTCCTGAGCGCCGCCTGAGTGCTCATCCCATTGCATGCCGAGTTTTTTCTCTTGCGGGATGCCCTTTTTGTCTTTGATCTGCTGGTTGGTTTTAGGGTCCAGCAAGGGCACTACAATCATCTTCTTCGCGGCTTCGCATTCAATCAGCGCACACAAGGCCTGGGGAATCATCCCTAGGCGTTTACTCGCGTCGAGAATAGCTTTGCGGTAAATGTTGTTTTGACCGAGCCGCAGGTTGTCTTTGTTCGGACATTCTGAGCCAACTACGACGCTGACCGGCTGCCCCGCAGTGTTGAGCGTCTGTGCGGCAAGGGGCTTGGATGAAGCTTGTTCAACCGGCCCAGTGGCGAGCTTTGCGCCCAGCCATTTCCAGGCAATCTGCAATGCGCCGTTCTGCTTCCACCATGGGCCGGCGGCGGGGGCCTTGCCGGATTGCGTGGCCGCTTCATCGGTCTTTGGCGAAGCGGCCTTACCGGGTGCGGCTGGGGGTGGCGTTTGCTGGTGGGGGCGCAAGACAATCTGTGTGGCGACCTTGGGGCTGCGGATGATCACCGCACCTTGGCATTTGGCGAGGTCGAGCTTGCAGACGGGCTGGTGCGCGCCAGTTTGATCCTTGACTTTGACCTCAGCCGTACCAGTTTTGGTGGCAGGCAGCGGAACAGCGACAACGCCTTGGGCAGAGCTCTTGGCAGTGATGGCACCATCGGGTGTTGTGACCTGAACCTCCAACCCCTGGATAGCCTGGTCATTGCCGTCGCGCAGGACCAGTGCAAAGTGGCTGTCGGTGTTGTCCGCATCCGCACGGGGGCTGGCGCTAGCTGTTGCGGTTCCCGATTCGACCGGGTTGCCGGCCAAGGATTCATCACCCGAAGTCTTGGCAGGCGTGGGTACATCGGCAGCTTCGCGCTCGGGATACTTGTCGCGCCAGCTTTGGTCCAGCGTTGGAACTTCCTGTTCGTTGTCGAGCATCACATGGATCCTTCTTCGTTTGCGTCGTGATCCACTGCGGGCGGAAGCACGTCGGCAATGTGGTATTCAACGCTCCACTCGCCGGATGGGCCGACCAGAACATCCAGCTTTTCGGCTTTGGGCTGGATGTAGCGCTCGCCGAAGCCATCGGCAGCGGCCTTGCCTTTCAGCTTTGTCTGCCCCTGATGTGTAAGGGTGTATTTCGTGTCCATCGCCTCGCCGGTTACCGGACTGATGACAACGATGCGCTCGCTGTACTTCTCAGGCTCCCCATCGTTCAACGCTACCGGTGTGGCAGGCACGACGGGCATGTTGCCGTCTGGCAACTCGTCGAGACTCGCTGCCCCACTCCCCCCGCCCGCCATAACATTATTAGCCCCCTTCACCGCAAACTTGCCCGGACACGCAAAGGTGATGTTCGCGCCTTCGAGCGTGATGGAACTCTGCCCCGCCTGCAGCACGATCTTGCTGCTGGCGAGGATGTGGATCTCGTCGTTCGATGACGTGACCGTGACGTTCTGGTCGGCCAGCACTTCGAGGGGGCCGTCGTGGGACTGGATGCTGAGCGGGGCGTTGGCGGCGATGGCCTTGATGCCGCCGGCGTGGGTGTAGAGGCTGGTGGCGTCGCCACTGACGAGGCTGGCGGTGTGCTGGGCGGTGATCTGGGTGTCGGCCTGCACGGTGGTGCTGAGTTGTTCGCCGGCGAAGAGGCTGCTGCTTTGCGGGGTGGTGAGTGCGATGCTGGCAGGGGCTTCGATGAGGATGGCGGGGGCGGTGAAGGGTTTGCTTTCGTCGTCGGGGCGGCCGTTGTTGGCCCCCTCTCCTGCCCTCACCCCCTGCCCCTCTCCCGCTGGGAGAGGGGAGCTGATCACTTCGCGGAAGGCGTCGATCTGTTTGGCTTGTGCGAGGGCGTCGGCTTCGGATTGGCTGGCTGCGTCGGAGAGTCGGTTGGCCGTGTCGTGGGCGGCTTTGAGCTGACCTGCGGCTTCACTGGTGTCGAGCTGGGTGCTGGTGGCGTTCTGGCGGGCGGTGGTGGAGATGAGCATGCCTTGTGCGGCACGCGTGATGCTCCAGCCGTCGGTGCGCAGTTCAAACCCTTGGCCGCGGTACTGGCCGCGCTCACTGCTGCCGGGGCGTTGGTGGATGAGGTAGCCGAGGTTGAGTTCGCTGCGGGCAAAGCTGGTGGCGATGCGGGTGCGCAGCTGGCCGGTGGCGTCATCCATTTGCCATTGGCTCCAGCCTTGTCCGTCCAGCGTGGGGGCGTGGAAGCCGGCGAGGATGCCGGGGTGGTTGGCGCTGCTGCCCTCGCCTGCAGGCCAGGGGGGAGCGTCCTGGCCGTTGTAGAGCCCTGCGACGACGAGGGGGCGGTCGATGTCCCCTTCGATGAAGTCGATGAGGACTTCGCTGCCGATGCGCGGGGTGAAGGCGCTGCCCCAGTTGGGGCCAGCGAGGGATTCGGCGACGCGGACCCAGGTGCCATTGGCGTCGTCACCGGTGGCGCGCTCGGTTTCGCTGCTGAGGCCGCCTGCAAGGGGGGCGGTGCCGCGTTGCCAGGGGAACTGGATCTTGATGCGGTGATCGCGTTCGCTGTGCGTGCTGGTGCCTGAGTTCGCTTTGGCGGTACCGACGACAATGGCGCTTTGCAGGCCGGCTGCGCGCGGACGGGCTTGGGGGCGCGGCACGATGGGGAGTGCGGCGGCAACGCAGATGGCCTGGTTGCGGTAGGTGCCGCGTTCGAGCGTGGTGTCGTTGTGCAGGCCGCTGGCGGCTTTGGCGTTGCTGTCCAGGTTGTTGGCGGCTTCGTGCTCAACGGCCAGCAAGGTGAAGCGTGCGGCGTCGCCCTGGTAGTGTGGGTGCTGGAGGACGGTGAACTGGTGGCCGGCGTCGAGCTGGCGGACGCTGCCGCCAATGCGGTGGGTCTGGGTGGCGAGCGCGAGGTATTGGGCGCGCAGGGTGGCGGCGCGCTGGGCACTGTCGGCATCGGGGTAGCGATAGGCGCCGGCGCCTTCGTAGTCTTCGAGTTCGGGCACGGTGCCGAGTGGTAGCGCGGCGGTGTCTACGCTGGCGTTGCCGGAAGGCGCGAGCAGTTGCTTGTAGTCCCAGCTGCTGCGCGTGACGCTGTTGCTGAGGATCTCTTGTCGCGTTTGCCATTGCTGCAGGGTGTCGGTTGCCTCGGTGGCGTTGCCGCGGTGATAGCGGATGAGGGCTTGCGGCGATACGACGGCCTCTGTTTCGGCATCGAAGATGACGAGGGTGTGACGGGTGTGGGCGAGGCTGTCGGCTTCGGGCTTGTCGTCACCTTGCGCGCTGCCTTGGGTGGCGGCTGCGTCCTGTTGATGCACGAAGCGGTAGCTGAGCCCTTCTTCGGCGAGCAGGCGGGTGATGAAGGCGAGGTCGGTCTCGCGGTATTGAGTGGTGAGGCTGCGGGGCGGGAGTTCGCGGGTGTGCGCAAATTCGAAGCTGACGCCGGGATAGTCGGCGAAGAGCTCGGTGAGGATGTCTTGAGCGGTCTTGTCCTGGAAGATGCGACTGTTGCGACGCTGGGCGAGGTAGGCGAGCCAGGGTTCGATGGTCAGGCGGTAGCGTGCAAGGCCACCGTCGGCACCGAGCTGTGCGGCACGCGTGACGAGCCCGTGCCAGCTGCGCGTGCGGCCATCGGCGAGCAGCAGGCGCAGCGTGACTTCTTCACCAATGAAGCGGGCGAGCGAGAAGTGCGCGTTGCTGGAGAGGCAGTCGATGTCGAAGCGGTAGGGTGAAGACAAGGCTTCGCGACCAGCCATGTACTCGACGACGAGGGCAGCGTCGGGCAGCGGTGTGACGATGCTGAGCAGTCGCGACTTCTGCGAGAGCGCCTTGAGGAAGGCATCGCGACTGGGCAGCGCTGCCTGGGCGGCGTTTGCGATGGCGCTGGATAGGGAAGCGGACAGATCAGACATGAACGTTCTCGGCAGGACGCAAAGCGCTGCGGCAGCAACGCGGGGACAAACAGCTCAGGGCAAAGTGATATGCACGTTGGCCGCGCGCGGCGCGAGCTTGACGATGCCTTGATAGCTCGACATGGTGCGAGCCGTCTGGTGATCGAGCCAGGTGCGCAAACCAACAAACCCCAGCACAGCCATCAGGGCCATGACGCTGGCAATGACCCAGATCGGCACTTCACTGCGCAGGGCGTGACGGATGCGATCGGGAATCGCCCAGTGCGGCGCAAACTGCGCGCGCTTGCCCTTGTGATGCGCGACTTCGTCGCCGACGCGTGCGATGAGGTAGTTGAGCTTCTCGGAGCCTTCAAGCAGGTACTTGCCTTTGAAGCCGTGCAGCAGGCAGTGGTAGAAAACTTCGAGCGCCTGCACACGCCGTGCTCCCTGCGAACGCAGCTCTTCGAGCTTGACGAAGAACTGCTCGCCAGCAAGCTGCTCGCCGAACAACACGAGCTGCAGGGGCTGCAACTCCCAAGCGTCGCGCACGCTGAAGCTGGAGCCGAGCACGGCCTCATCGACCGCCGCACAGAATGCGTACTTGGCGGCAAATACATCTTCCGGGTCAGCATTGAAGCGGCGCGCGCTCTTCTCGAACTCATCGAGAAAGCGGCGGATGCGATCACGGAACACGCCCGCATCCATCGGTGCGGCGCGGTTGCGCAACAGGTGGAGCAGGTAGAAGCCGTCGTGCATGATGTCGACGAGGCTGCGCGGTACGCGGCCGGCAGTAGCTTCGGGCTTGGGTTGTGCGGCCGGAGTCTGGCCGAAGAGCGTGGGAGCAGAGCTCATTCAATCACCGCCATGAGTTCGAGTTTGAGGTCCTTGAAGCCGGAGGGCACATAGATGGCGAGGCTCTTGGCCTGCATCATGCGATCGAAGATCTGCCCGTGCGGTTCAATCGAGAAGTAATAGCTGCCGGGGCGAACCGGAATCGCTGCCGGCACCTGCGGAGCCGCCATCAGCTTGACGCCTGGCATCGAGGAGAGCACGAGCTTCTCGACGTCGTCTGGCGCGCCAACCTTGAGCCGCAACGGCACGACGTCGACCAGCTCGGCCGGCGGCATGTCGGAACCCACAGCAAGGTAGAACGAGGCGCCCTCGGTGAGCTTGTCGGAATCGAGACGGGCATGATGGAAGCCCGGCTTCATCTCGGCCAGGGTGATGGCAACGTAGCGCGCCGAGATCACCGTGTTGACGAGTTCGCGGATGATGCGATCCAACGTGAAGAACGACGGGCCAGGATCTGCGTGGTCGTACGCGGGGAGATCGGTAAGCGTGTAGCTCTTCGAGAAGGTGAGCAACTGGCCAGCCAGTTCCAGCATGCCTTGATAGAGACGCTCGGGGTGCAGACGCGGGTGGTGGAAGTAGTGCGACAAACTGGCAAAAGCCGCACTCGCCGTGTGCAGTAGCCAGAACGACGCCACATCGCCCGAGCGGAATTCGATGATGTTGCGCGAGGGTTCTCGATGGTGGCCGTACAGGGCTGCCACCTTGGCTTGCAGCATGTCGAGCAGTCGCCGCAACATCGTGCCCAGGGCGGGAACCGATTCGATGCTGATGGCGGGAGGAATGAACGCGGGATCTGTTTCGTAGCCGCCGGTCGCCGTTCGCCGGATGCGCGTCAGCGGCACAGACACAAACTGTTCGCGCGGCTCGTGATCGGCGAGCAGACGCGGCGTCTTGCGCAGCACAGTGAGCTCACTCGCCACGGCGCGGGTGTAGAGATCTGGCGCCATCTCGCCAGCCTGCACATAACGGGTCGCGACGGCGCCGTTCCCGCCGCGCGTCGCATAGTTGCCGCCGTCTTCGCGCAGCAGCGGCAGCGCGAGGTGGAACACCAGCCCCTCTGCCGGCACATCGATATCTGCCAGGTTGCGCGCTTCGGGCAACACATCGGCGTACGGCGCGTCGAACGTCTCACCGTCCGGCCAGGCCAGCCGGACCTCCGAGAAGCGCAGCAGGCCACTCTCCAGCGCGTCACGGTCGAGCGACGCGGCCCCCACGCCCCACAGGAACGGATGCGCCAGACGCATGGCATTCGCCAGACGCTGCTCGTGATACAAGTCCTGCATCTGGAAATGCTGGGGCTTGATGAACAACCCCTCGCCCCACAACAACTTCTGTACTGTTTTCACTGATTGATCCCGCTTTTTTCGCAGCGCCAGTCACGCGCCTGCCGTACACCGCACCCCGTTAAGGGATTGCACATCACCTGCCACACCGCTCGCCACACCTTGTGAAACCGTCATGGCACACGCATGCACGCCAATGTTGACGCCCTTGGTGTTCTTGTCATCCACCGCGAAGGAAAAACGCCAGCGATCCGCAGCCGGCGACCGGAACAGCACCGCGATGGCCAGAAATCCGGTCTCTGGCGCCAGCTTCTCCTTGAACTCCAGTTGCTGCCCGGGCGTCAGCACTATCTCGCGCACCTCGATCAGATCCTGTCCGATGATCTGGCGCTCCCGCGCCGCGTCGGCCAAGGCGTCGTAAGGCGCCGACATGAAGGTGGTGTTATTGCGTAGCTTGTAGAGCTTGACGACAACCGCGAGCGGACGCCCCTTTGCATCTGCATTCAGATTGCCACCCGCAAAGATCTTCAGCGGCACTTCCTTGGCGGGCTCTGGCTTGGCATCCGGCTTGACCAGGCCCGCTACCTGCAATGCCCCTGTCACCAACTGACCGGCGGCACTCAAGGTGCAACCAGACAGCAGAACCGAAACGCCAAAAACAACAATTAATGAATAATTACGCATAAACGTAAGTAAAAATGATTTTTTTGTTTTGCGCGCAAAATTAACCGGATGCCACTGACGACCCACAATCAACCACTCGTCTGATCGGCATGCTTCAGAACGCAACTCCCACACGTCATTTGCAGAGAATTGTGAGCCGCGCAAGCAACAACGCCGCCCTTTGCGCCGCCATATTTAGCGTTATAAATCAACAACGTAAAAGCTTTTCTCTACCCACACAACAACGCAAACTGCGCGTCGCTTTGACAGGTCTCTAGTATCCGACAACCGCGTCGGTTGCGCACCTGTGTGCCCTTCCGACCATAGCGGGATCGGGAAATGACGATGCTATGATCGCCCTCGATTACGCAGCGGGATCACCAGTTTCACCACGCGTAATTACTAATGCATAAATGCATAATTATTCAAATCAACAAAATCGTAGCATCTCATGTTTAAAGCATCTTCCGGCTCGCTGCGCCGTTTCTCAGCATGCCTGTGCTTCGCCTTGCTCGCACTTGCGACAGGCTGCGCCACCACATCCGACGCTCCCAAAGGCGCTCACGAGCAACTCTATAAAGATGCCGTTCAAGCGCTGAACGACGGACAGAAAGACAAAGCCCTGCAGTTGCTCGACGCGTCGGCACGCGCAAATCCTGCGTACGCGGAGCCTTGGGTGAAGGCTGCGCAGATTCACTTCGAAGCAGGCAACTACCCCATGGCCATCAAGTCTGCGGACGAAGCCATGAAACGGGACTCGACTCGTCGCGAAACCAAGGCTATCGCGGTTGTCGCCAGCTTGCGTGTCGCAATGCAAGCGCTGGGCGAGATGCGTGAAGATGCCAGCCTGCGCGGCAATACTCGCCTCGAAGCGGAGCAGCTGGCACGCACGCTGCGCGAGACACTGAGTGTAGAAGTGCTCGTCCCGGTGCCTGGCGCCGCGACCACAGCCAATCCCAATGCACACAAAACGCCCGCTGCCGCAGCACCTGCAGCGGCTCCGGCCCCCGCCGCAGCACCTGCAGCAGCAACCCCCGTCGCAGCTCCTGCCGCCAAGCCTGTGGTGCGCCCGGCCCCTGCTCCGAGCACACGCCGGACGCCAGAACCGGCAGCCACTGGCGGTAGTGGTGGCGGTGGTGGCAATCCATTCAACGTCTTGAAGTAAAGCATCGGCGCACGCTGTCTTGGCGTCGCTGGTGTGTCTTGAACCAATCGGTCATTTGCAAGGGAGAAGTGTCGTGGCCAAGTCTGAAAGTACCCAGAAAAAGCTCAACCGCGTGCGTCCGCCGCGTGTTCAGCTGTCGTATGACGTCGAGATCGGCGATGCAATCGAACAGAAGGAGTTGCCCTTCGTGGTCGGCGTGCTCGGCGACTTTTCCGGCAATCCGGAAGAGGCGCTGCCCAAGCTGCGCGATCGCAAGTTCGTCAACATTGATGGCGACAATTTCGACGACGTGCTCAAGGGCATGACCCCGCGCACCACGTTCCGCGTCAAGAATCGCCTGACGGAAAAGGGTGGCGAGCTGGGCCTCGATCTCAAGTTCCAGTCGATGGAGGACTTCCGCCCCGAGTCTGTCGTGCAACAGGTCGAGCCGCTCAAGAAACTGCTCGAAGCCCGCTCCAAGCTGGCTGACCTGCGTGGCAAGCTGGCTGGCAGCGAGAAGCTTGAAGACATCCTTCAGCAAGTGCTCACAAGCACCGAGCAGCTGGCGGCCCTGCAACAAGAAGCCGGCAAGAAGGAGTAAGTCATGAGCGCAGAATCCGCAGCACTCCAGAACGCCACTGCAGCAACGACCGAAAACAGTCTGCTCGATCGCATCGTGGCAGACAGCAAGGTCGCCAAATCCGCTGCTGAGCACAGCCGTGCACGCGACCTGATCGGTGAGCTCGTCTCGCAGGTGATGGATGGCGCCGTCGTTGTCTCCGACAACCTCTCCGCCACGCTGGACGCCCGTATCGCTGAACTTGATGAGCTGATCTCGCTCCAGCTGTCCGAAGTCATGCACGCCCCTGAATTCCAGAAACTGGAAGCCACCTGGCGCGGCCTGGAGTATCTCGTCAAGCAAAGCCAGACCAGCACGACGCTCAAGGTCAAGGTGTTCAACACGAACAAGAAGGATCTGATTCGCGACTTCAAGTCGGCCATCGATTTCGACCAGAGCGTGCTGTTCAAGAAAGTCTACGAAGAAGAGTTCGGCACCTTCGGTGGTGCCCCGTTTGGCGCCCTCATCGGTGACTTTGAAATCGGCCGTCAGGCTGAAGACATGTACTTCGTCGACCAGATGGCTCACGTGGCGGCCGCGGCACACGCGCCCTTCATCTCGGCGGCATCTCCCGAACTGTTCGGTCTGGAAGCCTTTACCGATCTGGGCAAGCCGCGCGACATGGCCAAGGTCTTCGACACCGTCGAGTACGCCAAGTGGAAGTCCTTCCGCGAAAGCGAAGACTCGCGCTATGTCGGCCTGACCCTGCCGCACTTCCTCGGTCGCCTGCCTTATCACCCCAAGGACGGTACGCCCGTTGAAGGCTTCAACTACGTCGAAGACGTGGATGGCAGCAACCACAGCAAGTACCTGTGGGTGAATGCCGCTTACGCCTTTGCCGCGCGCTTGACCGACGCATTCGATCAGCACGGCTGGTGCGCAGCGATCCGCGGTGTTGAAGGCGGCGGCCTGGTCGAAGACCTGCCGACTCACACTTTCAAGACCGATGATGGCGAAGTTGCACTCAAGTGCCCGACCGAAATCGCTATCACCGATCGTCGCGAAAAAGAGCTGTCGGACTTGGGCTTCATCCCCCTGGTGCATTGCAAGGGCACGGACTACGCCGCGTTCTTTGGCGCCCAGTCGGTCCAGAAGGCCAAGAAGTACAACACCGACTCTGCCAACGCCAACGCGTCGCTCTCGTCGCAGCTGCAGTACATCTTCGCTGTGTCGCGTATCGCGCATTACCTCAAGGCCATGATGCGCGACAAGATCGGCAGCTTCGCTTCGGCCGGCAATGTCGAAACCTATCTCAACAACTGGATCACGCAGTACGTGTTGCTCGACGACGGCGCAACGCAAGAGGTCAAAGCGCAGTTTCCGCTGCGTGAGGCTTCGATCCAGGTTTCGGAAGTACCGGGTCGTCCCGGCGTATATCGCGCCGTGTCGTTCTTGCGCCCGCACTTCCAGCTCGATGAGCTTTCCGTCTCCCTGCGTCTGGTTGCGGAGTTGCCGCAATCTGCGAAGGGGGGCTAAGTCGTCATCCCCTGTTTTTTTCCCCTGAAGGAGCACTAAGTGAAAGACATTTACGTCAAGTTCGAAAAAGGTGGTTCGTTCGATCTGAAAGGCGAATCGCGTGATGATGCGCACAAGGACTGGTTCGAAGTCTCGTCCTGGCAGCATCAGGTCATTCAGCCGAAGTCCGCTACTGCCTCGACGGCCGGCGGCCACACGGCAGAACGTTGCGAACATGGCGCAATGATTTTCACGAAGGATCTCGACATGACCTCGCCGGTGATCTGGGCTGCCTGTTCGGCAGGTCAGACCTTCAACGAAGTGGTCATCGACTTCATGCGTTCGGATGGCGCCAAGCGCATCAAGTACCTCGAGATCAAGCTCAAGAACGTGCTCATCTCGTCGGTGACACCGTCGGTCATGGGTGAAGGCATTCCCACGGAAACCTTCGCGCTGACCTATGCAGCCGTGCAATGGACTTACACCCAACAGGACATCACCGGTGCCTCCAAGGGCAACAAAGTGCAAGCCTGGAGTCTGGCGAAGAACACGCCGAACTACGCGGTGTAAGTCGTATGGAGTCCTGCGTGCAGGGTCCGGTCCGGTCGGGAGCCTCCCTCTTCCGGCAGTTCAGGATCCTGCATCGCAGGATGCTTTTCTACCCATAACAACAAGACGTATCAGGCCATGGCGGGATTCTTGCCGACGCTCTTCGAAAGGCTGTTCGACGACGCGCCGCACCGCGAGGCCGAGGCCGACCCCCTGCGTCGCTGGTCGGTCGATGAGTTGAAGGATTCGGTCATCCGCGACCTCGAGTCCCTGCTCAACAATCGTGCCGCCCTGTCGGCCGATCATTTTGTCCGTTTTCCCGAATCGCATCGCTCGGTTGCCAGCTACGGCATGGAAGACTTCGTCGGCCTGAGCCTGGCGAATCCCGGTGACCGCGAACTGATCTGCAATACCCTTGCACGCACCATCGAACATCACGAGCCGCGCCTTCGCGACGTGGTGGTTCATCTCGAAGCGGACCGTTCCTCCATCGGCTGTCTGCAGTTCGGCATCAGCGCAGTGCTGTATGTCGCGCCCGCCAACGAGCCGGTCAGCTTCGACGCGCTGTTGCAACCCAACACCCAGCAGTACTCGATCGCCCGCTCGCGTCTGCATCCGGCAAATCGATAGGCGGGCCGAACCATGCGCGACCTGCTGCCCTACTACGAACGCGAGCTGACCTTCCTGCGGCGCCACGCCCGCGAGTTCGCCACGCGCTATCCCAAGATTGCGTCGCGCCTGCTGATATCCGGCGACGCCTGCGAAGACCCGCACGTCGAGCGCATGATCGAATCCTTCGCGCTGCTATCTGCCCGTGTGCAGAAGAAGCTCGAAGACGATTTCCCCGAGCTGACGAGCTCTTTTCTCGATGTGCTGTATCCGCATTACCTGCGCCCGCTACCGGCGTGCTCCATCGCGCGCTTCGATCTGGCCGGAGCCGATGCGCAGTTGTCGGACGTTGCATCCGTCGCACGCGGCACCCAGCTGACGACGCGCCCCGTCAAAGGCATCGCCTGCAAGTTCCGCACGGCCTACGACGTCCAGCTCTCGCCGCTGCGCGTCACCGGCGCCCGCTTTGAAGAAGCCTTCACGCCGCCACGGGGCTACCTGCCCCCGGTCGGTGCTGGAGCACTACTGAGCCTGCAACTGGAGTCCGCCTCATCGCAGCTAACCCTGGACACCTTGCCGCTCGAAGCGCTGCGCCTGTTCATCGAAGGCGAAACTTCGCTGGTTGCCCAGCTGCGTGAAGCCCTGCTGTCGCGTGCGCTGGAAGTCGCACTTGAAGTGCCTGGCGAATACCGCTGGCGCATACAGACACAAGCCATTGCGCGCCCGGTTGGCTATGGCCTGGACGAGTCACTGCTCGACTACGATCCGCGCTCGCATCTGGCGTATCGCCTGTTGTCCGAGTTCTTCGCCTTCCCGGAAAAGTTCAACTTCGTCGACATCGACATGGCTGCCTTGCGCGAGCAGTTGCCGGCCGGCTGCAAGGCTATCACGCTGCACTTCATTCTCGGCTCACAGCGCGACGATGATCGAGACGTACGACTGCTGGAGCGCATCGGCGCGGGCAACTTCCTCACGCACTGCACGCCCGTCGTCAACCTGTTTCGCCAGAACGCCGAGCCGGTGCGCCTGTCGCACACCCGCTCCAGCTACCCCATCGTGCCCGACAGTCGCCGCGCGCATGCTTTCGAGCTGTACTCGGTCGACGCCGTCACCAAGGTCGAAAAGAGCGTGCGCGGCGAGCGTCTGCTGGAGTACCGCCCCTACTACGCCCTGCGGCATGGCGAGACTCTCGGCGAGGCAGGCCGCTTCTACCACCTGCGGCGCGATGAGCAGGTCGCGGAACTCAGTCCCGGCTTCGAATACGAAATGTCAGTCGTTGATCTCGACTTCGACCCGCGCGCCGAGAAAACCGAAACGCTGTCGATCGAGCTCACCTGCACCAATCGCGACCTGCCCTCGCAGATTCCTGTTGGCGTGGCCGGCGGCGATCTGTTCCTTGAAGGCGGCTCCGTTGCACGCAGCATCAACCTGCTGCGCAAGCCTACCGCCACGGCCCGCATCGACCGCAGCGGCTCGCACTGGCGCCTGATCTCGCAACTTTCGCTGAACCATCTCTCGCTCACCGAGGCGGGCCTGGCCTCGCTCAAGGAGACGCTGGCGCTCTACGACATCACACGCTCACCCGTAACGCGCAAGATCATCGATGGCCTGCAGTCCATCAAGCACCGTGTCGTCACGGCACGCATCAACGGCGACCCCTTTCCCAGCTTCGTCAAAGGCATCGAGATCAGTGTCGGTGTCGATCCGCAACACTTTGTCGGCACGGGCGTCGAACAGGTCGGTCGCCTGCTCGACCACTTCTTCGGCCTCTACGTCCACATCAACAGCTTCACGCAGCTCGTTCTGATCCGTCAGGACACGAACGAGGAGATCATGCGATGCCCACCGCGCAACGGCGACCAGACCCTGGTGTAATCGAGCGCCTCCGCGCCGAGCCGTACCGCTTCGAGTTTTTCCAGGCGGTGCGCGTGCTCGTCACACACTTCCGCCGTAACGGAGCGACCGGCAATGAAGACCCGGTCGGTGAGCACATCCGCTTCGGCAACTCGCTCAACATCGGCTTCGCGCCAAGCGAGATTGAAGCACTGCAGTTCGAGTACGACGAAGCGAGCACGCAGGATGTTGCGTGGCCAGAGTCCGCCCCACAGCCCCCCAGTGACGCCATCACGCGCGCCCACCTGACGCCCGCCTTCATCGGCATGACCGGCAGCCAGGGCACGCTGCCGCACACCTACACCGAGCAACTCGTCGAGCGCGAAATCCGCCACCGCGATCGCGGCGCGCGCGCCTTCCTCGACGTCTTTACCAACCGCTCGGTCGCACTCTTCTACCGCGCCTGGGAGAAGTACCGTCTCTACTTCCAGTACGAACGCAACCGGCAGGAACGCTTTCTGCCCATGGTGCTGTCCCTCGTCGGTGCCGGCAATCCGTCGGTGCAGGACAAGGTCTGCGACACCGCGCGCCCGGTACTCGCCGAAACGCTCGCCTACTACGCTGGCGCCCTGCGCCACAGTGCGCGCCCTGCACACCTCATCGAGCGCATCATCGCCGACTACTTCCAGGTACCCGTCAAGCTCGTGCAGTTCCAGGGCCGCTGGCACACCCTGCCCGACGAACAGCTCAGCATGCTGGGCGGCAGCATGCGACTTGGCGTCGATACCGTCTGCGGCAATCGCATGTGGCATGTGCAGACTGCGTTCGAACTCAATGTCGGGCCACTTAAACGTGAGGATTTCGAACGCTTCCTGCCCGGTGGCGAAGCCGCCGAAGCCATCACGCGCCTGCTCGCCATGCTCTCGGGCATCACGCTCGAATGCACGGTGCGCCCCATCCTGCGCAAGGAAGACGTACGCCCTATCCGCCTCGACTCGCAAGCCGGCACCGCGCGCCTCGGCCACAACACCTGGGTGCTCACGCGCATGACCCACGAACACCGCAGCGATGTCGCCTACGACATCACCCACGAAGAAGAACAAGCGCTCGCCGCCTGATCCTCATTGATACGCATACCCATTCAACATCACTCACACCACGCACCATGTCCAACAATCTCAAGGTACTCGTCGGCAAACTCAACAACACCTGTCGCAAGGCGGCCGAGCGCGCAGCATCGCTGTGCATGTCGCGCGGCAATTTCGAAGTCGACATCGAGCACCTCTTCCTCGCGTTGTGCGAAACCGACAACTCCGACTTCGCGCGCCTGGCGCGCAAGTGCGATGTCAGCCTCACCGCGCTGGAGCGCGACCTCAATACCGAGATCGCCCGCTTCAAGGATGGCAACACGCGCACGCCGGTTTTCTCGCAACACCTGCCCGCCCTGTTCGAGCATGCCTGGCTGATCGCCTCGCTCGAATCCGGCAACGCGCAGATCCGCAGCGGCCACCTGCTGCTGGCCCTGCTCACCTCGCCCGATCTGTCGCAACTGGCCTTCCGTGGCTCCAAGCTCTTCGTCAAGTTCCCGCTCGACGACATCAAGCACAAGCTCACCGAGCTCACCGTCGGCTCCGACGAAGCCGTGCAGGCCGTCAGCCATGCAGCGAGCAGCCCGGACGGCGACGTTGACGCTGGCGACATGGCCGCCGCCTCGCAAGGCAACCCGCGCACGCCCGCGCTCGACCAGTTCACCACCAACCTCACGCAGCGCGCCAAGGACGGCAAGATCGACCCCGTCATCGGCCGCGACATGGAAATCCGCCAGGCCATCGACATCCTGATGCGCCGCCGCCAGAACAATCCCATCCTTACCGGCGAGGCCGGCGTCGGCAAAACCGCCGTCGTCGAAGGCCTCGCGCTGCGCATCGCCACCGGCGACGTACCGCCTCCGCTGCAGGGCGTCGCCCTGCACACGCTGGACATGGGCCTGCTGCAAGCCGGCGCCAGCGTCAAGGGCGAGTTCGAGAACCGCCTCAAGAACGTCATCGATGAAGTAAAGAAGAGCCCCACGCCCATCATTCTCTTCATCGACGAAGCCCACACCATGATCGGCGCCGGCGGCCAGGCCGGCCAGAACGACGCCGCCAACCTGCTCAAGCCCGCCCTCGCGCGCGGCGAGCTGCGCACCATCGCCGCCACCACCTGGAGCGAGTACAAGAAGTACTTCGAGAAAGACGCCGCCCTCGCCCGCCGCTTCCAGGTCGTCAAGGTCGAAGAACCCACCGAAGAACTCGCCAGCGCCATGCTGCGCGCCATGAGTGCGCTGATGGAGAAGCACTTCAACGTGCGCATCCTCGACGAAGCCATCACCGAAGCCGTGCGCCTCTCGGCGCGCTACATCACCGGCCGCCAGCTGCCCGACAAGGCCATCAGCGTGCTCGACACCGCCTGCGCCCGCGTCGCCCTCGGCCAGAGCGCCACACCCGCGCGCATCGACGACGCCACCAAACGCCTCGACCGCATCGAAGCCGAGTTCGCCTCGCTGTCACGCGAGCGCGCCACCGGCCACGACCATGCCGCGCGCATCAAGGAACTCGAAGCCGAACGTGAAGCCCTGAACGCACAGCTCACCGCCGACCGCGCACGCTGGGAGCAGGAGAAAGCCCTTGTCGAAAAGATCGGCGCACAGCGGGCTGCCCTCGAACACCAAGCCACCACGACAGCCGACGACGTCAGTCGGAAAAGCGAAGCGCCTTCCGACACCAAGCCGTCAAAGAAAGCCAAGGCCGCCCCCAAGAGCGACGCCCACCTCGAACTCGAAACCCTCTCCGCCGAGCTGCGCGGCATGCAGGGCGAGACCCCGCTGGTGCCCCTGCAGGTCGACGGCAACGTGGTCGCCGAAATCATCTCCAGCTGGACCGGCATCCCCCTCGGCAAGATGGTCAAGGACGAAATCCAGGCCGTGCTCACGCTCAAGGAATCGCTCGAAGCACGCGTCATCGGTCAGCCCCATGCGCTTGAAGCCATATCCCAGCGCGTGCGCACCGCGCGCGCCAATCTCGAAGACCCCAACAAGCCCAAGGGCGTGTTCCTCTTCGTCGGCCCCTCCGGCGTCGGCAAGACAGAGACCGCACTGGCCCTCGCCGAATCGCTCTACGGCGGCGAGCGCAACCTCATCACCATCAACATGAGCGAGTACCAGGAAGCGCACACCGTCTCCGGCCTCAAGGGCTCGCCCCCCGGCTACGTTGGCTACGGCGAAGGCGGCGTGCTCACCGAAGCCGTGCGCCGCAAGCCCTACTCCGTCGTGCTGCTCGACGAAGTCGAGAAGGCCCACCCCGACGTGCTCGAACTCTTCTTCCAGGTCTTCGACAAGGGCGTGCTGGACGACGCAGAGGGCCGCGAGATCGACTTCCGCAACACCCTGATCATCCTCACCAGCAACGTCGGCTCCGGCACCCTGATGCAGGCCAGCCTGAACAAGCCTGCAGAAGAACAACCGACACCTGACGAACTGGACGCACTGATCCGCCCGCAGCTCAACAAGGCCTTCAAGCCCGCCTTCCTCGGCCGCCTCAAGGTCGTGCCCTACTACCCGATCTCCGATGACGTGCTGGAGCTGATCATCCGCCTCAAGCTCGACCGCATCGCCCGCCGTGTCGCCGAGAACCACAACGCCGCGCTCAGCTACACCGACGACCTCGTCGAAGCCGTGCTCGCCCGCTGCACCGAAGTCGACTCCGGCGCCCGCAACGTCGACAACATCCTCAACGGCACCATGCTCCCCGAGATCGCCGGCACCGTGCTCTCGCGCATGGCCGAAGGGCGCGAGATCAAGAAGATCAAACTCACCGCCAGCGACAAGGGCGAGTTCAAGTATGCGATCAGCTGATCTCCTCCACGCCCGCTCCGTAGGTGCGGCTTCAGCCGCACACTGGTGCTGCGCATCGGGCACGGTCGGCGAGCGGAGTGGCCGACTGAAGTCGGCCCTACATTCGGCCCTGCGGTCATCCCTGTGTGCGGCAACCATCATGTCGGCGATCACACCCGCATGGGCCTCTGTTGAAGCTTCGGCGCCTTTGATCGTCCCATCGATACCTCAAGCGCCAACGGCCCACACGGTGAACCTCAACGGTGTGGACTTCCTCGCTGCCTGGACACATACCGAACCCGCCATCCGCGAACGCGCCCAGCTCTATCTGCTTGGCGTGATGGATGCGAGCGAAGGGCGTGCCTGGTGCAGCTACAGCCGTGCCAAGTCCATCACACTGCACGAACTCGTCTTTGCGTCGCTACGCAAAACCTCACCAGCCCGCCTGCAGCAACGCGCGTCGTTGCTGATTGAAAGCGCACTCAGATCCTCCCTGCCCTGCAAGGTGAAAACATGAAACCCAGCTACGCCGCACTCAAGGCGGCAAATTTCTTGTCTGACACTGCCGCTACCGATCTGGCGCTGAGCGCCTCCAACCCGGGCAGCATCAACAAGAGCGCGCTGCGGATGAGCCTGACGCTGCTCGAATGCGGCCTGCCCTTCATGGGTCGTTTGCCCGTCAAGACGGGAAGGCATCAAGGCAAGTTCGTCGAGCCCGGCACCACGCGCCTGGCCGAACAGTTGTCGATGCGCTCCATCCTCGGCAAACCAGAGATTTTCACCGATGCCGAAATCGCCAAATATGATCTGAGCTACAAGCGCGGCGTCGTGTTCTTCGAGCCCATCACCGGCTACGACGGCGGCCACATCGACTTGCTCGAACCCGCCAACGCAACACTGCTTTGCAGCGTCTACGGCTACTTCAACTGCAAAGCAATCTGGTTCTGGGAACTTGCATGACAACCGGCTCCAACACATCAACCCCCCGCACTACCGGGTGACCCATGGCTGACACGCTGACCACCATCGCTGAAGAAATCCGCAAAGCCCTCATGCCGGGTCACACGGACAGCACGCGCCTCATACGCCTGCACACCGGCAACGTCGTGCACAGCCTGCTCGCCGAAACGCTCACGGGTGTCGAAGAGATCGGCCCATCGTCGAACAGCCAGGAGTGCACTGCGGGCTTCGCATTCGACCTCAAAGTCCTCTGCGCCACCGCCAGCCTCGACGCGCCGGACTGGCTGGGCAAGCCTATCCTCATCGAGCTGCTCACCCAGCAATCGCGCTTCGCACTTCGTCCCTTCCACGGCCACATCACCGCCTTCGAGCGCCTGCAGGCCGACGGCGCCTTCGGTTACTTCCGCCTGCGCATCGAGCCCTGGCTCGCGTTCCTCGGCCACCGCCGCGACAGCTTCGTCTTCCATGACATGTCGGTCCCCGAGATCATCGAAGCGGTCTTCGCCGACTACTCCGCACAGGGCGCGCTGGTGCCAGCCTGGCGCCTGGATCTCGCCGACGCTTCGGCCTACCCCAAGCGCAGCATCTGCACGCAATACAACGAAACGGATCTGGCCTTCATCGAACGCCTTATGGCCGAGGAAGGCCTCTACTACTGGTTCGAACACACCGCCAGCGGCACGCTGGATGGCGCCTCACACAAGATGGTCATCGCCGACCACACAGGCGCCTTTACCGAGAACGCGCAGGCCCGCATCCGCTTTCACCGCGCCAACGCCACCGAGTCGCAGGACACCATCCAGTCCATCGTGCCGCAGCGCAGCCTCGCCACCCACAGCATCGAGATCGCCAGCTGGGACTATCGCAGCCTCGACACCCGCAGCGCCTCCGCCAGCAGCACGCCCGACGAAGCGGTGGCCGACATGCCGCTCACCCGCTTCGACGCCCCCGGCGCCTACATCTGGCCGACGCGCGAACAGGGCGAGCGCTACGCCGCCCGCCAGATCGAAGCGCTGGAAGCCGCACGCCTGGCCCTCACCGGCAGCGGCACCGTGCGCACGCTCTCGCCCGGCACCACCTTCACGCTCGACAATCACTTCGATGCCGACATGCCGGCGGACACCGACCCCGCCGACCGCAACCGCTACGCCCTGCTGCGCGTGGCACACCATGCGCGCAACAACCTCAATCCCAGCTTGAGCAAGGGACTCGCTGCGCTGCAGGGCGACTCCTCACTCCTCTCTCCTGACTCCTCACTGTATTCAAACAGCTTCACCCTCCTCCCCGCCCCCGTCCCCTTCCGGCCCATCGCACAAGATGCACGCGGCATCACATTGCGAGCCCGCCCCACCGTGCGCGGCGCGCAATCGGCCATCGTTGTCGGCGATGCAAACCAACCCGTCCACACCGACCGCGACGGCCGCATCCGCGTGCAGTTCCACTGGCAGCGTGGCAACCAGAGTCACAGCCGCCTCACGCATCCTTCGGGCGCGGAAGACGCCTCGGGCGACAAGGCCGCCTGGAGCTGGGTGCGCGTGATGACCGCGTGGGCCGGCGCCAACTGGGGCGGCCACTTCATCCCGCGCGTGGGGCAAGAAGTGCTGGTGGAATTCATCGAGGGCGACATCGACCGCCCGGTGGTCGTCGGTGCGCTCTACAACGGCCAGGGCGCCGCCAACGCACAAAACAACCAGGTCGCCAGCGGCGCAGGTGTGGCCACCGGCAACGCCCCCGCATGGTTCGCGGGCGACACCTCCCCTCTCCCTGCGGGAGAGGGGCAGGGGGTGAGGGCCGCAGGCGAACGCCACGCCCACCCCGACACACTCGCCGGCATCAAGACCCAAGCCCTATCCGCCAGCCAGAGTGGCAGCGGCGGCTACAACCAGCTCGTCTTCGACCTCACGCCCAACGAGCCGCGCACCCAGCTGGCGACTACGCAGTTCGCCAGCACGCTGAACCTCGGTGCGATCCGCCACCAGACCGACAACCAGCGCCTCGCCTACCGCGCCCACGGCGCCGAACTAGCCACGCTGCAGTCCGGCGCACTGCGCGCCGGCAGCGGCCTGCTGCTCAGCACCGATGCCCGCAACAACGCCAGCGGCACACAGATGGATGCGCGGCTGGCCAGCAACCAGCTCGACGCGGCGCATAGCCTCGTCAAGACGCTGGCCGAATCCGCGCAGAAGCAAAAGGCCGACCTGCAAGGCGACCCGGCACCCGACAAGCTCGCCGCAGCCGAACAACTGGCGCACAGCAGCGAGGTGCTGACCCAGACCGACACACAGGGCGGCTCCTCACCCCTCACTCCTGACTCCTCACCGGCTGGGGCTGGCACGGCCCCAGCCTGGAGCGAACCCATGATCGTCGCCGAGTCCCCCGCCGGCATCGGTACGCTCACGCCCAAGGACGCCATCCTCAACGCGGGTGACACGCTCACGCTCGCCGCGCAGGACATCCATCTCGCCGCACAAGGCAAGAGCGCTTGGGCGGTGAAAGACGGCATCGCGCTCTACACCTACGGCAAGCAATCCGACGCCAAGCGACCAGTCAGCGACAAAGGCCTCATGCTCCACGCTGCCAAAGGCAAGCTGAGCGTGCAAGCGCAAAGCGACAAGGCCGACTTCAACGCCGACAAAAAGGTAACGATCACCTCCACCACCAAGGATGTGCTGCTGCAAGGCAAGAACGACCTGCAGCTCACTGCAGGCGGTGCGTCGATACAGATCTCGGGCGGGAACATCACGCTTACAGCACCGGGCAAGGTGTCCTTGCTCGCGAGTCAGCGGAATTTGACGAGTGCAAAGAGTGTGTCGCCAGCCCCAGTCAGCTTTACTCAGTCCAACCTCAACTTGTCGTCGGGTGCGCACTACCTGCGTTACCAGGCGACGACGTCAACGGGCGAGCCCATCAAGGGGGCAAGCTATGTGATGTTCGGCCCCGACGGAAGCGTATTGGCTACAGGTAAAACCGACGCTCAGGGGCGCACGCAGCAGATCACTACGGACTTTGCACAACGAGTGCACGTATATCTGCAAGACGACGAACATCAGGGTTACCACGTTCAGCCGCAAGAAAACTAACCGAAGAGTAGCGACATGGCACACGGGCAATTTTTTTTGTATTACCTGGATACGTACGGTGGCAGGCATGCCAGCGCGAATACGCAATACCAGATTGTCAATGAATCAAACACCGAAATTGCACGCGGCGTGGCAGGCCCCAATGGAGAAACAACGCTGTTCGAGAATCCCGCCACGACGGCACAAAAGTTCCAGATAAAAATCTGGAACCCTGTCAGCAGCCGTTACGAAGCACCTGTGATCCGCATGGAAGATCAAGAAATCTCCCAGCTACAAATCGAGGTGTCGGGCCACAGCACTACCGGCAACAGCATTGGAAAAGTCGCGCTGCTAGCGTTTCAACGCGCACTGCTCGTTCACTCTGCGACAAACAAGCCTATTGCAGGTGCCTCGTTTAAAGCCTTCATGCTCGACAACCAGGGAAAGAGGGTGCGAGCGCGTGATGCCAAATCAGGTCAGCTCATTGCCGGCACAACAGATGCGAAAGGCATGACGGAGCGGATCTGGTGCACCGATAGCGTCAGCTTCGAGTTCACCTACCCCGGAACCAGCGCGCTTATCAAAACCGGATACCTTGATCCTTTTGTGCAGGGCGGCACAGCAATCCACCATAACGTTCCGTTTAAAACCATCTCCGCGACTACGGCCCCCGCACCCAACCATACCGTGCCCCTGTCTGGGGTGACTTCAGCCCCCGTAGTACTCAACCCGCAAACGCAAGAATTGCTGGTAGTACCTCGGAAAGACTTTGAAGAATTCGAAAAATTTAGCGGCCAGTTTGATGCTGTACTTCGCACGAAACATCAAGCGCAGGCGGATGTTGTCAAAGCACTTGAGTCGGGAGACGCCGATGCCGTCGCCGCGGCAGAGAAAGCATTGGGCTTGGCAGAAGACAAAGTCAAAGAAACACTGAACAAGAACTTCAAACAACCGACAGACATCAGGGAGGTTTACACCTTCGAGACGGTCTCCACCGGAAAGCTCGATGGCAAGCCCAAGACGGAACTGCGCCGACGTTACGTCAATGCAAGCCGCTACCTGCAGCTCAAGAACAACCGCATCAACCGCGAGCACTTCAGCATCAAACTCACCGTGAAGGACATCGACGGCACTACAAAGAAACAATACGAAGGCAAAGGCCACACCGCCGTTGATGCTTCGAACAATCTGCAAAAAAACAATGCGGCAGCCAAAGCCAAAGCCGAAAAAGAGGAAGCCGCAAAAAATACCGACGAAGCCCAAAAGGCTGCAGCTAAAAAAGCGGCTGATGTCGCCAGAAAAGAAGCCTACTACGCCGATAAACCCGGCAAAGCCCCACCCACACGCAATCCCCTGGGAACTGGGGCCGTAGACCGCGAGCTATTGAGGAAATCCATTTCGAACATCGTCGGAGAGCTCAAGACCAAGATGCTCGATGAAAAAGCCTACGGCACTCTGGACTTGCCCGGCTTTGGCGGGCAAATGGCCGACAGCATCGAGCACAGCGAGTCATTTGACACCGAATACTCTGCGCAGTGGCTGCGCCTTGTCGGCGCAGCGGGCGCACAAAGCGAGATGGACTGGCGCAAGGGCAAGGTGGGCATCAGCGCCAACCTGCAAGGCAAGGTGGTGGCGTGCGAGGGCAGCTATGCCATGCACTATGCCGTGCCCTCGCGCGCAGGCTGGCTGATGACCTGCGGTGGCCAAGACCTTGGTGCCATACGCGTGTATCTGGAGCTGACGCTGTATGGGTTTGTGGGCGCGAAAATCGCGATGGAGGGCAGTGCCACCCTCAAGTTCATGCCCGGGGTCGGCCCATCGCTCGAAGGCAAGCCCCGCGACAAAGGCCCCGACTATACAAGCATGGTGAAGACGGCCTGGAAAGACAAAAACAAGCCCATCAAACTGCCGCGCTTTGAAGCCGATGGCGAGAACACCGCAATGCCCGATGGCACAGGCGTCAAAGCCAGTGTGGACGCTTTTGCCGGGGTTGAGGGCGGCATCATTCCAAAGGGCAGCTTGCAATGGCTACCGCCGGAAAAAAAGGAATTCGTCAGCCTTGCCGACGTGGCCTTCGACTTCGCACTTAGTGCGGGCATCGGAGCCAAGCTCAACTTTCACATGTACTACGCCCTAGGCAAGTTCCGCTTCAAGCTCGCCGCAGGCCTGACCTTCGGCCCTGGTGCCAAGGGGGCGCTGGATTTCGCAGTGAACCTCGACCAGATGGCCGAACTGGTGAAGTGGCTCGCCATGCAGTTGCAGCACGCGGGATTCCGAGAATTGGTGTTTGTGGACAAAGTAGCCTTCCAGGCTCTATCAAAAGTTTTGGTGATGATGGTTGGCGAGCAAACTCCGTTGGGGCAGGCCTTGGCGAAGTCGGCGGATCAAATAGATGAAAGCTTTACTGCCATGCTTAAAACTATTGACCGCTCCGATGCCCGCAAAAAAATGCTTGACGGCATCATGCGAAATCCACACTGGCTGGTGTATGCAACCCCTGAAACGCGCGGCATGCTCCTCTATCAGCTGACGCGTCACTGGGCCTACGACCATACGAGCGATACACCGGCGGTGAAAAGGGAGGGAACGGGCTATCTGCCGAACATCCACTACCTAGACAGGCGCAAGCAAGCCATCATCAAAATACTGACGCCTGTGCAACTCACCGCTGAATGGGAGAACGTGTTTCAGCATATGACCGCCCGTGGTGGAAAACTCACCGCAAAAACCGCCGCGAGGCCGCGCGCTGACAAAGAAGCCCCCCGTACCGCTGGCGAAGCCGAAGGTGACGTTCTGCGTTTGCTGAACAACGGCCTGAATCTGTCCGACGATCTGCAGAAAGCCTTTGCCAACACCAATGCAGGCAAAAACGCAGCCAACAAGGGAATGGACAACCCTTACCTCACTAAATTCTTTGAAATGAAGGCAAGGCTTAAAGGAACTTTCCCCAAAGGTTACAAGGTGGCTATGAATGACACACCGGCCTTCAACATTTCCGGCCAAAAAACCAGTCCATCGTTTACCGTCTCAAACCTCGAAAATCCGGTCGGCTAATCATGTTCACATCACTTCCTGTCCGCGCCCTGAGCATGAGTTTGGCGCTATGCTTGACCGCTTGCGAACCTTCCAGCCCCTCGCCTACAACTGACGCAAAAGCGCCGCCCCCCGAAAGCAGCGCCCTGCAAGCTCTGGTCACCAAGACCAAAAAAAACCTGATCTTTGTTGAGGGGGGCACATTCGAGATGGGCGACTTCGGGATGGTGCATAGCCCGGCCAAGCTGCCCTACTACGGGGCTCTGGACGCCATGCCGCTTCACAAGGTCACATTGGATAGCTTCTCCATCTCAGCCTACAAGACGACGTATGAAGACTACGACGTCTACACGGAAGCGACTGGGCAGAAGAAGATTGCGCAAGATCCGCGAGACATCTACTACAAGCGCCGCACAGCGCCTGCCAGGACTCACTGGCAAGCCGCGCGTGACTATTGCCAATGGCTGGGCACGCAAGTGGGCACCCCCATGGACTTACCCACCGAGGCTCAATGGGAATATGCCGCCCGTAACCGGGGCCAGATGGTGATCTATGCCACAGACAACGGCAAGATAGATGCGGGGCGCAATGTGCCAACCTATGAGTGGTTGGAGGAACACAATCAAGCTGGAGGTGATTACTCGTCTATTCATTCACTGTATGAAATTGGCTTGTTTCCACCGTCGCCTCTTGGCTTATACGATCTGGTCTCGAACGGGGCGGACTGGACGCTGGATTGGTATGACGCGAAGTACTACGCGAACTCCCCCATCCTCAACCCCAAGGGGCCAAAAACGGGGACGGAGAAAGTAACGCGAGGTCAGGAGAACTTATCGCCAGAAGGCATGGAAATGCGCGCCATGACCATGGTGCGTCTGCCAGACGAACCTGGGCCTAACAAGTTTATGGGTTACGCCATGCGCTGCGTGGCCAACTCTGCACAGAAAATTCAATAGCGATGGTCACAAAGCAGACGGTCGCCTGCTTGGCTTTTGCACTGAGCTGTGTCACATGCGAGGCCACCGCCGTACCAGGAGCAAGTGACGCACAAGCCTCCAGCTTCACGGCCTTGCAAGCACTGGTAGCCAAGACCAAAAAGAACCTGGTGTTTGTAGAGGGGGGCACATTCGAGATGGGCGACTTCGGGACGGTGCATAGCCCGGCCAAGCTGCCCTACTACGGAGCTCTGGACACCATGCCACTGCACAAGGTCACGTTGGATAGCTTCTCCATCGCCGCCTACAAAACAACGTATGAAGACTACGACGTCTACACTGAAGCGACTGGGCAGAAGAAGATTGCGCAAGATCCGCGCGACCTCGAGTACAAACGTCGTACAGCACCTGCCAGGGCTCGCTGGCAAGCCGCACGTGACTATTGCCAATGGCTGGGCAAGCAAGTGGGCACGCCAATGGACTTACCTACGGAAGCGCAGTGGGAATATGCCGCCCGTAACCGGGGCCAGATGGTGATCTACGCCACAGACAACGGCAAGATAGAAGCAGGGCGCAATGTGCCGACTTATGAGTGGCTTGAAAAACACAACCGTGATGGGTATGCAAGCTCTTGGTACGAGGTAGGACTCTTCCCGCCCTCCCCTCTTGGTTTATACGACTTGGTCTCGAACGGAGCGGACTGGACGCTGGATTGGTATGACGCGAAGTACTACGCAAATTCACCCGTCCTCAACCCCAAGGGACCAGAAACCGGGACAAAGAAAGTAACCCGTGGTCAAGAAAATCTGGAGCCGATAGCGATGGAGATGCGCGCAATGACCATGGTGCGGTTGCCAGTCGATCCGACAGGAAGATTTGCAGATTACGCCATGCGCTGTGTGGCCAATTCTGCACAAAAAATTCAATAGAGATGAGTGCAAGGCAAACTTGCGTCGGGTTTTCCTTTGCGCTGCGAGTAAAACCGGGACCCACCCATATCTGTTCTTGAACCTCAAAGACCTGTAGTGCAAGACCCAAAAATTATTCCGGGGGCTTACCTCGGTCTGCGCGTGGCGTGCTTGATGATGAAGGTTTTGATTCTGAAAGGGTATGTGTCTTGAATCAGAAACTGAGGGGGCTGTGTGCCTTGCTTTTGATCGGCACGGCACTGGCGCAAGAGCCTCCGGTGGTGCAGAACAAGACGTCTGTTGCGCCCCTTGCGACTCCTTCCGCCGCGCGCAAGGAAGCATCGGCCACGTCCCTGATCGCCAAGCGCTATCTCCCTTTGGGCATGGCACCCAGATCAAGGATACGAAAACCGGCCTGATCTGGCAGCGTTGTGCGGTAGGGATGAATTGGAATGGTCAAACCTGCACGGGCACGCACAACATATTGGTACGTCCCCGGTTTCCTAGACACCTGATATGGTGTTTTTGAGATCGGAGGAATCATGGTTAGCAAGCGATACACAAACGAGTTCAAGGCCGAGGCAGTCAAGCAGGTCACCGAACGTGGCTACCCGGTGGCGGAGGTTGCGCAACGCTTGGGCGTATCGAGCCACAGCCTGTATGCCTGGTTGCGCGAATCTGGTGTCAGCCAGCAGGCGCGCAGCGCTCAGCAGGAGGCCGACCTGCTCAAGGAGAATCAGCGCCTTCGCGCCGAGCTGCGCCGTGTCGAAGAGGAGCGCGACATCCTAAAAATGGCCGCCGCGTACTTTGCCAGGGGGTAAGGGCGAAGTACGCGTTCATGCTGGCGCATCAGCGTGAGTTCAGAGTGGCCGTGATGTGCCGGGTGCTCAAGGTCCAGCGCAGTGGCTTCTATGCCTGGCAAGCCCAGCCACAATCGGCGCGTGCCATCGAGGATGCACGCCTGCTGGTTCGCATTGAGGAGTCGTACCTGGCCAGTGGCGGCGTCTATGGCTCGCGCAACGTGCATCGTGACCTGAGGGAGGCCGGCGAGTCGGTGGGCAAGCACCGCGTGGCCCGTTTGATGCGCGCACACGGACTGCGCTCGGTTCGCTCGCCCCAGCGCTACCGCTACAGGGCAGGCAAGCCATCAGCGGTGGCGCCCAACAAGCTGCAACGGCAATTCACCGTTCCGGAGCCAGACCAGGCGTGGGTGACCGACATTACGTATCTACGCACGGCTGAAGGCTGGCTGTATTTGGCGGTGGTGCTCGATCTGTACTCGCGTGCGGTGATTGGTTGGTCCATGAAGTCGACGTTGGCCCGGGCGCTAGCGCTCGATGCCTTGCTGATGGCGATCTGGCGCCGACGCCCCAAAACGTCCGTGATGATTCACTCGGACCAGGGCGTCCAGTACGGCAGTGACGATTGGCAGCGTTTCTGTCGTGAGCATGGCTTGGAGATCAGCATGAGTCGGCGCGGCAATTGTTGGGACAACTCGGTGGCCGAGTCCTTCTTCAGCAGCCTGAAAAAGGAGCGCATTCGCGGAAAAATCTATCGAACACGTGACGAGGCACGCAGTGATGTGTTCGACTATATCGAGGTGTTCTACAACCGCCAGCGACGGCATGGACATCTCGGGGGCGTCGCCCCGATGACGTTTGAAGCGGCTGCCTCAAAGCAGTCCGTTTAACTGTCTTGGAAACCGGGGACGTACCATAGTTCTGGCCTCTCTGACAGAGAACAACAAAGGCATACTGGGCGCGCTAGTGATAATTTTCTTGGTAGGACCACTGCTTGCCTGGCTGATATGGGCGATCCCGCTGTCATCGATCAGTTTGCTGTCTGGTTCACGAATGCGCAGCTTCTATCTTGACGGGCCAATACTGCACAGCGCCGATGGACAATTGGAAATTGATCTGCGCGCGGCCCGCTGTCAGGCACGACGGGCGAGTGGCATCGGCTTTGACTTCGAATACATCTGCGTCCGCCCGGCACGCGGCCGAAGGCTTGACCTCATCGCAGCAGAAGGTCAGACACTGGAAGTACTGACCTGGCTGGAAAAGGCACGCCGTTGAATTGTCGCAAACTTGCAGCTACGACGCGTCAACATCAATTCCTCATGCGGCATCGCCAAGTGAAAATCCGCTAGCCGTGACAGAGAGGCTGTCAAACCAATCGCCAGGCCGTCCCAAGATTCGTGCCACGTCGTCCGCCATATCGAAGCCTGTTAAGCCGCACGACCGGCCATCAGCCGCAGCGACAAGGTGCGCACGCTCAGCCGCGGCGCCACCTTCATTCCCTTCAACCAATTCGATGCAGACATGCCGGCTGCGACCGGCCAGACAGCCCGGATCCGCTACGCGCTGCACCCCCCCATTTATGCGCGCAGCTTCAGCAAAACTCCGCATTCCATATGGTGTGTATAAGGAAACTGGTCGAACACAGCCGTTGATACGAGTGAATGCGTAGCCTGCAAAGCAGCAACATTGTCTTTCAATGTCCGCAGGTTGCAGGAGATGTAGAGAATGTTGGCGAATCCACGAGCCAGCTCCACAGTTGCGGGGTCGAGCCCGGAGCGTGGGGGGTCAACGAAAATCGTGCTGAAGCGGTACGTATCAAGGTGAATGTTGCGCAAGCGGCGGTACTCTCGGCCACCTGCCAATGCATCACTGATTTCATCGCTGGACATCCGAGCGATAGCAACATTACCAATTCCGTTGGCATCAAGGTTGTAGTGAGCGGCGCGAGTGGAGGATTTACTGACTTCTGTCGCGAGCACTTTGTCGAACAGGGGGGCCAATGCTACGGTGAAGTTGCCATTGCCACAGTACAACTCCAGCAAGTCCCCGCCAAGTTTCCTCACCTGCTCTGTCGCCCAGTCCAGCATCAGACGATTTGTTCCCGCATTTGGCTGACTGAAACACCCTTCAATCTGTTGGTAGCGCAGAAGACGCTTCCCCACGGCAAGCTCCTCAAGCAGCCAATCACGCCCCAGTACCAGCTTCTGCTTGTGGCTACGCCCGACGACCTGTGCATTGAATCTCTCCCCCAGGCTTTGTGCCGCCTTCTCCCAGTCGCCCTCCAGCTTCCGGTGATACAGCAGCGTGATCATCAGCTCCCCGCTGAGTGTAGAAAGAAAGTTCACCTGAAACAGCCGCTGGCGTAGCACCAGGCTGCCTTCCAGATATGCGCGCAGGTCAGGCATGGCATCGCAAATTCGACGCGATGCGGCCGGGAAGCTCTCAATCACAACAGCTCGCTTGGGATCCTGCGGATCTGACATCGCAAAATCCAGGCGTTCGCCTTGGTGCCAGACACGAAACTCGGCCCGCATGCGGTAGTGCGAGGGGGCCGAAGCAAACACCTCTGGGGCGGGAGCGCCGAATTCGGAGAACGCGGCATTGAACGCAGCCACTTTCTCCGCCAATTGGGTTTCGTAATCTTGAGGGAGGCTCTGTATCAGCATGGATATGAGATAACGATAGAGTCTGCGGGGCTTGCGTCTGCGCCACCCAAAAAGCCAACGCCCCTGCAGCATTGAGCTGAGGGGCGTTGTGTTGTGGGGAGTCTGACGATGACCTACTTTCACGCGGGCAATCCGCACTATCATCGGCGCGACTTCGT
>NZ_BAABLD010000018.1:0-7314 GCF_039544165.1 Viridibacterium curvum
AGTGCGGAACAGGGCCTTGAAAAATGGTGCCTGAAGAGCCGCACCAGTATTGGCTCTCCGGGCAGGCCCGGGAGAGGGGCCCGCACCGAAACGAGCGGCTAACGTGGAAGTAAGCGGACGCCGGAGCGCGAAGCGCGGAGGGAACCACAAGCGCAGCTTGTGGCGGTCCGCTTGACTGTAGGGTTAGATTGCAATTGCATAAGAAGCTATCCCAATACCCCACGATATAAAGGCACTTAACAGGACAAAGAACAGCAGCAGTGTTGCCTTTCTCGGCCACCATCGGATAAGGCCCGTGCTACGACCTATAGCGGCTAAAGCATCGCCGCCATTAAGTGCAGTGAGTGGCATTGCGTTGAGTGCGCAATTCTTTGCAGCCACAACGGATAGCAGCGCGAGGAATCCTGCGCTGCTTATGAAAGCGCTAGCTGCACTGATCAGTGATTTTGCCTGGTCAAAAGGTGACAAAGCGCCTGAAGCGAACTGATATGGCGTAGCTGCCATTTCATCGAACGCAGCAGATCCGCCAAGCGTTACTGATAGTCCGGCTAAAGCTACGCAGCCAGAGAGACAAATGGCGAGCTTTTTGATGAGGGGCTGCTGATCGAGCGCCCTGTGTTTTTCACTATCTGGCACCTCTGTGGAGGTTGTGTCCAGGAACGTGACTGATCCACCGCTCGGAATGAGGCCAAGTCGAAACCGTCCTCTAGTGAAGAGTGTTGGGCCGAAGCCCAGAGAAAACTGCTGAACAGAAACCCCCAGCATTGCGCCGGCTGCGGCGATAGCAGACAGATGAACTAGGACACAAACGACTAGAGCGAGCAGAAATAAGGCCATGAGTTCGTAAGATCTAACGTGGAAGTGAGGGGCAGCCGGAGCGAAGCGAAGGGAACCACAAGCGCAGCTTGTGGCTGTCCCGCTCGACTGCAGGGTTAGACGACTTCTTCGCCTTTTGCATAACGGATTGGTTTTTCCTCTTGCCCATGATCATTCCAGAATCGCCAAACTCCGTCTTCCTTACCTTGGCGATATGAGCCCTCAGAGGCAACTTTTCCATTTTCGTGAAAGCTCTTCCACACGCCAACCTCTAGGCCATCGTCGTAGTGGCCTTCCGAAGATACAACGCCGTTCTCGTGGTACGCGACAAACAAGCCATGCCGCATCCACTTCTGCCCATCCGAACTTAAGCGGCGGCTGTAACGAAACTTGATCTTGCCGTTGGCGTAGGGAATCTCAGCGATGTTGAGGGCTTCATCGCCGGGTGCTGGAGCGGGTTCTTTGCTTTTGAAGAGTTTGCCGAACATAGAAGATGGCCCAGAAATCGGTGTCGTCTAACGTTTGAGGTAAGGGGCAGCCGGAGCGCGAAGCGCGGAGGGCACCTGCAAGCGCAGCTTGCAGGCTGTCCCCTTGACGGATGAGTTAGCCGCGACTGACTGTGACACCGGCATTGCCTTTGGGTTGGAAACTGCGCCCAGCATAACCATTGGCTTTGCTCGTCGCAATCATCTCGGTCACTGAAGTAGCCCGTGCCGCCACAGGGCTGTGTGCCGTTGCTCGCGGCGGCAGCCGCCTGACCCTACAGAGCTTTCATGACCCGCGAAGCTGACCGATGAAGCCAGTGAATTTTTGATTGTTCGCTTGCACGATTGAAACTGTGCCCGAGCGATGAACGACCAACTGTTTCTCGTGCGCGGACAAGCCATCCTTGTCGTGCCAGATCGTCCGTGACTCACCCTCATCCCGAACGTCCGAGCCCTCAAACCCCGCGTGCGATTGCGCCAAAGAAAGCACGAAAAACAGATGCCTGAAGAGCCGCACCAGTATTGGCTCTCCGGGCAGGCCGTAGCGAGGTGCCCGCAACGAAACGAGCGGCTAACGTGGAAGTGAGGGGCAGCCGGAGCGCGTAGCGCGGAGGGAACCAACAAGCGCAGCTTGTTGGCTGTCCCTCTCGACTGCAGGGTTAGACCGCTTTGGTTCGATCACCACCGGTTTTCCTTTTCTCTAGGATGACATGGTGCAACTGAGCAACCGATAGAGGTTTGACTTTCTCTATTGAGAAGCCAAAGAGGTTCGCAATCATCAAAAACAGGCTCATGCCTTCGCTATGAAATAGATACTCGTCTTCTTCAAGGCCAAATGCTTCGCGCAGCGTGCCGTCGGCCCCCGTGAATGACACACCAAAACGCTTTTGAAGCTCCTCAAGCAACTCGCTCCCATCATCGCCAGTAATCCCGAGATCACGCTCCAGCAGTGTGGCCTCAGATATGGGCTTTGCCTCCTTGATGCCTTGGCTATCCCGGATGCAAGCAATCACCTCAGCGAGAGTCACGGTGCTCGTCATTGGGTTGCGGTCTAACGTGGAAGTGAGGGGCAGCCGGAGCGAAGCGGAGGGAACCACAAGCGCAGCTTGTGGCTGTCCCGCTCGACTGTAGTGTTAGGCCGAGGTGCCACGATAAACCTTATTGCACCACGCATCGACCTCTTCGTCGGTGTAGCCCAACAAATGACTTTCGATCCGTTCAAGTTCCTCCGGGTTTCTGCCCGTTTTTTGTAGAACTTTCTTAACCAATTTCATTGCAGGGATTCTCCATGCTTCAGATGCTGGGGCAAAAAAAACGTATTTGATCATGGCATCTCGGCCAAGGCGCTCGTTGTACCCAAAGTTGAATACTTCTTCGTTGCGTACGAAGCGACCCGATGCAACATGCGGCGCAAATTTCTCCTCTGGAATAATTTCCTCGTTTGGAAGAAAACTGACTTCTTCACAAAACATCGCGAGCGGCTTGCCTTGATTAAGCATCAACTCAAGCTCTCGATTTGTGTGATTGGCGGCAGCGAGGTCGATCATTGTGTGTGCGGCCTAACGTGGAAGTGAGGGGCAGCCGGAGCGCGTAGCGCGGAGGGAACCAACAAGCGCAGCTTGTTGGCTGTCCCTCTCGACTGTAGTGTTAGAGCGCATTTTCACAGGATTTCGACAGCCTTTTCCGAAGCAGATGGACTCAAGCTCATTTCGCACCAATCTATGTTGGTGCTGGCGACAATACCGCTTTCCGTTCGTTTGAACTCTTCGAAGTATCGGTTCTCAGGCGTATGCAGCCTGCCGTAACAAAACCACTCCCACCGCACGCAGTCTGCCGATTGGACAAAGAATTTTTCCTCTTCGACTTTCAAACCAATGGGGTTGGTAATCGTAAGAGTTTCTGCCTCATTGAACTTAATTATCAACGAGCCGTCCAGGGCGGAACAGCTCACGATTTGATGAATGTTGTCGTACGGGCGACCAAACCATTCGCCCCAAAACCTCAAAGCACCTGTCTTAACTTCAGGCAGTTTTGATGTGATGAGTGAGGCCATTTCAACGGTGTTCATGCCTGCGCTCTAACGTTTGAGGTAAGGGGCAGCCGGNGGTGAACACAGAGTAGGTGGACGCAGGCTCTTGGAAACAAGGTTTTACGGCTGCCTCAAGTTTGTCTTGGATGTCTTTGAGCTTGTTTCGTACTTCATCTGTATCGGTGCCGATATCCCAGAAAATTCCCTCGTGACGACGCATTTCATCTAGGTGTTTTTGAAACTCATCGGCCTCCATCTGGACTCGACCTTGGCGCTGCCAATAGTGAGTTGCAAGCATCTGAGCCGACACGAAAATCGAGTTCAGAACACGATTGGTCTCAACGAATATTTCCTCCGTTTGAGCGCCAAAGGAGGCCATGAATCTGTACTTGAGAGTGTTGAACTCTGCGAATGCAGATTCCTTCTTTGCGTAACGCTCAACCACAATGTAGCCGCGATCAAGCAACTGGATTTGCTCGGGGGTCTCGTTATCGCCACGCTGTCGTGTTGAGCCTTCACCGTTGTGCGAGAAAGGGTTGCGAATGAAAGAAACTGCGTCACGAATCTCGAAAAACTTGGCGAGGACTTGCTCAGCAAGTTCAATTTGGCGTTTTCCTATGAATTCTCTCTTCCAAGCGCCGATGCCGGAGATGATGGCCCAGCAAGCTGCAAAAACAGAGACTGCCTGGGCTATGGTTGCGAGCTCAATCATGGCTGTTGATGGCTAACGTTTGACGTGAGGGGCCGCCGTAGCGGCGAAGCCGCGAAGGGAACCTGCGAGCGCAGCTTGCAGGCGGTCCCTCTCGACGGAATGGTTAGGTGCGGGTTGAATCACAATAGCTTTGCCTTCAACGGATCTGCTTTAGCAACAAGACTTGAGAAGAACATAAAATCTTCCGCGAGTGTTTCGACCCGATCGATAAAGATTGACGCATCAATTGAGACCAAATTCTCCCTGGGCAGAATCGTTTCTTCTAGCTCTTTGCTAAACAATCCGTAGAGATTGTGTGCCAGATAGTTGCGCTTCTTGGTTATGTCATCAAAGTGGCTCTTGCCGTTCTCCGTGAGAAGGTCGGCATCTTTGAGCTTTTTCACCAAGCCACCGAGTGTAGCTGTTCGGTGGTAATCAATAGATCTTGCCTTCAGGTAGCTGCGAAGTTTTGTTTCAAGCATGCCGGCCGCCAGCATGACCTTTCCTAACCCGGCGCAAAATTCTTTATCGTCGTTTAATTGACGGAAAAATTCTTCTGGTTCAACGAAGTCAAAAGGCATAGCACCTAACGTTTGACGTGAGGGGCCGCCGTAGCGGCGAAGCCGCGAAGGGAACCCACAAGCGCAGCTTGTGGGCGGTCCCTCTCGACGGAATTGTTAGGCTGCTGGTGGAACATAGGTTGAAATCTCGCTCAGCCACCAGTTCAGACTGTCATCTAATTGCGCTGACGTAGGAGTGGCGCGAGAAGATTGGATGACAGTTTCGGATTGTTCGTTTATCGCTTCCAGCTCAAGTGCACCGTCTTCCCACAGCGTTGCTCGCGCCAGCAAGTTGTTTCCCTCGAGCTCAACGTAGCGGGCTTTTTTCTCCTTGCCGAGTACCTCAGACACCGCCACCGCAAAAGAGCCGCTGGTAAAAATCTGCGCCTTGCCTCTCGCCCATTCCTGCAGGTGATCTAGTAGATACATAAGAAGCCTAACGTAGAAGTGAGGGGCGGCCGGAGCCGCGGAGCGGCGTAGGGTACCCAAAGCGCAGCTTTGGGCCGTCCCTCTCGACTGCCGGGTTAGCCGAAGCCTTGCAAACCCTCTTGGTCATCGTGCCGGACGTCCGATCAGCAACGGCACGGGCCACCCGCGTGCCATCGGGGAATGACGAGCAATTTACAACGAACCCGAGCGACAATGACAGCGGCCTACCGGGCAAACCCAAGCCACAAACCTGCACGACCTGCGCCACGTCAAACCGCAACGACTGCGGCGTGCGCAATGAAAGTGTGGCGCGGCGCGCACCATGAAAACCCAAGGCCCGAGATTCGATAAAACTCGCGCTGGACATTGACGGCTAACGTTTGAGGTAAGCGGCAGCCGGAGCTGCGAAGCAGCGGAGGGGACCCAAAGCGCAGCTTTGGGCTGTCCGCTTGACTGATTTGTTAGGCGACTCTTTCATCGTGGGTGTTGCATTTCAACGTTGAGACTACGCTGAATGTATCTCTGGGTTGACTATATTTGATCAATTGTGTGCAAGGTTCTGCCAACAAATATTCTAAGCTCCTCATTATTTATAGTATCGCCCCATGGCGAGGTCGGATCGGCATGATGGAACTCCTTCGAATAGTCGTTTATTTCGCGAATATCGGCCGCAAGGTTTTTGATTCTGAATAATCGATCGCCTTCCTGAGAGTTTTCTATTCTTCCCAGCATATCCCCCAGCCACTCGCCTCTTTCGATCTCGTTAAAGTATTTAATGCGAATAATTCCCTCCAGAATTGGTCGAATGCATCTAACAACCTCTCGCTTTTCCAATTCTGTAGTTGCGCCGCTTAGCAAGTATGAACGCAGGACATTTATGTCCTTGAAAATTCCACTGAGCGTCTCAGTTTCGATGTCGTGAAACTCAATGTAACTACTGTTTGACTTCTTTGTAATCTTCAGATTGACTGACGACGCCTGTTCCATCTTTCTGGAAAGCGCCTTTGCAAAGTGAATATCATGAGTCGAAACAAACAGCTGCTTGCACTTCGAAGAAATTTTTAGCAATTGGCTTATTGTTGCGTTTCTTCGGGCTTGATCGAAGCTGGATATGGGGTCGTCAAACACAACTATTTTTTTTGAAATGTCGCCCTTTTCCAATTGAGCCAGGAAGAAAGAGAACGCGAATGCGCTTTTGTCTCCTTCGCTTAAAGAGTACTTGATTTTATGCCTGCTGCCGCCTTTCAATCCCTCAAACCCTACGACTTCACCGCTGACCGAGAGGCTGTATGAAACAAGCTGCCGAGGTCCTGAGTGCTTCTTTGAGAATTTTTCAAGCCGTATGTGTGGAGTAAAGTATCTCAAGTATTTGTTTGTGGCATCAATGCTTCCCTCGAAAATTCTCTTCGAATACTCACCTAGTTCAATGTTGACTTCTCGGATGTGGTTTGCTTTGTATTTAAGTTCTTGGCTGAGTGTTCTTGCCCGCTCCCCCAGGTCGGCAATTACTTCTTTAGGAAGTGATGCGGATTCGAGCTTGAGCCTAGTTTTAATCCTTCTTCTTTCTTGCCGAAATTCATCAAGATGCTCATGGAGTTCCTCTAGCTTTTTGTTTAACTTAATGCCGTCCTCACCTGCTATTATTTGAAATAGGTTATTTCTTGTTCTGTTTAGCAGGGATGATCCGATGTAAACATTGTCTTCGATGTAGTGAATGTCGAATACCTCGACCTCTGGATGGTGCTGGTCCCAAGAGCCATTGGAATACTTTCTCTTGGCGTTATCACTCATTAGGATCTGGATCTTTTGATCGCCAGTTGATCCAATCTTTTGTTTTTCTATTAAAAGTTTGTCGTCGCCGCTGAGCGATGTAAATATCATTGCTAATGTGGTTTTTCCTGCGCCATTCTCGCCATATATTACGTTGCGCGACTTGAACTCTCCATTCCATTCGGTGCAAGTCTTGACCGGATGGGCTGCGTAAGAACCGACGTTTTCAGTTTCGAGAATTTTCTTGATCATCGATGTTTGCTATAACGTTCTAAAGAAGCCGGGCTGTTTTTCAGGACCTAACGTTTGAGGTAAGGGGCAGCCGGAGCGCGAAGCGCGGAGGGCACCTGCAAGCGTAGCTTGCAGGCTGTCCCGTTGACCGATTGGTTAGCCGCGACTGACTGTGACACCGGCATTGCCCTTGGGTTAGAAACTGCGCCCAGCATAACCATTGGCTTTGCTCGTCGCAATCATCTCGGCCACTGAAGCAGCCCGTGCCGCCACAGTGTTGTGTGCCTTTGCTCGCGGCGTGAG
>NZ_BAABLD010000019.1:0-557 GCF_039544165.1 Viridibacterium curvum
TCCGCCCTGACCAACGCCTCGTTCTCGAATGGCGTGACGATCTCGGGCGGCACGATCACCGTGCCGGCAGGGGTCACGAGCTTCACTGTCACTGTCCCCACCACGGCTGACACCATCGACGAGCCGAATGAAACCTATACGCTGACCGTGGGCGCCGCATCTGGCACCGGTACGATCAACGATGACGATGCCGCGCCGACCATCCAGAGCGTCTCCTCGCCGAGCGTCAACGAGGGTAACAACCTCGTCTATAACGTGGCGCTCACCAACGCCTCCTCGTCGAGCATCACCTTCCCCTTCACCCTCGGTGGCGGCACCGCTGCAGCAGGCGACTTCGGTTCGCCGACCTTCAGCAACGGGGTCACCCTCGCAGGTGGCGTGCTGACCATCCCGGCCGGTGTCACAAGCTTCACCGTGACCGTGCCGACTGTCAGCGACACGACGGATGAGCCGGACGAAACCGTGCCACTGACTGTCGGTGGCGTCACCGGCACTGGCACCATCCTCGACGACGACGCCGCACCGACGATTGCCTCCGTCACGAGCAATAGCGCGAC
>NZ_BAABLD010000020.1:0-655 GCF_039544165.1 Viridibacterium curvum
CTAACCCTACAGTCAAGCGGACCGGGGACCTGACCCGTTTTAGTTGACACCCTGACCTACCGGTTGGGGGTTGTATGGGAACACCAGGAGTACAGAAGGTGAGTCGCTACGGCGATGCCTTCAAAGCGACGGCGGTGGCACTGAGTCACGTGCCGGGCGTGCTGGTCAAGGATGTGGCTGAAGCGCTGGACATTCACCCGTTCATGCTGTCACTGTGGCGCAAACAAGTCCGTGATGGAGTGATTGTGGCCAAGCCTTCCAAGCTCGATCCGCAAACCACCGCCGAGCTCAAACGGCTGCGTGCGCTGGAGCGGGAGCATGCGCTTCTCAAAGAGGAGCATGCCATCCTAAAAAAATTCATCCGGTTCTGTGCCGAACGAAACAAGAGCGATTCGAGTTCATCGAACGACACAGAGCCGGACACGCCGTGAGCAGTTTGTGCCGTTATCTGAATGTGACACGTGCGGGCTTTTACGCCTGGCTCAAACGCGAGCCCAGCCAGCGCTGTGTTGATGATGCGCGCCTGCAGGCGCGCATCATCAACGTGCATCGCGGCAGTCACGAGACCTACGGGAGTCCGCGTATCCATCGGGCGCTGCGTACAGAGGGCGTGGCTGTCGGACGCAAACGCGTGGCCCGCCTGATGCGGGAGGCC
>NZ_BAABLD010000021.1:0-778 GCF_039544165.1 Viridibacterium curvum
CGCCTTCAGCAATGGCGTGACGATCTCTGGCGGCACGATCACCGTGCCGGCAGGGGTCACCAGCTTCACCGTCTCCGTGCCGACCACGGCTGACACCATCGACGAAGCCAACGAGACCTACACCCTGACCGTGGGCGGCGTGGCCGCCACCGGCACGATCACCGACGATGATGCCGCACCGACCATCGCCAGCGTCACCAGCAACAGCGCTACCGAAGCCAGCGCCATCGTCCATACGGTAACGCTGTCCAATCCGTCGGCCAGTGCCACCACTTACACCCTGTCGCTCGCCGATGTGACCGCCACGGGTGGTGGTACCGACTACACCTCCGCCCTGACCAACGCCTCGTTCTCGAATGGCGTGACGATCTCGGGTGGCACGATCACTGTGCCTGCTGGTGTCACGAGCTTCACTGTCTCCGTGCCGACCACGGCTGACACCATCGATGAGCCGAATGAAACCTATACCCTGACCGTAGGTGGCACGGCTGGCACCGGCACGATCAACGATGACGATGCCGCTCCGACGATTGCCTCGGTTACCAGCAACAGCGCCACTGAAGCGTCAAACATCGTTCACACCGTGACGCTGAGCAATGCATCGAGCAGCGCCACCACTTACACGCTATCGCTCGCCGATGTCACGGCAACCGGCGGTGGTACCGACTACACATCCGCCCTGACCAACGCCTCGTTCTCGAATGGCGTGACGATCTCGGGCGGCACGATCACCGTGCCGGCAGGGGTCACGAGCTTCACTGTCACTGTCCCCACCACG
>NZ_BAABLD010000022.1:0-1545 GCF_039544165.1 Viridibacterium curvum
CTAACGAATTAAATACCCGACCGAGAAAAAGACACCAGTTCAAAACCCCGAAGGAGATTTATTATGGTTCCAGATGATCGTTGCACTTCAACGTTGAGACTGCGCCGTGTTGTTCTCATTGTCGAATCGCACTCTTGGGTCGGACCCATTGCTGTAGATTTTTTAGTTTGCGAGGAGCGCGATCTGCCCATGCGATCTCTGCACCGTCAGCGATCTCCTCATAGATTGGAAGAATTTCGGTGACCCCAAGATACTCCCACTTAACTTTTACGCCTTCTGGGCCGCCGCGGTATGGCTTGGAGTTTTGCTTTCCAATTTTCTCCACTTTCGAATACGCAGCCTCTAAAGATGCAGCTTTGACGAGAACGGTGTTCTCCCAAGATGGAAACATCTTCTCTGGATCGTTTCGATCTGCATCATCTAGCTCAATGAACCTGAGCAAGTAAGAACCCAAATACCAGCCAACTGGGGAGACGTTCTTGTCGTATGCCATAGGTGCTGATCGCTGAACGGTCTAACGTTTGAGATCAGGGGATGCCAGCTTGCTGGCAGTCCCCTGGATTGAATTGTTAGCCGTTGGTTCGATCACCACTCGACCTTTAGTTTTTCTTTCCACAGCCAATTGGAGAACTCCGCGTCTGGCAATGCTCTTCTTTGGGCATCCAATGTATAGGCATCATCACCCACCAAAAGCCGAAGGGGGCTTGACCTATTTTCAATCGCTGACGTGATGGTCAGCGCGACATCGTTAGCAGTACTTCGCTTAGGGGTAATTCCTTTTCGGGCTTCGTTCAGCCGGCTCATAAGCTCTTGGTAGTAGCTCCTTCCTTCCAAGAGTGCGGGAGCAAACTCAACTGTGCAATTTGTATCAACGTTACCCGGTTCAACGAGCACGACTCTCACGCCAAAGTGGCCAAGCTCATATGCCATAGCTTCGGACATGGCTTCAAGTGCGTGTTTAGAGGCTTGATACATTCCATAAAGAGGGCCGACAACTCTGCCACTGATTGAACTTACTTGGACTATGACCCCGTCACCCTGATTACGCATGATGGGAATAGCTGCTTTTGAAACGCGAAGACAGCCAAAGAAATTAACATCGAAAAGCCGTTGAGCGGCTTCGATGTCTATTTCTTCAGCGGCGCCCCAAAGGCCATAACCTGCATTGTTGACAACAGCGTCAAGCCTGTTGGTGCTATCGAGGATTGATTTGACTGCGTCATCGACTGACTGGGTGCAGGTAACGTCAAGATCAATTACACGGCATATTTTTCGTAACTCGCTTGCAGCCGCTTCATTTTTTTCACGCGACTCCCGTACTCCGGCGTAGACGGTGTATCCCAAACCGGATAGATGCTCGACAGTCGCGCGACCAATTCCACGAGATGCGCCTGTTACTAAACATACTTTACTCATATGTGGTGTCGTGTCTAAGGAAAACGGCTAACGTTTGAGGTAAGGGGCAGCCGGAGCGCGAAGCGCGGAGGGCACCTGCAAGCGCAGCTTGCAGGCTGTCCCGTTGACCGATTGGTTAGCCGCGACTGA
>NZ_BAABLD010000023.1:0-2079 GCF_039544165.1 Viridibacterium curvum
TCTACAATCGAGAGCGCATACACTCGGCTCTCAACTACGTCTCGCCAGACACGTATGAAGCGCTGGCCTAATCTCGGGGTGTCAACGGAAACGGGGCAAGATCCCCGCCACAAGCTGCGCTTGTGGTTCCCTCCGCGCTTCGCGCTCCGGCGTCCGCTTACTTCCACGTTCGGCGTCTTCGCTCTCGCATTGACAGACTGTAGTCTGTTGGCTACAGTTGTTCTATGCTCCAAATCCGCAAAACTGATGTCTACGCAGCCTGGATAGATGGTCTTCGCGATGTCCAAGGGCGTGCGCGCATCTTGGTTCGTATCGAGCGGCTTGCCGCCGGAAATCCCGGCGATGTGAAGCCTGTCGGTGAAGGTGTTTCCGAGTTGCGTATTGATGTTGGCCCCGGCTATCGCGTGTATTTCACCAAGCGCGGCCGGGAGGTTGTGATTCTGTTGGCCGGTGGCGATAAGTCATCTCAGGCCACAGATATCAAAACTGCCTTGCGTTTGGCGCGAAACCTGAAGGAATGAAAAATGGCTAAAACAGCAACTTCCCGTTATGACGTCGCAGAGCATCTTCGTACCCCCGAAGAGATGGCCGCGTATCTTGAGGCATGTATCGAAGAGGCCGATGGTGATGCCACATTCATTGCCAAGGCACTTGGCGATATCGCGCGGGCCAAAGGTATGTCTCAGGTAGCACGCGATGCCGGGCTATCTCGTGAAAGCCTTTACAAAGCGCTCTCGGGTGATCGTGCTCCGGGCTTCGATACCATCCTGAAAGTGATGGGTGCGCTTGGGCTGAAGCTGCATGCAGAAGCTGTCAATCATTAACCGGACGCCGAACACTACGATCCAGGGGACGGCCAGCAAGCTGGTTCCCTCGCTTCGTTCGGCCGCCCCTGATCTTCGACGTTAGCCCTATGAGTCTTCGTTCAATCGTTACGGCGTTTCTTTGCGCCATCGGTATATCGGCTCAAGCGGCTTCTCCTCAGCCCTCCTTAGCCGACGAGGTTTCCGCCAAAGCAGCACTGGCGGTTTCGCAGCTCCAAAAACGCGCTGGCGGAAAGTTGGACTACTCGGAAAAAAGCTTAGTCGTGATCGAAGAAATCCTTGATGAGGCATCGCAGTACAAGGATCAATTGTCCAAGAAAGATCAAGACGCTCTAGTTGAGCTCATCGGCTCATACATTCTTGAAGTTGCCCATCGGAAGCATGGCGGTAAGTATCTTTGGCATGAAAAAGAAAACCAACCCGTCTTGGTCATCGGAGAGCCCAAGTTTCACGTCGCCATCATTACCTTCAATAAAGTCAGAGGGCGCATGTCCGGTGACAAGGGAGACAACATTCCATTCTTTTATGAGGGCTTCGCTGAGCGGGTTAAGTCCGCCACCCCTGGCACCAAGGCGCTCTATGTCTGAGCGGGCTAACAATTCCGTCGAGAGGGACGGTTTGCAAGCTGCGCTTGCAAATACCCTCCGCCGCTTCGCGGCTCCGGCCGCCCCTCACGTCAAACGTTAGCGAGAAGTCCCATGTCGCAGTTGATTGCGAAGCTGATGTCCCCACGAAACAAAGCTTTTTTCGTGATTACGTTGCTGTTAATAGTTGTCACGGCAGCAGATTGGGGATGCGTGACTGTCTATAGCGACTATTACGATCAACTAAGTGGCAACAACTCATGGGGGTATTTTTGGCTTGCTATTTACATGTCCGCACTAAGCTTTCTGCTAGGAGTAATTGTCACTGCAGTTAGAAGGTTCTTTCGCGTGAACGCCTGGATACTGTTTGTTGTTGCTTTGCTATTGATGCTTCCGTTCTGGGGCTATTTGGGCATGCTTGCAGTGTGGGCAGGGTTGGCGGAGCTCTCTATTCACTCTCTTGCAGTTTCCATCATCACGTTGGTCATCCTGATGAAATCGAGTTTGGCTCCCAAGCTTTATGAATTGCTCTACAAAAAACTGTCGGTGAGCGATGCAGCATCTCGCTAACCCTACAGTCAAGCGGACCGGGGACCTGACCCGTTTTAGTTGACACCCTGACCTACCGGTTGGGGGTTGTATGGGAACACCAGGAGTACAGAAGGTGAGTC
>NZ_BAABLD010000024.1:0-3718 GCF_039544165.1 Viridibacterium curvum
AGTGCGGAAGAGGGCCTTGAAAAATGCTGCCTGAAGAGCCGCACCAGTATTGCCTCTCCGGGCAGACCGTAGCGAGAGGCCCGCAACGAAACGAGCGGCTAACGTGGAAGTAAGCGGACGCCGGAGCGCGAAGCGCGGAGGGAACCACAAGCGCAGCTTGTGGCGGTCCGCTTGACTGTAGGGTTAGACACGGCGATCAAGGGCACCCTCCTGAAGTTGGGACTCTAGGTCAGCCCACAATTGGTCACAGAGGCCTGCGCGATATGCAGCTTTTTTGAACGCTGCTTGTTCGCTCAAATAGACCTCCCACAACGAGCGTTTGCCATCGGCTACGCATGCTGTGACGTTAGCTAGACGGTCAGCAACTTTAACGACAAGAGCCAACTCGGATTGCCCCGATACACGCGACAGCTTTTCGTAGGTTTTGGCTTTTCGTTCTTTTCTGTTTGCGCCTGGTTCATCGGTTAGCAAACCTACACACTCAGCGACCAAAGAGCCGAACTCTTCCTCGATTTTGTCCTTCGTCACGCTCGTGTCTTCAACGACGTCGTGTAGATACCCTATGACTTGTGCCTGTTCTCCATACGCTGCGAGGTTGTTCGCGACCATATCAAGGTGAAAGGAGTAAGGCCTATCACCATACTTCTGATCTCCGTGGGCTTGAACAGCGAATGCACGTGCTTTAGTGAGCATGACTGAGTGTCTAACGTGGAGATGAGGGGCGGCCGGAGCCGAAGGCGGAGGGAACCGCAAGCGCCAGCTTGCGGACGTCCCTCTCGATTGCAGAGTTAGAGGTTACTGCCAAAATTTCCACCATGCTTTTGTTGACGTCGGCTGAGGCGTGGCTTGCACAGAAGCTGCCTGCTGAGGACGATAAACTTTTCCAGACTGACCATCCGCAACGACGATACCCAGCGCATTGGCTTTTTGGACGACATAAGGAACAACTTCATCGGCTCTTGAGAAACTGATAGCGAGCATTCCCATCTCGTGAGCGAAGTTGTTCAACATAGGACCATCCGCCCAAGGGCATTCATCATCATCTTCATCGTCTTCGTAGCTTGATAGGCACGGATATTTTTCTGTAAGGACTTCGTGCAGTTGCAAAAGCTTTGGAGATTTCTCTCTCTTGTCTTCGTAATAGACGGCTCGCAAAGCCTCGATGGCTTTCCACACTTCGTCATTCGAGCTAGGAAGATCGCTAACGATGAGATCAATGGTGTAACTCATGCGAACCTCTAACGTTTGACGTGAGGGGCCGCCGTAGCGGCAAAGCCGCGAAGGGAACCCACAAGCGCAGCTTGTGGGCGGTCCCTCTCGACGGAATTGTTCGGCGTCTCGTGGTAGGCAGACATGGTTTATGCAGAGTCACCGTTACGTTTTCGTTGGAACAGTGGCTTCCGCATCTTTTTGCCCGGAGCTACATTGACAACCTGAATCCCTCTGGGCACAGATTTAAGGGGTTCTCGCAGAGCAGGGATAGTCTTCACGACAAGCTGTTGCATCTCATCAATGAGGTCAAAGGTGTCATTTGCCAACGAGCGAAGGCTTTCAGGCGTGCGGTTCAAGCTGCTCATCGTTAACTTGGGACCTTTTGCAGACAAATCACAAACCACAACAGAATAAATATCGGGATGCTCATAACGCCACATCCATTGGCCGTGAACAATTGAGTTTCTCTCACTCCTTACGGCCTGAATTTCTTCCAGAAGCTTGTTCCACTGTGCAACTAAACCAGCATCAGTGCAGAACTCTGTGACCGAGATCTGTATCGAATTAATAAGCAGTTGACTACCAGCATCAATCGTCAGCGCTTGGCAGACATGAGAATTTATACCTCCCAAGTTCATGATCACATTGCTTAGGTTGGCCTCCATGTGCGACCAAGCAACAGTCACTGCTCCAATTCCCTCAAGATGTGGGGCAGGAAGATTTCGTTGCGATCGCTGCTCGACCATGGGGCTTACCTTGAGGATGCCGAACGTGGAAGTGAGGGGCTGCCGGAGCGAAGCGGAGGGAACCACAAGCGCAGCTTGTGGCTGTCCCGCTCGACTGTAGTGTTAGACCGATTACGCACAATCAACCCCGCGAAGTCTGAGAGACGAACACACTCTATCAACGACTGCATCGCTCTCTCCGTCAGAGATGAAGTACTGACCATTTTGAATGGCGTGGTAGCCGCTCGGAAGACCGAAAACCGGTGGGTCGTAGTTCTTCACAGAGCCTTCAAGATAGTAATTCCAGTCGCTCGGCCCACCAGGCTTGTTTGAGAACACAGTCTCGAATTGCCGCAACCACTTGGCGAATGCCGTATTGATTTTGTGTAGCTCGGGGAAACTTGCTTTCAATGCTGACGGGAGAAAGTGAACTTCGCCGACAGACCACAATGCTCCACGTAGTTCACGTGGCAGATAGAGCATTACAACGGGTGAGGCTTTGGGGTCAATCGCGCCAGCTGCGGTGTATGCAAGCTGGCCGAAGGCACGAAAGTAAAGAACGATAGCTCGATCAGTCTCGGTTTCTTCTGGAGGCACGGGCAAAGCTTTGAACCACTGGCGCACAGAGCTCGTAGCCGCAGGATCTTCGATGAACCGATAGATGGTGCTCATGGTGTGCGGTCTAACGTTTGACGTGAGGGGCCGCCGTAGCGGCGAAGCCGCGAAGGGAACCCACAAGCGCAGCTTGTGGGCGGTCCCTCTCGACGGAATGGTTAGACGCGTTGTGACTCATTTTGGATTAGCTGGCAGCACGAGCTCGGAAAGATAAGAGTTTGCCCCGGCTTCAAGAGGTGAGGTGTGTTTTCGCACCACCACATGGCTGCGGATTTATGGCCTGCCTGCTCAAGCGCCCAGATAGCAGGCATAGCCTCGACAGGAAAACCAAGCATTTTTTCCATAGGAGGACGAAAGATGCGGAGGCAGAGTGCGATTCTTCTAAACCAGCCATCAAAGCGAGTATGAATACTTGCAACGTCGTAGGTTTGTGGTGCACTTATTCCGTGTGCAACGTCTAGCTTTAGCCCTATCCACGAGAGTCGAACATCCTCTGGTGCGGCACCTGGAGGTAGGGAGACAATTTTGATCGTTGCCATGCTTAAGCGTCTAACGTGGAAGTAAGCGGACGCCGGAGCGCGCTAGCGCGGAGGGAACCTGCAAGCGCAGCTTGCAGGCGGTCCGCTTGACTGTAGGGTTAGATGCTTCGTGCAATCGCATTAAGGATGTTCTTTCTTTTGTTGGATTGAGTTGCCCAGAGCATGAAAAAGACAAAGGCTGAGAGGCCAAGAAATCCAATGGTAAAAAGGATCTCACCTTCTTCAGCGAACATGAAGAAAAAGAAGCAATAGAAGAAAGCCATAAACGCTAGATCAATCCAGGCCGGTCGAAACCTTCCAACCAGAGTGCAACCCGCCGCTGTTCTTTCAAATTTTGCTACGAACACGGGGGTGATATTTCTTCTCTCCCACCACGGAGAGACGGGAACTAGCTTAACCGCCTCGGGTGTTATCACAGCCTCGATGTCATTTTGTTCGGATTGTTCAATCTCATGACTGAGGGACCGCGCGGCCTCATCTGCCGAGCGTTGATAGTCGAATCGGAAACTTTTGAGTTCTAGCATCTAACGTTTGAGGTAAGGGGCAGCCGGAGCGCGAAGCGCGGAGGGTACCTGCAAGCGCAGCTTGCAGGCTGTCCCGTTGACCGATTGGTTAGCCGCGACTGAC
>NZ_BAABLD010000025.1:0-4237 GCF_039544165.1 Viridibacterium curvum
TCCTGATCGGCGACGAGATGGCCCTTGTATGACAAGAAGTCAGTTTGATCTGGAATGACGAACCCGCAATGACACCCGATCTTCATGGTTGATGCCTAACGTGGAAGTAAGCGGACGCCGTAGCGCGGAGCGCGAAGGGAACCACAAGAGCAGCTTGTGGCGGTCCGCTTGACTGTAGGGTTAGGCGATGTTTGCATCGTTGTATTGCACCTCAACTTTGAGACTGCGCGACTGTCGATTCTCAGCTGCTCCTTGTGATCTGGCCATTTCTTCCTCTATATCCATCTAGGAAAACCAACATTGGACTTGTCTGGTATCGGCAAACAAAGAGGTGCCAAAAGTTCATACAGGTCTGCCATGTAAGCTATTGGGAGCATGGATCCCCCTGGGTCCTCTAACTGAAGTAAGAACCCTAGCGTGTATGGGAAATCATCATAGTTGGTAATGGCTGCGTGGCGACCCGACTTAAGCCTTACCACAAAGCATCGATACGCCCTTGGATTTCCAATAGTTGCCTTGACCTTTGTGCTTCTCGCATGAAATATGTCTAGAGCTTCATCAAAGGGGAAGTTGTCAAAATGGCACTCGTATAAAGTCCAAAGTCGTGGTGCTTTTCGCCATGGGATCCATGTGATTTCATGGGCGCTCATTTGTGCCATATTTGTCATGGCCTAACGTTTGACGTGAGGGGCCGCCGTAGCGGCGAAGCCGCGAAGGGAACCTGCAAGCGCAGCTTGCAGGCGGTCCCTCTCGACGGAATTGTTAGCGGGATCACGCAGCCCGCAGTGCATTCGACACCTCTGAGCACAAGCTTTCAAGCGAGACAGATTGATTCGAAATGGCCTCCATCGCCACGTCGAACGGATCAAATTGTGCGTTTTGGTTTGAGAACGCGGCAAATTGCCCCACGACATACCGACCAAAATACCTTGATCCTGAAGTCTCATTGAGGAGCCATGCGCCGCTGAACTGTGTAACAAATAGTTCGCCAACAAAGTAACCCAAACGCGTAACGAGCCAAGGGCGATCCTCAGGGGCGATGGCTTGATGCGTAAGCCACTCGCTAATGCCAGGCAGGAACAAGTTTGGTTCTTTGAGTATACGATGCGGCTCAGCCCCACCAAGAGCCTCGGCGAATTCAACCAGTACGGGCATTCGCTCCTCAAGGAAGCGAGGAAAATTGGCGGCTCTGGCCTCAAGGGTGGGGTTCATAATGTTCCCGCTAACGTTTGAAATCAGGGGGAGCCAGCTTGCTGGCGATCCCCTGGATTGAATTGTTGGGCGTCATTGGTTGCACAGCCCTAGCCCTATTGAGTCTCATACGGGCCAAGGTTGGTACATGATGCAAGTAATGCCAGGCGATGATATGCCTTCATTGAGATCCTCTGGCATCAAGTGTGAAGCTCTCTCACATGACTCCGCAAGGACGCTCAGTCTCATGAGCCTCTTATTGGCCGAGCCTAAGAACAGCTCGATGCCCTGAAGATCATGCAGGACGCCCGTAGATGCCAGCAGGGAAATTGCGTGCGAGCAGAACCGTGCAAGTGCCTCACGACTTACCTTTTCTTCTGTGATGTGAAGAACGATGCAAAGGTAGTGCTTGTCGTGCTCTTGAGCAAAGGGCATCACGACCGCTTCCGGTATTGCGGTTAGATATGGCCCCAGTTCCGGAGCGGAAGAAACGAGCCCAATGGCTTTAGAGACAATGTCTGATTTCATGACGCCCAACGTTTGACGTGAGGGGCCGCCGCAGCGGCGAAGCCGCGGAGGGAACCCACAAGCGCAGCTTGTGGGCGGTCCCTCTCGACGGAATTGTTAGCCACTACTTCAACCTCGCAATGAGGCTTTGCATTTGGCTCTTCCAAACGGGGAAATCTTTCTTGTTTTCCTGCCATAGCTCTTGAAGCTCCGACTTGGGGCCATTCAGGATGCGCGAAACGGCTTTAGTTGCTACGGGGGCAAGCTTTGCAATTTCTTCTTTGTGCTGCTTTTCCAACCAGGACGATAGCTCCTTGGGGAGTGACTTACTTGCTTTGCCCTTCGAAGCCGCGACTACTTCCGCTGCAGCAACTGCGGCTGAGCATTCAGGCGCCTCAAGATAGCCATCGGCCAGCGCAGCTGTGAGTGTGGCCGATATCAGGGAAGTGCCCTTGGACCTTACGCATTGACCCACCCAATCGAGAGCGTCGTCATTGTCAAAACTTCCTGACTCCCATGCGCCTGCCTTTGCAAAGGACATGAAAGAGGACAATGCGGCGAGAGCTACAAAATCACGACGGTTCATGGTGTGGCTAACGTTTGAGATCAGCGGACGCAGCTTGCTGCGGTCCGCTGGATTGAGTAGTTAGCGGGCTGGTGCCCGCGCACAGGAGGTTTTGAAAATGGGTTACATGCGGCACGATGCAATAGTGGTAACAAGCTGGAAACGCGAAGCACTGATTGAAGCTGCGCAGCATGCCGTAGCCATTGGGCTTGACGTGATAGGGCCAAGCGAAGACGCAACAAACGGAATCGCCACATTCCTTGTTTGCCCTGATGGAAGCAAGGAAGGATGGGAAGAGAGCAACCTGTTTGACGGGTTGCGCGCCACGTTTTTGAAGTACCTGAACGGCGTTCGGCACGAGGACAACAGTAGCTGCTTGTCGTGGGTTGCCATTGCCTACGGCAGTGACGATCAAGGCGCGGAAATAACTGCTCACACATGGCAGATTGGTTTGCCCGCTAACGTTTGACGTGAGGGGCGGCCGTAGCCGCGAAGCGGCGGAGGGTATTTGCAAGCGCAGCTTGCAAACCGTCCCTCTCGACGGAGTTGTTAGGCGCCGACTCGGACATTAGCTAGCCTTTTCATGGCTTCTGCTGAGCCAAATCGCCCTGCGTTTATATACGAATCGAGTTTCGCGTCTTCATCTGAGCACAACTTCCCGAGTATTTCGTATGCGATTACGCGGTGGGGCTCGATGAGACTGTCGTGCTTTTCCAGAAGAGTGCGTTCCTCTTCGTCGGACTCATGTCCATCAAGGGCCCAATAAGCATAGAAGTCATTGTACTTCTCGCAAAAATCAAAGAAGGACAATTCGCCAGCAACGCATTGACGAACCAGTGCGTCGTGCTGCGCAATCGTTGCTATTAAATCGGCCTCGGATTCAAACATCACCATTCGTGAGCGCCTAACGTGGAAGTAAGCGGACGCCGTAGCGCGCAGCGCGGAGGGAACCTGCAAGCGCCAGCTTGCAGGCGGTCCGCTTGACTGCAGGGTTAGACGTCATGGGGCTACCTCGATCTTGCCATTTGCCCAGACCCGCAATGTGAGTGGGCTGAGTGGATATGGCTGACTTTTAAAGTCTTCGGCCCCTCTCGTTTTCGCGAAGTTCTGAAATTTCGCACTGTTCTTCGTACTCCACATGATCAAAAAATCGCGGTTCGGAACAATGGCAAAGAAAGGATCCCCGAGAAATTTCGCGGCTTCCTGCCTGACCCAAGGCAAAAGAACGCGTACGGCATCGTAGCCGTCTCCTTCTTCGAATGCCAAGAAGCGCTCGGGATCACCGCCGCCTTGAAGTTTTGTACCTCCTTTTTTCTCATTGAGGTTCTTCAAGGCTGCATCGAATAGTTCATTTTCACTTACTTTCCATCGGGCGCGATCCTCATCACGTACATAGCCATAACCATCCTTGGTATCAACGACTACTGCGAGCTCGACTCCAGCTACAAACGAGCGAGTGATCAGCGCCTTCTCTTTAAGCAACTTCAAGTAGTCACTGGGCATCAGCTGTGGAAACAAGGCTTCTTTTGCTTCCTTCCACTCGTGAGGCGCCTTGGCTTCCCTGACTTTGAGCGACTGCATCACTGCTTGAAAGTGAGTACGCATCTCCTGTTGCCGGACGGACTTACTCAGGGGAGGGTTGGCTTGGCAAATTTTCGCAAGAAGGTTCTGCAGGCCGAGTATGGCTTTGCCCATGCGTATCTCCTCAACGCTTGGGCCCGCTAAGAATTGCTGGCTGGGGTATTCGACTCTTAGGAATGCGAGTGCTTCTGATTGAAACTGAAGTGGAGAAATGTCGCAGGCCATGACAGGTGAAGAACAAAAAAGTATGGATAGTGCGAGTCGTCGGAGAAGGATCTGCATTTGACGTCTAACGTAGAAGTGAGGGGCAGCCGGAGCGCGTAGCGCGGAGGGAACCAACAAGCGCAGCTTGTTGGCTGTCCCGCTCGACTGCAGGGTTAGGCATCTGGCCAA
>NZ_BAABLD010000026.1:0-5623 GCF_039544165.1 Viridibacterium curvum
CCATAATCTCGCCTCTCTGCTGCTTCGGCGGCCGAGGAGTGGTGAAGGGAAGTTGCTTGGTTGTTTTTGCGCAGTTCGCTGCGCAGCAAGTCGAAAAATAAATTTTTCGAATTTGCTTGACGAGCTGAATAACTTCTGTAGAATGCGCCCCTCTCGTTGATCGCGACGCAGCAAACGCAGCGCCGGGTGAAAGCGAAAAACAGCAGTAACGCTCTTTAAAAAGATGACAACCGATAGGTGTGGGTGCTTGGTTTCAAGCGAATTTCCGGTCTTGGGGCTGGAATAAAAACGCAAGAAAATTAAGTGCCAACACTTTGAATCATTAAGAAGTCAGTGATTTTGAGTTTGGCCAGAGCAAGATTTAACTTAAGAGTTTGATCCTGGCTCAGATTGAACGCTGGCGGCATGCCTTACACATGCAAGTCGAACGGGGGTAGCAATACCCTAGTGGCGAACGGGTGAGTAATGCATCGGAACGTGCCCAGTTGTGGGGGATAACGTAGCGAAAGTTACGCTAATACCGCATACGACCTGAGGGTGAAAGCGGGGGATCGCAAGACCTCGCGCAATTGGAGCGGCCGATGTCAGATTAGCTAGTTGGTAGGGTAAAAGCCTACCAAGGCGACGATCTGTAGCTGGTCTGAGAGGACGACCAGCCACACTGGGACTGAGACACGGCCCAGACTCCTACGGGAGGCAGCAGTGGGGAATTTTGGACAATGGGCGAAAGCCTGATCCAGCCATGCCGCGTGAGTGAAGAAGGCCTTCGGGTTGTAAAGCTCTTTCGGACAGAAAGAAATCTTTTGGGCTAATACCCTGAGAGGATGACGGTACTGTAAGAAGAAGCACCGGCTAACTACGTGCCAGCAGCCGCGGTAATACGTAGGGTGCGAGCGTTAATCGGAATTACTGGGCGTAAAGCGTGCGCAGGCGGTTGTGTAAGACAGATGTGAAATCCCCGGGCTCAACCTGGGAACTGCGTTTGTGACTGCACGGCTAGAGTACGGCAGAGGGGGGTGGAATTCCTGGTGTAGCAGTGAAATGCGTAGATATCAGGAGGAACATCGATGGCGAAGGCAGCCCCCTGGGCCTGTACTGACGCTCATGCACGAAAGCGTGGGGAGCAAACAGGATTAGATACCCTGGTAGTCCACGCCCTAAACGATGATCACTAGTTGTTCGGAAAGGTGACTTTCTGAGTAACGTAGCTAACGCGTGAAGTGATCCGCCTGGGGAGTACGGTCGCAAGATTAAAACTCAAAGGAATTGACGGGGACCCGCACAAGCGGTGGATGATGTGGATTAATTCGATGCAACGCGAAAAACCTTACCTACCCTTGACATGCCTGGAATCTCGCAGAGATGTGAGAGTGCCTTCGGGAACCAGGACACAGGTGCTGCATGGCTGTCGTCAGCTCGTGTCGTGAGATGTTGGGTTAAGTCCCGCAACGAGCGCAACCCTTATCATTAGTTGCTACGCAAGGGCACTCTAATGAGACTGCCGGTGACAAACCGGAGGAAGGTGGGGATGACGTCAAGTCCTCATGGCCCTTATGGGTAGGGCTTCACACGTCATACAATGGTCGGTACAGAGGGTTGCCAAGCCGCGAGGTGGAGCCAATCCCAGAAAGCCGATCGTAGTCCGGATTGTTCTCTGCAACTCGAGAGCATGAAGTCGGAATCGCTAGTAATCGCGGATCAGCATGCCGCGGTGAATACGTTCCCGGGTCTTGTACACACCGCCCGTCACACCATGGGAGTGGGTTTCACCAGAAGCAGGTAGCCTAACCGCAAGGAGGGCGCTTACCACGGTGGGATTCATGACTGGGGTGAAGTCGTAACAAGGTAGCCGTATCGGAAGGTGCGGCTGGATCACCTCCTTTCTAGAGCAAAGCTCGAAATCAAGTACCCACAACCTATCGGTTGTTCAAGCAACAAGGGCTGAAGACCAGGCGCTAGTAGAAGTCTAGAACTGGCGCCGAGGCTGAACCCTTAGAAGTGAAGATAAGGGTCAGTAGCTCAGTCGGTTAGAGCACCGTCTTGATAAGGCGGGGGTCGTAGGTTCGATTCCTACCTGACCCACCACGAAGCATCGGGGGATTAGCTCAGCTGGGAGAGCACCTGCTTTGCAAGCAGGGGGTCGTCGGTTCGATCCCGTCATCCTCCACCACCCTCTTCAGTTCTCGCCGTTTCGTGCCTCGAGCGCGGATTCATGTGTCATGGCTGTGTTCAGTCATGACACATGATTCTTCGGAGTCATCGGTTGTTGCTCTTTAACAAAGTGGAAGGCAAATTAAACACACAATGTGCAGCGCATTGTCGAAAGACTCTGTGTTGTACGGGTTGTGATTGCATCGAGTGAATCTGTTTGCGAACCAGCGACAGAGACACTCACAAACAGCGTTGTGCTGAGTTCGCCTGTAACGTGCCTGGATAAGACCAGGACTCAACGTTATAGGATCAAGCGACTAAGTGCACGTGGTGGATGCCTTGGCGATCACAGGCGATGAAAGACGTGCAAGCCTGCGAAAAGCTCCGGGGAGCTGGCAATGAAGCTTTGATCCGGAGATCTCTGAATGGGGAAACCCACCCGCAAGGGTAACCCTGACTGAATACATAGGTCAGTGGTGGCGAACCGGGAGAACTGAAACATCTAAGTACCCCGAGGAAAAGAAATCAACCGAGATTCCCCTAGTAGTGGCGAGCGAATGGGGAAGAGCCTGTATGTGATAACGCGATTGTTAATGGAACGCTCTGGAAAGTGCGGCCGTAGCGGGTGATAGCCCCGTACATGAAAACAGTTGCGCGGTACTAAGCATACGAAAAGTAGGGCGGGACACGAGAAATCCTGTCTGAACATGGGGGGACCATCCTCCAAGGCTAAATACTCGTGATCGACCGATAGTGAACCAGTACCGTGAGGGAAAGGCGAAAAGAACCCCGGGAGGGGAGTGAAATAGATCCTGAAACCGCGTGCATACAAACAGTGGGAGCCTCGTAAGGGGTGACTGCGTACCTTTTGTATAATGGGTCAGCGACTTACGTTCAGTAGCGAGCTTAACCGTATAGGGGAGGCGTAGCGAAAGCGAGTCTGATAAGGGCGTCAGAGTTGCTGGGCGTAGACCCGAAACCAAGTGATCTATCCATGGCCAGGATGAAGGTGCGGTAACACGTACTGGAGGTCCGAACCCACAAATGTTGAAAAATTTGGGGATGAGCTGTGGATAGGGGTGAAAGGCTAAACAAACTTGGAGATAGCTGGTTCTCCCCGAAAACTATTTAGGTAGTGCGTCGTGCGGACACTTCCGGGGGTAGAGCACTGTAATCGTTGAGGGGGTCATTGCGATCTACCTCGCGATAGCAAACTCCGAATACCGGAAAGTGATACACGGCAGACAGACGGTGGGTGCTAACGTCCATCGTCAAGAGGGAAACAACCCAGACCGCCAGCTAAGGTCCCAAATGCATAGTTAAGTGGAAAACGAGGTGGGAAGGCATAGACAGCTAGGAGGTTGGCTTAGAAGCAGCCACCCTTTAAAGAAAGCGTAATAGCTCACTAGTCGAGTCGTCCTGCGCGGAAGATGTAACGGGGCTCAAACTATGAACCGAAGCTGCGGATGCACGTAAGTGCGTGGTAGGGGAGCGTTCCGTAAGCCTGCGAAGGTGGCTTGAGAAGGCTGCTGGAGGTATCGGAAGTGCGAATGCTGACATGAGTAGCGATAAAGAGCGTGAAAAGCGCTCTCGCCGAAAGCCCAAGGTTTCCTACGCAACGTTCATCGGCGTAGGGTGAGTCGGCCCCTAAGGCGAGGCTGAAAAGCGTAGTCGATGGGAAACAGGTGAATATTCCTGTACCGATTCTTGATGCGATGGGGGGACGGAGAAGGTTAGGCCAGCCGGGTGTTGGATGTCCCGGTTCAAGCCCGTAGTCGTGTCTGGTAGGCAAATCCGCCGGACTTAGATGAGAGGTGATAACGAGTCTGCTTGCAGACGAAGTGGTTGATACCCTGCTTCCAGGAAAAGCCTCTAAGCTTCAGTCAAGAATCGACCGTACCGCAAACCGACACAGGTGGGCAGGTTGAAAATACCAAGGCGCTTGAGAGAACTCAGGAGAAGGAACTCGGCAAATTGATACCGTAACTTCGGGAGAAGGTATGCCCCGGTAGCTTGTAGGAGTACATCCGAAGGGCGATGGGGTCGCAGAGAATCGGTGGCTGCGACTGTTTAATAAAAACACAGCACTCTGCAAACACGAAAGTGGACGTATAGGGTGTGACGCCTGCCCGGTGCTGGAAGGTTAAGTGATGGGGTGCAAGCTCTTGATCGAAGCCCCAGTAAACGGCGGCCGTAACTATAACGGTCCTAAGGTAGCGAAATTCCTTGTCGGGTAAGTTCCGACCTGCACGAATGGCGTAACGATGGCCACACTGTCTCCTCCTGAGACTCAGCGAAGTTGAAATGTTTGTGAAGATGCAATCTCCCCGCGGCTAGACGGAAAGACCCCATGAACCTTTACTGTAGCTTTGCATTGGACTTTGACGGGACTTGTGTAGGATAGGTGGGAGGCTTTGAAGTGGTGACGCTAGTTGCCATGGAGCCATCCTTGAAATACCACCCTGGTGTCGTTGAGGTTCTAACCTTGATCCGTGAATCCGGATCGGGGACCGTGCATGGTGGGCAGTTTGACTGGGGCGGTCTCCTCCCAAAGAGTAACGGAGGAGTACGAAGGTCTTCTAGGTACGGTCGGACATCGTACTGATAGTGCAATGGCAAAAGAAGGCTTGACTGCGAGACCCACAAGTCGAGCAGGTGCGAAAGCAGGTCATAGTGATCCGGTGGTTCTGTATGGAAGGGCCATCGCTCAACGGATAAAAGGTACTCTGGGGATAACAGGCTGATTCCGCCCAAGAGTTCACATCGACGGCGGAGTTTGGCACCTCGATGTCGGCTCATCACATCCTGGGGCTGTAGCCGGTCCCAAGGGTATGGCTGTTCGCCATTTAAAGTGGTACGTGAGCTGGGTTTAAAACGTCGTGAGACAGTTTGGTCCCTATCTGCCGTGGGCGTTGGATATTTGAGGGGGCCTGCTCCTAGTACGAGAGGACCGGAGTGGACGGATCTCTGGTGTACCGGTTGTCACGCCAGTGGCATCGCCGGGTAGCTAAATCCGGAAGAGATAACCGCTGAAAGCATCTAAGCGGGAAACTCGCCTCAAGATGAGATATCCCTCAGGCTTTAAGCCTGCTGAAGGGTCGTTCAAGACCAGGACGTTGATAGGTCAGGTGTGGAAGCGCAGTAATGCGTTAAGCTAACTGATACTAATTGCCCGTGCGGCTTGATCCTATAACCTTGAGAATTACAGTGCGAAGCGATAAAAATCGCAGCACAACGCAGCAATCACAACACGTAAAGTTTGCCTTCCAGCTTTGGTCTGCTGAACTAATCAGCAGATAGACAAGTTACAGTCTGACGACCATAGCGCTTCGGTACCACCCCTTCCCATCCCGAACAGGACCGTGAAACGAAGTCGCGCCGATGATAGTGCGGATTGCCCGCGTGAAAGTAGGTCATCGTCAGACTCCCCACAACACAACGCCCCTCAGCTCAATGCTGCAGGGGCGTTGGC
>NZ_BAABLD010000027.1:0-12569 GCF_039544165.1 Viridibacterium curvum
GTCGACACCAGCCTTGATGAACTTGTTGATGTCTTCAGTAGCCTTCACGGTGACGCGCGTCGAAGCTGCGGAACCGTCGGTTTGCGTTTCGGTGGTTTTGCCGCCAGTCGCGCCGCCGGCTGCGGAGTCGACGTTCTGGGTCTGACGGAACTGGTAGCCAGCGTCAAACTTGCCGCCAACCACGACTTGCGCGAAGGCGCCGCTCGACATCAGGCCAGCAACGGCCACGGCGATGAGTTTCTTTTGCATTGAGTTGCTCCTCGAAATTTTGCGATCCCGGGTGACCGTTGGCGGGCAACGGTGGCGGTACTGTCGCCAGAGTTGCTGTGAGCTCTTCTGGCTTGGGGCGCATTGGAGCAAGCGCGGGGAGAGCACCTCAATTGCATTTTTGGCGCTGTTTTATTATTAAAACGCGTCAGTCCTGGAGCGCCGGGTTCACTGCGAACCTCTCTTTGCTGCGCACGCAGCAATTTTGTAAACTTATGATTTAAAAATAAAAAACAAATGACTTTGTTCTGAGTGATAACGGTCTGCCAGATTTGTTCTGGTTGTGTTTTTTGATTGTTGTCGGCTTGCCGGAGGGCTCGGGCCTGTGGTTTTTTTGCCGAACTCAAACCCTGTTCAGTGCGCTGTCTCGCAGTTGAGCAACGCCGCAGCGAGAGCGTCACTGAATGCCCGAGTACGCGCCGGAATGAGCTTGCGCCCGGGCATGACGGCCCAGATGGTGACGTCCGGCACTCGCCAGTCCGGCAAAACGCGTTCGAGCAGGCCTTTGGCCTGACGCGGCTGGGCGAAGCGATCAGTGAAAGGCGCGATGCCCAGGCCGTGAAGGGCCATCTGCATGCAGAGCTCGACGGCATTTGAGGCCAGCGGACCAGCGGGCAAGCCGCTCCAGTCTTCCCCCTTGTTGCGCAGGAGCTCCCAGGGACGTACTTCGCCATTGCTGCTCATCATGTGCAGGCCGGTATGGGTCAGCAGTTCATCCGGAGTCCTGGGACGGCCGTGGGTGTTGAGGTAGGCGGGGCTGGCGTAGAGGCCGCCGGGCAGGGTGGCGAGACGCCGGGCGACCAGGGTGGCGTCGTCGGGCAGGCTGCTGGCGATGCGGATGGCGAGGTCGAACTGTTCGGCGAGCAGGTCGACGCGGCGCGCCGAGAGATCGAGCTCCAGCCGGATTTCGGGAAAGTCGGTGCAGAACTGCAGGAAGAAGCTGCTGAGCACCAGATTCTCCGAGAAGCCCGGCGGCAGCGACACGCGCAGGCGGCCGCGCGGCGTGGCCTGGCGGTGCAGGGCGAAGGCCTGGGCGGCCTCGGCTTCTTCTAGCAGCCGACGAGCATGTTCCAGCACGCCATTGCCGAAGTCGGTGAGCGAGAGCTGGCGTGTGCTGCGGGCGAGCAGACGTTCGCCGAGCCGGGTTTCGAGTGCGGCGAGGCGGCGCGACACGGTGGACTTGGGCAGGCCCACGCGTTCGGCGGCGCGCGTGAAGCTGCCTGCTTCGACAACGCGGGCGAAAAGCAGCAGGTCATTGGCGTCGAGTTCCATGGCGATTTCCTTCGGGATGATTGTTGCTGCAGCGGAACAATGCTATCCATTCTGACGCCTTCCGACCCGTTTTTCGCAGGACTAGAGTGCATTCATCGCAGCACGGTTTCGAGCCCAAGCTGCTTCTGCCCGAACGGAGAAACACCATGAACATCCTGCAAATCAACGCCAGCGCCCGTAGCGAAGGCTCCCAGTCCACCCTGCTCGCCAGTGAGGTCGTCGCCCGCTTGCTGGACGCGCATCCCGATGCCCATCACGTTGTGCGCGACCTCGCCCGCAATCCGATCCCCGTGCTCGACGAGGCGGCGCTTGGCGCGCTCTTCACGCCGGCCGAGCAACGCACGCCGGAACAGGCTGCCCGCGTCGCCATTGACGATGCCGCGATTGCCGAGATCCAGGCGGCTGACGTCGTGGTGCTCGGCGTACCGATGTACAACTTTGGCGTGCCCGTGCAGCTGAAGGCCTGGATTGATGCCATCTCGCGTGCCCGCGTTACCTTCCAGTACACCGCCAACGGTCCCGAGGGTTTGCTGACAGGCAAGAAGGTGTATGTGGTTCTCGCCCGTGGCGGGCTCTACCGCGACACGCCGGCCGATTCGCAAGTGCCTTACCTGCGCGCGGTGCTGGGCTTCCTCGGCATGAAGGATGTGGAGTTCATCTATGCTGAAGGCCTTGCGATGGGTGAAGAGGCTGCGGCCAAGGCGATTGCTGCGGCACGTCGCGACATCGAAGCCATTGCGGCCTGAGTCTCCGCGCCCCTTTCCTCCCACCGGAGGGGGGGGGCGCGGATGCCCGCCGTGCTGTATGCAAAACAGGAGAACAACATGACCGCCCCCCGACTCGATACTGTGACCCGTTCGCGCACTGTCGAACGCCTCGTTCAGGGCATGCCCACCTCGGATGGTGCAGGTGTCAAGCTGACCCGCGTGCTGACGCAGAACCTGCAGCGCCGGCTCGACCCCTTCCTGATGCTCGACGCTTTCCGCAACGAGAATCCGGAAGACTACATGGGCGGCTTTCCCGATCACCCGCACCGCGGTTTCGAGACGGTCACGTACATGCTCGCCGGCCGCATGCGTCACCACGACAGCACCGGCAATGAGGGCCTGCTGGGCCCCGGTGGCGCGCAATGGATGACGGCGGGCAGCGGCCTCATCCACTCCGAATTGCCCGAGCAGGAAGACGGCCTCATGGAAGGCTTCCAGCTGTGGGTGAACCTGCCGGCCAAGAACAAGATGATCGCGCCGTACTACCGCGACATCCCGAGCGAGCGCATTCCCGAATTCACCACGGATGCCGGCGTGACGGTGCGTGTGATCGCGGGTGAGAGCCAGGGTGTCGCGGGGGCCGTGCAACGGCCGGATACCGAGCCGCTTTACCTCGACGTGCATCTGCCGGCGGGCGGCCGCTTCGTGCAGCCGCTGCCGGTGGGTCACAATGCTTTCCTCTACACCTATCGGGGCGAGGCAAGCGTCAACGGCACGGCCGTAGCAGATCGGCACATGGCTATTCTTGCCAATGATGGTGCGGACGGTGTGGTGATCGACGCGGCGCAGCCGACGCGTGTGATCCTGATCGCGGGGCAGCCTCTCAACGAGCCGATCGCGCAGTACGGCCCCTTCGTCATGAACACCGCAGCGGAGATCCAGCAGACCCTGCAGGACTATCGCGATGGCAAGTTCGAGGCCGCGACCGTGCAGTCGCTGGAGGCGTGATCAGTCGCGCTTGAGCGGTCCGGCGGCAAGCAACCGAACGCTGCCGCCGAAGTGGTTGTAGGCACAGTTCTTCGATTTGCCAGGTGCAGGCTTACCGAGCAGCACGACCCAGCACTGTGCGGCGTCTGACGGCAGCTTCTGTTTGACGCCCGTGCGCTGCTGGAACCAGGCCGGATCGGCGATGCCGCCCTCCACGCGGGCCAGCAGTTTCTGCAGCCGCCCATCGCGACGCGCGTACCAGTCCTCGCCGCGCAAGCGTGCCAGTTCGGCCATCACGACCAGCGGGGCCAGCGCGAAGTTGTGATAGTGCAGGGCCATGCCGGCGCGATCCATTTCCATTGGCAGGGTGCCGTCGTCATCGACGTCGCCGAGGGCCTTGTCGAACACGCTGCGCGCCTTGTCCAGGTGCGGCTTGCTGTCGGTGGCGACGGCCGTGCCCATCACCGCCAGACCGACCCAGTAGTAGTGGTTGTTGCGCTTGTGCTTGGGCGAATCGAACAGCGCGAGCGACTGATCGGCAATGTCCTGCATCCACGGCGCAATGCGCCTGGCCTGGTCCGGCGTAGCAAGATCGCGCACCTTGAGGTAGGCCACGGACAGGCCGGCGAGCATCCATTTGCGTTCGTACTGGGCCTGCGTGTCGCCGCGTCCGTTGATCATGCGGCCCTGCATCGCGCCGCCCGCTGCCCAGCTGTCCAGCCAGGCGAGGGCACAGCGGCCGGCGTCCAGATCCTGCTTTTCCAGACGTTGATCCGCCATCGCGGCGACCTGACGCAGAAAATCCTCCAGTGGTGCGATGTTGTCGTGGTACTGCTTCTCCAGCGCCTTGTCGATCAGCGAATGGTGCGCGTCCGTGTAGAAGGAGTTGGCTTCGATGTCGCGGATGGCAGTGGGCGCATCGGGGCAGGTGGCCTGGGCGAGCGATGGCAGGGTACAGGCGCCGAGGAACAACGAGCGGAGCAGGGGGCGGAGCATATAGGCCGTGCTTTCAGAGTCAGGAAGCGCTATGAACCATAACGGTTCCATGTGGGCCGGGCTGTACGCTGGTTGTGACAATTTGTGCCCCGATCTGCAAAACTCGCGAAAAACGCTTGGTGTTTAGCGGCTTTTATGGAATGATGCGCGGCCTTGTGCAATGCATCAGCGCACAAGCCAAGCAAGTCCATAAAAGCAACACCCCCTGTAGCATCGTCCCCAGCGGGTTCCCGGCAGCACATTGAGGAACCCAGATCTTGCGGCCCGTCCTGCCGCACTTTCCGTCTGTTGGTCGATGTTTTTTGACCAACAATGGCCACCCAAAAGCGGAGTGGCCCAGACGGAGCGCTACCAATCGCCTCCAGTCCGCACGCGCCAGCAAGACGGCGCATGGAATGCATTTGCCCGTGTACTGCACGGCGCAAGCGACGCGTTCGGGCTGAGCAGTGATTGCAGCGGCATGACATGAGCAACACTGAAGCAAGCATCAACAACGAACCCCAAACCAGCGCAATCGACGCGATTGCCGCTTTTGCTGCACAAACCGCAGCGCCTGAAGCAGCTCCCGAGGCCGCTGCAGTTTCCGGCTTTGCCGCCTTCAACCTGGCGCCGCAGCTGATGCGCGCCATCGAAGGTCTCGGTTTCACCCAGCCGACCCCCGTGCAGGCTGAGGCCATCCCTGCTGCCATGAAGGGTGGCGACTGGATGGTCAGCAGCCAGACCGGTAGCGGCAAGACGGCAGCCTTCCTCATTCCGGCACTCAACGTGCTGATGGGGGCCGAGCATTCGCAGCTCAACGCCTTTCTCGGCCCGCGCGTGCTGGTGCTGTGCCCGACGCGCGAACTGGCGCAACAAGTTGCGCAGGACGCCATTGATCTCGTGCGCCATGCGCGTGGCATCCGCATTGCCACCGTCGTCGGCGGCATGCCTTTCGGCAAGCAGATCCAGTCGCTCAAGGGTGCATCGGTCGTGATCGCCACGCCGGGCCGCCTGCTCGACCTGGCCAATCGCCGCGTCCTGCGGATGGATCACACGGCGGCGTTGATCGTCGATGAAGCCGACCGCATGCTCGACCTCGGCTTTGCCGAAGACCTCGAAGCCATCCACAAGCTGTGCGAGGGCCGTTCGCAGACAATGATGTTCTCGGCCACCTTCGCGCCGCGCATCATGCAGCTCGCCGCACGTCTCATGGACGAGCCGGGCCGTCTTGAACTGGCCAGCGCGCAGGACAAGCACGCTGACATCGCCCAGACGCTGCATTGGGTCGACGGCTTCGCACACAAGCGCAAACTGCTCGATCACTGGCTGCGTGATGCCAGCATCGATCAGGCCATCATCTTCACCAGCACGCAGGCCGACGCCGACACGCTGGCTGATGAGCTGGAAGCCGAAGGCCACAGCGCCGCAGCCCTGCACGGCGCCATGCCGCAGGCTGTGCGTAACCGCCGCCTGAAGAGCCTGCGCGATGGTCGAATCCGTGTGCTGGTCGCTACCGATGTGGCTGCGCGCGGCATCGATGTGCCGACCATCTCGCACGTCATCAACTATGGTCTGCCGATGAAGGCTGAAGACTATGTGCACCGTATCGGCCGTACCGGCCGGGCTGGCCGCAGCGGTACTGCCGTGACCTTGGCCGAGTACCGTGATCGTCCGAAGATCATGGCCATCGAGCGTTACACGCAACAACGTTTCAACCCCAGCGTCATCGCTGGTCTGGAGCCGACGCCGCGCGCGCCGCGCGGGGAGCGTCCGCAACGCAGCTTCGGCGACAAGCCGCGCAGCTTTGGCGATCGCCCGCGCTTTGGCAACAGCGATGGCCCGCGCCGCGAATTTTCGGATCGTCCGCGTCGCGAGTTCTCTGACCGCCCTGCACGCGATTTTGGCGATCGCCCGCAGCGTGATTTTGCGGACCGTCCGCCGCGCAGCTTTGGTGACGCGCCGCGTCGCTTCGAAGAGCGCCCGCGCACAGACGGTGAGCGTCCGCGTTTTGACAATGATCGCCCGCGTCGCGAGTTCAACGCTGAAGACAGTCGCCCGCGCCGGTCAGAGGGCGACTCGCGTCCGCCGCGTCGTTTCGACAGTGAAGCGCCGCGTCGTCCCTTCGGTGGCGATGGTGACAGCCGTCCGCGTTTCCAGCCGCGTGGCGAGGGTAGCGCCGACACACCGCGTCGCAGTTTTGGCGATGCACCGCGTCGTGACTTCGGTGACCGCCAGCGCCCGCAAGGTGGGTTCAATGACAGCCGCCCGCGTCCCGCAGGTGGCGGTGATTCGCGTCCGGCGCGCAGCTTCGGCGACAGCCGTCCGCAGCGCGATTTCTCAGGTGACTCGCGTCCCGCACGCAGCGTCGCCGATTCGCGTCCGCAAGGCGGTTACTCGGCAGGTAGCGCTGACAGCCGTCCGCGTCCGGCTGGCGGTGGTCTTGGTGGCGGCGATTCTCGCCCCGCGCCGCGCAAGCAGTTTGCGCGTCGCGATGACCGGTGAGTAGCAGCTGAAAACAAAAACGCCGTACTGTCGCGAGACAGTACGGCGTTTTTACTTGTATCGGTGGATCAGGAGCCGTCCGGCTCCATCTGACTCTGCAGGTAGTTCTGCAGGCCGACCGAGTCGACGAGACTCAGCTGGGTCTCCAGGTAGTCGATGTGTTCCTCAGTGTCGTCGAGGATGGTCTGCAGTATGTCGCGGGAGATGAAGTCACGCACTGATTCGCAGTGGGCGATGGCTTCCTTCAGGTCGCCATGCGCGCCGGTTTCGAGCTTGAGATCGCCAGCCAGGCATTCGGGAACGTTCTCGCCGATCAGCAGCTTGCCGAGGTTCTGCAGGTTGGGCAGACCTTCCAGCAGCAGAATGCGTTCAATGAGCTTGTCGGCGTGGTGCATTTCCTCGATGGACTCCTTGTACTCGTGCTTGCCGAGTTTCTCGAAGCCCCAGCTCTTGTAGATGCGAGCGTGGAGGAAGTACTGGTTGATCGCCGTGAGTTCGTGAGTGAGCTGCCGGTTAAGCAGCTGCAAGACTTTCTTGTCGCCCTTCATGGGGTTTGCTCCTGTGCAGATGAATGATTTCAGGAGCCCGGGCAGCACCGTCGGCGGTGAGCTGTCGCAGGCACGAGTGCGCGCACTCGGCACAACGGCCACATTCAGCCGCCACGCCCAGTTGATCCCGCAGATCCCGCAAACGACGTGCCCCGGCCCCCACTGCCGCCGCGATGTCGCTTTCGGTTACTGCGTTGCACACACAAACGTACATGGATAGTGGCCTTGCGGAACGGTTTGGACAAGCTCGCATCTGCCGATTGTTTCTGCAAATGCGAACGGTTCGCAATTTCGTTCATTTCGGCTTAACTGTCAACGGGTCAACCGGGGTTAACCGTGAAAGATGCGCGAATCAGTCACGCCACCGTTTTCCGCCACCCAGTTCGGGTGGGCTAGCACTTGCTTGAAGTCGTCGGCCGGAGGGCAGACAAGATTCATCTGCGTACCTTCCAGCGGGTGGTGCAGATGAAGGGCAGTGCAGGCCAGCAGCAAGCGGCCAGTAGAAAAGGTCTGTTGAAACAGCCGGTTATGCGCTCCCTTGCCATAGGTGGCGTCGCCGATGATGGGGTGTGCGATGTGCTTGAGGTGGCGGCGCAGCTGGTGCCGGCGGCCGGTTTCGGGCTGCAGGCGCAGCAGGGCGTAGCGGCTTGTGGGGTAGCGGTCGACGCAGACTTCCAGCGTCAGCGTCGCGAGGCGCTGGAAGTGCGTACGGGCTTCCTGTGCTGGCGCGTCGCTGTCGTGGCCGTCTTCCTCGCGGATGCGGCGCAGTGGGTAGTCGATGAGGCCCGCCGACGCCGGCCAGCCACGCACCACCGCCATGTATTCCTTGGTAACGAGGCCTGATTCGAATTGCCGGCTGGCGGCGGTCAGCGCGTCCTTGTCGAGCGCAAAGAGCAATACGCCCGAGGTGCCGCGATCCAGTCGGTGCACGGGCCACACGTGCTGGCCGATCTGGTCGCGTAGTAACTGGATGGCGAAGCGTGTCTCGTGGCGATCCACTTCCGAGCGATGCACAAGCAGGCCGGCAGGTTTGTGGATGGCGATGAAGTGTTGATCGCGGAAAAGGATGTGCAGCATCGGCACAGTGTACCGATGCATGCGCCTAGCTATGCGTCATCAGCCACGCAGGGAGCTCAATGCTGTCCAGCAGGTTCTTCAGTGTCAGCCCCAGTTCGGTGTCGCCTTCAATGAGGAGGCGACGCTGGAAGAACAGGGTGTCCGGGTCTTCCTGACGGCGGATGATGCGTACGAGATCCGCCAGCTGGGCGGTGAAGCGAACGTCGGCAGTGCCCGTGGACGGCGCGAACCGCCCGTTGGGTTGAAGGGTGATGGTGGCTGTTGCGCCAAGATCCTGTACGCAGATTGCAACGCTGCGTCCAGCCATGAAGCTCACGTCATCGGGCAGTTTGCCGAGCTGGCGTGTGGCGTTGAGCGACAGGGCCAGCGCCAGTGACCAGGGCTTTTGCGGCAGGCGCGGGCCGATGCGGGCGAACAGGGTCGGCACAGGAAACTCAGTTGGCAACATGTGCGTGCTCCGTGTGCATGCCGGCCTGACCGGTCCAGTAGCCATCGCAGAGCCCCAGTGGGGCGAGTGCTGACAGACCCGCCGAAGGTGCGCCGTTGAGGCCAGCCCTGAATGCGCGCACGACGTCGCCCGTACCATCGGCTTGCGGGCTGATGCGCAGCAGCTGCACGCCCATGGCCCGCAAGGCATCGACATGGGGTAGCAGGTTGTGAGTTGCCGCCGATTGCGTCTGAATGCCATTGATGACGAGGAAGTGCCGCGCCTCGCGCGTGTCGAGTGGCATGCCGTCCGGGTACTCCTTGCAGCGGAACTGGCAGTCATCCTTTTTCAGGTTGAAGTGGCGTGCCGTGAAGCAGCGCGACGAGAAGGCCAGTGGCAGGCGCCCCCAGGCGAAGACCTCCGTTTCCATTCCGGCAGGCATGCCCTGCAGCACAACAGCAAGGCGTGCTGCGGATATCTCCAGTGGGGGAATCCAGCGGCAGGCACCCAGACTGTGCATCAGCGTCAGGCTGGTGTTGTTGTACAGGTTGAGGTGCGTGCCTGCAATCCAGCGCTTGCCGCGCAGCAAGCCGACAGCGCCCATGTCGTTGGCCTCGACCCTGAAGTCTGCGCTGGAGGTGATGCGCCGCTGGTTGCGCAGCTCGCTCTCGGATTCCAGCAGGGTCTGGCAGGACAGGACGACCTCCTTTCCGGCTGCACGCAATTCTTGCGCGATACTCAGCCAGTCCTCGAGGCGCAGCAGTTGGCGGCGACTGCAGACGACCTCGCCGAGGTACACCACGTCGACGGGCCAGCCGGCGACTTCACGGTAGAAGGCCAGTACGCGTTCGCGTGGCCAGAAGTAGAGCAGGGGGCCGAGGCTGAGCTTCATCGTTGTTTACTTCCAGGGGCGCGCATAGGCGCCGAGGGTGACGTGCTGGCCTTCGGAGACCTTGCCCAGCGCTTGCTGCCAGGCCGGTTTGGCGTTGAAGCGTTCGGGCGAAGCGATGGCTGCGTCGATGGCTGCCCGCAGGGTGCGTGTAACTTCAGCGACATAGGCCGGACTGCGTTGCCGGCCCTCTACCTTGATTGCGGCGACGCCGATACGCAGCAACTCGGGCAAAGCCTCGACAATGTTGAGGCTGGTGGGTTCTTCCAGCGCGTAGTAGGTTTCGCCATTGACGGCGAAGCGACCCTTGCAGAGCGTGGGGTAGCCGGCGGCTTCGCCTTTGGTGTAGGTGTCGATGAGGACGCCCGACAGACGTGCCTCGGTGCCGCGCGCCGTTTCAGTCCAGCGCACGGCCTTCGCAGGTGAGCAGACGCCTGCCGTATTGGGCGATTCGCCTGTGGCGTAGCTCGACAACAGGCAGCGTCCTTCGACCATCACGCACAGGCTGCCGAAGCCGAAAACCTCGATCTCCACCGTCGTGTGCTGGATGACGTGCGCCACCTGCGCCAGGGTCAACACACGCGGCAGCACGGCACGCTGGATGCCGAAAAGGTCGCGACAGAGGTTGATAGCTTCGTAGCTGGTGCAGGATGCCTGCACCGACAGATGTCGCCGCAGCGTGGGGTGGATGCGTGTGGCGTAGTCCAGCAATCCCATGTCGGCGAGGATCACGGCATCCACACCAAGCTCCGCTGCCGCATCGACGGCGGCCCGCCAGCGTGCCTCCTCTCCGGCCTGGGCATAGGTGTTGATCGCCAGGAGTACTTGCCGGCCGCGGCGGTGGGCGTAGTCGACTCCTTCGCGAGCTGTGCGTGCATCAAAGTTCAGCCCCGTAAAGTTGCGGGCATTGGTGGCGTCTTTCAGGCCCAGATAAACCGCGTCAGCGCCGTGGTCAATGGCGGCTTTGAGGGCGGGCAGACTGCCCGCAGGGCAGATCAGCCGGGGGGGCAGGGTCGTGCTGGCGGTAAGCATCTGGGGAGGCTAGCGGCGGTGCGAGCTGCCTTATTTGCTGCGGATCAAGCCATGGCTGCCTTGCAGCAATTCGGCGCCTTGCTGCAGAGCGTTCGCGTACAATTAAAGGCTCCCGTTTTTCTGCCGAAATACCTTCCTACATCGCTGCACTGCGGCGCAGCTGTTTCAACCCGCGCAACATCCAGGAGACTGACCCATGGCCAAGGGCGACATCATCCAGCTCAAATTCCAAGACTTCACCGACTCCGACACCGGTGCCCGTGTTACCCGCCTGACGCCTGTCGATGTGACCTGCCATCGCAACTACTTCTATCAGAAGTGCTTCACCAACGACGGCAAGAAGCTCCTGTTCGGTGCGCTCTTCGACAACGGCAGCTGGAACAGTTACCTGCTCGACCTCGAAACCCAGCAAGCCCGCCAGCTCACCGAGGGCAAGGGCAAGGTCGATAACACCTTCGGTAACTTCCTGTCACCGGACGACAAGTACCTCTATTACGTGAAGGGTGGCCGCGAGCTGCGCCGTGTAGCGCTTGACTCGCTGGAAGAGGAAGTCCTCTACACCGTTCCGCAGGGCTACAAAGGCTATGGCACCTGGGTAGCCAACTCGGCCTGTACCAAGCTGGTCGGCATCGAAGTGGTCGAAGGCGACCTGCTGCCGCTCAAGACCTGGGAAGAATTCGCTGTCCAGTTCCACAAGAAGCCGCGTTGCCGTCTCGTCAAGATCGACATCGCCACGGGCACCAGTACCGTGATTTACGAGCAGGCCAAGTGGATGGGGCATCCGCTTTATCGCCCCTTCGATGACAACACCGTGGCTTACTGCCACGAGGGGCCGCACGATCTCGTCGATGCGCGCATGTGGTTCGTCAATGAAGACGGCACCAACGTTCGCTGCGTCAAGGAACACGAGGAAGGCGAAGCCTGTACGCACGAGTTCTTCACTCCGGATGGCTCGAAGATGCTCTACGTCTCCTACAAGAAAGGTAGTTCCGACCGCTGGATCTGTTCCGCCGACCCCGTGACGCTCAAGAACGAAGAGCTGCTCACCATGCCGCCTTGTTCGCACCTCTATTCCAACTACGACGGCTCGCTCGCGGTAGGTGACGGTTGCGACACGCCGCCGGATGTGCAGGACACGGCTGCGCACACGCACGAGAATGATCCGTTCCTGTACCTGTTCGATCTCAAAAATAAGACCACGAAGCAGATCTGCAAGCACAGCACTTCCTGGAAGGTTTACAAGGAGGACCGTCAGGTGACTCACCCGCACCCTTCCTTTACGCCGGACGACAAGCGCGTGCTGTTTACTTCAGACTTCGAGGGTGAACCCGCGCTGTATCTGGCAGATTTGCCAGTTTGAGTTTCAAGTCGTTGATTAAAAAAGGCCGCGAGAGCGGCCTTTGTCGTTTCTGGCTTGGGGTTGCCGGTTGTTGTGCGTTGCGCCAACCCAAGTGTGTTGCGTGAACACAACAAAGCAGGGCTGCCCACCCTGTCAAATTGCGCCCTGCCTTGCTCCGTGCGTCGGCGCTTTGCCAGAATGGCCCGCAACTTCTCGGTTCGAGAGGTGGAAAAACGGGAGTGCCGGGCGGCCGCCTGGTACAACAAGGCCCGATCTTCAATCCATGAGGAGCAATTCAATGCAAAAGAAACTCATCGCCGTGGCCGTCGCTGGCCTGATGTCGAGCGGCGCCTTCGCGCAAGTCGTGGTTGGCGGCAAGTTTGACGCTGGCTACCAGTTCCGTCGCACCCAGAACCTGGATTCGGGCGCTGGCGGCGCGACCGGCGGCAAAACCACCGAAACGCAAACCGACGGTTCCGCAGCTTCGACGCGCGTCACCGTGAAGGCTACTGAAGACATCAACAAGTTCATCAAGGCTGGTGTCGAC
>NZ_BAABLD010000028.1:0-15561 GCF_039544165.1 Viridibacterium curvum
AACGGTCGTAATCGCCGCCGTCAGCGTCGTCTTGCCATGGTCAACGTGACCAATCGTGCCTACGTTCACGTGCGGTTTCGTACGTTCGAATTTTTCCTTGGCCATTTTTAGGTCCTCAATGTTTAAAAGTCTGATTACTTTTTGTTGATGATGGCTTCAGCGACATTCTTCGGCGCTTCGCTGTAGTGCTTGAACTCCATGGAGTACGTAGCACGGCCCTGCGACAGCGAACGCATCGTGGTCGAGTAACCGAACATTTCTGCCAGCGGCACTTCAGCCTTGATGGCCTTGATACCGCCAGGGATGTCATCCATGCCCAGCACGATGCCGCGACGGCCCGACAGGTCACCCATGATGTTGCCCATGAACTCTTCCGGCGTCTCGACTTCAACCGACATCATCGGCTCGAGCAGCACGGGGCCAGCGCGACGGCAACCTTCCTTGAAGGCCATCGAAGCGGCCATCTTGAACGCGTTTTCGTTCGAGTCCACATCATGATAGGAACCGAAGTGCAGCGTGCACTTCACGTCCACCACCGGGAAGCCGGCCAGCACGCCGTTCGGAATGCTCTCCTGCAGACCTTTGTCAACCGCGGGGATGAATTCACGCGGCACGACACCACCCTTGATGGCGTCAACGAACTCGTACCCCTTGCCCGGCTCATTTGGCTCAATCTTGAGCACGACGTGACCATATTGACCACGACCGCCCGATTGCTTGACGAACTTGCCTTCGGCATCCTCTACCACCTTGCGGATGGTTTCGCGGTAGGCCACTTGTGGAGCACCAACGTTAGCTTCGACGCCGAACTCGCGCTTCATGCGATCGACGAGAATCTCAAGGTGTAGCTCGCCCATACCGGAGATGATGGTCTGACCAGACTCTTCATCGGTACGCACGCGGAACGACGGATCTTCCTGTGCCAGACGGCCCAGCGCGATACCCATCTTTTCCTGGTCGCCCTTGGTCTTCGGCTCGACAGCCACGTGAATCACGGGCTCAGGGAACTCCATACGCTCCAGCGTGACCTCTGCCTCCGGATCGCACAGCGTCTCACCCGTCGTCACGGACGACAGGCCGATACAGGCTGCGATGTCACCTGCACGCACTTCGTCGATTTCTTCACGGTTGTTGGCGTGCATCTGCACCAGACGACCGATACGCTCCTTCTTGCCCTTGATCGGGTTGTAGACAGAGTCGCCCGACTTCAGCACGCCCGAATAGACGCGGATAAAAGTGAGCTGACCGACGTATTTGTCTGTCATCAGCTTGAAAGCCAGAGCCGAAAACTTTTCGCTGTCGTCTGCCTTACGGGTCACAGGCTTATCGTCTTCGTCGGTACCATCAACCGGAGGAATGTCGACCGGCGAAGGCATGTACTCAATGACAGCATCAAGCATGGCCTGCACGCCTTTGTTCTTGAACGCGGTACCGCACATCATCGGCACGATCTCGCCCTTGATAGTGCGATCACGCAGCGCGGACTTGAGATCAGCCTCCGACAGATCGCCTTCTTCAAGGTACTTGTTCATCAGCTCTTCCGACGACTCAGCGGCGGCTTCGAGCATCTTTTCACGCCACTCCTTGGCCGTTTCGACCAGATTGGCGGGGATGTCTTCGTACGTGAACTTGGTGCCTTGGGAAGCCTCATCCCACAGGATGGCCTTCATCTTGACAAGGTCGATCACCCCCGTGAAGTTGTCTTCAGCGCCGATAGGCACCTGGATGGGCACCGGATTGGCCGACAGGCGGGTACGCATCTGATTGTAGACCTTGAAGAAGTCTGCCCCCTGACGGTCCATCTTGTTAACGAAGGCGAGACGCGGCACGCCGTACTTGTTGGCCTGACGCCACACAGTTTCCGACTGAGGCTGAACGCCACCCACCGCACAGTAGACCATGCAAGCGCCGTCGAGCACGCGCATGGAGCGCTCGACTTCAATCGTGAAGTCAACGTGCCCCGGGGTGTCGATGATGTTGATGCGGTGATCCTGGAAGTTGCCGGCCATGCCCTTCCAGAAACAGGTGGTCGCAGCAGAGGTAATCGTGATGCCACGCTCCTGCTCCTGCTCCATCCAGTCCATGGTCGCAGCGCCATCGTGCACTTCACCGATCTTGTGGTTCACACCGGTGTAGAACAGGATGCGCTCGGTCGTCGTAGTCTTACCGGCGTCGATGTGCGCCGAGATGCCGATGTTGCGATATCGCTCGATGGGGGTCTTGCGTGCCACGATGTTCGCCCTTCGTAGGTAGGTTGAGTTCTGTATTTCAAGCGGATGACACGGTCGCATCCGCAAAAAGCATTCGAGCCCTTTGCAGGGCCCGAGAGGTTTTGGTCACTTTCGCGATCAGAACCTGAAATGAGCAAACGCCTTGTTGGCGTCCGCCATACGGTGCACTTCGTCACGCTTCTTCATGGCCGCGCCGCGACCTTCGGAGGCCTCGATCAGCTCGCCAGCAAGGCGCTGGGCCATCGACTTCTCCGAACGCTTGCGCGCTGCTTCGCGAATCCAGCGCATCGACAGCGCCATACGGCGACTGGGGCGCACTTCGACCGGCACCTGGTAGTTCGCACCACCCACGCGACGGCTCTTCACTTCGACCACAGGCTTCACGTTGCCAAGAGCGGTCTGAAAAACTTCGATCGGGTCCTTGCCGGACTTGGTCGAGATGACATCCAGCGCGCCATAGATGATGCGCTCGGCAACAGCCTTCTTGCCACCGATCATGAGGACGTTAATGAACTTGGAAATGTCCTGACTGCCAAATTTGGGATCAGGCAGGATTTCACGCTTCGGTACTTCGCGACGACGGGGCATGTCAGTCTCCTTCCGTCAGTTATCAGGACTTCTTCGGGCGCTTCGCGCCGTACTTGGAGCGGGATTGCTTGCGATCCTTGACGCCTTGCAGGTCAAGAGAACCGCGCACGATGTGGTAACGCACACCCGGCAAGTCCTTCACACGACCGCCGCGGATCAACACAACCGAGTGTTCCTGCAGGTTGTGGCCTTCGCCGCCGATGTAGGAGATGACCTCGAAACCGTTGGTCAGACGCACCTTGGCGACTTTACGAAGCGCCGAGTTCGGCTTCTTCGGAGTCGTGGTGTAAACGCGGGTACAAACACCGCGCTTCTGGGGACAAGCTTCCAGCGCCGGCACCTTGCTCTTGCTGACGATGGCCTGACGTCCCTGACGTACAAGCTGGTTGATGGTAGGCATTTCTTTCCTTGGATCGCACCGCTGCTGAACAGGAACCACCCTGCCCCGGGCCGCAATCAGACAGTTACAACAAAAACTTGAGCCGGCACGCGAGTGCCGGCTCACTCAAAGACGCGGGAGTATAAAAGCCTCCTGCATCAACGTCAACTTCAGCCCTCGGCTGGCGTCTCCGTGGTTTGCTCCGCCGGAGCTTCGCCTAGTCCGCTCAGGAAATCGCTTCCCAGATCGATACCGGCCGATTGCGCGCGACGGGTACGGTGATAGGCCAAACCCGTACCTGCCGGGATCAGGCGACCCACGATGACGTTTTCCTTCAGACCGCGCAACTCGTCGCGCTTGCCCATGATGGCAGCCTCGGTCAGTACGCGAGTCGTTTCCTGGAAGGAAGCGGCCGAGATGAAAGAGTCGGTCGACAGCGAGGCCTTGGTGATACCCAGCAGCATGTACTCATAAGTCGCAGGCTGCTTGTCGTTCCCCACCACCTTGTCGTTCTCGTCCAACAACTCGGAGCGCTCGACCTGCTCTTCGCGAATGAACTTGGTATCGCCCGGGTCGCTGACGACAACGCGACGCAACATCTGGCGAACGATCACTTCGATGTGCTTGTCGTTGATCTTCACGCCCTGCAAACGATAGACGTCCTGCACTTCGTCGATGATGTAACGCGCCAGCGCCTCAACGCCCTGCAAGCGCAGGATATCGTGCGGATCGGCCGGACCGTCGACGATGAGTTCGCCGCGCTGGACAACCTGACCATCGTGCACCATCACGTGCTTGTCCTTCGGGATCAGGAATTCGTGCTTGGTACCATCGGGCTCGGTAATCTCAAGACGCTGCTTACCCTTGGTTTCCTTACCGAACGACAGCGTGCCGGTCACTTCAGCCAGCATGCCAGCATCCTTCGGCGCACGCGCTTCGAACAACTCAGCCACACGCGGCAGACCGCCGGTAATGTCGCGAGTCTTCGCCGATTCCTGCGGGATGCGTGCCAGCACGTCGCCCTTGTGGATCTGCTGACCGTCCTTGACGGTGATCAGCGAGCCGACCTGGAAGGTGATGGTCACCGGATGGTCAGTACCCGGGATCTTCACCTCTTCGCCCTGCTCGTTCAGCAGCTTGACCTGAGGACGAACGCCCTTCGAAGGCGACGACCCTGCGCGACGCTTGGCGTCGATCACGACCAGCGTGGACAGACCGGTCACTTCGTCGATCTGCTTGGCAACGGTGACGCCCTCTTCCACATTCTCGAACTTGATCGAGCCATCGTGCTCTGCCACGATCGGACGCGTGTGCGGATCCCAGTTTGCCAGTTGCGTACCAGCCTTGATGCTTTGACCGTCGTCGACAATCAGAGTGGCGCCGTACGGCAGTTTGTGACGTTCGCGCTCCCGACCCATGTCGTCCGCAACGATGATCTCCGCCGAACGCGCAATGACGATCTTCTCGCCCTTGGCACTCGTCACGTAACGCATGTTGCCCGCCTGGAAACGCACGGTACCCGCGGACTTGGCTTCGACCGAGCTGGCCACTGCTGCACGCGACGCCGCACCACCGACGTGGAAGGTACGCATCGTCAGCTGCGTGCCAGGCTCACCAATCGACTGCGCAGCAATCACACCAACCGCTTCGCCAGCGTTCACCAGCTGACCGCGGCCAAGGTCGCGGCCGTAGCACTTCGCACACAGACCATAACGAGTGTCGCAAGTCAGCGGCGTACGCACGCGCACTTCGTCGATACCCAGGGAGTCGATGAGATCGCATGCATCTTCATCAATGAGGTCGCCCGAGTAGATCACGGTCTCTTGTGTTTCGGGATTGACGATGTCGTCAGCCGTCACGCGACCGAGGATGCGCTCACGCAACGCTTCGACCACTTCACCGCCTTCGATCAGTGCCTTCATGACGAAGCCACTGGAAGTGCCGCAATCGTCTTCGATGACAACCAGATCCTGCGTCACATCCACCAGACGACGTGTCAGGTAACCGGAGTTCGCGGTCTTCAGAGCCGTGTCAGCCAGGCCCTTACGAGCACCGTGCGTGGAGATGAAGTACTGCAGAACGTTCAGACCTTCGCGGAAGTTCGTCGTGATCGGCGTCTCGATGATGGAGCCGTCTGGCTTGGCCATCAGACCGCGCATGCCAGCGAGCTGACGGATCTGGGCAGCAGAACCACGAGCGCCCGAGTCGGCCATCATGTAGATCGAGTTGAACGATTCCTGCTTGGTCGCCTTGCCCTCGCGGTCGATCACGTCTTCCTGGCCGAGGTGCTCCATCATGGCCTTGGCAACCTGGTCGCCTGTACGGCCCCAGATATCGACGACCTTGTTGTAACGCTCGCCATCCGTCACGAGACCCGATGCATATTGCTGGGCGATTTCCTTCACTTCGTGCTCGGATGCCGCGATGATGGACTCCTTGGCCTTCGGCACAAGCATGTCCTTCACGGCAATCGAGATACCGGCGCGGGTTGCCAGACGGAAACCGAACTGCATCAGCTTGTCAGCAAAAATGACGGTTTCACGCAGGCCGCAGCGACGGAACGAGGTGTTGATGAGGCGCGAGATTTCCTTCTTCTTCAGCGCCTTGTCGATCACGCTGAACGGCAGACCTGCAGGCAGGATCTCGGACAGCAGTGCGCGGCCAGCCGTAGTGTTGTAACGCGTCACCTTCTCGGTACGCTCACCAGCCTCGTTGATCTCGACTTCGCGGATACGCACAGCGACCTTCGCATGCAGCGAAATCTGGCCAGACTCGTAGGCCCGCTTGACTTCGTTGGTATCAACGAACGCCATGCCTTCGCCGCGTGCATTCACGCCAGCACGGGTTGCGTAGTAAAGGCCCAGCACCACGTCTTGCGACGGGACGATGATCGGCTCGCCGTTAGCAGGTGACAACACGTTGTTGGAAGCCAGCATCAGTGTGCGGGCTTCCATCTGTGCTTCGAGCGACAGGGGGACGTGAACGGCCATCTGGTCACCGTCGAAGTCGGCGTTGAAGGCCGCGCAGACGAGCGGGTGCAGCTGGATCGCCTTGCCTTCGATCAGCGTCGGCTCGAAAGCCTGGATGCCGAGACGGTGCAGCGTCGGGGCGCGGTTAAGCATCACCGGGTGTTCGCGGATGACCTCTTCGAGGATGTCCCAAACCACCGGCTCTTGCGATTCAACAACCTTCTTGGCTTGCTTGATCGTCGTGGCCAGGCCCATCAGTTCAAGCTTGTTGAACACAAAGGGCTTGAACAATTCGAGTGCCATCAGCTTGGGCAGACCGCACTGATGTAGCTTGAGTTGCGGGCCCACCGTGATCACGGAACGACCAGAGTAGTCCACGCGCTTGCCAAGCAGGTTCTGACGGAAGCGACCGCCCTTACCCTTGATCATGTCAGCCAGCGACTTCAGCGGACGTTTGTTGGCGCCAGTCATGGCCTTGCCGCGACGACCGTTGTCGAGCAACGAGTCGACAGCTTCCTGCAGCATGCGCTTTTCGTTGCGCACGATGATTTCAGGCGCCTTCAGTTCGAGCAGGCGCTTGAGACGGTTGTTACGGTTGATGACGCGGCGATAGAGATCGTTCAGATCGGAAGTCGCGAAGCGGCCGCCATCGAGCGGCACCAGCGGACGCAGATCCGGCGGCAGCACGGGCAGCACTTCCATGATCATCCAGTCGGGCTTGATGCCGGACTGCTGGAAGGCCTCGAGCACCTTGAGGCGCTTGACGATCTTCTTGATCTTGGCCTCAGAGCCTGTGGTTTCCAGCTCCGAACGCAGACGCTCAACTTCAGAGGCAATATCGATACCACGCAGCAGGCCGCGAATGCCTTCAGCACCCATAAGTGCTACGAACTCGTCGCCAAACTCTTCGGTCTTGGCGAGGTAGTCGTCTTCGGTCAGCAGCTGACCCTTGGTCAGCGGCGTCATGCCCGGCTCGACGACGACGAATGCTTCGAAGTACAGCACGCGTTCGATGTCGCGGAGGGTCATGTCGAGGACCATGCCCAGACGCGACGGCAGAGACTTCAGGAACCAGATGTGCGCAACCACCGAAGCGAGTTCGATGTGGCCCATGCGCTCACGGCGCACCTTGGACAGCGTGACTTCAACGCCACACTTTTCGCAGATGACACCACGGTGCTTCAGGCGCTTGTATTTGCCGCACAAGCACTCGTAGTCCTTCACGGGCCCGAAAATCTTGGCGCAGAACAGGCCATCGCGTTCGGGCTTGAAGGTACGGTAGTTGATGGTCTCCGGCTTCTTGACTTCACCGTAGGACCAGGAACGGATCTTGTCCGGCGAAGCGAGGCCGATGGTAATGGCATCGAACTCTTCTTCGTTCGGCAGGGTTTGCTTGAACAGATCTGCGAGCAGGCTCTTCATGTATCAGTACTCCATTCCAGTCACGGATCAGTAACGCTCGAGATCGATATCGATCGCCAGCGAACGGATTTCCTTCACCAGCACGTTGAACGATTCCGGCATGCCGGCATCGATCTTGTGCTCGCCCTTGACGATGTTTTCGTAGACTTTGGTACGACCATTCACATCATCGGACTTCACGGTCAGCATTTCCTGCAGCGTGTAAGCGGCGCCGTAGGCTTCGAGTGCCCACACTTCCATTTCACCGAAACGCTGACCACCGAACTGGGCCTTGCCGCCCAGCGGTTGTTGCGTGACGAGCGAGTACGGGCCGGTCGAACGTGCGTGCATCTTGTCGTCGACCAAGTGGTGCAGCTTCAGTACGTGCTTGTAGCCGACGGTCACCTTGCGCTCGAACGCTTCGCCATTGCGACCATCGAACAGGGTTACCTGACCACCCGTATCCATGCCCGCCAATTGCAGCATGCCGATGATTTCTTCTTCGGTCGCACCGTCGAACACCGGGGTTGCGAAGGGCACACCCTTCGACAGGTTGCTGGCTAACTCGATCACCTCGTTGTCCTTGAGACTCGAGAGATCCTCGGCCTTGCCGCTACCGTTATAGATCTCTTCGAGGAACTTGCGGATTTCCTTGGTGTTGGTCTGCGAAGTCAGCATCGCACCGATCTTGTTGCCCAAGCCCTTGGCAGCCCAGCCAAGGTGGGTTTCGAGAATCTGACCGATGTTCATCCGCGACGGCACGCCCAGCGGGTTCAGCACGATGTCGACCGGCGTACCGTTCTCCATGTAAGGCATGTCTTCGACCGGCACGATCTTGGACACCACACCCTTGTTACCGTGACGACCGGCCATCTTGTCGCCGGGCTGCAGGCGACGCTTCACAGCCAGGTAGACCTTGACCATCTTCTGCACGCCGGGGGGCAGCTCGTCGCCTTGCGTGAGCTTTTTCTTCTTGGCTTCGAAAGCCAGATCGAAGTCCTTACGGGTCTTTTCCAGACCTTCGCGCAGTTGCTCCAGTTGCTGGGCGATGGCGTCGTCAGCCAAGCGGATGTCGAACCAGTTGTATGGTTCGACCGTCTCCAGATAGGCCTTGTCGATCTTCGTGCCCTTGGCGAGCTTCTTCGGCCCCCCATTGGCCACCTGACCACCGATGAGGCGCTCGATACGCTCGAACGCATCACGTTCGACGATGCGCATCTGGTCAGCCAGATCCAGACGATAGCTCTTGAGCATGTCATCGATGATGGACTGCGCGCGCTTGTCGCGCTCGATGCCTTCGCGCGTGAAAACCTGCACGTCGATGACCGTGCCGTTCATGCCCGAGGGCACGCGCAGCGAGGTGTCCTTAACGTCGCTGGCCTTCTCACCGAAGATCGCACGCAGCAGCTTTTCTTCCGGCGTCAGCTGGGTTTCGCCCTTAGGCGTCACCTTGCCGACCAGAACGTCACCGGCTTCGACTTCTGCGCCGATGTAAACGATACCCGCTTCGTCCAGGCGACCCAGCTGCACTTCGCCCAGTGAGGCGATGTCGCGCGTGATGTCTTCAGGTCCGAGCTTGGTGTCACGTGCGACAACCGTCAGTTCTTCGATGTGGATCGAAGTGAAACGGTCATCGGCAACAACACGCTCGGAGATCAGGATCGAGTCTTCGAAGTTGTAGCCGTTCCAGGGCATGAACGCTACCAGCATGTTCTGGCCGAGGGCCAGTTCGCCAAGGTCGGTCGATGCGCCGTCAGCGATCACATCGCCCTTGGCGATGATGTCGCCGATCTTCACGACCGGGCGCTGGTTGATGTTGGTGTTCTGGTTGGAGCGCGTGTACTTGATGAGGTTGTAGATATCGACGCCGACTTCGCCCGGCACCGTTTCATCGTCGTTCACACGGATCACGATACGGCCAGCATCGATGTAATCCACAACACCGCCACGCAGGGCCTGCACCGTCGTACCCGAGTCAACGGCCACGGTGCGCTCGATGCCGGTACCCACCAGCGGCTTCTCGGGGCGGAGGCAAGGTACGGCCTGCCGTTGCATGTTGGCACCCATCAGCGCGCGGTTCGCATCGTCATGCTCAAGGAACGGAATCAGCGATGCCGCAACCGAGACGATCTGCGACGGCGACACGTCCATGTACTGGATCTGTGCCGGCTCGACGAGGGTGAACTCACCCTTGTGGCGGGCAGACACCAGCTCACCTGTCAGCGAGCCTTTCTTGTCCACTTCGGCGTTCGCCTGGGCGATCACGTACTGGCCCTCTTCGATGGCCGACAGGAAATCGATCTGGTCGGTGACCTTGCCGTCATTCACCTTGCGATACGGAGTTTCGAGGAAGCCGTATTCGTTGGTGCGGCCATACACAGCCAGCGAGTTGATCAGACCAATGTTCGGGCCTTCTGGCGTTTCGATCGGGCAAACGCGACCGTAGTGGGTCGGATGCACGTCACGCACTTCGAAGCCGGCACGCTCACGCGTCAGACCGCCCGGGCCAAGAGCCGACACACGGCGCTTGTGGGTGATTTCGGAGAGCGGGTTCGTCTGGTCCATGAACTGCGACAGTTGCGAAGAACCGAAGAACTCCTTGATCGCAGCCGAGATGGGCTTGGCATTGATCAGGTCGTGCGGCATCAGGTTGTCGCTCTCGGCCTGACCGAGGCGTTCCTTGACGGCGCGCTCAACGCGCACCAGACCGGCACGGAACTGGTTTTCTGCGAGCTCACCGACCGAGCGCACACGGCGATTGCCGAGGTGGTCGATGTCATCGATTTCGCCGCGGCCGTTGCGCAGCTCGATCAACACAGCGATCACGGACAGGATGTCTTCGTTGGACAGCACGCCGGGGCCAATCTCGTCGCGATGACCGATAGCCGCATAGAAACGCTTGAGCCAATCCGGCGCCTTGTCATCGAGCTTTTCAGGGTAAGCACGACGGTTGAACTTCATGCGGCCGACGGTTGACAGGTCGTAGCGCTCTTCCGAATAGAAAAGGCCATTGAACAGCGATTCGACAGCGTCTTCAGTGGGCGGTTCGCCCGGACGCATCATGCGATAGATGGCCACACGGGCCTGCCACTGATCGACCGTTTCGTCGGAGCGCAGAGTTTGCGAGATGTAGCCACCACGATCGAGATCGTTGATGTAGAGGGTCTTGAAACCCTTGATGCCTGCATGGCCCATCTTGGCCAACAAGTCTTCAGTGATCTCGTCGTTGGCGCGCGCGATCACTTCACCCGTTTCAGGATCGACGACATCATGTGCGAGCACGCGGCCAGCCACGAAGTCTTCCGGCACGATGATGGAGCTGATGCCGGCCGTCGTGATGTCACGGATATGCTTGGCGTTGATGCGCTTGTCCTTGCCGACAATCACGTTGCCCTTGCCGTCCAGGATGTCGAACCGGGCAATTTCGCCGCGCAGACGATCCGGCACGATTTCGAAACGCACATCGCTGCCCGCGAACTCGAACGAATCGAAATCGTGGAACATGGCCAGAATCATTTCCGGCGTCATGCCGATGGCCTTGAGCAGAATGGTGACGGGCATCTTGCGCCGACGGTCGACGCGGAAGAACAGGAAGTCCTTCGGATCGAATTCGAAATCGAGCCACGAACCACGGTAAGGAATGATGCGAGCCGAGAACAGCAGCTTGCCGGAGCTGTGCGTCTTGCCGCGGTCGTGCTCGAAGAACACGCCAGGCGAGCGGTGGAGCTGCGACACGATAACGCGTTCGGTACCGTTAACGACGAAAGAGCCGGTGGTCGTCATGAGCGGAATCTCGCCCATGTAGACTTCCTGCTCCTTTACTTCCTTGATGGTCTCTTTAGGCGCCTCCTTGTCCATGATGACAAGGCGGACGCGCGCGCGCAGCGGCGACGCAAAGGTCAGACCGCGTTGCTGACATTCCTTAACGTCGAAGGCGGGCTCACCGAGAATGAAGTGCACGAACTCCAGACGCGCGTTGCCCGAATGCGACGAGATCGGGAAGATCGACGTGAATGCGGCTTGCAAGCCTTCGTTCTTGCGGGCCGCAGGCGGAACTGCCGCCTGAAGGAAGTTCGTGTAGGACTCCAGCTGGGTAGCCAGCAGGAAGGGGACATTCAGAACGCTTGCACGCTTTGCAAAGCTCTTACGAATGCGTTTTTTCTCGGTGTAGGAGTACGCCATAGATGCTCCGTATCAATTGCCCGACGGGAGAGGACAAATAGCAGGGCTGTCCGGGTGACAAGCCTGTTGTCTGGCCTCGCGGTGCTGACAAATCAAAACCGCTCTGCTTCAACAAAGCAGAAAAAACAAAGCACAAAAGGGGTTGGCAGCATTTTGCTGCCAACCCCCGGTAGAACCGGCCGAATTACTTGATTTCGACCTTGGCGCCAGCTTCTTCGAGTTGCTTCTTGAGCGCGTCAGCATCAGCCTTGGAAATGCCTTCCTTGACAGCCTTCGGTGCGCCATCAACCACGTCCTTAGCTTCCTTGAGGCCCAGGCCGGTTGCAGCACGCACCACCTTGATGACTTCCACCTTCTTGTCACCGGCAGCAGCCAGGACAACGGTGAACTCGGTCTTTTCTTCAGCCGCAGGCGCAGCAGCACCACCGCCAGCAGCGGGAGCAGCCATAGCAGCTGCAGAAACGCCGAACTTTTCTTCAATAGCCTTGACCAGGTCATTGAGTTCCAGCACGGTCATGCTGTCCAGAGCGGACAGGAAAGCGTCTTTATCGAATGCCATTTTGATATTCCTGAATTTGAATGAGTTGCGATTGAATCAAGCTTCGGCCGGGGCGGCGGCAGGCTCGCCCTTCTGCGCGGCAACGGCGGCGATAGCGCGCGCGAAACCGGAGATCGGCGATTGCATGAGGCCCAGCAGTTGCGCCAGCAGCACTTCCTTGGTCGGGACCGAAGCCAGCGCTTGCACGCCTGCCTTGTCCAGCACCTTGCCACTGTACGAACCTGCCTTCAGAACCAGCTTGTCGTTGGTTTTTGCGAAGTCGTTGAGAACCTTTGCCGGTGCCACAGCGTCAGCACTGATCGAGTAGATCAGCGGACCGACGAGGTGGTCGGCAAGGCCAGCGAATGCAGTGTCTGCCACTGCACGCCGTGCCAGGGTGTTCTTCAGCACACGCAGGTAAACGCCCTGTTCGCGGGCTTTTGCACGCAGCGAAGTGAGGTCACCCACTTCAATTCCAGCGTACTCAGCCACAACGATCGTCTGAGCGTTCGCAACCTGTGCAGACACCTCGGCCACAACAGCCTTCTTGTCTTCGAGATTGAGACTCAAGGTCAGCTCCTTAAATTACGGGTCCATCCGGCTTGCGCCCTCCGGAGCCCAACAACGGCGACCTCAAATTCAGGGACTTGACTCCTTGCGGAGAAAAGCCGGAAACCTGTTTTCGGGGGGACGCCATCTGCGCTGGGCGGTGCTTGCGCACCGATTAAGCAAAAGCTTCAACATCCAGCCCTGCCCCAGCGGTCTTTGACAACCCTGCGACGCCGCCCGAGAGCGATACCGCAGGCCCAAAGTCCTACGCGCAGCCCCTTACGGAGCTGCCCGACAATTCAATTACTGCTGTTGAACGCTTGCGGGTTCAACACGAACGCCAGCACCCATCGTCGAGGTGAGAGCGATCTTGCGGAGATACACGCCCTTGGCCGCAGCAGGCTTGGCCTTGACGAGAGCTTCGATCAGCGCACCGAGGTTTTGTTGCAGCGATTCGACGCCGAACGAAGCACGGCCGATGGTGGCATGCACGATGCCTGCCTTGTCGGTACGGTACTGAACCTGACCAGCCTTGGCGTTCTTGACGGCAGTCGTGACATCCATGGTCACGGTACCCACCTTCGGGTTCGGCATCAGGCCACGCGGACCAAGGATCTGACCGAGGGCGCCAACGACACGCATGGCGTCAGGCGTTGCGATGCAGAGGTCGAAATCGATGTTGCCCGCCTTGACTTGCTCGGCGAGGTCATCGAAACCGACGATGTCCGCACCGGCCGCCTTGGCTTCTTCAGCTTTGGCGCCCTGGCAGAACACGGCGACACGTACGGTCTTGCCCGTACCCGCAGGCAGAACCACGGAACCACGCACAACCTGATCCGACTTCTTGGCATCAACGCCAAGGTTGATTGCGACATCAACCGATTCGTCGAACTTGGCGGTAGCCAGCTCCTTGATCAGGGTCAGCGCTTCGGACGCTGCGTAGAGCTTGTTGCGATCAACCTTGGCACGAATGGCCTGAACGCGCTTCGAGAGCTTTGCCATGATTACAGGCCCTCCACCGTGATGCCCATGCTGCGCGCGGAGCCAGCGATGGTGCGGACAGCTGCTTCAAGATTGGCGGCCGTCAAATCCTTCATCTTTGCCTTGGCGATTTCCTCGCACTGGGCACGCGTGATCTTGCCGACCTTGTCAGTGTGCGGCTTGGCCGAACCGGACTTGACGCCAGCAGCCTTCTTGATCAGCACGGTCGCCGGCGGCGTCTTCATGATGAACGTGAAGGACTTGTCCGCGAAGGCGGTGATGACCACAGGGATCGGCAGACCCGGCTCCAGACCTTGAGTCTGGGCATTGAAGGCCTTGCAGAATTCCATGATGTTCAGGCCGCGCTGACCGAGAGCGGGACCGATTGGGGGCGAAGGATTGGCCTTGCCCGCCGGCACTTGCAGCTTGATGTAGCCGACAATTTTCTTTGCCATGATGGCTCCTTGTTGATGAGTATTAGCGCGCGTTCACTTGCGTTACTGGCGCTCCTCTTGCCGGGGCATTACCACGACGGCCCGGCGCCGCCTTGAAATCAGACTTTTTCGACCTGACCGAACTCAAGCTCGACCGGCGTGGCGCGGCCAAAAATGGTCACAGACACATGCAGACGACTCTTTTCGTAGTTGACGCTCTCGACGCTGCCGTTGAAGTCCGTAAAAGGCCCTTCCTTGACGCGTACAAATTCGCCAACTTCAAACAGCACCTTGGGACGCGGCTTCTCCACGCCCTCCTGCATCTGCTGCATGATCGCTTCAACTTCCTTGACGGAAATCGGGCTCGGCTTATTGGCCGTACCACCAACAAAACCGGTGACTTTGGGCGTGCTCTTGACCAAATGCCAGGTTTCGTCGTCCATCTCCATCTCGACGAGAACATAGCCCGGGAAGAACTTGCGCTCAGAGACGCTCTTCTGCCCACCCTTCATTTCGATGACCTCTTCCACCGGAACGAGGATCTGGCCAAATTTGTCTTGCAGGCCCGAGCGCGCCACGCGCTCAGTCAGTGCGCGCAGCACCGACTTTTCAAAGCCGGAGTAGGCATGCACGACATACCAGCGCTTGTCGCTCATGACTTCCACCCCAGAATCAGTGTGTAGATAACGGTCTCGACACTCTTGTCGATGAGAAACAGCACCAAGGCCATGATGACGACAAAGGCGAAGACCGCCCCGGTGGTCTGCATGGTTTCCTTCTTGGTCGGCCAGACCACCTTCTTCAGCTCGGAGATCGACTCACCCGCGAAGCCGGCAAACTGCTTGCCCGGCACAGTCGTATAGCCCACGGCAGCACCCGCCAGCACACCAACGATCACGCAGAGTACGCGCACGATCAGCCAAGCGCTTTCGCCCAGCAGATAGAAAGCCGCCACGCCCGCCACAACAAGCAGGAGCGCCAGCACGAATTTGATCTTGTCGGCCATGAGTGGTTACAGCCTGTTCTCTAGTGGTGGCAGGGGCAGAGGGTCTCGAACCCCCAACCTTCGGTTTTGGAGACCGACGCTCTGCCAATTGAGCTATGCCCCTGCGCAGAGACTGCAAAGCGCCCCGGAATTTCTCCCAGAGCGCCATGAAACTTCAAATCCTGGCCGGCGGTGGAAACCGACCAGGACGCTTTACCTAATTACTCGATGATCTTTGCCACGACGCCGGCGCCGACGGTACGACCGCCTTCACGGATGGCGAAGCGCAGACCCTCTTCCATGGCGATCGGAGCAATCAGCTTG